>CAYSBL010000009.1:0-83115 GCA_964429295.1 uncultured Rikenellaceae bacterium
TTCCCTGCCTGCGCTGCCGCTTCGGCAGACAGGCCCCAGGGGGGAAAGGCTTTGCATGCTGCTCAATTCAGTTCATTTTCGATGAATGTCCCAAACTTCTTATATCTGAGATACAATTCATCATATTTCCGCGCCTTTTCCGGATCGGGTCTGTATTCCTTTTCAAAGCCTCCTCCCATGGCTTTCCGGGCTGATTCGAAATCAGGGTGAATGCCTGCCATTACCGAGGCTGCCATTGCCGATCCGAGAGCGCAGGTCTGATCGGAACTTGCTATCCTGATCGGCATATTGAGAACATCAGAGACGACCTGCATAACCCAGGGATTCTTTCTGGCAACTCCTCCAATTGCTATCACACCGTCAATCCTGACACCTTCCGCAATGAATCTGTCGTTTATCATTCTCGATCCGAAGGCAGTTGCCTCGACCAAAGATTTAAAGATCCTGGGAGCATCGGATCCGAGCGACAATCCTGCAACAGCTCCCTTAAGTTCCTGGTTTGCAAAGGGAGTCCTCCGCCCGTTGAGCCAGTCAAGTGCAATAATAGATGTCTCTTCGTCAGGCAGCAATCCGGCCTGGCGGCTAAGCTCGGCTATCATTCTTTCGGATGTTTCCGTTTTGATCTTCTCCCTTGTATCTGCATCCAGCCAGGTCATTGTTGAAACTATCTCTTCCACCGGCCACATCAGCAGTTTTCCAAACCATGCATAGACATCGCCGAAAGCCGATTGTCCGGCTTCGAGCCCAAGCATTCCGGGGATAATCGAACCCTCCACCTGTCCGCATATACCTGCAACAAGCTTATCCCCGGCCTCACTCATAGGTGCAACAAGCATATCGCAGGTTGATGTACCCATTACCTTTATCAGCTGATAGGGCCTTATCTCACCACCTATTGCTCCCAGATGGGCATCAAAAGCGCCCGTTCCGATCAATACCCCTGAAGGAAGCCCCAGGCGCTGCGACCACTCTTCAGAGATGACCCCGGCGCTCACCTCACAGGTATAGGTTTCAGTGAACAGACGGTCCCTGAGACCTGACAGCAGCGGATCGAGACGAACCAGGAACTCTTCCGAAGGAAGCCCGTTGAAATCGGGATGCCACATGGCCTTGTGTCCTGCGGCACAACGGCTTCTCTTTAACTTCAGGGGATCAGTCTCACCTGTAAGCAATGCCGGGATCCAGTCGCAGTGTTCAACCCACGAAAAGGCGTTTTGCCTTACCCTTTCGTTGGAGCGGATCACGTGCAGTATCTTTGCCCAGAACCATTCTGAGGAATAAACACCTCCCTCGTACATGGTAAAATCGATCCCTCCCCATGATCTTGAAATTTCATTTATCTCTGCAGCTTCCCTTATTGCAGTATGATCTTTCCACAATACAAACATGGCATCGGGATCATCCTCAAAACCCGGCTTCAAGGACAGCGGTACTCCCTGGCGGTCGACTGCCACAGGTGTAGATCCTGTTGTATCAACGGTAATACCGGCAATATTATCTGCTATTTCCTGAGGCAGTCCTTTAATAGCTTCCCTCACTGTATACTCCATGCCTTCTATATAGTCGAGAGGGTGCTGGCGAAAGCGGTTGAGAGCGGGATCACAGTAAAATCCTTTTTTCCACCTTGGATATTCAAAGACCGAGGTCCCTGCCGTCTCACCGGTTGCCGTATTTACAACCACAGCCCTGACGGAGTCTGTTCCGTAATCGAGGCCGATAACATATTTGTCTGTCATGATATGATTTTAATAAGCTTTACTTTTTCCCCTGCCCGTAATAGGCGTTCTTCCCGTGTTTTCTGAGGAAGTGCTTGTCGAGCAGGTACTTTTCTATGGATCTATTTCCGCCCAGCAATACCGTATAAAGAGCCATCTTTGCAATTTCCTCCAGGGCAGCTGCATTGTAAACCGCCTCTGTGGCATCAAGTCCCCAGCAGAACGGTCCATGACCGTGAACCAGGACCGAAGGAACAAAAAGCGGATCAAGTTTCCCCAGTCTTTCCACTATGACCCTGCCCGTATTAAGTTCGTAATCATTTTTTACCTCATCGTCCCTGAGCCCGCGTGTACAAGGAACCTCTCCATAATAGTGATCGGCATGGGTGGTTCCAAGGGGAGGAATATCCCTGCCTGCCTGTGCCCAGGATGTTGCATACGATGAATGAGTATGGACGACGCCTCCGATAGAAGGATATTCCCTATACAAATAAAGGTGTGTCGCGGCATCAGTGGAAGGATTGAAATCACCTTCAACCTTTTTGCCATCAGGATCCAGTACCACCATATCAGCTGCCTTCAGCGAAGAATAGCTTACTCCCGAAGGTTTGATAACTATCAGCCCGCTTCCGGGATCCCTGCCACTGGCATTGCCCCAGGTGTGGATCACCAGGCCATGTCGTACCAGATCCATATTGGCCTGGTAGACTTCTTTCTTCAGTATATCGAGCATATCCGGGTTATTTTATGACAAACATTTTTCCTGACTGAACTTATTTAACTGACATCCAGACTGAAGTCAAAACCCTGAGTCACATAACTCTCATAACGTTCTCTCTGGAACCTGTAATAAAATGCTCCCTTTTTTGAAGTCTCCCTTTCCTTTTCGTCAAGTTTTTCAAGGATATCCATTGAAAGGATCTTTTTCCTGAAATTCCTTTTGTCGATATTCTTCTGGTATATCGCCTCATAAAGATCCTGAAGCTGAACCAGAGTGAACTTCTCGGGAAGCAATTCAAATCCGACAGGTTTGACCTTAATCTGGATCTGCAGTTCTTCAAGGGCTCTTGCCACCATTATTCCGTGATCGAAAATCAGATGTGGCAGCCTCTCCAGCGACTGCCAGTGAGCTCCGTTCACCTCGCTAAGCTCCCGGTCGATATCCGTTATCTTGATCAGGGCCCGGTAAGCTGTTGAAATAACTCTTGCACCCGGATCCCTCCCGATACCGCCATAGGTATACGACTGCTCAAGATATACATCCCTGAGGCCTGTCAGCTGGTAAAGAATACGGCTGGCTGCCTCATCGAGACTTTCTGACTCCTTCACAAACCCGCCGGCAAGTGACCAAAAGCCCATGGCAGGTTCAAAACTCCTCTTTATCAGGAGCAGTTTGATCTCCTTATCTAGAATGTCGTAACCGAAAATAATGCAGTCAACCGCATTGAGATGCCTCCGGTATTCTGAATAAAGCTTCATGCTCCCGATTCAGATTGAGGTACTTAATCCAAAATATCTGGCTCAGGTCAGAAGATACCGCCTGCAATGTGGTAATATACCTCATTCAGCCGGATCTCTTTCCTGAATTCAGCCAGATCACATTTTTCATCGATCAGCAGGAATTCAATTCCCATCATTCCGGTCAGATCTTCAATATATTCGGCGTTTATTGCCGTGCTGAATCCCGTATGATGGGCGCCTCCGGCAATGATCCATGCACCTGCCCCGGTTTTCAGGTCGGGTTCCGGCTTCCAGAGTACGCTGGCAACAGGCAGGTTGGGCATATCGGGACAATCAACCACTTCAACCTTACTGACGATCATCCTGAATCTGTTTCCAAGATCGATAAGCGAAGCGCAGATGGCTTTACCAGTGGCAGACTTGAAAACAAGCCTTGCGGGATCGGCCTTACCTCCTATCGACAAAGGATGAACCTCGAGATAAGGCTTATCGATAGCTATCGAAGGGCATACTTCGAGCATATGTGCTCCAAGGATCCTCATCCCGGCTGGATCAAGATGGTAAGTGTAATCCTCCATGAAAGAGGTCCCTCCCGGTAATCCTGACGCCATAACTTTTATGGTCCTCACAAGGGCTGCAGTCTTCCAGTCGCCTTCAGCCCCGAAGCCGTATCCTTTCTCCATAAGCCTCTGGACCGCCAGTCCGGGCAATTGCTTCAGCCCGTGAAGATCCTCAAAGGTGGTGGTGAATGCCTTGAATTTCCCGTCCTCAAGGAATTTTGACATCCCAGCCTCAATACGTGCGGCATCCCATAAAGTCTCCGATTCCTCAACTGCTTTTGTGACATGATAGGCGGCCTTGTATTCTTCGATAAGTTCTCTCACGCGGCTTTCATCAACAGCATTGACGGCAGCGACCAGGTCGCCGATCCCGTAGCCATAAACCGAGTAGCCCATTTGTATCTGGGCGCTTACCTTGTTGCCTTCTGTAACTGCCACATCGCGCATATTATCGCCGAAACGCGCCACCTTCATATTCCTGGCATCATCAAAAGCAGCGGCAACCCTTGTCCAGACTGCTATCCGTTCAATAACTTCAGGATCCTCCCAGTGACCGACAACAACCTTCCGGTTAAGGCGCATCCTCGATCCTATGAACCCGAATTCCCTGTCTCCGTGAGCCGACTGGTTGAGATTCATGAAGTCCATGTCAATAGTATCCCAGGGGATGTCCCTGTTAAGCTGAGTGTGGAAATGAAGGAAGGGCTTGCTTAGCACCGAAAGTCCCCTTATCCACATTTTTGCAGGCGAAAAGGTATGCATCCATGTTATCAGCCCGATGCATCTGCTGTCGTGGCTGGCCTCGGAACAGAGCTCAAAAATGGATTCCGGGGTGGTAAGGACAGGCTTGAAAACTACCTTTACCGGAATGCCGGGCGAATTGTCGAGAGCCTCCGTAATTGCCCTTGAATCAGCAGCTACCTGAAGCAGGGTATCAGGACCGTAAAGGTGCTGACTACCCGTTACGAACCAGATCTCTTTACTGTTAAAATCAAACATAATATTTCAATTATTCATTAATACCTGTCTCCGGTTTACCAGAAGTAAACATAGAATGCAATAATGACAACAATGATAAGTCCTGAGAAGAAAAGATCCCAGTTGTTGTAGCTGGCTTTTATCAAAGCTTTCTGCTCAGCGCTTGCCGACCCGATATAAAGCCCCTTGATAGCAGCGGGATCTGCCTTTGGAGTGAAGTAGCTTATTACCAGCATAAGAGCTATCACGAAGAAGAACAGTATAACTTCATAGTTGTAATTGTTCATTCCGATGAATATTGAGTAAAAAAGGCCGTCGCCCGACATTTCCTTGCCGAAGATATTGAATCCCAGCCTGGTCATGCCAAGCACAAACCCTATCAGAAGGCCCCAGAGACCGGCTTTGGGAGTTATCTTTTTCGACAGTATCCCTAAAAGGAACACAGCTGCAATTCCCGGAGCAAGCATCGACTGGACATCCTGGAGATAAGCATAAAGGAATTTTCCCAGTCCCTTCATCACCGGAATCCAGAGAACACCGAGAATGACAACCACCACAGTAGCAATACGGCCTACTCTCACCAGTTCCTTTTCAGTGGCCTGAGGCCTGAACTTCTCATAGAAGTCGACGGTGAAGAGCGTAGCCGAAGAATTGAACAAAGAAGCAAGTGAACTCATCAGAGCTGCCAGGATACCGCCCACAACCAGTCCCTTGAATCCAAGCGGAAGCAGTTCCTTGACCAGAACGGCAAAAGCCGAATCAGAATCGGGAAGAAGGATCATACCCTTGGCATTCAGTGCATAGGCAATCATTCCGGGGATAAGGAATATGAAGACCGGAAGGAGCTTGAATCCTGCTCCGAGGATGGCTCCCCTTCTTGAATGAGTCATATTGCGCCCCGAAAGAACTCTTTGAACAATGAACTGGTCGGTGCACCAGTACCAGAAACCGATAATGGCCGACCCAAGTATTACACCTGTCCAGGGGAAATCCTTGTCCTGCGCCGATCGCATCAGCTCGGTCATCGAATCTCCATAGTCATTTACCGGTACGGCCCGGCATATCTCCATTACTTCCGACCATCCGCCAACCTTAATGAGCCCGATTATAAGTATAACTATAGATCCCACCAGAAGTATCGGGGTCTGAAGTATCGACGTGGCAAGAACAGCCCTCATGCCTCCCAGGGTTGTATAGATCCCTGTCAGAACAACCAGTCCGATGGCGCTGATCCAGAAAAAATCGATACCGAACATCGACTCGATGCCGAACACCTGCTTGAAGACAATGCCGCCGGCATAAACCGTTACCGCCACCTTTGTAAATACGTAGCTCACAAGCGAAATGATGGAGAGAACACTTCTTGCGCCCTTGTTGTACCTTTTTTCAAGAAATTCGGGCATCGTAAAAACCCCGCTCCTTGCATAAAAGGGAACAAAAAACCACGCCAGGATAAGTATGATCCACCCGTGCATTTCCCAGTGAGCCATGGCCATCCCGCTGGAGGCACCGGCTCCCGCCAGACCTACAAGATGTTCAGATCCGATGTTGGAGGCAAAAATGGATGACCCGATAGCCAGCCATGTGGCATCACGCCCGGCCAGAAAGTAATCGGTGGATGTTTCCGTTTTCTTCTTTGTCACCCAAACGATAATACCGATCAGGCCCAGGCAGAAAAGGCCAAGAACGATCCAGTCTAACATTCCCATAACTAGAGTTTTAAGTGATTAATATCAAGGTAATAAGAACTTCAAATGACCAGGTTAATGAAAAGAAATGATTGCTTCTCTTCAAATTTAAATAAAAAAAATTATTAAATGTACCTTTTACACTTAAAAAAAATCCCCGAATTTACACTGATATTGAAACAATGGAAAGGACTGTGTTGCTGGTTGCTGGTTGCTGGTTTTACCGAATACCGAATACCGAATACCGAATACTTGGTTGCTGGTTGCTGGTTACTGGTTACTGGCGGCACGTTTATTCCACCGTCATTGCGAGTCCCGCTTCGGCGGGACGAAGCAATCTTTTGCCCTTACCGCAATCACGCTTCACGCCTTCCACTCCCTGAGGGATTCCTCAATGAAGTCAATTATCTTCTGATTCTCTGCCTTTCCGGCCCCGCTGACAGGGAAGGACTCCCCGAATCTGAAGTGGATATGTTTGCTGCTGTCGAGGGGCCCCAGTTCCTTTATGATCTTTCCCTGTCCCCAGAAATCCGTTTTCAATGCAACGGGCACAACATTCACTCCTGCTTTTTTCGCCAGTTTCACTCCTAGTGAATTGAATTCCTCAGGATTGAAAACGACGCTGCGTGTACTCTGAGGAAAGATAATGACAGATATACCCCTTGAAAGAAGGTCAAGCCCTTTGGTCATCACTATCTCAAAATCCTTTCTCGGATCAGTCCTTCCGACCATGATCGGATCGCGCGACCGCATGACATGACCGAAGAGAGGATGCTTTACAAGGCTCTCCTTCACCACAAAGGTAACCTCGCGGTGCGGAGCAATTATCCCCGGAAGTATCATTGTCTCAAGGGTGCTCATATGATTTCCGATAAAAACAACGGGACCCGGATCGCGGCCGATATTATCCATCCCTGTTATCCGGAATACACCTCCTGCCTTCTCTATGAACCTGAAGATGTAAAATGATGAATCGGCCCACGCCTTTGTGTCATATACTCCCTTTATGGCCTGCTTCCTTGTCCGGAATACAATAACAGCATATTTAAGCGTGAAATAAAGACGGTTGCAATGAATTATCCTGTCGACCAGAGTCTTTTTCCCCTTTTCCGGGGTGCTATATGAAGCTGAATCAAAATAACCGAATTTCTTCATCCCTGACTATTCCAATTTTCTCCGGGAAGGTTGAGGAAAGGAACCGTTTTTTCTATTACCGGATATTTCAGCACCTCTAAGCCGGAATTGTTCAATACAAATCTATAAAAAATAGTAAATTTAAGCGCCCGTCTGGGACCATACTTTCCATACCTGTTAAATGAAACTGACGTTAATTGACGCTTTGATATTTTTTTCCCTCGTGGCAGGGAACGTAATCTTTGGCGCTTCCTTTTTTTTCAGAAACAAGACATCCGACCAGTTTACCACCGGAGCGGGGAAAATACCCTCCTGGGCTGTGGGAATGTCAATTTTTGCAACCTTTGTAAGCAGCATCAGCTTTCTGGCCCTGCCCGGAAAGGCCTATTCATCAGACTGGAATGCATATGTGTTCAGTCTTACTATACCTTTTGCCGCCTATGCAGCCGTGAAATTCTTCGTACCACTATACAGAAGTGTCGGAAGCGTTTCCGCATACTATTACCTGGAACTCCGCTACGGCGCGTGGGCAAGGGTTTACGCTTCGGCCTGCTACATACTGACCCAGCTGATGAGGACGGGAGCCATCCTTCTTCTGCTTGCACTGCCCGTCAATGCCCTGTTCGGCTGGGAGATCAAGAGCGTAATCATCATTACAGGAATAGCGGTCATCATCTACTCGATGCTTGGCGGGATCAAGGCAGTGATCTGGACCGACACCATCCAGGGAATTATTCTTATTCTCGGAGCTCTTGCATGCGCTCTGTTCCTTATTATCAAAATGCCGGGGGGAGCCGGCCGGCTTTTTGAGATAGCTGCCGAACACCAAAAGTTCAGCCTGGGAAGCTTCGGATCAAGTCTAAGGGATTCAACATTCTGGGTTGTGCTTGTCTATGGACTTTTCATAAACCTTCAGAATTACGGCATCGACCAGAACTACATCCAGCGATATATGAGCGCCGGTTCAGTAAAGGAAGCCAGATCCTCAGCCCTTTTCGGATCGCTGCTGTATATCCCCGTCTCACTTCTTTTTTTCTTTATCGGTACTGCACTTTTTTCCTACTATACCGCGCAACCCGGACTTCTGCCAGCAGAACTGAATGTTCCTGGGGCAGGTGACAAGGTATTTCCCCATTTTATTGTAGCAGGTCTTCCTCCCGGCCTTACCGGATTGCTGATAGCCGCGATCTTCTCAGCCGGAATGAGCACAGTATCTACAAGTCTCAACAGCACCGCCACAATTGTCCTCACCGATTACTACAGGAAGTATTTCAACAGGCAGGCGGGTGAAAAAGCTTCAATGAATGTTCTGAGAATTACATCCTTGGTTACCGGCCTGCTTGGCATTATTATAGCAGTCATTCTGATGGATGTCGAAAGCGTTCTGGATGCGTGGTGGGCACTTGCTTCTGTTTTCAGCGGAGGAATGCTGGGGCTCTTCCTACTGGGATTTATTGTAAAGAGGTCGGGGAAAACTGAAGCAATAACCGGAGTGATCCTTGGCGTGATCCTTATTATATGGATGAGCCTCTCCCCCTTAGTAAGAATTGAAGGTGAAATGCCATCATTCAGAAGTCCTTTCCATTCCAACCTTACTATTGTGTTCGGGACCATGATGATCTTCCTTACCGGATTTTTGTTAACCAGCCTTACAAAAAAGAAAAAATGAAAAAAATAGCCATAATTGCCTGTTTATTAATTATCAGTAACATTATTGCCGCTCAGGAAACATACAGCGGCAACCGTTGCATCATTCTGAGTGAATTCATATATCAGCCAGAGGAAGTTGAGTTCCCCGGCTGCCATGCCTCGACTATTGAAGAAATAAAGGGAGGCTTCATCGCAGCATGGTTTGGAGGAACCGATGAAGGAAATCCGGATGTGGGTATCTGGACCAGCAGATTCACGAACGGGAAGTGGTCGAAACCGGAAGAGCCTGCCAACGGATTAAGGGAGGGTAAAAGGTACCCCTGCTGGAATCCGGTGTTGTTCAATTCAGGTGATGAGCTGCTTCTTTTTTTCAAGGTAGGACCAAGTCCGTCAGAATGGTGGGGCGAACTGATTGTATCTGATGATAATGGCATTTCATGGTCGGCGCCGAGGAAACTCCCTGACGGCATCCTGGGACCGGTAAAAAACAAGCCCGTACTTCTCGACAACGTTATCCTCCTTTGCCCCTCGAGCTCCGAACATGACGGATGGAGAGTCCATATGGAAATGACTTCGGATTTCGGGATGACATGGACAATGACCGGACCGCTTAATGACAAAACCATCTCTGCTATCCAGCCATCGGTGCTGCTTCACCCCGGCGGAAAACTTCAGATCGTTTGCCGCAGCAAACAATCCGCCATACTGTCATCATGGTCGGAGGATAAGGGCAGGACATGGAGCCGGCTAATCCCGCTCAGCCTTCCAAATCCAAACTCAGGGATAGATGCAGTGACATTACGCGACGGAAGGCACTTCATGGTTTACAACCACCTTAAATCAGGACGCCACATGCTCAATGCAGCCATTTCAGACGATGGCATCAAGTGGAAACCTGCAGCCCTCCTCGAGAATGAACCGAAGGGAACCGAGTTCTCCTATCCGGCCGTGATTCAGTCCGGCGACGGAATGATCCATATCACATATACATGGAACAGAAAACTTATCAGGCATGTTGTTATTAACCCCGGACTGATTAAGGCAGGCGAATTTACAGACGACGGGAACTGGCCGGATGTAAATGAAGTCCGGTGATCAGCTGCCCAGGGCCGGAAGGATGAGCAAAGCTGCCGACATGATGACCAGTATTCCAACGGCTCCCCATCCAATTACGTTCTGGAATTTTTTGTTAGTGTAATTACCCATGATCTTTTTATTGTTTATCAGCAGGATCATGCTTACAAGAACAACCGGAAGGAGGATTCCGTTAAGTACCTGCGACCATATCGAAATGCCGATGAGAGGAGCATCCGGTATAAGTATTATTGCTGCAGAGATCACAAGGATCCCGGTATACAGAATATAAAACTCCCTGGCCTCATCCAGCTTCTTGTCGATTCCCGCTTCAAATCCAAAGGCTTCACATACGTAGAAAGCTGTTGCCAGAGGAAGAATTGTGGCTGAAAAAACCGAGGCTACAAACAACCCGAAAGCAAACACATGCGAGGCCAGCCTGCCTGCCAGAGGCTCCAGGGAAAGGGCAGCATCCTTGGCTTCGGATATCACGATTCCGTTTGGGAAAAGCGTCGAACCGCACGCAACCATTATGAAAAAGGCAACCACAACAGTGATGATGCAGCCAACAATGATATCAACTACCGTGTATTTGTAATCGTTTATCTTGATCCCCTTCTCGATAACAGTCGCCTGCATGTAGAACTGCATCCAGGGTGCAATAGTTGTTCCTACAAGAGCAATGATCATGGTAAGGCTTTGTGTATTGAGACTGATCCCGGGCCTTACCACGGCAGAGCCTATCTCTCCCCAGTCGGGTTTGGCCATCAGAGCCGATACCACATAGGTCAAAAGAGATGCGCTGAAGATCAAAAATATACGCTCGGCAATCTGATATGTGCCCTTTACCACCAATATCCATACAAGGACGGCTGCAACAGGAACTGAAATATACTTGCTGACGCCAAAGATCTCCATGCTTCCGGCCACACCGGCAAATTCGGTCGTAGTGTTGCCAATATTCGAAATCAGAAGTCCGATGAATATGAAGAAAGTGACCTTCACCCCGGCATTTTCCCTTATCAGGTCAGACAAACCCTTACCTGTCACAATGCCCATTCTCGCATTCATCTCCTGTATTACAAGAAGCACAATCAGCGATGGGATGAGAGTCCATATCATCCCGTAGCCGTACATGGCTCCTGCAACGGAATAGGTTGTGATCCCGCCGGCATCATTGTCGACGCTGCCGGTTATTATCCCCGGACCCAACAATGCGAAAAAGATTGCCAGGTTCCTTATAAAACCGCTCTTTCCGAATTTTGTCCTCAGCATCATTGGTACTCTTACCTCTTATATGTTCTTCTCTTGCTCATCAGATCTTCGATGACGTCATCCACAACCACCATCCCCTGCAGGAGGTTTTCACGATCGACAACAGGGACGGCCAGCAGATTGTATTTTGAAATGGTTTCGGCAATATCATCTATCCTCTGATCATCATAAAGGAAGACCGGCAGGGGTTTCATGACATTGCTCAGAACAGTTTCCGGTTCAGCAATAATGAGGTCGCTCAGGCTGAATGCCCCTACCAGCTTGTCATCCTCCTCCGTGACAAAAAGAGAATACAGTTCGGAAGGTTCGGGTTTTTTGCTCCTGAGTTCCCTGATAACCTCCTCCACCGTCAGCTCCGACCTGAATGACAGTACATCGGTGGTCATGAGCCCGCCGGCAAGGTTGTCGGGGTATTCAAGGAGTTCCCTGACCTCCTGAGACAATTCACTGTCCATCTCCTTCAGAAGGAGTTCAGCCTTCTCATCCTCAATCTCATCCAGGATGTCGGCAGCCTCATCAGCAGGCATCTTTTCCAATACATCAGCAGCCTTGGTAACAGGAAGGCTTTCAATTATATGAACCTGCGTCTCAGTATCCATCTCCTCAAGGACATCTGCAGCCTTTTCCTCATCGAGGGCAGAAAAAACCGAAGTACTCGATTTCCTGCCAAGATCCTCCAGTATATCGGCAAGGTCCGATGGATGAAGAGTGTGGAGTTTTGCGTAACTCTTTGAAAGCTTGATATTGAAATTGGAGAAGTCAATTGCCTGAACATCGTCCCAAAGGATGTATTTGGACGGGATCTTCATCCTTAAGAGGGAAAGAACTCTTTGCATCGGTATAAGTATCCCAATCCTGCGAAGCAATCCGGCAATACCTATATCAACCGCTACTGCAAAAGTTCCGGTTGGCAGGGTTGCCAGCCTCACGTCATTGACCCGGACCAGCTTCCTGCCGTTAAGGTCAACAATCTGCTTGTCCTGAATGTTTTCAACCAGAAGCAGGCCCTCCGAAACCTCGTCGCCGCTCAACTCAATGAGATCATAGCAAGTCACATTGATGTTCTCTCGTACCTTTACAACTCTGAAGGTCGTGAAGGAATACAACTTCGTCTCCTTTCCGATCTTCAGCTTGATTCCGGTTATCATCTGCTGGTGGGGATTATTCTGTCCCGAGGGAACAGCATTTACCATGAGATCCCTGATCACGCCGATAACATCACCGTCGGCTCCGAAAACCTCCTTTCCGGTAATTCCGCTTAAATAAAAAGTTGTAAGTGATGTCATAGTCACCTCCTTTCTTTTACTGATACAGAAAGAGGTGACCAGCTGACTGGTCCGGCTCCTCTATATCAGAGAGTTAAATAATATACTCGCAGGGCCGTCGTCCATAAGGATATGAAAATTTGTTCGCGGCGTAAAAGTAAACTCCCGAAAAGGAAATTCCAAATAAAAACCTAAGAAAGTTGAACTGAATTGAAAGGGAAAACAGAGGAGTAAAATTTGGGAACCAGGATCAACCTGCCTCAGCCATTCCCGTTTTCCTGAGCAGCAGGATTATCTTCAGCGCCTCATCGGCATGCTTCTGCACTCTTGTCTGAGAATTGAATATATAAACAATCCTGCCCGATTTGTCAGTAACAAAGGTTACACGGCCGGGTATCAGCCCGAACATATTTGAAGGCACGCCAAACAGCTTTCTTACCACATCACCTGTGTCGCTGAGCAAGGTGTAGTTCAACCTGTTCAGTTCTGCAAACTCCTTATGACTTTCGACCGATTGCCCGCTTATTCCGATAACCACGGCATCATTTTCATCGAAAACATCATTTATATCCCTGAAATAACAGGCTTCCCTTGTGCAGTAAAGACTTCCGTCCTGAGGATAAAAGAAAATGACCAGTTGTTTCTTCCCGATAACATCCTTTATTTTGAAAATTTTCCCATCCTGGTCAGGAAGGGAAAACTCAGGGATCATGTCTCCTACTTTCAGTGATTTCATACTCCGGCAATTTAGCAAAAAAATACATTTCCCAAAATTTCGGGCCGGCAGTTTCAACAGACACCATCCTTATGATTAAGTTCATGCAATATGGAAACAATAATTCATAATTTTGAATCGCCGGAGAGGTACATAAAAAACAACAGGATGCAGGATCTTGAAAAGCACTTTGACCAGTTCAGAAAGGAAATTGTAGGCCTTGACGCTTATATAGATACGCCTTACGGAAGAAAGAAACTGGTGTACGCCGACTGGATAGCAAGCGGCAGGCTTTACCGTTCCATAGAGAGAAGGTTAAGCGATGATATAGGTCAGATGGTGGGAAATACCCACTCCGAATCATCTGCGACCGGAAAAGCAATGACGGATGCCTATCACATGGCACAGAAGATAGTGAAACATCACGTCAATGCCGACGAAAATGATATAATAATCTTCACCGGAACCGGAATGACATCGGCAATTGCAAAACTGCAGAGAATACTTGGACTGAAGGTGCCTGAACAAGCTATCAACTATTGCGTTTTCACCCATGGAGAATACAGAAACTGCCGCGAGATACCCAATGAGAACCGTCCGGTGGTTTTCCTTACCCATGCCGAACATCACTCAAACCACACATCATGGTTTGAAACGCTTGCCGAAGTGGTAGTTCTCGAACCGGCTGACGGATTGAGAGTGGATCCCGGAACACTCCGGTCGAAAATACAGAGGTACAGGGACCGGCCCCTTCTCATAGGTTCATTCACTGCATGTTCCAATGTCACCGGGTATCAACCGCCGTACCATGAACTTGCAAGGATCATGCATGAGCACAACGGATACTGCTTTGTCGACTTCGCTGCCTCGGCTCCTTATGTTGATATAAACATGCATCCGTCTGACAGAATGGAGCAGCTCGACGGGATATTCTTCTCACCCCACAAATTTCTCGGTGGACCCGGAAGTGCAGGAGTGCTGGTGTTCAACAAACAGTTGTACAGAAATGAGACACCCGACACACCGGGAGGCGGAACAGTAAAATGGACCAACCGCTGGGGAGGGTATAGTTACATCAGCGACATTGAGGTCAAGGAAGACGGAGGAACACCCGGATTTCTGCAGGGCATAAAAGCTGCAATGGCTATCACCCTGAAGGAAAAGATGGATATCGGAAAGATAAGGGAAAGGGAGGAATATCTTGTAAGCCTTGCCTTCAGGAAACTTCAAATGATCAAAGGTTTGCACATCCTGGCTGAGAATATTACAGACAGGCTGGGAGTATTTTCATTCTATTACGACAATGTCCATCACAACCTCGCAACAAAGCTGCTGAACGACAGGTTCGGCATACAAGTAAGGGGAGGTTGCTCCTGTGCAGGTACTTACGGCCATTTCCTGCTCAATGTCGATTTCCAGCTCTCAAGGGAGATCACCGAGAGAATAGATGCTGGCGACCTGTCGATGAAACCAGGCTGGGTAAGGCTTTCACTTCATCCCACCATGACTGAAGCGGAACTCCGATACATCATTGAGGCTATTGAACAGGTTGCTGAAAATGCCGGTGAATGGGCAAAGGATTACTGTTACAACAATCACACAAACGAATTTCACCATATAACGTACGAGGATACCAGCTTGGCAAATTCGATGAAGTGGTTTGAAATTGACTGAAAAGATGTTCCCTGCAAAAAGACTTGAATATTTTAAGACCGAAATGTAACTGCAGGTTTAAATTCACTATTTTTGTAATCCCGAATACGGCCCGTAGCTCAGCTGGTAGAGCACGTGACTCTTAATCATGGGGTCGAGAGTTCGAGCCTCTCCGGGCCGACCAGAAAAGCAGGCAATAGTATGATAAAAACTGCCTGCTTTTTTAGCGGCAGATTATCCCATTTTATAAAGAACCAGATTTCAAAATAAATAACTTTACCTGTGTTTCAGCCTGACAGGAGAGTCAGCAATCCGGATGAACCAGATAAAACTTGCAGATATAACAGCCATAGTACTTGCCGGGGGAAAGAGCACCCGCATGGGAGGATCTGACAAAAGCATGCTTCCGGTAAAAGGACTGCCCATGATACAGCATATCATAAGTCAGCTCATGGACCAGTTCAGGGAAATAATAATAAGCGGCGACCCGGAGAAATATGGCAAGCTTGGGCACAGAGTGATTCCGGACGAGATTAAAGGCAAGGGTCCTCTCATGGGAGTATATACATGTCTGGCAGCCTCGTCAACAGAACTGAATTTCGTGACCGCATGCGACATACCTGATATCAGTACGGAATTCATTCAAAATATGCTGTGGCAATCGGACGGATTTGACATAGTAATGCCTGTAAACAAGAATAATTATTATGAACCCCTTCATGCTGTTTACCGGAAAACGGTTCTGCCGTCAGCAGCGAAGCTCCTCGAGGAAGGGAAACTGAAGCTGTCGGACCTTTCAAGTCTTGTCAGGACAAGGTTTGTCAGAATGGAAAGCTCCGTAAATTTTCCCAACCTCAATTACATGGAAGATTACGAAGAATACAAAGGAAGAAAATCCTGATAAAGAGCAGGTGCGGTATTGCTTCCTGAAAAATCAATCCAGGTTCATCTATATAATATTATAGGTACAGATCATGGCAGCGGTGATGAAACTTTGATAATGATTTCAGGCATCTGCCCCATCTGCCGGTTGAGAATTATTCTCTTTTACTATTATCTTGTTTCTGCTTTTAATTTGTTTATACATTTTATTTGTTTTTACGAATTATTATCTTTAAATTTGTTCCCGCTTTTAAAAGTCAGGATCTTCAACATTTATTTAAGCAGAAACCATTCTGAAAAAAGACAAACCCTTTCACTCTAAAGCTACTTTATAATGCCAGACAGAGCGATCATTAAAATCCTCACCGACAACAAGCTTAAAGTCACTCCCCAGAGAACTGCCGTGCTCGAGGTGATCTGTAACCTGAACAACCACCCTTCCGCCGATAATATAATCGACTACCTGAGACTGAATTTCCCCCATATCCCCCTGAGCACCGTCTATAAAATCCTTGACGTATTCGTGGAGAAAGGGATCGTTTCAAAAGTCAAAACTGATAATGATGTTATGCGTTATGACTTCGTCAGTGAGAAACACCATCACCTGTATTGCGCCGAATCTGATCGTATCGAGGATTATTTCGACGAAAAACTTGATAAAATCATCGGGGATTACCTCCTGAAAAATCCGATCCCTGACTTCAGGATTAAGGATATAAGACTTCAGATTGTGGGAAACTTCACAAACAAGCCTGCAGAGTATTCAGTTTCAAATAAACTTTACTCTGTTGACTGATAATCCAAAAATGTGTTGTAAATTATATGGCGTTTTCTGGCGTATATCCCTGATCCTGAATATGACTCCTGAAAATTTAATTAAATCACTTTATTATTAATATAACAAAAATCATTATGGAAGAAAACAAAACTAACGCAATGCCGAGAATCGGCGACAAGGCTCCGGAATTCAAAGCTGTTACCACCCAGGGCGAAATCAACTTCCCTTCAGATTACAAGGGCAGCTGGGTCATCCTGTTCAGCCATCCGGCTGACTTCACTCCTGTCTGCACCTCGGAATTCATGACTTTTGCAAGCATGGAAAAACAGTTCAACCAGGCAAACTGCAAACTCGTCGGTCTTTCCGTCGACGGTCTCTACAGCCATATCGCATGGCTTCGCACCATCAAGGAGAAAATTGAGTACAAGGGCATGAAGAACGTGGAGGTGAACTTCCCGCTTATCGAGGACATCACCATGGAGGTTGCCAACAAATACGGCATGCTTCAGCCGGGCGAAAGCTCAACAAAGGCTGTAAGGGCTGTGTTCTTTATCGATCCCAAGGGTATCATCCGTACCATTGTTTATTATCCTCTAAGCCTTGGCCGTAACTTTGACGAACTTTACAGGGTTGTCATCGGACTGCAGACTGCTGATGAATTCTCGGTTGCACTTCCGGCTGACTGGCGCCCGGGCGACGATGTTATAGTTCCAACTGCCGGTTCATGCGGCGTTGCAAAACAGCGTATGGAGAGCAAGGATGAAATGACTTGCTACGACTGGTTCTTCTGTACTAAAAAACTCGATAAGGAGAAAGTTCTGAAGGCAGTCCTTAAAAAGTAGCAGAACAAAATTGAAACTGAACTGTTAAACTCTGTGATCCTCCGTATTCCATTCATTTTTTTGAGTGATGCCCGAAATTTAGGTATCCGGTTGAATTATGAAGCAAATACGGAGGCACAGGGTATTTTTTATTCGTTCTAACCAATTTAAAAAATGATTGAAATTACTTTTGACGGCGGTAAAGTCGTTACGGCCCACTCTGGCAGCCATCTTATAAAAACCGATCAGCCTCTTGACAACGGCGGGGGAAATACCGCACCTGCACCTTTTGACCTGTATCTGGCTTCCATCGGCACCTGCGCGGGAATTTATGTCAAATCATTCTGCGACAACAGACAAATTCCGGCAGAAAATATAAGGATCATTCAGACAACTGAATTCAGCCAGGAAACACGCCTGCCTGTGTCAATAAAGCTCAACATCAAGCTGCCGCCTGATTTTCCTGAAAAATACAGGGAATCCCTTATAAACGTTGCAAACCTCTGCCTGGTGAAGAAATCAATAGCCAGTCCGCCGGAATTTCTTGTAACCGCTTCGTATTAAAAAAACTGGCCGGGCATCAACCCGGCCACTTTCTTTACTTACAATCAGATACCCGAACAGTTGCAAATGCAATACTATTCGATATACATGTTCAGCAACTGCTCGAGAAGTTCCTGTTTGCCGCTTCTTACTTCGGGTTCACCTGATTTCAGCGCAAGGTTTCTAAGGTCCTCCAGGCTGAGCTTACCCTTTTCAAAATCGTTGCCTTTACCCTTATCGAACGACTGGTACCTCAGCTTCCTCATCTTAAGGTAATCACTCTCCTTAAGAATCCTGTCAGCTGCAATAAGCGCCCTTGCAAAGGTATCCATACCGCTGATATGTGCAACGAACAGATCCTCGAGGTCGGTTGAATTCCTTCTGATGTGGGCATCGAAATTAATACCTCCGGTACTGAACCCTCCTGCCTGCAGTATAACGAGCATGGCCTCGGTTATCTCATATACATTGGTAGGGAATTCATCAGTATCCCATCCGTTCTGGTAATCGCCCTTATTGGCATCAATGCTTCCAAGCAGACCGTCGCATGCTGCAACCTGAAGATCATGTGCAAAGGTGTGGCCTGCAAGAGTTGCGTGGTTGACTTCAACATTGAGCTTGAAATCCTTGTCGAGACCATAGTTCTTAAGGAAGCCTATAACCGTAGCAGCATCATAATCATATTGGTGCTTAGTGGGTTCCATCGGCTTTGGCTCAATCAGGAATGTTCCTTTGAAACCTTTCTTCCTTCCATAATCACGCGCAGCCGACAGCATCATTGCCATATGGTCGAGTTCTCTCTTCATGTCGGTGTTATGAAGACTCATGTATCCTTCCCTTCCTCCCCAGAAGACATAGTTTTCTCCTCCCAGTGCTATTGTGGCATCAATCGCATTCTTCAGCTGAACAGCTGCATTGGTCACGACTGCAAAATCGGGATTGGTGGCGGCTCCGTTCATATACCTCGGATTTCCAAACAGGTTTGCAGTTCCCCAAAGCAGCTTAACCCCGGTTTGTTCCTGCAGCTTCTTCATTACCGGGACAAACTTTTCAAGCCGTTTTTCAATATCAAAAACAGATCCGTCGTTCCCCACAACATCAACATCGTGGAAACAATAAAAAGGAGCGCCTATCTTGGTGATGAATTCGAATGCTGCATCAAGCCTGTTGCTGATCTTATCATCAAGCTTCATTTTACCCCACGGGAAAAAATGCGTCTCACTGCCAAACTGATCGGTACCGTCACCACAGAAAGAATGCCAGTAGGCAATGGCAAACCGCAGATGATCCTTCATAGTTTTTCCCGAAACAACCTGCTCGGGATTATACCATCTGAAAGCAAGCGGATTCTTCGATTTCCTGCCTTCATACTCGATCTTCCCGATACCGGGATAGAACTCTTTTCTGCCTTTGTAAATCATATCAGTAATTTTTGTTAATGTATTTCCTGGGCTGTTTACTACAAATTAAGTTATTAAAGTGCAAACTTTTAGACTAAAATTCAAATAATTTTAAACACTTTTTAGAATTTCCCTCCATTTACCATAGGCATTCCTGTAGGAATCTGTTCTCGATATATCGGGTTCGGTGATTCCCACAGGCTTCAGACCGGCAAATGCTTCACCGGCAGATTTGTAAAATCCGCATCCGATACCAGCTCCCCTTGCAGCGCCTATCGATCCATCTGTATTATAAAGGTTAATAACTGCTCCGGTTATGCACGAAAGAGCTTCCCTGAAAACCTGACTTAGAAACATATTCGCCCTGCCTGCCCTGATATGGCTTGCGTCAATTCCTGTCTCCTGCATTATGTCGAGGCCATACCTGAATGAAAAGGCTATGCCCTCCTGAGCAGCCCTGAACAGATGACCGCTCGAATGCCTGTTAAAATTCAGTCCCGAGATCCGGCATTCAACATCCCTGTTCCCGAGCATCCTTTCGGCTCCGTTGCCGAAAGGAAGAACCGAAAGGCCGTCGGAACCCGGACCAACTTCCGAAGCGAGCACGTTCATTCCGTCATAATCAAGATTGCTTCCGGTATTCCTTTTTAACCATGAATTCAGTATCCCTGTGCCGTTTATGCAGAGAAGGACTCCCAGCCTGGGATTTTCAGCTGTGTGATTCACGTGAAGAAAGGTATTTACCCTGGAAAGAGGATCAAACCTGGTTATCTCAGTCACCCCGTAAATAACTCCTGAGGTGCCTGCAGTTGCAGCAACTTCCCCCGGCTGCAGGACATTTAGCGAAAGTGCATTGTTTGGCTGGTCGCCTGCACGGTATGAAACAGGAATCCCGGGCGGCAGGCCGAGTTCAGCTGCAGCACTTTCCAAAAGTCTGCCCTGAACTGAGAAGGATTCCTTCTGATCGGGTATAATGTCACGGCTGAATCCGAAAAACTCCATCAGCTCCCGGGATAGTTCTCCCCTGATAAAATCCCAGAATATTCCCTCCGACAATCCGGTATGGGAGGTCACCATCTCCCCTGTCATCCTCATTGCAATATAATCGCCCGGAAGCATTATCTTGTATATCCTTTCAAACAGATCAGGTTCATTCTCCTTAACCCATGCGAGCTTGGATGCTGTAAAGTTACCCGGGGAATTCAGCAGATGCGAAAGGCAAAAATCGCTTCCCAGCTTTTCAAAGGCATCCTGTCCGTACCTGACAGCCCGGCTGTCGCACCAGATTATTGAAGGCCGGAGCGGCTTCATGTCTTTTCCCACTGCAACCAGTCCATGCATCTGATAGGAAATCCCGACAGCGCCTATACCGGACTTTCTGCTGCCGAGCTGGTTGTTGCAGTCATGAATCGCCGACCGCAGATTCAGCCACCAATCCTCCGGCTCCTGCTCAGCCCAACCAGGCTCGATTGCAATGATCTTCATTTCCTCCCCGGGATAAAAGGCCGATGCAAGACATTCACCCGATTCACCATCCATTACGGAAGCTTTGACCGATGAGCTTCCCAGATCTATTCCCAATAAAAGCATGTCGTTTCCTCTTTTTTTATGAATTTCAGCAAATGTAATAATTCACCCGAAAGCAGCGGAAAGAGAATCAGTAATATTACCGGCTGGCCGGGACTACTTTTTCATTTCTTACCTGTTCCATGCCGCTTCTTTCTCAAAGTCGATTCCCTTATAATCAGTTCATGTTTAACTATAATGGTGCTCAGGCTTGAGGCACCCTTGTTATGCAGGATGTTGATAAGCGAATTTGCCGCCAGACGTCCTATTTCACTTGCAGGATAATCAACTGTTGTCAGACATGGCTTTATCACCCTGCTGACAGGTTCATTGTTAAAGCCTGCCACTGCAATGTCTTCGGGGATCCTCATTCCTGATTTCTGAAGTTCGCATATAGCCGCAACCGCAGACGTATCATTGGCGGTGAATATCCCGTCGGGAGGGTCTTTCATCCTCATAACAGCCCGTGCCGCCTCTATCCCTGCCTGGCTTCCAAGCTCGCTGACCATCAGCAGTTCATCGTCGAAAGGGATCCCGTTGTCGGCCAGGGCCTGCCGGTATCCCTCAAACCTTCCTGAATATACATTGCGCAGGAGATTCCCGCTCAGATGAAGTATACGTCTGCATCCCTGACTGATAAGATGGGATGTGACTTCATATCCGGCCCTGAAGTTGTCAATCACTATGCCCATGCATCCCGGACAATTCGATACGCGGTCGAAGAATACAACCGGTATGTTCTTCCTCAGGATCTGATTGAAGTGGTCAATATTCTCGGTGTCGTAGGCCAGGGAAACAAGCAGTCCGTCAACCCTGCTGTGAAAAAGTGTAGAAACGCAACCTGTCTCTTTCTTTCCGGATTCCTGCGACTGACTGATGATCAGCCCATATCCCTGCTGATTTGTTATTTCTTCCATACCCGCTATCACAGTAGCCATGAAATAACTGTTAAGCTTGGGAACCACCACCCCGATCGTTTCGGTACTCCTTTTCCTCAGACTGCTTGCAAACTTATTCTGCTGGTAGCCCATCTCCCTTGCCATTGCCTTTATTCTCTTCCTGGTATCGGCATGGATGTGCGGATGATCCTTTAATCCTCTGCTGACCGTCGAAGGAGATATGTTCAGTGCTTTTGCCACATCGTAAATAGTGACATCACGGGTGGTTTTCATTGTAGGAATTTGAATAAACAAATTTAATATAAAATGACAGACAGTGAAAATATTTATAAAAAAACCCGCAATCGGTTGCATATTCTATAAAACATTTTTAATTTCGGAAGCCGGAATGCCTGACCAACCGTAATTCTTTAATACCAGAACCGACCATGAATGCTGTTATCACCAACTTCAGTAAAGCAAAATCAGCTGTCGCAGCTTTGCTTCTCCTGACCGGGACATTCTGCCACGCACAGAAGATTGCATCACTCGAAGTAAATCTGAACAAGCCTGCTTCGGGCCTGAAGATCCCCGTAAGCATCAACCTTGATGAGATCACTTATCTTTCTGATACGCTGCTTGCACTGTACGAGACCAGCGACGGAAGAACGGAACCTGTTCCTTTTCAGATAGAACCGGGCAATCCGAGAAAAATGACATGGCTTGTCGTTTCCGGAAAAGAGGAGAATGAAAAGCACACCTATGCGCTGGAAAGCCAAAAGTCCATATTCCCGTTTACGGTGAATGCAAAGTTAAAGGATGGGACCCTGCTGATCCATTCGGGAGAAAAAAACCTGCTCCAGTATTTCTTCAAAACTGTCTATCCTCCTGCCGGAGTTGATACTGCCTACAGAAGAAGCGGATTCATCCATCCGCTTTGGTCTCCCCATGGCCAGGAACTTACCCGTATCCAGCCTCCTGATCATTTTCATCATTATGGTATCTGGAATCCATGGACCATGGTGGAATTTGAAGGCGACACCCTCGATTTCTGGAATATAAACTCAAAACAGGCGACGGTGCGCTTCGCTAACTTCGTATCGGTGACGGGAGGACCCGTTTTCTCCGAGTTCGGAGCTCTCCATGAGCATGTCGTACTGAAAAAGACCGGGATAGACAAGGTGGCAATGAATGAGCTTCAGTGTGTAAGGGTATATGAACCCGACAAAAACAACGACTGCTTCATTGTTGATTTCAATATTAATATGAACTGCGCCGGTGAAAGCCCATTCAGGATCCTTGAATACCGTTATGCCGGACTCGGATGGAGAACAACGCAGAAATGGGACAAAATGAACAGCATGGTTCTTACATCTGAAGGAAATGACAGAAAAAGCGCTGACGGCAGCAAAGCCAGGTGGTGCATCGTTCAGGGCGAGATTGACGACGACTACGCCGGTGTCGTGATGATGTCGTTCCCTACAAACTACAACCATCCCGAACCTCTGAGAATATGGCCTGAGAACCAGTATAACCGGGGCGACATGTTTGCAAACTTCTGCCCTACAAAGGACATGGACTGGGATCTGATCCCGGGTAAAAACTACAACCTCAGGTACAGGTTTCTGGTTTTCAATGGCCGCTTCGATAAAGAAAAGGCAGAAAGTGCATGGAACTACTTCGCCAATCCGCCCGAAGTTACTGTCCGTAAGCTAAAGTAAGCAGTTGATTTGGTTTTTAAATAAATAAAGACTGCTTCCTTGAAAATCACTCGCAACCGATTGCACATTGAAAATGTTTTCATAAATTTGGTATCAGCTAACCTGATTAATCTGATCATAAATTCAATTTATCAACCCTTTAATTCAATTTTATGAAACCCGCATGATAAAATAACAAACTGGAATGCAGTTATTTGAATCATGCAGGTTCCATGTGACCTTTAAAACCAAAACTATTTACACATGAAAAAACTTCTGCTGCTGATTTTGCTTGCCGGATTCACCATGAATCTGGCGGCACAAAAAGTTGTTACCGGCAAGGTGACGGATGAAGAACAAAATCCTCTCGCCGGGGTCTCTGTGCAGGTTAAGGGAACTACCATCGGTACTCTGACAGATGCCGAAGGTAATTTCCGCCTTCAGATTCCCGTCGATGTAAGGATACTCTCCTTCTCGTTCATCGGGATGAAACCCCAGGAAATCGAGATAGGCACACAAACCAGTTTTAGTATTGTAATGCAGGTCGATGTCGGGATGCTTGAGGAA
The DNA here is from genome assembly GCA_964429295.1 of uncultured Rikenellaceae bacterium. GTDB lineage: Bacteria > Bacteroidota > Bacteroidia > Bacteroidales > VadinHA17 > LD21. Next base: position 24,304 of record CAYSBL010000009.1, read on the forward strand.
GTTATTGTTATCGGTTATGGTACCATAAAGAAAAAAGACCTGACAGGCGCTGTCTCCAGGATTGATGCCAATGAACTGGCGACTGAAGCCACCTCAAATGTCACAACCATGCTCAGGGGAGCAATTCCAGGACTGGCTGTGAACCTCAGCACGAGCGCCAAAGGCCTTAGCAGTTCAAGCGACATGCTTATCAGGGGAGAAACTTCACTCAGGGCCAGCGACTCAGATCAGGCAAATGCAAATGCCCCGCTGGTTGTGGTCGACGGAATGATCTACTACGGCGACCTGGCCGATATCAACCCGGTCGACATTGAAACCTTCGACATACTGAAGGATGCATCCTCGGCAGCAATCTACGGAGCCAGGGCAACCAACGGCGTTATCCTCATCACCACAAAAAGAGGACTGAAGGGTAAACCCGTTATCAACATCAGCACCAGCACAGGGATGGCATTCATTTCCCATGCTCATTACGAAATGATGAACGGCGATCAGCACATTGCCAGAAGGATTGCAGGTTTCGAGCAGAATGAACGCCGGCAGATTACAATCGGTCAGGGCTATTACAACAGCTATGAAAACCTGCCATCCGGCGTGACTCTCGAACAGTGGAAAGCCTATGACGGATCAACCGCTGCAACCGACCTCGATGAAGTGTGGCTTTCAAGGATCGGCTTTGCTCCTATAGAAATTAACAACTACAAGGCAGGCAGACTTACCGATTTCAAGCAATACACATGGCAGAACGGCCTTACCCAGGACTACAACCTGAGCCTTTCAGGAAGTTCCGACGCTGTGTCCTATTACTGGTCACTCGGCTACACCGACAATGAAGGAATAAGGTACAATGAGGAATTCAGCACAATTCGTTCAAGGATCAATCTAGATGCCGACGTCACCAACTTCCTTAAGGTTGGCCTGAATGCCCAGATGGCCTTCCGCGACGAAAGTCCCATCTCTCCCGGAACCAGTCTCTTCAATACTCCATATTCCTCAATGTTCCAGGAAGATGGTGTAACACTGGAACTTACCCCCTCCGGCTATATCAACGCTCCCAACTTCTGGCTTGAAATGAGGTTCCGCGACCGCTACCGGAAATACAACACACTGAACAGCAAAATATTCGCAACCATTACCCTGCCTCTTGGCTTCTCCTTCACCTCCGAATTCATACCCAGGTTCAACTGGAACCGCGATTACAACAGCTACTCTTCAGGCCACTTTGAGTGGGCATTGCAGGGCGGAAGAGCCTCGAGGGCAAATACCACAGTCTTCGAATGGCAGATCAACAACATGCTGAAATGGAACAAAACTATCGGAGATCATGCCTTCGATGCAACCTTCGTTCAGAACGCCGAGAAATATAATTACTGGTATGAATACATGGAAAGGCAGAACTTCCAGCCTTCCGACGTGCTGGGCTACCACAGGATGCAGGCTGCAACAGAGGACGTTTCCCTTACCAGCAACGATGAAACCAGTACGGGCGATGCTCTCCTGGCACGATTGAATTACACATTCAAATCGAGGTATAATCTTACTGGATCATTCCGCCGCGATGGCTATTCAGCCTTCGGACAGGCTAACCCAAGGGCCAATTTCTGGTCGGTGGCAGGAGGCTGGACAATCAGCGAGGAAGAATTCTTCAATATCGACTGGATCGACCAGCTTAAACTGAGATTGTCGTACGGCGTCAACGGAAACCGCGGTGTCGGAATCTATGATGCCCTCTCCAACCTTAACTCCGGCAAGTTCCTGCTGATTGAAGGCGGAGTTGAACAATACGTTTCACAGCTTTATACCAGCCGTATGGCAAATGCCAACCTGAAATGGGAACGCACATCAGCCTATAACGGAGGACTCGACTTTGCAGTGCTGAAAGGAAGACTCAGAGGTACTCTGGAGGCTTACTTCTCGATCACCGAAGACCTCATAATCCCGCGCCAGCTTCCCAATGTAACAGGTTATGCAAGCGTTTTCTCAAACCTGGGCCAGGTCAACAACAAGGGATTTGAATTTACCCTGAATTCAGTGAATATCTCAACTCCTGATTTCACCTGGACTTCAGACTTCTCTGTATCACACAACAGCAATAAGATCGTTCATCTGTTCGGGGATTATGTGACAGACGAAGTAACGGGAGAACAGAAGGAGGTTGACGATATCACCAATGAATGGTTCATTGGCCATGCAATTGATGAAGTGTGGGATTACAAAAGCCTTGGAATATGGCAGGTATCTGAAACTGCGGAAGCCACCGCTTATTCCCGCTCACCCGGTGACTACAAGCTTCTCGATTTCAACGAAGACGGATACTACACCAATGACGACAAACAGTTCCTTGGCTTCAGAAGGCCTAGAGTAAGACTAAGCCTCAGGAATGACGTGCAGTACAAGAACTGGGAGTTATCGCTTAAAATGTACTCATATCTCGGGCATTTGAAAGCAGACAACTTCCTGAGAAACAATGAAGCATTCTACGACAGGGGAACCTATTACGATGTTCCATACTGGTCTGCCGATAATCCGGGCAACAAATGGGCAAGGGTAGAAAGCTACGAGACCAACTTCAATGTATGGGAGAAAAACTCATTCATAAGGCTCGATAATGTGTCGCTTTCATACAATATCCCCAGCAGGGTGCTGTCGAAGATTAAAGTAGTAAACTGCAGATTATCCCTGGTTGCCGACAACCCGCTTGTTTATGCTCCCTACTGGTCATGGATGGATCCGGAAAATGATTCCTATACACCTTCCTATATTTCATTCAAAGTAAACATCACCCTTTAAAATTACCGGACATGAAAAAGATATTTTTAACGATAGTATTCCTGACAACTCTGGTTTTTATAGGTCCGAGGTGTTCCGAAGATTTTCTCAAACCTGAACCTTTATCATTCTATGCCCCTGAAAACACTTTTGTTAATGCCGCCGGATTCAATGCTGCGCTTATTGCATGCCTGCGAAATGCAAGGCATGAAATGTACGGAGATACTCCTCCCTTTATTTCAGAGGGTATCTTTTCAGACATAGCGGTGGAGGGCACTACTGATAAAACCGGGATCCATATGGATATGCCGGCTGTAATACTGCCTGATGCAAACTTCAACTACGGCGACGTGACAAAGCTGGGCAACTACTGGACCGAAGCCTACAACAGGATCAAGTATGCAAATGTGGTAATTTCAAGGATCGACAATGCAGAATGGAAAAGCGATGCCGAACGAAACAATATACTTGGCAAAGCTTACTTTCACAGGGCGAATGTCTATTACAGGCTTGTCCATCAGTTCGGCGATGTGCCTCTTATTCTTGAAGAGATAACCCAGCCAAGGCTGGATTTCTATTCCTGCACAAGGGAAAGTATACTCCAGAAATGCAAAAAGGACCTCGACTTTGCAGCCCAGTGGGTTGATGCCGATGCTCCCATCGGAGACATAAACAAGGCAGCCGTCAACCATCTTCTTACCAAGGTCAACATGTCGCTGCTGGAATTCGATGATGCCATAGCCTCCGCAAGCGCAGTCATAAATGACGGGATACACGCCCTGATGACCACACGCTTCGGCTCGTACAAGAATGATCCGGCACACGACATTATCTGGGACCTTCACCAGGAGGAGAACAAGGCTCTCGCCGAAAACACTGAAACGATATGGCTGTTTGTATGCAGTGAGACAATGACTGAAGACGGTGCAAGCGAGAAACTCAGAATAATGCGACAGGCGGTTCCGTACTGGGGCGGCGCAGGAAAAGTAAAAACTCCTACAGGCCAGACGGGAACAACCGACCAGCCGGGAGGAGCTCTGGTGGGCGGATTTCCTGTTGAAATAAACCAGGTCGGTATGTATGGCAGAGGCATCGGACGTCTTCGCCCCAGCCCGTGGTACCAGCATGGCCTGTGGGATGATCCAAACGACATGCGTCATAAATATCCCAACTGGATGAGGATGGAAGACCTGGTTTACAATGTCCCCGGACTGAAGGCAAACGGCGACCCGTACTACAACCAGCATCTGCAACTTTTCGATGCGGGAGGAGGAATCCTGTGCACCGATACCATAAGATCATGGTTCGACTGGCCACATTATAAACTGTATGTAATCGACCCGACCGACAACACACCCGACGGTGGCTATGGCGACTGGTACGAAATGCGGCTTGCAGAAACATACCTCCTGAGAGCCGAAGCCTATTTCTGGAACGATCAGCCTGATCAGGCGGCAGCCGATCTTAACGCAGTCAGGACACGTGCCGGATGTGCCCCCTATACAACCGACCAGATAAATATCGGTACCATCCTGGATGAAAGGGCCAGGGAACTGTATTACGAGGAGAAACGGAAAACAGAACTGACTCGTATTGCCTACATACTTGCAAAAACAGGAAAACCCTGTTATAACGGGAAAACATACAGTATGGGAAATTTCGGGACAGATAATTTCTGGTATGACAGGGTCATCGAAAAGAACGTCTTCTACAGGGATAATGTAAAGGCTCCGTTCTATAATTACCGGATAGCCCCGTATATTGTCCTTTGGCCCGTTCTCTCATCCGCAATAAATGCAAACAGCCTCGGACATATTAACCAGAATTTCGGATATCCGGGATATGAATCAAATGTTACTCCCTGGAAATGGGTCGATGGAGAAGGCGAAGGATCTGTTGTTGAACAATGAACTTAAAATGATTTAAGAAACAACTGTTTCCTTTAATCAATATTGATCCTAATATTTATCTTTATGATTCAGAACAACTGTGTTTCTTAAAACCTCAAAATGATTATGGTCATCCCCCCGGATGGAATGTCAGATCCACCGGGGGGCAATACCAGTTGACAGACAAAAACCAAAAAAGGAAATAAATGAAAAGACGAATTTTCATCTCCAGGACTGCTCAGGCTGCAGCAGGATCGCTGATTCTGCCGACTATAGTTCCCTCTTCGGTTATAGGCAGGAATCCCCCAAGCGAAAAGATCAACATAGGATGGATAGGCTGCGGGAGGCAGGGAAGAGGCGATATCATGGGTACTATGAGATTCGACACTGCTATGGTGGTAGCCGCTGCCGATGTAGATTCTAAAAGGGTGGCCCTTGGCAAGCAGATGGTAGAAGGCTTCTATTCAAAGAAGACAGGAAACAGCAATTATGTCAATGTAAAAACATACGGCGACTACAAGGAACTGCTGCTCGACAAATCGATAGATGCGGTAGTGATTACCACACCCGACCACTGGCACTCACAGCCCGCCATCGAAGCTGCACTTGCCGGCAAGGATATCTATCTTGAAAAACCTACTTCGCTTACCATTACCGAAGGAAGGCTTCTGAGCGATGTGGTTAAGAAAACAAAGGTCATCCTGCAGGTTGGAACCCAGCAGCGCTCAAGTCCTCAGTGGAGGATCGCCGCCGAACTGGTCAGGAACGGAAGAATAGGCAAGCTTCATACTGTCAAAATTGGTCTGCCCGGGGACCCGGCCGGACCGGAGGCCCCTGAAATGCCGGTTCCGCCTAACCTCAATTACGACATGTGGCTGGGATCAACACCCGAAGTCTATTACACCGAAATCCGCGTCCATCCTCAGAAGGATTTCGATCGCCCGGGCTGGCTGAGATGTGAGCAATTTGGCGCCGGCATGATCACAGGCTGGGGACAGCATCACTTCGACTCGGCTGCCTGGGGCATGGATACAGAACTCACCGGACCGGTATCGATCGAGGCAGTGGCTCAATTTCCCAAAGCCGGACTGTGGGATGTTCACGGCGATTTTATGTCAATAGCAGAATACGCCAACGGGGTGACACAGCTTACAAGCGGAAGTTATCCCAACGGAGTAAGATATGAAGGAACAGAGGGATGGATCTTTGTAACACGAGGTAACTACAGGGCTACCGACAGTGATCCGATAGTCCAGGCTCAAAACACCAAAGCACTCGATGCCAGCGATCCAAAGATCCTTACTTCAGTGATCGGACCCAACGAGATCCACCTCTATGAAAGCAGTGACCAGGCAGGCAACTGGCTCGACTGTATTAAATCGAGAAAGGAACCCATCTCACCGGTTGAAATCGGCCACAGGGCCTGCACGGTATGTCTTGTCACCCATATAGCAATGAAACTGGGAAGAAGACTGAAATGGAATCCTGAAACTGAAAAGTTTGTGGGCGACGATGAGGCCAACAGCATGCTTTCAAGGCCACAGAGAGCCCCCTACGGCACAAATTACATCAAATTGTAGGTTTTAATTTAAGGGACCCGCATGCACCTCAAGACTCATTTTTGAATGGGATTGTATTGTGCATGCGGGTTTTCTTTCCTGACAGATCAAGAAACAGTTCAACAAACACAAAGTAATGAAAAGACTTATAAGCGGCACCCTCGCAATCCTGGCGGGAAGCTTTTTAATCATGCCTGTATCCGCCGCCAGACTCACAGCAGAGAAAACAGGTTCCAAAATCAATGTGAGCATCGACGGAAAATTCTTCACCAGCTACATCTTCACGGAAGATGAGAAATACCCCTTCTTCTATCCGGTCAACGGACCGGTCACCGGAGGCTCGGTAACATCCATGAGAAATGCAGTTTACCCCCACCATACATCCCTTTTCTTCGGATGCGACATGGTTAACGGGGGAAATTACTGGCAGGAAGGACTTGACCGGGGCAGAATAATCTCGGTGAATGCCCGGATTGAAAAAGAAGGAGGCGATACTGTTGTTATAACAGACGAATGCATATGGAGCCGCCCGGGTGCAGTCTCGCCCATGAAGGACACACGCAGGTACATAATAACCGCACCATCGGCAGACAAAATTGTCATTGACGTCGAGATCACCATGATGACACTGATGGATGTCCGCATCAGGAAAACAAACCACTCACTTTTCAGCGCCAGGCTGGCAGCCGACATCTCGGTTACCAACGGAGGCACCATGATAAACGCCGAGGGGGCAAGCAGCGAAAAGGATACTTTCGGAAAGAGATCCCCCTGGATCGACTTCAGCGGCTCAAGAGGAAATACAATTGAAGGTCTTGCCATTATGCAGCATCCTTCAAATCCCTGGTACCCGGCCCCCTGGTTCACACGCGATTACGGATTCATCTCCCCCACACCGATGTACTGGCCTGAAAATGGTGAAGAGACTTTTATTAAGGACGGAACCAGACTGGTTCTTAAGTACAGGGTTATTGTCCATTCAGGCGACCATAAACAGGCTGATATAGCCGGCGAGTTCAAAAAATACATTTCCGGTACGTTATAACATTGTTATAACATCTTCAGAGGAAGGATTTGAGGCGTGAGGCGTGAGGTGTGAGGCGTGAGGCATGAGGCGTGAGGCGTTGACCTGACTAATGGGTTTTTCTATAAAGGCAGTCTGTCCTGTGGCATGAAATGCAAGGAAAAGGATCAAAGCTTACATTCCTTCCAATACCTATCATCCCGCTTACCGATTTTTCAGGACGCATTAAAGCCGAGTCATTAAGGCTTATCCCGCAGTTATTATCGGGCATCAGCCTGAACAGGGCATGCTGATCAGAAACATCCCACCCGCAATATCCTGGACTGTAGCGGTTTGTAACCTTGTTGCCGGATTCCCCGGCAGCTTTGCTTACTTCCTGCAGGAGCAGGCCGGATGCTCTTTCCGCAATCTCACTTCCGATAATATCGTAGATGTAAGAAGCAAGCGGATCGCCGTCCTCCATCGACTTCCCCGCGAGTTTTTCAGTACCGGGACCTGCAGTGCAAAGGAAAATGGCGATGGATTCTGCCAGGCTGAGCTGTTTGAAAACAATGTCTTTAAGATTGAATACAACATCGCTCAATGTGACTGTTTTTTCTTCATCATTCCATTCCCCGACGGGAAAGACCCTATACTCAGCTTTTACAGTGCATACCCGGGAAGCATTATTCAGCAGTTCCGTTATCAATCCTGAAAATTCATGATGAGGATAACCGTCCCTCTCCGCCAGAACCCGGCCGATGCGGTTCTCATCGACCCCAAGATCCGAAAAATCATATTCCAGAGAAGTAATCATGACTGATCAAGTCCCGCTTCACGTACAATCCGTCCCACTACTTCTTCCCATCCGAGCGACATCAGGTGTACGCCGTTGATCCCCTTTTTTTGTTTCAGCGATGCGATAAGTTCGAGAGCTATTGCAATTCCTTCCTCACTGGCGCCGTCGCCCGCCTTCTCCATTCTCCTGAGTATCCTGTCAGGCAGATATACTCCGGGAACCTTTTCATGCAGATAAAGAGCAGCCTTATAACTTTTAAGCGGAACCAGTCCGGCCAGGATGCTTACCTTGCCGAGCACATTCCTCCTGTCGAGCTGCTCCAGCCAGGGATCGAGCTTTTCCGGTTCGAAAATTATGTTGGTCTGGAAAAACTGTGCTCCCGCGTTTATTTTTTTCTGATCCCTTATTGCCTGGAGTTCAGGATCGAGTGCGCAAGGAGTGGTGGCAGCTCCAAGAAAGTACTTCGGAGGATGTTTCATCTTTCTCCCGTCGAGGTAGATTCCCTCGTCCCTCATTTTCCTGAGTATCCAGAGCATCTGGACCGAATCGAGGTCATATATGTTCATATTACTGGCAGGGGGTGGTCCGACAACCGGACTGTCGCCGGTGACACAAAGAATGTTCCTGATCCCGAACTGACCCGCAGCTATGGCATCTCCCTGCAATGAGATGCGTGTTGCATCGCGGGCTGCAATCTGAAAGACCGGCTCTGCATTCATATCAGCGGCAACCTTGCAGCAGGCGAGTGCCGACATCTTCGGAATGGCCGACGAAGCATCCGTGAAATTTATGGCGTTAACATAGGGTCTGACAAGGTCAATGTCATTCTTTAGTTTCCCGGAATCCGAACTAAGCGGCGGTGTGACTTCAGTGGCAACCACGAAACGGCCTTCCCTCAGAGATCTCTCGAGCTCCGACGCAGGCTCAGTATAGGCCGGAGGATGGTAATCTGAATCGCCGTTCCACCATGCAGGCTGCCTGACTGTCATGAATACCGAGTCCCATACCTGTTTTTTAGCTTCCCTGTCGTGCGAAAACAAAGATCTGAAAAATCTTCCGGGTCCCACTATTCCTATCTGTCTGCCTACATCCGCCCATGTTTCGGTACCGGCCCTGTTCCAGTCGAGCGGAGGAAGAACCTCGAGGAGTGTCTCCTGGCGCTTGATCTTCCTTGCCCGGTTATAGATGGCATGCCACACGCATCTTCGTGTCGGATCGACATAACAGCGGCCTTCGGGAGTAACTCCGCCGCAGGGCCCGTTCCTGAGCCCTTTCGGACACTCCATACAACAGATAAAGGCTGTTTCCTGCAGAAGGCAGTTGCCGCACATCCTGCATCCCCAAATCGGACCTTTTACAATTATCTCTATATACTCACGGAACCGTTTCCCTAAAGACTCCCTTTTGAACGGATAAAAACGGGGTTGCCAACGGCGGGCAGGCTTGATACCAGACATATCCAGAGGTATTAATTCTTAAGGGAAGGTACTCAGGAATTGCGGCTTTGATAATATTCCACAAACCTTATTGCAAAGTCGTCCCTCCCCAGAACAAGATCGGCAGCCCGGGCAGCAGCAGTTATTTTTTCAGGATTTGCTATCGGGCATGTAACTCCGCAATAAACGGCAAGAGTCAGGAAAGCCGTGTTGAGCGACTCCCTGTCGGGCAGACCGAATGATATGTTACTGGCCCCCATGGTTATATTCTGACCAAGCTTCCGGTTAACCAGCCTGATAGTTTCCAGCGTCACCAGGCAGGCCCGGGGATCGGCGCTGACTGCCATGGCCAGAGGATCGGCAATGACATCTTCAGCCTTCATTCCCGCTGAAACAGCCCTTTCAATTATCCTTTCAATTATTGCCACACGCTTTTCGGGATCATTGGTGATACCGTCATCATCCATGCATAATCCTATAATGGCCGCTCCGTATTCGCTTGCAAAAGGGATCAGGGCCTTAAGGGATTCTTCCTTCCCGTTAACCGAATTGATAAGGCATCTCCCGGCGGAAACCTTAAGTGCAGCTTCAATGGCTGAAGGATTGGGAGAATCGAGACACAGCGGGATATCAAAGTTATCCTGGATAGCCGACACAACTTCCGGAAGAAGCTTCACATCATCAACACCCGGATAACCCACATTTACGTCGAGAACATCGGCACCTGCATTTATCTGGCTGGCCGCCAGTTCAAGAACATAGGAAAAATCTCCCTCCTGAAGCGATGAAACCAGTTTCTTACGGCGGGTCGGGTTTATCGATTCGCCAATAATAACAACAGGACCACCGGTTTCAATGACAACCTCCCTGGTCCTGCCTGATAGTAATGTCTTCATGATTAAACTGCAAACTGTTTCAGATAATTAACTGCACCCTGGGGATCGGGTGAATAGAAATCGGCTCCTATCTTTTCGCAATATTCCATCGTAACCGGAGCTCCGCCGACAAGGATCCTGACCGCGGGATGCTTCTCCTTCAGAACTGCAACGGTTTTCTTCATATTTTCCATAGTGGTGGTGAGAAGAGCGGACAGACCTACAAAAGCGCCCGGATTGTTCTCAATAGCTTTCAGAAATTTATCGGTGCTCACATCAACACCCAGGTCGATGATCTCCCATCCGCCTCCTTCTATCATCATCGAGACCAGGTTCTTCCCTATGTCGTGAAGGTCACCCGCTACGGTGCCAATGATAAATTTTCCCTTTCGCTTTGTCTCGCCCGACTGAAAGAACGGCTTCAGATGCTTCATCGAGCTGTTCATGGCCTTGGCTGCCATCAGCATCTGGGGAACATATATCTCCTTCCTGCTGAACCTCTCACCAACAACTGCCATCGCCGGGATCAGGGCTTCGTCGAGAATCCTGGCCGGACCAAGCCCATTGTCGATAGCCTGCCTGGTTAGCTCATCCGCTCCATCACTCCCCCTCATGTCGGGCGGGTAAGGTGAAGCCTTGTCTGTTTTGCCTGACTCAACACATCGTGCGATCCGGGCCAGTATATCTTCCATAAAACTACAGATTGATGAAGTTACCTGTTATAACCTTTAAGCTTTTTACTGCACGAAAATAATAAATTCAAAAGTAATTAATATAATTTGTTTATGCAACCGATTGCAGAAATGTTTTTATTAAAGATTTTAACGCTGCCGATCTGTCTCCTTACTATAACACCCCCTTTCCCGTTTCCCCCAGGGGGGAAAGGCTTTGCCTGCTCCTTCCCCCCTGGGGGAAGGTCAGGGAAGGGGGTAAAGCACACAACCGGGGAAAGGAATAAAACAGGTTTGAATTGAATTCAGAATGTAATACAAGTGACGCCTTAAAAATTATTATCTTGCCCTCATATATAACCAAAGATATGAAAACAATCTCCTTCATTCTCTGTATGCTCCTTTCAGGGGTCATATCCTCCCAGGCTCAATCCACCGGAATCTTTGAGCGCAGCGCCGACATTGGCAACCCTGCAATCAAAGGTTCAGCCGTTTATAATACTTCTGACCAGTCATATTCCCTGAAGGGATCAGGTTACAACATCTGGTTTGAAAGAGATGAATTCAGGTATGTATTCAATCAGATCGAAGGTGACTTCATTCTCACTGCAAGTTTCCGTTTCGAGGGCGACGGGACCGATCCGCACAGGAAAACGGGATGGATGATCAGGGCTTCGGAAGATGAGAGCTCTCCTCATATTTCAGCCGTGCTGCATGGCGATGGTCTGACAGTCATGCAATGGCGCGATTTTACAGGCGGTGAAATGAAGGACCCGGATGATGAACTGTTTGCAAAGGGCTCCGGGTACGAGATAATCCAGCTTGAACGTGCAGGTGAAGTTTTTTTCATGAGAGCAGCCGTTCCCGGAAAGCCCTTCGAGGAGATCGGCTCATACCAGATGGCAAACATGCCCGACAGGGTGCTTGCAGGATTGTTCATATGTTCGCATAATCCCGAAGTGACTGAACAGTCGACGGTATGGAATGTAAGGATTGACAAACCCGTGAGGGACAATTACAACGCTGCAATGGACGGAGTGGTCGGATGCCGCCTGGAAACAATGAACGTACTCGACGGAAAAAGAATGGTCATCTGGGAAAAACAGGGACGCTTCGAAGCTCCCAACTGGATGCCCGACGGAAAACAATTGCTTTTTAACATGGATGGACTTTTATACAGGATCCCGGTCACCGGAGGTCAGATAAGCCAGCTGAACACCGGTACCGTAACAAGAAACAATAATGATCATGGAATATCTTTCAATGGGAAACTTCTTGCAATAAGCAGTTCAAAGGATGATGCGGCAGGAAGGGGTTCTGCCGTATACGTGGTAAAGCTGAAGGGCGGAGAACCAAAGCTTGTCACACCCGAGACGCCATCCTACTGGCACGGATGGCATCCAAACAACAAAGAGGTGATCTATGTTGCACAGCGCGGCGGAAAAAGAGTCTACAACATCTACAGGAATTCAATAAAGGGAGGAAAGGAGGTGGCCCTCACCGATATTCCGGAAGGGGAACATGTTGACGGGTGCGAATATTCACCCGATGGAAACTACATCTACTATAACGGCAGTCATTCGGGAAACATGCAGTTATGGAGAATGAAATCCGACGGGACCGGCAGGGAACAGCTTACCTTCGACGATTGTAAAAACTGGTTTCCTCATATCTCTCCCGACGGGAAATGGATAGCATATATTGCATTCCCTCCCGAAATCGAGAAGAACAGCCACCCCTCCTACAAAAGAGTTACACTCCGGCTGATGCCTGCCGCCGGTGGGGAGCCAAGAGTTATAGCCTATCTTTACGGCGGTCAGGGAACCATTAATGTTCCTTCCTGGTCGCCTGACAGCAAGCAGATTGCATTCGTGAGCAACTCGGGTTTGTAAAATATGAATCTTTAAATTATAATCAATTTATTCATCATATTCAATTTTAACTTACTTTAAGCCCTGCGAATTTTATGCTCCCCGGATGAGATCTGGCATTAATACCTTTCTTTCCTTCCCGGTATTTGCGATACTTTACTGCTACACGGCAGTCGGCGTTGTACTGGTCTTTATTCTGACACTGTTCAGGGCAAAGAGAGCAGTTCAGGTTCTCACTATGATCTGGGCAAAATCGGTATTTGCTGTCATGGGGAAGAAAATGACAATTAGGGGGAAGGAAAACATCGATAAAAGCAAAAGGTACATTCTTGTAGCCAACCACGCAAGCCTTTTTGACATTGTCGCCATCACGTCTTTTTACCCGCAGGTGGCCTGGTTCGGCCATGAACGCTTGCTCAAAGTTCCTGTTTTCGGAAGTTTCCTGAAACTGACTGGTTATATCCCCTTCAGGGAACCTACGGTAAGCAACACCAGGCATATGCTTGAATTGCTTATTGATAAATCGACTCATCAGTCGGTTGCCCTGTTCCCCGAAGGAACCCGCACCCTCGACGGAAAGATTAATCCCTTCTTCAGGGGATTCATCTATCTTATGAGGACAGGAAACACCGATATACTGCCAATAACCCTGAACGGATTCTATGAGTTGAAGCCGAAGAACAGGTTCTGCATTGATTTCGGATCAAAACTGGAGGTTATCATCCATAAGCCCGTTCCGGGAAAGGAACTTAAAGATAAGGACGACACCGAAATAATATCGAAGATCAAGGGAATTATCGAATCGGCATATAACGGGAACCATTAAAATCACTTAAACTAACCGTATGGAATCACAAAAAAAGGACAAGTGGATTTTCATAGTAAATCCCATATCCGGGAACGGTTTCGGAAAGACAATGATTTCCGTGATAAGTGAGAAGACCGGCAAATACGGGATTGACGGGGAAATAGTACAGACTGAAAGAAGCGGTCATGCAGCTGAACTATCCCGTCAGTACCTTGATATGGGATACAGGTTCATTGTTGGTGTCGGGGGAGACGGAACTGCAAATGAAGTGGCGAGATCCCTTATTAACAGAAAAGATGTTGTTTTCGGGGTGATCCCTGCCGGAACAGGCAACGACTTCGTACAGATCACCGGATTTCATGACCGGATGACCGATAGCGACTGGGAGGTGTTTTTCAGGAAGCAAGTAATCGCCATGGATGCGGGTTCAGTCAACGGAATGATATTCATAAATGGCATGGGATTGGGATTTGACGCCCAGGTGGCTGCAGAAAACTATACTGAACCCGGAGTGGTGAAAAAGGGAGGTAAACATAAGTACCTGTGGCACATTATAAAAACCATACTGTTTTTCAGGGAAAAAAGGATGGCTGTGACCTACGGAGGAAGCAGAACAGAAACTGACTGTTTTATAAATACCGTCTCGATCGGACGGCGCTTCGCCGGAGGATTCCTTCTTACACCGGGAGCTATAGCCAATGACGGCCTTCTCGACGTCTGTTCGATAAAAAGGCTTAACCTGATACAGAGACTCAGGCTGTTCATGAAGGTCCCGAAAGGTGACCATATAAAAGACAAAAAAGTGTTCTACTATCAGACCGACGGCCTTAAAATAGAATTCCCCGAAAAGGTCCCGTTCCACGTTGACGGTGAACTGAATTTTTCCGACCGCTTCGATGTCAGAGTTATGCCGGAGGCACTGAATATCATTTATAATCCTGATGGGAACCACTTCTTCGGAAAAAAGCAGGCCTGAACAAGGGCAGATTGCATTCTTCGATCTCGACCGCACCATAACCGGGGCTGTAAGCGGACGTCTTATCGTCACGGGAGCATACAGGAAAGGGCTGATCAAGAATTCGGGAATACTTAAGGCTCTCTGGCTTTCATCAGCCTACAAGCTTAACCTGAGAGATCCCGTGAACATCATGAATGATATGATAAAGTGGGTGAAAGGGATTAAACTTTCCGCCTTTGAAGATCTGTGCTCAGGTGTTGCCGCTGAAAATCTGTTTCCCTCGGTTTTCAGGGAAGCTTCTGCCGAAATTGAATTACACAGGCGAAATAATGTTCCGACGGTTTTGCTGTCATCAACCGTCTGCCAGATTTGCAGCAGAGTTGCTGAGCATCTTGCAATGGATGATTTCATATGCTCACAGCTTGAAGCTTCTGACGGACTTCTGACCGGATTTCCTCTCGGCGCCCTGTGCTACGGTGAAGAAAAAGGCAGCCGGCTGGCAGGTTATTGCCAAAGAAACAATATCGATCCTTCAGGCTCCTGGTATTACGGTGATTCAATCTCGGACCTGCCTGCCCTTCTGCTTGTCGGTAATCCTGTATGCGTCAATCCCGACAGGAAGCTGGAAAAGGAAGCTCTTTCCCGGAACTGGAAAATATGCCGCTGGCAGGAATCAGTCAGCTTTCAAGTATAAGCTTCAGTCTGTTGCACAGGTCAATGAGCCCCTCGGGTGTATTTCCTCCTCCCATTTCAATGGTCAGCCAGCCTTTGTAGCCGGTTTCATCAATGGCTTTCATAACCTCCGCCCAGTTCACATCCCCTTCACGCAGCTTAACATTGAACCCTGCCGACCTGCCCTTTTCATCGGCGATCTTGCGGCTGTACTCCTTTATATGGATCTTCGCTATTCTTTTCCCGAGAATTCTTATCCACTGCTCAGGCCAGCCATAAGCCAGAATATTGCCGCAATCAAAATAGGCTCCGACGTATTCACTCTGAAACTGATCGACATAACGGACCATTTCAAGAGGGCTCAGCAGGAAGCTGTTCCAGACATTCTCGATGGCTATTTTAACCTTCAGTTTTTCCGCCAGAGGAACAACCTTCCTTATCTCAACCACTGAACGGTCCCAGCACTCATCATACCTGACGCTGTCAGTCACCCGGCCGGGAACCAGAAGCACGGTATCAGCCCCATACTCAGCAGCATCTTCGAGAGCTACCTTCATAGCCGCAACACCCTGCTCCCTGACTTCAGGGTCGGGGCTCGACATCAGGTATTTCCAGTGTTGAGAGTTGCACACACTTGGGACTGTAAGCCCTGTCGTGGCTGCAGCCTGCCTTACTTCCGTCCTGTCGAGATGGCTGTCCACCTCAACTCCATCAAATCCAGCCTGTTTTGCTGCTTCGAACTTCTCCATTATGCTGCTGCCCACTCTGATTCCTCCCCACATCATTCCTTTCTTCAGTATCCTTACCGGAGGACTTCCAAACATGCCGGAACCGGGTAACGGCACTGCTGATACAAATACAGCAGAAACGGCAGCGGTCTTTGTGAATTGCCTTCTGTTCATAATTGCGGTTTTTGTCGTAATAGCTTTACATTTACTTGATTCCATCAGCCAAGGTTGGGAGCAACGCCTATGACCGGAGGCACTTCCGGGATGTCAGGCACCGGACCGAATTCAAACACCTTTGGCCCGAGCGACAGATCGGAGTTCATCAGCTCGTCCCAGGAAACATCTTTGCCGGTGTAAGCCGAGATCCTCCCCATAATGGTAATGAGTGTAGAATTCACCTGGGCTTCTCCGTCGTTGACCGTATTTCCGGTCCTTATGCCGGTAACAAGATTTATATGCTCCTGAACATAGGGATCCGTCACTTTCCAGATCTCATCAGTGGAACCTTCCTCGGGATGAGGATATTTCCAGATCTCCTCTCCCTTCAGATTATATATCATACCCTTAGCGTTGGCAAATCCCTCAGTTCCCACAATAAATTGCTCGGTCAGGTTGCTGCATCCAGTTATCTGACGGGCAGCACAATGGGTATGCATCCCGGTATCATAGATGTACTCGACGCTGAAGAAATCGTACTGGTCGCCTGTCACTCTCCTCTGACGGCCTCCCCATCCCATCGCTTTAACAGGATTTTTGCCTATATACCAGTTCATTACATCGATCTCGTGAATGAACTGTTCGACAATATGGTCGCCTGAAAGCCAGCAGAAATTTGCCCAGTTGCGGAGCATGTATTCCATGTCGGTCCATCCCGGCTGACGCTGAACCACCCACAGACCGCCTCCGTTACGGGTAATATGTGCGCTTACTATCTCCCCTATTGCTCCGTTTGCGACCCTGCGCCAGGTCTCTACAAAATCCTTCTGAACACGACGGATAGTACCGCTAACCATGCAAAGTCCCTTTTCCCGGGCTCTCTTCACCGAGATCAATACCTTACGTGCTCCCACGGGATCGACAGCCACCGGTTTCTCCATGAAAATATGCTTGCCCGCTTCAACTGCTGCCTCAATATGGTATGGCCTGAACGCGGGAGGAGTGCACAGCAGTACCAGATCAACTCCCGAATCGATAACTTTCTGATAAGCGTCGAACCCAATAAAACAGTTCTCATCAGGGACTTCAACGGCATGCTTCGACTTCCTGAGCTGCTCCCTGCACTGATCAAGCTTGTCCTGAAAGACATCGCCAAGTGCTGTTATCTGAAGGTTGGGCCCTGCATCAAGGAAGTTCACTGCTGCCCCGGTGCCCCTTCCACCGCATCCGATAAGGCCAGCCCTTATGGGCTTGCCATCTGGTGCCTGGGTCAGAAATGGAGGCAGCTCAATCTCTTTCTTTTTTGCCTTTCCGGAGCAGGATGAAACCAGTCCGGCCGTACCTATTGCTCCGAGTGTTGCCATCGAGGTAAGAGAGATAAAACTCCTGCGGTCAATACCCTCCCTGTTTGCGTCTTTTGGATTTTTTTCTTTTTCCATAGGTCCTTATGTATTAGCTATTACGTTTTAATAAACTTCCAGCTCTCTCCATCCCGGCACGGAGGGGAAGCTTGCATGCGGCTCTGACTGATACCAGTAGCATACCGAGGCTATATCCGATTTCTGGGCAAGGTACCTGCCTCCCTGCCTCCATCCCAGATCCTGAATGGTAATCCTGAGATCCTTCTCAAACCTCACAGGATCCATTATATGCCAGCGATACATCCCGAATCTCTGCATAACATTGTAATGCCCGTCTCCCCTTATAACCTGATGCAGGCCCGAATACGGCGTACAGAATTCAGTGTAATTAACCTCCTCAACTCCATAGGGATTCTTTTTCCGCGTATCGAAGTCGTACGAGCCGCATATATAATCCTCGGTGCCGGTACCGCAGATGGTGGGATATTTTGTATCCCCGTCGATGAAAAACTTGATCTCTCCCTCACCCCACCAGCCGTTGTTGAATACTCCCCATGCAAGGTAAACACCAACATAGTGACCTTTCCCCTTTATCCCGTCAACTATGGTATAATCGGAGGTAACATTCGGATTAAGCCTCCTGTACTGGGCATGAAAGTAAGCGGCATCATCGGGAACATCAGTCAGTGTATAGTCGATCTGGTAATAGAGCGTCATAACGTCAGCATCTCCCACATTCTCCATGGTTATCCTGCAGTGCTTCCTGAAGGGCATCACCCAGTAGCAGTTAAAGGCGCTCCCCGGATTAACACAAACAGCTGATGAGACAAGGGGAGCATACTGTCCCCAGCCCATGCCGAAAAAGTCGCCGACGGGACATTCAACAGAGGGTTCCTTCTCATTGTCCCAGTATATCCTCAGTATTGAATAACGCCATTTGCCGGCCGGAGTCATCCATATATGCTGGATTGCTCCCGGGCCGTCAACATCGGCCAGCGTAAAGGTTTCACCCGGCTGTATCCGGATATAGGGATTTACTTTCCAACCCTGACCCAGATCACGGGCAGCATTATAGGCATTTGCCACATTAGGCTTGTCCTTGTCGGAGGGTGAGGCCATCCCTCCCCTGCCCTTTTCTCCGGCAAAATTCTCCGGGCTTATGGAACGGGTCTTTGCATCGGATAACCTGTACAGGTTACCCATGTTCATGTCGAGTCCGTTAAATCCCTTCTGGGACAGAGCCGGAAATGAAAACACGGAAAAGACCAGTGTAATAAAAAATAATTTTCTCATGGAAACAGGCTTAGTTTGTGATTGAGTAATATTCAAGCAGGCCATTCAATGATGCTTTGCTTAAAATTAATTAATTATAATCATTTAAGGGGAAAAAATTCGCGATATATTTAAATCTTTATGCCGGGCAGGGTTACATTTATGCTTGAAAAGACCCCCTTTCCCGTTTCCCTGCCTGCGCTGCCGCTTCGGCAGACAGGCCCCAGGGGGGAAATGCTTTTCGCGCTTTCACCCCGGGGAGCAAACGCATGTTGCCCCTTCCCCCCGGGGGGAAGGTTGGGAAGGGGGTTTATTAATGAATAATATACCGATGGCCGTTTCTTTTTATGAACAAAAAATCATATTTCATGAATTTCTCATTTAAAGTACCACATAACCTCGTAATAGTCTTCAGTATCATTATATGTGCAGCAATCCTTACCTGGGTGATTCCCGGCGGTAAGTACGACCGGGAGACCATCGGGGTAAACGGTGTTGAACGAAGCGTTATCGTCAACGGTTCATTTCACTACGTTGAGAGCCAACCTCAGACCTGGCAGGTATTCTCTGCATTCTATAAGGGCTTTATAAACATGTCGCATATTATCGTCTTCATCCTGATGGTAGGCGGGGCGTTCTGGATAATGAACGACACCAAAGCGATCGATGTTGGTATCTTCTCATTTCTGGGATTCACGAAGAGAATGGAAAGATTCAGGCCGGTGAGACTGCTTGGGGTTAATAATATTATTATAACCTCTATAATGATACTTTTCAGTCTGTTCGGGGCTTTATTCGGTATGTCTGAAGAGACCATAGCCTTTTCAGTGATATTCGTACCTCTCGCAATATCAATGGGATATGATTCGCTGGTCGGCATTGCTCTGTGCTACTTCGCTGCCCATATAGGGTTTGCGGGGGCCATATTGAACCCGTTCACCGTGGGAATTGCACAGGGACTTGCGAGTGTGCCGCTTTTTACGGGAATAGAATACAGGACGCTATGCTGGGTGATTATAACTGCTGCAGGAATACTTTTCGTACTTTGGTATGCTTCGCGCATACATCTTAATCCCAGGAAAAGCATTATGTACGAGGCTGATGAATACTGGAGACAGAAAAGCAGTTCCGGGACGGGGGAAATATCTTACCATACTCCTCCGGCTGCATGGTTTACAGCTCTTGCCACAGGCATAGTACTGATTGTTTTTGCTGTTTATTATCCGGTCACCCGGCTTGAAATGGGATTAATGAAACTAACTGCTCCGTTATTGCCAGTTATGGCTGGTTTGTTTTTTATTTTCAGCTATCTGACTCTCAGAAAGTCGATCCATTTCTTTGTACTTAACGTACTGGCATTCACAATGATTTTCCTGGTTATAGGAGTTCTCGGATATGAATGGTACATAATGGAAATAGCGGCATTGTTCCTCGGGATGGGTCTGGTAACCGGGTTCGCCGCCGGAAGAAAACCCGGCGATGTGGCCAGGTTGTTTGTGGAGGGAGTCAGGGACATTGTATCGGCATCCCTGGTTGTCGGATTTGCAGGTGGGATAATTGCGGTTCTTACCGACGGCCAGATAATTGACACTGTTCTCTATTCAATGTCGGGGGCGCTTGAAGGAACAGGCAAAATGCCGGCTCTCGGAATGATGTATTTCTTCCAGAGTGCCCTGAACCTGATAATAACTTCAGGTTCGGCCAAAGCTGCACTTACTATTCCCATCATGGCTGAATTCAGCGATCTGGTCGGTCTTACCCGTCAGGCAACCATAATGGCATTCCAGTTCGGGGCAGGTTTCACTGATATGATTGCCCCGACATCGGGAGTTCTTATGGGAGTGCTGGGAATGGCGAGAATCCCTTACGCCAGATGGCTGAAATGGGTTACGCCGATCCTGCTGATACTGGTGGTACTGGGGCTTCTGCTTCTTATACCGACAGTAACCATGAAACTGAGCGGATTTTAAAAAATATACCTGATCGACAATGCTCCGCCGTCACCCCAGAAACCGCTGTAACCGGTAAGATTGAAGGCAGGCTTCCAGTCGAGACCAATGTTTATCGGAACATCCTCGAAATTGTATTCAATACCAAGGATACCGTCGATGCCGATAATCGTGTAATTTGTTCCGGGGTCTCCCCATCTGTCTACTGTGTTGTCGCCATTCCAGAAACCAATGTGGGCGCCGCCGCCATAATACCAGTTGAGTCTTGAAACGTCGAAGGCATTATCATGAACTTCATAAAGGCCGGTCACCTCAAATCCCCTCCACCTTGTAGAGAGAATTCCCTCAAAAGCCGACCGCTGACTTACAAAATGCTTTATGGTAAGACCATTTGAGAATCCAAGCCTAAGTCCCACTCCGGTATTGTAATCCTGGGCTTCAGCAAAAGCAGAAAGGAATATGACAAGGGCAAATGCGAGAATGATCTTTTTCATGGCGCTTATTTTAGTGTTTTATTAACATCACAAATTTAACAAAAACATCAGGAATAAAAAAAAGGGAAGGATTTACCCCGGATCCTCCCCTTCAAAAGCCCCGGATTATTCATCCGGGAAAGAATGATTAACAAACCAAACAAACTTAGACCAAAGCTAACTTAAGAAAAACACGTATTTATAGTCAAAACCATTTTCACGAAGCCACCACCGAAGAGCTTTAGCTATTTTCCTCCTTCTGAGCATTACCGTCCCAAGTTCCTGTGATGATATCCTGTAGAAAGTTTTCATGACAATACTATTTATATTTTATTTATTGAAATTCCTTTGATGTAAAAATACAACCACAAATAATGTTTGTCAATACGCTAATGCCCAATTAGTGAGGTTTCCCGTCTAATGTCAGACAACCTTTATCTCCCGGAAACCTAAGCCTGACAACTGCTTTTCACCTCTCATAAATGAAAATCACCGGTTCGTCAAATCGGTTGTGGAATTTACGAAGGAACCCGGCTGAATGGCAATTTACGGCTTCTCTCTCATGACAAACCCCTGATTGTCACGATAGTAGCCTTCGCCGGGAGGAAAAAGAAGACATATCCCAGCTTTTGACCAATGGTTAAAATGGAATGATGTAAATTTGACCTTTTTGATGATTCGGGGACAAATCAAAAGGTTTTTTCTCCTTAATCAGTATCTTTCGACTCCGGAAACTTAGCTAAATTTAATTATGCCACTCAATATTTCCGATAATCTGCCGGCAGTCAGGATCCTCGAAAACGAGAATATTTTCGTAATGAAGGAGACCAGAGCTGTTCATCAGGACATAAGGCCGCTGAGGATACTTATTTTCAACCTTATGCCTGTGAAGATCACTACCGAAACCCAGATCCTGAGACTTCTTTCCAACACTCCCCTGCAGGTTGAGATTACGCTGATCTACTCCAGCATGCACCTTTCAAAGAATACTCCCAGGGAACATCTTGATGCATTCTACAAGACTTTCGACGACATTGCCCATCATAAGTTTGACGGGCTGATAATCACGGGCGCTCCGATTGAACATCTTGAATTCGAAGAAGTTGATTACTGGCAGGAGATGGTGAGGATAATGAACTGGGCCGATCAGCACATTACTTCCACCCTGTTCATCTGCTGGGCATCACAGGCCGGTCTATACCATCATTACGGGATTCCGAAATACATGATGACTGAAAAGAAATTTGGCGTATTCAGCCACAGAATCTACAACAGGAAACATGTTCTTACAAGGGGATTCGATGATGAATTCCTGGCACCTCACTCCAGATATACCGAAGTCAGGAAAGAAGATATTGAAAAAGTAAGCGGCCTGGAAATTCTTGCCGATTCCGGTGAAGCCGGCATTTACCTTGTAGCATCACGCGACCTTAAACGGATATTTGTGACAGGGCACTCAGAATATGATCCCCTTACCCTCAAGTCTGAATATGAGAGGGATATAGCAAAAGGAATCGATATTAAAGTGCCAAGGAACTACTTCCTCAATGATGATCCTCAACGTGAACCAATTGTGAAATGGAGAAGCCATGCCAGCCTTCTTTTCTCAAACTGGCTTAACTATTGCGTTTACCAGGAAACTCCGTTTGTCCTTGAAAACGGGAATCATTAGGATCCTTTCCGATGTGAGATCAAAGGGCTTTGCCGATTACCAGGCAATCAGTTATCAAAATTAATATTGCGATAATAGGACAGCTCATTGGCCATCTTCCTGAACGCCTTTCTGTTCTGCTTGTCATCCCTGTAACCGCTGATCCGGCTCAGACCAAAATAGGCATAGGATGATGCATCATGCCCGTAATACCCGAATGATGAAAGCTCGCTTATGCCTTTATTATAATACTTTTCGGCCTTTTCATGGTTACGGTATTTCTTCTCCTGGATTATCCCGTTGAAAATGGACATCTGCGCCATGAAATATCGGTTACCGCTGGTGTCTTCCACTGATTTCATGAGATCCTCGGCTTCATCATATTTCCCGAGCAGAAGCAGGTTCTTTATATATCCTGCAGTGTAGGGAAGATTGGCAGGATGTATCTCATAAAGCCCTTTCGTATAGGGCAGTGCCCGCTGATAATTATTCTCAAAGTTCATGAAGATATACGAGAGGAATGAATAAGCCTCTGCCCTCAGCATAATTGAATTCAATGCGGCATTCTGCATCTCGGATATCCCTTTAACCTTGTCTCCCCTGGGAAAAAGGAAGGCAAGCACCTTGTATATGGGATGGGCTTCAGGGTAAGCTTCCCGGTAATAATTGTAAAGACCTGTGAAAAAATTGAAATCAGGGTAAACAGTAGTATAATTAAAAGATTCCCTGATATATCTGTACGTGTCTATTACCATTGGATTGATCTTCGACTGCAGGTTGTTGTCGGCATAATACATGAGAAGCATTCCCCTTGCGCCGAGATTTGCCAGAAGATATTCAGCATAATTATCAATATCCTGTTCTTCCTCGGATAGACGGATGCATGCAGTCATGCTTTTTTCATAAGCGTCAGACAACTTGTTCCCCGGAGTAAGGGGATGATTTGACCAGTATGTCAGCATTCCGCTGTAAAGGTGAATCACCGGATGACCGGGGTAAGCCCGGGATAGTTTTTGTCCGGCCACAGTGGCTTCCCGGAACCTGAATCCATAAATATCATCAACACCCTTCTTCAAAAGGTTGATTGCAGCCGTGTCACTGAGTATCTGACCATTGAGCTCAGGAACTGCTGTTAAAAATAGCAAAAACAGATATTTCCTTATAATTTGAAACATGACTGGGATATATCAAATTTCCTTCCAAATTACAATTTTTCCCGGCAAGCCGGACCTTCCCGGATAAAACAAAATCGAAACCCTGACATAATATACTGAATCAGTGAACACAAGATGTCTTCTGAAAGTAAATAAATGTTAAACATCCATTATTTCTGAACATATCTTTCTACATGTTGTTTGAACAATTACAAGCATAGGTGCAATTGACTGCTAACGCTCAAATACCTTTCAAAAATGTTCTCTTTCAGAAATATTTTCAATCCGCAAAGGTTTGCAATCCTTCCCGGGAGAAGAACAGAGAACAGGAATTTCCGGATTCCCCTGATCGGAGAAAAAGCACCTTCATTCACCTGTGAGTCCACTGCGGGAGAATTTAACTTTCCCTATGATTTTGGCACTTGCTGGAAGATCCTGCTCAGTCATCCCCTCGATTTCACCCCGGTCTGTTCGACGGAACTTATTGAACTTGCCGTTCTCCAGGAGGAATTTGACAAAATCGGGGCAACACTTTGTGCCGTGTCGACCGATCCCCTTGAGATTCACAAACAATGGAAGGCCGCTCTTGAAAACATTGAGTACAAAAATTATTCACAGACCAGGATCAACTTCCCCATAATTGATGATACGGGTCTGACGATCGCAAAGCTTTACGGCATGATACATCGCGAGTCGGACAACAACAGGGATGTCAGGGGTGTTTTTATCATTGATCCGGATAACGTAATAAGGGCTGAATTCTTTTATCCACAGGAAGTGGGCAGAAACATGGACGAACTGCTGAGGACTGTAATAGCCCTTCAGACCGCGGATGATCATAAGGTGCTGACACCTGCAAACTGGAGAACCGGAAATGATGTTCTAGTCCCATTCCCTGTTAAAGCTCCCATGTCCCATGCAAATACAGAATCATCAGAATACTATCAGCTGTCGTGGTTCATGATCTTCAAAAGGGGTATCAGCGGATCTGTTAAGAAACAATAAGTCGCCATTCCGGATCAAGTTGGCTAAAACCTTTCATTTTATTCATATCTTCAACTTATGAATTCAGATCTTTTTCAGTTGCCTGCTGATCAGAATTCCTGCTTAATGCTTGAAGCCAGCCAGGCAAAGGCCTGACATGAAAATTAAACTGTAATATACCTGAGAGTACAATGCAAAAAACACTGATAACGATTGTCCTGGTTATGCTGACCGGAATAGCACCATGGCAGTCCGGATATGCACAAAATGCCCGGGCCGGTAACGAAATCCGCCCAAGAATTGTGAACATCATCAACTTCATACGACTCCTGGAACCCAGGGATGCCAAAATTACCGAAGATGTTTTATATCAGACAGTAGTCAAACAGATTGAACTGATGAAGGAGTACAATCTCGGAGGCACCTTCCTGCTGCAGTACGACGCGTTGATTGACACACGATATCAAAAGCTGCTTAAAAGCCTGCCTTCAGGATCGTTTGAGATTGGTGCCTGGTGGGAGATCCCCCAGCCAATGGCGGAAAAAGCCGGATTGATATGGAGGGGACGCTATCCCTGGGACTGGCATGCAAACATTGGATTCACGACAGGATATACCCCTGAAGAACGTGAAAAGCTGGCCGATGTGTACATGAGCGATTTTAAATCAATATTCGGCTATTATCCGAAGTCGGTGGCTTCATGGTTCATTGATGCCCATTCCCTGGACTACCTGTACCGGAAATATAATATTATAGCTTCTGCAAATTGCAAGGACCAGTATGGAACCGACGGCTACACTCTCTGGGGCGGTTACTGGAATCAGGCTTACTACCCGAGCAAACTCAACTCCTACATGCCTGCCCAGAATGCCGGAAACCAGATCCCTGTTCCAATCTTCAGGATGCTGGGAAGCGATCCTGTCCGCCAGTACGACAGCGGTCTGGGCAGCAACGGACAGGGAGTTATAACACTGGAACCGGTATACAAACATGGCGGAGGCGACTCCGGCTGGGTGAACTGGTATTTCAGTGAATTTGTAGCCGGAGAGTGCATGGAATTTGCCTATACCCAGGCCGGACAGGAGAATTCCTTTACATGGGACGCAATGAGAAAAGGACTGGAACTGCAAATCCCGCTGATTGCCAGCCTCAGGGATCAGGACCTTATCCGGGTTGAAACACTTGGCGAATCAGGAAAATGGTTCAGAGAAAATTACAAAGTAACCCCTGCCACATCGGTCACTATCAATAATGATCTTCCCCCCGGCAAACTGAAAACCGTGTGGTTCAACAGCAGGTATTACCGGGCTAATATTATCTGGGAAGACAATACGCTGAGAATTAGGGATATCCATATTTTTAACGAGATGATCCCTTCAATCTATGAGAAGGAACCGACTACCTCTAACGAATGCAAATTCTTCACCTTGCCATTCGTCGACGGCTTTCTGTGGAGCGACAATCAGCATCTTGCGGGATTGAGACTTAAAGTCACAGCCGGAAATAAAGAAATCCCGATTATTGGAGGTGACCCGGAAATCACAAGTCCCCGTAAAGGAATCCTGCAAATAAAATGGCCTCTGAAATCTAACGGGGGAACATTCATCGTAAACATGAATGAATGCGAAATTAAAATGGCCCTGAAAAGCGATAAGACAGAAGACTGGTTCCTGGAACTGTCAAAAGCTGATAATAAGAAGCTGCCTTTTACAAGTATCAGCAGGAGGAATATTGACTGCAGTTTCGAAGGATTTGAATATTCGGTAAAGGCTTCAAAAGGAGCTTTTGAATCTTCGGATAAAGAGACCGGCTTCAGAATCCGCCCGCAAACCAACAGGATTGTAATCAAACTGGCTCAGTAAGCGGGAAATTATTTCAGTGTTACATCGAGATAAACCGAATAACGCCCGTAGGTTTCATAGAAGGGTTTGAATACAACACCATCAATAGTAAATTCCAGTTTCTCCGGATCGCCTGCAATTGACCGTCCTATGTCTTCTGCGTTTAAGGTTACCTTACGCCATTCCGTTCGCGGCTCTGCCTCCTGGGCTGCAAGCAGTACCGGCCCGTAAAACAGGCTGGCTATATTCTGTTGATCCATAACCGGCTCGAGGTAGAAACTGAACGGCATCCTCAACTCAACCTTATCCCCGTTTTTCCATTTGCGGCTTAAAGTAAGATAGCTTCCGGGCATAGCATTGATCTTCTGTTCCTTGCCGTTTATCGTCACAAAAAAGCCTTTGGTCGCCCAACGAGGCACGCGTACATTAAGATCAAACTTTCCCCTGCCGTTAATGGTCAGCAGGGTCCGGTCCTCTTCTGGATATGCTGTTGTTTGCGATACAGTAAGGTTCCTTTCTGCCCATTTCAGCGTCGAAGGAACATAAAGGTTCACATACAATGCATGGTTGTCGGCGCTTCTGAAATATATTGAATTCTGAAGTTTAGTACTGCTCTCCAAAGCTGTACCGTTACAGCAGCTGAAACCATTCATTTCGGCGTTGCCGAACTGCTTTACCGAACCTGGCCGCAGTGGTACGTGATAGGTATTTGCAGGAGTATGCTCGGCAACAGAAGCAAGAATGTGATTGTACAGTCCGCGTTCATAATAATCCATGTATTCTGCTTTCTGATTGAAGAGAAACAGGTTACCTGTCAGTTTGAGCATATTATAGGTGGCACAGGTTTCATTCTGGCCTCCGGCAGCGAAACCGTTTTCATAAAGTGTTGCCGGTTGTGCCGTGAAGCATTCTGCATTATTCGGGTTGCGCGCTCCTGCAACACCGCCTATGCTGTACATGTAATCATTTGTGACCATATCCCAGAAGTTATCAGCAATATGAAAGTATTGCGGAGCGTCCGAGTCACGATACAGCTCAAGCGCCCCGATGATCTGAGGTATGTGCTGGTTGGCATGCAAGCCCCGAAGCATATCCACATTTCCGGCCAGCCCGTGTGAATGATCAGCATCACCGTAAAATAGCCTTATGTTATCAAAAAGTTTTGCAGCTTCCAGGTATCTTGCTTCGCCGGTGATGCGGTACAGTCGCGCCATTGCTTCATTCATGCCTCCGAACTCTCCTGCTATGTATCTGTTCCACATGCTTATAAGTGTTTCACGCGGAACCCGGCTAAGCCGGGCATGAACCCAGTCGCCCATACCTTTCACGATCTCAAGTGCTTTTTCATTTCCGCTGATTTCATATACATCCATCAGCCCGGCCAGGATCTTGTGAAGGGTATAGTATGGCGCCCAGATCTGGGCAGCAGATCCGCCGTATGTTGCGCCCTTTTCCAGCATGATGAACTGATCGGGCGGATAGGCGCTTATAAACCCTTTACCCCAGTTCCAGTAATCATTTCGTATACCTTCCACGCTCAGGTCTGAATTAAAATCCGGTTTGCCCGGGCCAGCCGGCACGGCAAGCGGATCTGATACGTGTTCTCCTCCGGGAGTTAAGGGCTGCCCTGACAATCGTGACAATTCATACAGTGTATTCACCATATAATCCATCTTTTGTGCAAAATTATCCCTTAGCGACTGATCATAACCTGTGCCGGCATAGGCCTGGGCTATTGCGCTGAGATAATGACCTGTGGCATGGCCGCGCAGTTTGGTCTGCTGACTGTCCCATCCGCCAAGCGGCTTTGCTCCCTCAGGCTGTTTCTGTCCAAAGGCATTGCGAAACATGTAAAGGAAATTGTCTGGATTCGCAGCAGCAAGTCCATTAATAAACTTATCGCGGTTCTCTATGAATTTCGTACTATGATCATGAATATCCAAGTCCAGGGTGACCTGATCAAGATCAAAAATTTCCAGGGTGCGGGCCGGGGCAGCAGGTTCTGCCGCTGCTTTGACAGTGACAACCGCTTTTGGCTGCAGGCCAGTTCCGGCAACCCTTCCAGTCACTTCATAATTGCCGGGAGCAAGAACCTGGCTGTTATCCTCAGGTGCCGGCCAGAGAACCCTGACCTCCGGGCCTTCGAATTTACTGCCGTAAACACCTTTCACGAAGCGTGGCAGCCTTGGAAGGTTCCCCGCTGTGGTCTCCACCCGGATATCCGGAACGTCTGTCAGGTATTCATTATACAATTGTGGTGTCGCTTCCGGAAATTCCGGAAGATTCCTTTCCGCTTCACCTCT
This sequence comes from uncultured Rikenellaceae bacterium, assembly GCA_964429295.1. GTDB lineage: Bacteria > Bacteroidota > Bacteroidia > Bacteroidales > VadinHA17 > LD21. Next base: position 53,486 of record CAYSBL010000009.1, read on the forward strand.
TCTCCTCGTGGAATTATCTTCTTTTCTCAGGGCACTGTAGTAGATCCTTGCAATCTGCCTTTCGCTCAATGGGATCCTGTAAATACGGAAATCATAAAGTTTCGCATTAAGGAAGGTACTTCCGGTACCCAGTGTTTTTCCTATATAAAGTATATTGTTGCTTTCTGAATTATTATCGAACAGTTGTTCCAGTTCCACAGCCACATTTTCCGCTTTGCCGGCAGGAACACCATTAACGAATGTGGTCAGGGTTAAGGACGGAACATCAACAACTACGGCAATATGGTTCCATTTATTGACTGCAACTGCCGGTGAAGCTGCAAAATAATTGCCAGATTCAGTCAAGATCTGAGCCAGGAAACCTTCCTTTTCACCGGCTCCGGCCGGGGCAGCGAAGAGATGTGATCTGCCGGTCTTCCCAAAATCAAAAAATACCTGTCCGCTCTTTGATGAACGAAGGAAGATCCACCCTGTAATACTTATCGATTCTTCTCCTTTAACCGCTTCTCCGGGGATTGATATAAATGCCTCGCTGTCGCCGGTCAGGGAAAGAACATTGCCAAAAAGACTGTCATTCACAAACCTGTAGTCAGTGCCATTGATGATGCCATGGAGGTTGTTACGCGACCAGTCCCTTACATCCCCTTTGAACTGATAGCGGGCAATTAAACCTGTTTCCCCGATTCCATCGAGGATCTGGTCTCCAGTCTGGGCAAATCCCGGAGTCGGGTTCATAAAACAGAAACAAATTATTACAGGGAACAGCTTTTTAATACTCATAATAATAACATTTTGTAATATTTAAAACCGGTACGGCATCAATATTCAATGCAATACCATTGGATTTAGGATTGATAAAACAGAGCGGGGTCAATTAATCCATGATTTTTCCAGCCGCTTCCTCCGTCCATTCCGACAAGGATGAAATATTTCCGGGACTCAGCCTGGCGTCCCTGTGCATCAGCAGATAAGATTTCAGCGGCATTTTACCTGACTCCACTTCATCCTTAATACCCTGGAGCAATCCGACTTTTTCACGCTGGCTGTAGGTTTCCCATTCTGAAAAGTTCAGATGAGCCTTCCCTTCAGCTATATGATTTGACAGTAACCAGGATGAGGGCGCAATCTTTGCATACCATGGAAACTGAATCTGGTTTGAATGGCAGTCAAAACAGGATTTTTTCAGCTGGTCCAGTACAGGTTCCGCTATCAAGCCGCTTTGTGTGATACTTTGTTCATCCTCCGGTTCATTCTCAGGTAATCCGGATGGAATGAATTGTATGACAATGAACAGCATTATCAATACCAGCAGGAAAATTCTTAATTTCTTCATCGGGATAATTTAATGATGTGCAGGACTTTACTTCAGAAGGCTGTCAGCCCTGGATACCGCCCATGACTGCAGGAGCCTGCTTTCCTCAGGAAGCATTTTCAGTTCAGGATACCTTTTTACAGCACTAGCCGGGGGCATCTCATTTTTCCGAAGGACCTTGACAATATCATCAAGTGCAGCAACAAGCTTGTTTTTTGGCAAATTGGGTAAACTGTCCCATAACAGTGCAAATTTTGCACTTCTTGAATCTCCTGCAGCACTATGACAGCCGTAACATTTGCTATCTATTACCTTCTTTACATCGGCAGTATAGATCGATCCGCCTTTCTGCGGACTTTTACCGATATATGAACTCTGAAACAGCAAAATGGATCCAATTATCAATGCAGTTGTAATGGCGGCTGAAGTTTTCATGATTTAAGGTATTTACCCAAAGGTAATTGAATTTTTAATATTAAAACTTAAAGTGCCCTGAAACTGGAAGGCTATCGGGTCAGGAAGGAGGTGATGAATAAATGGCATAATACCATTACACCATACTTTGACGGCACCCAGGCAGGCTCCAACCTGTTTCATTTCCCTGAAATCTTTAATATGTAAATGCAGGAATATTTATGCATAACAGGACAAAGTAAAATATATTTATCATATATTTAAAGATCAAATTATTAAGACCACATCCAACCATGAAGAAAACTAGAAGAGATTTTATTAAATCAGCAGGTGCATTTACCGCAGGTGCATTTTTTATTCCCAACCTTATAAGTTCTTCGCCCGCAAACAAGCTGAATATTGCTGTTATCGGCGTTGGCGGACAAGGAGCCGCAAACTGGGGCAGGGTTATTAATCAGAAAGATCCGCTCTGGAATGAAAACATCGTGGCATTGTGCGATGTTGACGACAACAGGGCTGCTTCCGGCTATAAAGCAATGCCAGATGCCAGGCGCTTCAAGGATTTCAGGATAATGCTCGACCAGATGCAAAGGGAAATTGATGCCGTGATGGTCTGCACTCCCGACCACACCCATTTCCCGGCTGCAATGGCTGCGATGGAGCTTGGCAAACATGTCATTGTCGAAAAACCGCTTGCACACAACGTCTGGCAACTAAGGACACTGCAGAAAGCAGCCAGATACTACAAAGTAGTTTCCCAGCTGGCTAACCAGGGACATGCCACAAATGGCATTCGCCAGGTGAAAGAATGGTATGATGCAGGATTACTGGGAAATGTTACTGAGGTAATAGCCTGGTTTGACGGTCCTACCTTTGGGAAAAACCTGTATTTCGACAAGCCCGAAAGCTTTCCGCCTGCAGGACAACCTGTTCCTGAATACCTCGACTGGGATCTGTGGCTGGGACCGGCAGCATTCAGGCCGTACAACGCTATCTATGCCCCAAAGACATGGCGAGGCTGGTTCGATTTCGGTAATGGCGAAATGGGAGACTGGTGCTGCCATACCCTCGATGCTCCGTACTGGTCGCTCGATCTGGGAATGCCTTCTGTGGCAGAAACCGAGTTCAAATCGCCGGTTCCCGACAATGGATTTGTCTCAGACAAAGCCATTATACGCTGGGATTTCCCGGCACGCGGAAACAAAGTCCCTGTTACCATGCGCTGGTACGAAGGAGGATTGAAACCCGATAACCGTCCGGAATGGAACCTTGACAAACTGCCTGGAAGCGGCATGATCATGGTTGGCGACAAACAGTGCCTTATGACAGGCGGTCGTCCGAATAATCCCAAAATATTGGTGCCTGACAAAGACTGGGCAGAATATCAGAAAAGCCTGCCGGTTCAAACCATCCCGAGAACATTCGAGGAAAACCCGCAGCGCGAATGGGTTGATGCCATCAAGAATAATAAACTGCCGGGTTCGAATTTCGATTATTCTGCAGGAATGGTGGAGATGGCTCTCATAGGAGTCCTGGCACAAAGATTCGATACCCGCATTGAATACGATGCGGCAAATATGAAAGTCAGGAATCATCCGGAGCTGGATGCCTATATCAGGGAACCTGCCCGAAAGGGATGGGAATACGGGGAAAACCTGTGGAAATGAAAATTTTTCAGGTTGCTATTCTCCCGGTGCATTGAAGAGGTCTGACCGGCAATCCTTGAGCCAGACGCCTTTCAGACTCCCAATCCTGCATTTCCTTTTCAGTTCCGTCATCAGGATGCCGGGCGACTGAAACAGGGTTTGCTGACAGGTGAAGAAGTGTCATTAAACAGTTCTTTTCATCACTCTTAAGGTTTTTATAAAATTCCTAAATTTGGTATAAAACCTGTGTCAGCATGAAAAGAAGATCGTTCATCGGGAATGTCGGCGGTGTTGCCGGCGCAATATCAGTTTCGCCCAGTCTCATAAAGAATCTGAGACTTTTTAACCACCGGCAGGATGGCATTCAGCTGCCTGTTAATTCATGGCCTGTTCTGAAAAGATACGACAGGGATCATATACACCGTATTGCTCTTCCGATAGGAGGCATCGGAACAGGTACAGTATCACTCGGAGGAAGAGGGAACCTGCAGGACTGGGAGATAATGAACCGGCCTGCAAAAGGTTATAACCCGGGATCAGGAAGAAATAACTCTCCATTTTTTGTTCTGTACACAGAATCTGCCGGAAAAAAGGACTTAAGGCTTCTGGAGGGGCCGCTGCCATTTTATCAGTATGAGGGACCGTCAGGTGCCATTTCAACAAACCATGGCCTTCCAAGATTTGAAGAGGTTTCCTTTGATGCCGCCTATCCCTTTGGCCAGGTCTCACTTCAGACTCCAAAGGTGCCCCTGAAGGTTAAGATAAAAGGATTCAATCCGCTTATACCCTGCGATATTGAAAACAGCAGTATTCCGCTGGCGGTCGTTGATTTCGAACTGACCAACGATTCTCTTAAGGAGGTATCATTCACTATATGCGGCACAATGCAAAACTTTATTGGCGAAGATGGTTCTGGCGGAAAGGCTGTTGCCAATAAAAACCGGTTTATTGAGGAAAACAATATAAGTGGAATATATTTTACATCGGAAGGGGTTGATAAACTATCGGAACAATGGGGAGAGATGGCACTTGCATGCATTTCACCAGGGGAATTGTCCTACAGGACTGCCTGGTTGCCTGAGAGATGGGGCACTTCAATCCTCGATTTCTGGGACGATCTCTCTGATGACGGGATGCTTGACAACAGGACCGATCAGATATCGGCAAAACCCATGGCCTCGCTGGCCCTCAGCAACAAACTCTTACCCGGGGAAACTAAATCTGTCAGGTTCCTGCTCACCTGGTACTTTCCCAACAGGAAGGCATGGTCGGAAGAGGTACTCAGGAACCATTACACAACTGTTTACACCGGAGCCTGGGACGTCATCGCCAAAACTGTCGGAGTTTTGGCAGAGCTTGAGAAAAGAACCATTGAGTTCGTTGAATCATTCTGTTCCTCTGATCTGCCGGAAGTTGTAAAGGAGGCCGCACTCTTTAACCTTAGCACCTTAAGGAGCCAGACCTGCTTCAGGCTCAGTGACGGAAACTTTTATGCATGGGAAGGATGCAACGACAGGAGCGGCTGCTGTTTCGGATCATGCACCCACGTATGGAACTATGAAACAGCCACTGCATTTCTTTTCGGTGATCTTGCTCTCAGAATGCGAAGGCTGGAATTCGGACCGGCAACAACTCCCGGGGGAATCATGAGTTTCCGGATCCAGCTTCCCCTTGAAAGGATCTCCTCTTTCTCAAAAGTAGCTGCCGATGGCCAGATGGGATGCATTGTCAAACTTTACAGGGAGTGGCAGTTGTCGGGAGATGATGAATTCCTCAAAGAGCTCTATCCAAAGGCAAAGAGCGCACTGAGCTATGCCTGGATAGAGGGTGGCTGGGACGGCGATCAGGACGGGGTTATGGAAGGCGTCCAGCATAATACCATGGATGTGGAATACTATGGCCCTAATCCCCAGATGACGGTCTGGTACCTTGCTGCCCTTAAAGCGATGGAGAAGATGGCCGATTATACAAAGGACGCGGAAATGGCGGTCAAATGCAGGAAACTCTTTGCAAACGGCAGCAAATGGATCGACGAGAACCTGTTCAACGGAGAGTACTATATACACAGGATTATTATTCCCAATAAGGATAAGATCCCAGGGGAACAGCTTGTTGGAATGGGCTCAACTGACTATGGAAATCCCGATTACCAGCTTGGAGAAGGCTGCCTTGTCGACCAGCTGGTTGGCCAGTATCTGGCGCATGTCTGCAACCTTGGTTATCTTGTAAATAAGGAAAACGTCGCAAAAACCCTTAAGAGCATAATGAAGTATAACTACAAGAGCGACCTTTCCGACCACTTTAACTGCTTCAGGAGTTATGCTCTTGGCAACGAAGCAGCATTGCTGATGGCATCTTACCCCGGATCCCGCCCTGTAAATCCTTTTCCTTACTTTACCGAGGTGATGACAGGATTTGAATACACAGCTGCAATAGGTATGCTGTATGAGGATCTGACAGATGACGGACTTAAATGCATTTCCAATATAAGAGACCGTTATGACGGCAGGAAGAGAAGCCCTTTCAATGAAGCCGAATGCGGACATCATTATGGCCGTGCCATGGCCAGCTGGTCTGCAGTGCTTGCGCTCAGCGGTTTCAACTACTCAGGAGTAACAAAGGAGCTCCGGTTTGCAAACCGCGAAGGGAAGTTTTTCTGGTCGAACGGTTTTTCGTACGGAACTGCCGGAATATCAAAAGGTCAGAAAGGGATGACGGTCGTTCTGAATGTCCTTAACGGTTCCATTGAGTTGAACAAAGTAACAATCACGGGTGCCGGATCTGAAACTTTCAGGAAGCCAATCCGGATAGGCACAGGAGAGAGCCATACTATTTACTGCTGAAGGTGCCGGCATATTTCGCAGGATCCTCCTTCGTTCAGAACGAACCGGTTGTTAATAATCCTAAGGTTCATAGATCATTTTCCGGGACATGCCACCATCAATGGTCAGGTTGGTTCCGTTTAAGAATTCGTTCCCCGGTGACGTCAGATAAAGGCAGGCTCTGGCAATATCCTCAGGTTTACCAACCCGTCCGGAAAAGTGCTGCTTATGATCCTGATCACGCAGACTGCCATAATTCCCTGTTTCAATCCAGCCGGGACTGATGCAGTTCACTCTTATTTTATCACTGGCAAAGGATGCAGCAAGAGCATGGGTCAGAGCAACGATACCACCTTTTGATGCAGCATAAGCTTCGGAGCCTGGTTCAGACATGAAGGCTCTTGTAGATGCAATGTTCACAATGGAACCCCCGCCGTGTTCCTTCATTATCCTGGCGGCTTCCCTTGAACATAGAAAAACACCCCTGAGATTTGTGTTTATTACGGTGTCCCACTCCTCAACAGGCAGATCATAAGGCGAAACCCATTTTGAGATCCCCGCATTGTTTATCAAAATATCAATGGTGCCATACAACCTTACTGTTTCCCCGACCATTTTTATGATGTCACCAGGATCGGAAATATCAGTCTTTACAAATGTTGCCATGCCGCCGGCAGACTTTATCATTTCATCAGCATCATTCCCGGCTTCAGTGTCCTTTTCAGCCAGAATAACCCTGGCACCCGCTGAAGCATAAGTCAGGGCAATACTATGACCGATACCTCTCCCTGAACCGGTAACGATTACTACTTTATCCGTAAAGCTCATAATTCAAATCCGATTGATGAAAGTTTTTTCTTTTTATTCTCGTCCTGTATCCTGACTGTTTTGGGCGGAGCAGACAGAGCACATCACATAGGGTGATACTGACCGCCTACTACCAGTTTATCACCCGAATCATCAACTTCAAAAAGATGCGGAATCCTTACAGTGCGTCCGTTTACGCTTTTATGACTATGGACCGACATAAGCAGCTTCCCCTCAAACGTCCGGAATAACATGCCATGACCGAAGTTCGGCGGAGTGACCGGTTCCGCTTCCTGCACCCAGGGTCCGTCAAGGGTGCCGCTTTCCGAGTAAGCCACCCCCTGAACATAATCACTGAAAACCCAGCTTGTCCATATCATTCCCAACCTGCCTGTCTGAGTCTTGAAGAGATAGGGGCCGTCGGTCACCTTGTTGGGAATAATACGGCCGTATTGGTCTTTCTCCTTGCTCCACGGCGAATCATAAGCAAAAAATAATATTTTCCGTTCCCCGGTCGTGCCGCTCAAATCAGGTTTTAACTCGATTTTTTCCATTGTGCCATTCCAGTTTTGAAGCCATTCGTGGCAGTAAATCATATATGGTTTTCCATCTGTATCCACCCAGAATGTTCCGTCAAGTGTTGGCTTCTGAGGAGGAAGATACACCGAATCCTGCATAGGAACATACGGGCCTTCCGGATGATGGCTCACCAGCACATGGCTCGAACGCCGGTTTATTACATTACCCTTTACCGTCTCTATTATCTTATTACGGTTGGTGAATGTGGCAAAATAATAGTATTTGCCTTTGTACTGATGCAATTCAGCAGCCCAGATCATGGGTTGCGGACCCATCCACGATTCAGGATCAGTCTGCGTTACAACGTATGGCCCGGTCCATCTGCTGAGGTCTTTGCTTTTCCATAGCAACCCGCCCGTTCCTGTCATATAATAGGTAGCTGTGCCTTTGTCAGCCAGGATGCAGGGATCGCTCAGGCGGATTGAGTCCAGAGGAATATTTTCCCTTATTTGAGGCTTCCGTCCCTGGGCAAAGATCGATGCAAAGCCCAGAACCATCAAAAGAGCAGTCAGAATCCTTCTCATAGTGATCATAATTTTGAGTTCATGTATTTTTCAACAGTATCCAGCCTGTTGTGAAGTGATTAAGGCAGAACAAACTATTCAATTTTCATTTCTATTGAGGTTATAAGCGGTGATGAAAGTTTCAGCGAAACCGGATTCTCCGCAGCATCTTTTTTTACAAAAATCAATAATCTGCCATTGATGCAGCGTTGCCTGTTATCCTGATAGTTATCTGCTGCATTGGGTGAAGCATTTTCCATTCCAAGCAGAGTCCCTCCTGATACTTCACAGGTGATTTCATTGTCAGCCAGAATTGAATGGTTGCCGTTTGCATCAATAATATTCACCCTGACCTGTCTCATAAGCTCATTATCTTTTGATTCAAGAACTTCAGCTTCAATTTTTGCAGGCATCGTATTGGTTGCAATTTTGTATGTTGCTGCCTCTTTCCCGTTATTGAATGCCACCACTTTGAGTTCGCCGGGTTCATAGTTGACGATCCATGCTATTATTCCTGTTTCACGATCATATGGTTTGCGTTCACCGACTGTTTTCCCGTTAAGCTGCAATTCTGCCTCGCTGCAATTCGTGTAACAAACTACCTGGACTTTTGTATCCTTATCGTAATTCCAGACCGGCGGTGCATCTGACGATAATCTGGTTCCCATCCGGCCACCTCTTTCTACCAGTCTGTATGTTCCAATATAAGCCATCGGCTCGTTACTCCACAACGATTTGCGGAAATAGCCCCTTGGCTTGATATTACCGGCCAGGTCCAGCAAACCTGCAGTAGAACCACGAGCCGGCCATGCACCTGATTCACCCAGATAATCAATTCCTGTCCAGAGGAATTGTCCAAAAATAAACTCCTTGTCTTTTACTGCATACCACGCCGGCAAGTCATGTCTGTTCTCACTTCCGTAAAGGATCCTTTCCGGGTACAGCTTATGGTCGCTGTCATATTTGTTTTCGGTGTAATTATAGCCGACGAGGTCAAGCACAAACGGATAATCGGTATAGTTTGACATCACTGCACCGGCCAGGGCTGCTGTGACAGGCCTGGAATTGTCGGCTTCCTTTACAACTGCCACAAGTTCCCTTGCAATCTGACCAAGGGTCTCCGCTCTCGGATGATCCTCCAGAAATGCCCTTACAGACTGCTGGCTGATACCCTCATCGGCCAGTACGGGATGTGTATAGGGATCGTTAGGATAATCCACTTCATTGCCAATACTCCACATGATAACTGATGGATGTTTCCGGTGCTGAAGGATCTGATCCCTTATATCACGCGCACTCCATTCCCTGAAATACTGCGAAGTCCCCTGATGGCCCGGAGTACCTCTGTTCCAGCCTGTGATCCACTTGTTCTTCGGATATTCCCATTCATCGAATGCTTCATCCATTACCACAAACCCAAGCTCATCGCATAATTCGTACAAGTGGGGAGCCTGAGGATTATGGCTTGTCCGGATAGCATTAACCCCGAGACTTTTCAAAGTTTCAAGCCGTGTCCTCCATACCGGTTTGGTAACTGCGGCACCAAGTACACCTGCATCATGATGAATGCAAACACCTTTTAATTTGGTGTTCACTCCGTTGAGATAAAAACCTTTGTCCGGATCGAATTCAATTTTACGCAAGCCTGCTTTGCAACTGCTTTCGTCAATAAGTCTGGTTCCACTATATACAGAAGTTTTCAGCGTATACAAATAAGGCGAATCGATGCTCCACAAAGCCGGAGATCTGAGCTTCATGATCTGGCTGAATCCTGTAAGACTTTTGGCAGCAGCCGTCCCGCTTTTTGAGGCGGATGCAACTTTGCGGCCTTCAGCATCGAATAATTCATGAACTACCTTTACCTGTGAAGATTCAATGGTGTTTTTTATTGTTGTGTTTACTGTGATTTCTGCAGTGTTGTTTTCAATTTCTGCCTGGTAAGCCACGCCCCAAAGATCTATATGAACAGGGTTGGCATATACAAGGTATACATCCCTGTAGATTCCTGATCCCGTGTACCAGCGCGAATCTGCATCGTTGCTATGGTCCACTCTAACGGCAACTGAGTTCTTCTCTCCCCATTTTATGTATGGAGTCAGGTCGTACATGAATGATATATATCCATTTGGCCTTTTCCCAACCCATTTCCCGTTTATAAATACTTCACTGTTATTATAAACCCCTTCAAAGAAGATGTAAACCTTGTTCCCTTTCTCAGTGGCAGGAACAACAATTTCTTTCCTGTACCAGGCAATGCCTCCCGGAAGGTAGCCGGTGCAGCTTGCCAGTTCAGGACTTGCGTTTTGCTCTACAGTCCAGTCGTGAGGAAGATCAACAACAGCCCATTTGCTGCAATCCATATTTTCAATTCCCCCGTATTGAATGTCTCCCAAATTGAAAAACCAGTCATCGTTTAGCTTTTCCCTGCGGCCAAAATCCTGTGCGTTTAAAATTGTTCCGGCTGCGATGAGCAGCAATAAGAAAGGTAACCTGTTCATAGCTATTTTGTTAGTAATTAATTGACTCATAAAGATAATAAGAAAAACCTCTTGAAATGGCCTTCACTGGAGTATTGGCTAAAAGATTCGATGCATGCGAAGCAACTTTGAATCCCAGGAAGGTGAAAGCCGGCATTTGGCCTTTGTAATACGGAGGATGATGTGAGGAAAAAGTACCAATGCGATTATGTACTGATTCCAGCTGTATCTAAAATACCTCGTTCAATTAAAATTGTATCTTGGTCAATAAATTAACTTTTCTGTTTCTATCATGAATTGTAACGTTAATGATATAGATTTTTATAAATCTTCCTTTCTGGCTATATTCTTTGTTCTATTATCTGGCTGTTCACCGTCTCCGAGGCTTACCGGATACGTTAATCCGTTTCTCGGAACTGCCACACTGTGGGACAGTACGGATCTCGGATACAAACCCACTCATCGTGCATGGGGAGCGGAAGTTTTCCCGGGCGCATCGCTGCCCAATGCAATGGTACAGGTAACTCCCGTGACCCTGTTTGGCAGCGGATCCGGCTATCAGTACGAAGACACTACTATCTATGCCTTCTTTCATACCAGCATGGGGCACTGGAATCTGGGACACGTTCCCATATTGCCCTTTACCGGCGAAATATCAGCTGATAATTACCAATCGGGCTTCAGCCATGAAAACGAATCGGCAAAGCCCGGTTATTATCAGGTTTACCTTGAGCGTTACGGCATCAATGCCGAAATGACATCCAGTCTTCGTTGTGCATATCATAAATTTACATACCGCAAGGGAGATGACAAAAAACTGCTGCTCAACCTGTCGCGGACGAATAGCCGGCGACCAGGAGGGCACTGGGACTTCAGGCAGGAAGGCAAGAATACATTTTCCGGCTCTCAGGGAAACAACGAACCAATTTACTTTTACGCGGTGGCAAACCACAATATTATAAATGTCGATTCGGTTCGGGATAACCGGGAAAGAATCACCATCGTCAATTTTGATGACAGTAAAGGAGCGTTGGAGCTGAAAATTGGCTTTTCATTTGTAGGTGTGGAAAAAGCCAGGCTTAATCTGGAAGCTGAAATAATGAACCTTACTTTCGCACAGGTGCTTAAAGAAGCCGATCAGACATGGGAAACTCTGCTGTCGAAAATACTCGTAACCGGAGGAACTGAAAAACAAAGAAGAACATTCTACTCGTGCCTGTACCGCTCGGTTCTGTGGCCCGCGCTCCGCAGCGACACAGACGGAGAGTTTACTGATCAAGGTCGTAATGTGGTCAGAAAGGGTTTTCATTATTACACCAATCCTGCATTGTGGGACGATTACAGAAACAAGCTGATACTATTGGGAATGTTGTCTCCCGATTTAACCAATGATATTATCAGCTCCATGACCGACAGGGCAAGGATCAGTGGTTTCATGCCCACATATTTCCACGGCGACCATGCTTCGCCGTTCATTGCCGGTTCGTATCTGCGCGGTTTACGGGATTTTGATGCAGACAGCGCCTACTACTTCATGCTGCGTAATGCCACCGTTGAAGATCCACGGGCAAGGCTATACCTCAACGAGTACAATGAAAGGGGATGGATTGCGGAGAATGATGTGAAAAATCCAACTACCGGAACCGAAGTAGACGAGGCAAAAGCGGCAGTAACAAAAACACTCGAATATGCTTACGATGATTATGCCGTAGCGCTTTTAGCCAAAGAACTGGGTGATACGGACAAATATAACATGCTGATGCAACGCTCCGGCAATTACAAAAATGTTTTCGACCCCTCCACGGGTTTTATGAGAGGACTCCTGGAAAACGGGAAATGGGTTGAACCTTTTTATCCGGATTATCCCTATTATGTTTTCATGTACCGCGAAGCCAATGCATGGCAATCAACCTTTTTTGCACCTCACGATCCGGAAGGTTTGGTAGGTCTTTATCCCGGTAAAAAAGCCTTTGAACAGAAACTTGATTCTCTTTTCATCGTGCCATGGGGCGGCTACGAAGCGTATAACTTCACCACGTTTATCGGTCAGTATTGCCATGGAAACCAGCCTTCCCACGGCGTCCCGTATATGTACTATTTTGTGGGGAAACAGGAAAAATGCCAGGCAGTACTGGACACTGTCATGAATCATTATTACAATATGGGGCGGGAAGGCCTGGCATATGCGGGAATGGACGATTCAGGAGGTCTGTCGGCATGGTATGTGCTTAACGCTATTGGATTGTATACACTTTCGCCCGCCGATCCGGAGTACATTATTACCGTCCCTCTTTTCAACAAGGTTGTTTTTTCTCTCGATAGTACTCAATTTACCATCTATAAAAGAAACAATGGGAGAAAAATCACAAGCATTGACTACGATGGTCAGAAGCTCGATGGTTTCTTTATCTCGCATCAGGATCTGAAGAGAGGGAAAGAGCTTGTGATTACCACAGAATAGATGCCACCTCCGCTAAGACCTTTGCAATAGCTTCGGTTTTCGAAGGAAGCTTCAATGGGCTTAGTACAACAAACGGATATATGCTGCAACCAGCCTGATTGCTTTATTGGCTTAAAAAGTGCTTTGGCATAACACTAAAACAGCACCGCTAGATTTATTCAGGTTGTCTGCCAACAACAGGAGGAACATCATACTTTTCCGTACGGCCGTCTTTGATAACTCCAGACCAACCGAGGCCAAATGCAAAATCATAAGTATTGCCGTCACTGTCGGTATGACATTTCATATCTCCCTGCACATCCTCGAACTGAGCCTCAACAGTCTCCATATCAGCAGCCATAGGACCAGCAAGTGCTGATTATTCAATAGTTGGTATGAAAATCACCATAACCGGCAGAAGTAAAATATAAATTATCTTCCAGCATAATCTTCTGCTGCGGTCTCCATGAGGAGATAAAAAGCCTGAGCTTCAGGTGAAAAGTAACTTCTGTCGAAGTTCGGACATCCGCAGACGTCATGGATATATCCAAGTTCATCCACCCTTTCATTTGCGGCTTTACGCATCAATTGAGCTTTTTCAATATAACTATGTTCCAGGAATCCTGCAGTTACACCTCTGAAAATAGAGTAGGCAAGCATTTGAGAAAGGTTTACTTCAATAAATGTTTCAGGCTTATTAACAATATCGTGAAAAGTGCCATCCGGATTCATGTATTTCAGGCATCCATCTATAAGGTCTTTTGTATATTCAGCAAGCTTTTTCTTTTCTTCCGGCATATTATCAGGAAGCATTTTAATTACCCGGCAAAATCCGGCAGCTGACCAGCCATTTCCTGTTCCCCAGAACTCTTCGCGTTTGAAAGTCTGATTAGGGTAATCATAAATATGTGAGTAAAGATTTTCTTTTGAATTATACAGATACTGACGCCAACCGTCAATTTGCTTAACCGCTTCTTTGTATTCACCACTTGCTGCCAGAAAAGGTGGCAGCATATAGTTGGCATCACTCATAATCCATTTTGTAGGCTCCTGTGTGTGGAATAAAATGCCTTCAGGGGTTTTATGGTCCGATCTGTGAATTACTTCAAGCATCTCATCAGCACCTTTTCTGAAGAGAGGATCCCCGGTTTTTGAAGCTGCAAATAACACAACCTCGCCAATACTCGAGCAATCTGTTATGGGGCCGTTTCCTTTCAAAACAGAAAACCGTCCTTTCTCCTGTCTGAGGATTGCTCCCCTGGCAAATGAGATGGCAAGGTCCAGTTCTCCCATCTCCAGAAACGCCTGTCCGACAGTTCCCTGTTCCCAGTCATAACGCTGCATGCCCAATGCTGCAATTTTTACCCTTTCAACCCTCTCTTTATTGGAACCGGGTTTACCAATAAACAGAGTGCCTGTTTCACCTGACTGCTTTTTCATTCCGGTGCCCGAAAAACAACAATTGAATAATGATGAGCCAGCTAATCCAAGGGAGATTCCTCCGGCTTTTTTTAAGAATTTTCTGCGGGAACGATCGTCTGTTTGATTCATGATTGATATTAAACTGGTTATAAACTTCTCTTTCAAAAGTCAGCTGTTAAACAAATTTACAATTTTAAACCTGGGGCAATGGTTGCCGAACGAAAATCTCAGAAGAGATGAGAGTGAGTTTTGAGGAACAGGAATGGACAAAAGTCTAAAAAGCTATATCCTGAGGAACTTCGCCTGGTAAAAAATTACGATGATGAAAAAGATGAGTTGCTTAAACCTGCAGATTTCACTTTTTTCATACACAATGTACATCAATGTTCAATCCTAACAGACCGAATGTTTTTAATGGTTATTTGCATAATACTTTTAGAAGACAAACCATCTTTGCTGTATTTATTCATTGTCAGTCGGTGGTCTCCTCTGATAAAGACTAATTCTCCAGCGCTTATTGTCGTTTTCAAATAAGGATCTTCAATAACCCTTTCGCCTGATCCTTACTTATTTCATGCATACCATTTTCGTTCACGCCCCAGATCCGATCTAAGAATATCACAGGCGATATTTGCGTTTTCGATCACCTGGAAATCAAACATGCCTATGCAGGCGAAATCTGCTCCATTTAAAAATGCATGGCGGATTCCGTCTTCCGGCCTGATAGCGCCTGCAGCAAGTATTTTGTAAGCGATCCATGGGGTGGTATTTTTATTGAAAAAGTCAACCACCGCCTTATCACCCATGCACCATAAGTTATCATGCGACTGGTCGTGTCCTTCACCCTGTTCCGGCAGGTATGGATCCCCTGGATCAAACCGGGTGGATGACCAGTATTTATCATGATGGAATGTTTTCATGAAGAAGTCAACCTTAATATTGTTGGCAACACAGGCTTCCGGAACCGACATTGAGTGCCCTGCAGTACCGCCAATCAATCCCTGGCTTCTGATATACTCGATCGGCCCGGCCAGGTCCCCTATCTTGTTGTCCCTGACTGCCTGATCAGCAATATTCCCCATTACGAAAGCCCCTGTTGCGCCATTGTCTACGGCAGATTTAATATTGGTCAGATCCTGACCTTTGGGATAGGTCTGGGCAAGCCACTGTATTTTGCCTCCGCGTTTGCGGTACTTGTTTAAGATCCTGATCGTGTTTTCATCAGTGCGTAATATCGCAGTGTTGATGCCGCAGGCTTCACACAGCCACAGGGTCTCAATCACCTTTTCATCAGTAAAATAAGTTTTGAGCCACGATGAAACATAAATCAGATCACGGGCATGGGCAAAACCACTGATAAGATTTCCTCCGACGATAATGCGGCTGATTTCCAAATCCATAATTTTACCTGACGGGACCTTGCCTTTCAGCTCTTTAATATCGATTGCTTTCGCATTGATCAACGACGCTCCAGAAACTGCATCTCCTCCGGAACCAAGATTCCTCTCTTCATAACTTATCCACCCTCCTTTCTTCAGCATTCCAAAGAAAACGGTTCCAAAGACAGGAAGGACCGCCAGGTTTTTAATCAACTCACGGCGCGTGTTTCCGTATCCTGTTTGTTTCCGTTGATTGTCAGGTTCGGGGAATCGCTCCTCCCTTCGTTTTGAATGATAATAAAGATACAGCCTCTGGATGCTCCAGAGATTGTCTGCCGGCAATGATGTCAGTCCCGCAAGGACAATTGCCTCAATCAGGTTATAGTTGATTATATAGAAGTGACTTGGTGAAGGTATTGATGAATACACAAACGGGGGACTCGCTAAATAATAAAGCATAAGAAGCATAAAACCGGAAATACCGGCTATCCTCGTAAATACACCGATAAAGAGGCACATTCCGATAATTATCAATCCCCAGGTATTAAGAAAATCGACTATGCCAAGGGCTGTATAATTCCCAACAAGCCAGTGAAAGAATCCCGACAGCAGCCATTTCGACTCCAGTAGAAAAGCGGCTGAGGACCAGCCAGGATTGAACAGTTTAACTAGTCCTTCATAGAGGAAGTGCCATCCGATTATTACCCTGAGTGTGGTAAAAATCCATACGGTGAGTCTTCTATCGGATTTCATTTGGATCTGGTTTGTAAGCAAACTTAAGAAATCATTTACAGGGCCGATTTTAATGTGACTTATGCTATAATTGAGCTAATTGTTTTTCCAAGGAGAAAACCGCGAACATAAGGTCACCGTAAATAAGGCACAATGCCTGTTATTCAATGAAGCGGAATTTCCGAAGGAATTCATCAGTGATGCTGAGGATCTCATCATCATAATATCGTGAATACTTCGGATTTCCATCACCCAGGTAGTGTTTTCTGCCATTAAATATACGGAGTTCGAAATAATTACCAAGCTTTTTCATTTCACTTTCAAAAAACCTGGCTGTCCAGACAGGCACCTGTTCATCATCAGTTCCATGAAAGTCGATCATAGGTGGAAGTCCGCCTTTCATGTTGTGGGTAGGGGAGATGCTCCAAATCATATTCCTGCGGTCAGCCAGTAACCTGTCGCACCAGCCCTCAAGGGTATTTACGCATGAAGAGAACAGCAATATCGCATCCGGCTTACAGCTTGTACCGGAGTTGTCCGTTTTTTCATTATGACCTTCTGTCATGGCTGTGGCCAGCACCAGTTGCCCGCCGGCAGACTGTCCGGCTGCAACAATTTTATGCGGGTCGATATTGAATTTCCGAGCATTCTCTCTTACCCAGCGGATAGCCGATTTTGCATCCATCACGCATTCGATCGGACTGACAGGATTATGAGAGAATAATCCATTATCGTCAGATAAACGGTAATCGACAGAAAATGTGACGATCCCCATTTTAGCGTACCGCTCGCATGTTGAAAAGAATTCAGTATTTGAACCACTTGACCAACCGCCGCCATGGAAGAATACAATAGCTGTCTTATTATCCCTTTCAAGGGATTGTGTGTCAAAAAATATGTCAACCTTCAGTCTGGAAGTATCGACTATTTTGTAGACTTCACGGATGTGTGTGACCTGTCCTCCCAGTTGTGGTTGCTGAGTGAGAAGCAGGTAAAAAAGCGAAAAAAGAACCGGCATCTTCATTTGAATTTATTATTGATAAATCAAAGATCGTTAAAAAAAGGTGCAGGAATGAAGGATTTATTATTAATTACAGGCGAAAGGATTAAATACCTATCCCTTAAATTAGTAAGGGTTTCAGATGGTCATAGAAGAAAGAGGTCGGAACCGAACTCTTTAGTTTGAGTGTGAGTGCGGGTCTTGTGTACCCCAGCGGGTAAAAGATGCCACTTATTTTGAGAGTTCTTAAGATAGAAAATCTATTTTTGCCTATTATGTAAAAACCACAAGCATGATAGCAATAAAAAATATTATTCCATGAAGAAGCTATATTTCATACTCGCAGTTTTAATTATATCCTCTGCCTGCAAAAACGAAAAACCGGCTAAGACTGAAGCTGTCGATCTCACCTCATATGTCGATCCTTTTATAGGCACTGGCTACCACGGTCATGTTTTTCTCGGTGCAAACGTGCCATTCGGAGGTGTACAGACAGGCCCTGTCAACTATGTAAAAGGGTGGGACTGGTGCTCGGGATATCACTATTCCGACAGTATTGTCACAGGTTTTTCGCAGCTCCATCTCAGCGGAACCGGAATAGGCGACCTTGGAGATGTGCTTGTCACTCCCTATACAGGCGAGATAAGGTCATCGCCCGGAACCTTAAAGAACCCTCTTGAAGGCTATGCATCATTATACTCGCATAAAGACGAAATTGCAAAGGCAGGATATTATTCAGTAAGCATGAAAAAGTATGATATCCGTGTTGAACTGACGGCAACGGAAAGAGTGGCTTTTCATAAATATACATTCCCCGAATCGAAAGAAGCTCATATAGCCATAAATCTGACCAGCGGGATAGGATGGGATCAGCCGGTTGAGACATTCCTTAAGAAAGCCGATGCCCGGACTTTTATCGGATACAGGTTTTCCAGCGGGTGGGCAAAGGATCAACGATTATGGTTTGCAATAAGGACCTCAAAACCAGCAGAATCTCTTCAGCTGTTCAATGATGATAAAGCTATATCAGGCGATTCTGCCAGGGGTGCTAAAATAGTCGGGATACTCAACCTTTCAACTTCCAGTGATGAGGAAGTGATGCTGAAGATCGGAATTTCTCCGGTAAGCGAGGAAAATGCACTGGCTAATATCAGTGCTGAGATACCCGACTGGAATTTCAACAATGTGGTTACTGAAGCACAAGCCAAATGGAATAAAGAACTCGGGAAGATTGCTGTTAAAGGGAAAAATGAAAGTGATATGAGAACATTCTACACAGCTCTTTACCATTCTTTTACGCATCCTGTCTTGTTTAATGACAAAAATGGAGACTACAGGGGAACCGACAAAAAGGTTTATCACAATCCCGGATTTGTGAATTATTCCATATTCTCCCTGTGGGACACCTACAGGGCTGAACATCCTCTTTTTACGCTTATCCAACCGGAACGTGTTCCCGATATGATAAATACAATGCTGGATATTTATAAACAGCAGGGCAAGCTCCCCGTGTGGCACCTTATGGGCAATGAAACGGATTGTATGGTAGGGTATAGCGCTGTTCCCGTAATTGCTGATGCCTTTTTCAAGGGATTCAAAGGATTTGATGTTGATCTCGCTTATGAAGCCATGAAAGTATCTTCTACCCGTGATGATTTTGGTTTGAAATATTTGAAAGAGAAGGGCTACATACCTGCTGATAAAGAAAAGGAATCAGTCTCAAAGGCATTGGAATACTGCATATCCGACTGGTGTATTGCAGAGATGGCAAAAAAAATCGGTAAAAATGATGATTTCGAATATTATAGTAAAAGAGCTGAATCATATAAACAATACTTTGATCAGCAAAGACAGTTTATGAGAGCAAAGCTTGATAACGGGAAATTCCGCGAACCATTCAGCCCTTTCCGGTCGATACATGAATGGGGTGATTATACTGAAGGAAATGCATGGCAGTATACCTGGCTGGTTCCGGTGGATGTTGAAGGCCTTATCAACTTGTTCGGAGGCGATAAACCTTTCCTGGCCAAGCTTGACAGTTTGTTCGTTGTTGAGGGCGACATGGGAGAAGAGGCATCAGCAGATATATCAGGCTTGATCGGTCAGTATGCGCATGGCAATGAACCCAGTCATCATGTGACCTATATGTATGCCTATGCAGGAGAACAATGGAAGACGGCAGAAAAGAACCGGCTTATTCAGCGTTCATTTTATTCTGATAGACCGGATGGGCTATGCGGCAACGAAGACTGCGGACAAATGTCGGCATGGTATATCTTTTCCTCAATGGGATTTTATCCGGTTAACCCTGCAGGAGGAGCATTCGTTTTCGGCAGTCCCCTTTTTGACGAAGTGACAATAAGCCTTCCCGGGAACAAGGAATTTACCGTAAAATCATTTAATAACAGCGATCAGAATATGTATATTCAATCGGTTAAACTTAATGGTGCCATTTACACCAGGTCATATATCACGTACAAAGAGATTATGAATGGAGGAACTCTTGAGTTTGCTATGGGGCCGGAACCGAATTATCAGTTTGGTGCAGAACCTGACGACAGACCGAAATCAGAAATATACTGAAGATAGTGAACTGACTTTTTATACCGCTGTGATCGAACGCCAGGTAAATCTTATTTTTCCGGAAATAATTGCTGAACAAGCAAACAACCAGCTGGTTATAAGCTCAGGTAATATTCACTCTCTGTAAGTTTCAGTCAGTTTCCTGATCAAAGATGAATATTTCTTCGATTTTTGATCCGAAAACTTTTGCTATGTCATAAGCCAGCCTCAGGGAAGGATTATATTTGTTTTTTTCAAGAAATACAATTGTCTCCCTCCTTACATTAACTTTTTTTGCCAGATCGTCCTGCGTAAGGCTGTACCTGGCACGGTATTCCCTTATCCTGTTATTCATTTCTGACACCCCTGAAGTTAAAAACAAGCCAGCAAACAGTAAATATCAAAGCCATTCCGAGAATACCGCTGCCTATAAAGACATGAGTTTCAAAATCCATCTTATCTGAGAAATACATAATAGCCAGCCACAGATAAAGTGAAATATAATATGAGTACGAAGCCGTTTTGCGCATTACCTTTTTTGACATTTCATCCTCAACGGGTTCTCCTCTTTTGGCGCTGCTCATCTTTTTAAATCCAATAAAAAGTGCAAATCCCACAACAAGAATTAAAACTGCAGCGGTCACAAGATCAGGCAGCCGGAGCTTTTCGGAAAATGACATAAACCAAAGTATGGTTGCAGCAATTACAAGAGCTGCTACAATGAAAATGATCAATGCTTTTTTCATATCTGAAATATTTAAGTTAAATAATTCTAACACAAAGTTAGATATATATAACATTATTACCAAATATTTTTAAAATTTTCTTTAAAAACATTATTATGGTCTGATGATGATCCGGAATTTTACAGGAAGTCAAACGGAAGCACAAAAAGAAGAACCTCAGTACAATCTTTGCTGAAAAGCGGTTTTGGAGAAAGTTCCTTCTTCGCTAAAGTTTTAAAGTATTAAAAAAAGTTGCAACACTGTCTTCACTGAACCCATACAACATATACTCATACTTTTAATTTGTGAGGATTTCAGAAGGTCATAAAAAGAAACAAGAGGTCGATTTTGACCTCTTATCCTGTTGGGTACACGGAGCGGACAAAAGTTGCAACACTTTGCAATCTGAATTTTTTAAATTAAACTAGATTAGTAGTTGATAAATTAAAAAGTATTCATATATTTGATTTAATCTGAAGGGGAAACGCTGGAGGCTACCGGAATAGGATAAGTGATATCGGGGGCCTATCCTCCTGGAAACATGCTTAAGGTTGCATGGTAAAAAGTTAGCCCCTCAAGTGGATCATTATTATATCCTGACACCATCAATATGAATAAGATTTTACTTTCCCTCACCATCTTTCTCCTGGTGCCTGTTGTCTGGAACTGCAGCAATCCGGATACAGATTCAAAGGATCTTCCGTTTCATATTGATTTTGACAATTATAAATTGTCAGTTGACCTTAAGCTCAGTGACCTTATGGAAGACTGCAGGCTTATTGCCCTTGAAACTACTGATGAGTCTTTGCTGCCTGATAATTTTCAGGTAATCAACCTGTCAGGGGATTATATAATTATTCATGACCGTGGTAATGTTTACAAATTTACATCTGACGGTAAATTCATCACGAAGGTTCTGAGGAACGGCAGGGGCCCCGGCGAAATATCCGTTTCCTGTATGTATGACTATGATAATAAAGCAAATATTCTGTATTTTGAGGATGACTTTAATGAGAATAATGTCATCAAGCGGTATGACATGGAGTCGGAAAAATTCCTGCCGCCGATCCCGAAGTGTTTTAAGGGATTTTGGCTTGATCTCGAATTGTACCAGGACTCTTTAATAATGGGAAGTATTGAAGGCGTGTTAAGAGGTGAAACCAACCCTTATGCCCTTTTCATCCAGAATTTCAAAGGAGATCTTATCGAAGGCATCAAAAGCAACAGAACATTTATTATTCCAAGGCCGGATAATACAAAGGACGAAGTTTTACAAAGAGCAGTCTTTTACACAGGCGACGAAAACATGCATGTAATGTATTGGAGGGATGATACCCTGTTTACCCTGAAAAATATGCAGCTTTCGCCATATCTTATTGCAGAGCACAAGGGTAAATATACAGTGCCGAATTTGATGCCGGCTGAAGGTGACACCTTTACCTATTATGATCAATATGAGAACCCGGGCTTTATGTTTATTCAGCATTCCCTGTTTACCGGATGGACAAGTGAGGGAAGCTTCAACCGGGCACATTATAAGAAGGATTACATCATCCTTAATAAAACAACGGGTAAATATGGATTAATCCAGTCCTATGAGGATGATTTTAACAGAAGGAATTACCTGCTTGGTAAGGCCCTCACAATTAAGCCGGGCGTGGACAAGGAATTCCCCAAGCCCAAAACATCGCCCGATGGACTGATATTTACTACTTATTATCCCACCGAGCTGCCGGAAAGTATAACCAATAACGCTTTCAAAGATCTGGCGGATCAACTAAACACACTGAACAGAACCCTGAAAGAAACAGATAACCCTGTTTTATTAATAGGCAAACCTAAAAAGAAACTGAGGATACTGAATTAATAACTGCATATGCCAGGGACCCTGACCACTCTTCGTCGAAGTTAATTGACCACCTCAAGCCGGTTGTATATCTATGTTATAATGCAGCTTATGATATTGAAATTAAGGCCGGCCGTAAGTGGTTAACACTTCCGGCTTTTGCAGAAACATCAAGACACCCGGAATAAGACATGTTTTTAAATGAATCACCTAACATCTTGCTGCTTAACAGTAATTCATGAATGAGGTAATTATACCGGGTATGTCCTTGAGATAAACCCGTCAATGGAAATATTGGCCTTCCCTTACAGACATCTTTCTCCTTCCCATTTTTTCTTGACTTTCAGCAGAATGAGTAGTACCTTTATTATTCGAAACTATCTGCCATGACCGAGCACCTTTCCATGGATCAGGTTTTTATCAAAAAGCTTACAGAGATAGTTTTGGCTAACCTGAATAACGAAAGCTTCAGTGTCGAGAAGCTGGCCAGGGAAGCCGGGATGAGCCGTATGTCTGTTCATCGCAGGATAAAATCCATAAAAAATCAAGATATCAGCCATTTCATCAGGGAAATCAGGCTCCTTCGCGCAAAAGAAATGATCCATAATAATGAGGGCACCATTGCAGAGATAGCCTTCAAAGTTGGGTTTCGAAGTGCTACCTATTTCAACAAATGCTTTCATGAATACTTTGGATTCCCGCCTGGCGAAACAAAAAGAGGTGAACATCCGGAAATTTACAGGGATCAGTCTGATAATCAGCCTGAAAAATCTGATCTCCATATAGATACTGCTTCAAGTAAAGGTCCCGGACCTATTTTTATGAACCTCCGACAAAAAACTATTGTTTTCATTTCAATTGGAGTTTTAGCCGGACTATTGATGATTTATCTCTTATACATCCTGTTGATACAGGATTCGGACAATAGAAATGGCCCTGGATCAAAACATACAGAAAAATCAATAATTGTACTTCCTTTTAATAATCTGACTGATGATTCTGAAAATCAATATTTTGCAGATGGAATAATGGAGGATATCCTTAATCAGCTTTTCAGGATCAGGGAAATGAAGGTAGTATCCAGGACTACTGCCGAATATTTCCGGGACAGTCACATGACTTCACCCGAAATTGCACGGAAAGTGAGTGTAAATTACGTTCTTGAAGGAAGTGTTCAAAGGTCTGAAAACAAAGTAAGGATCTTTGTTCAGATGATTGATGCCCGAAACGATCAGCATATCCTTTCTGAAAGGTTTGAGGGTGATATGACAAGTATTTTTTTGCTGCAAAATAATATAGCTAAAAAGGTTGCTGATCAGCTTGAAGCAGTTCTCTCGAATGAAGAGATGAGGCAGATTGACAGAATGCCTTCTACTAATCCTGAAGCTTATGATTATTACCTGAAGGCCAGGTTCCTGGTTAATAAAGCTAACGATGAGCAACGGGTTGATATTAACAGAGAAGGGCTGATGAGCAGCATACAGTATTTTGAAAAGGCAATAGCAGCAGATACTAATTTTGCAGAAGCATATGCAGGTCTGGCTGACGCCTGGTTCAATTTATCAGCATGGGGTTGGTATCAGCCTTATAGTGAAGGAATATTGAAAGCTAAAGAATTCAGTATGAAAGCCCTGGAGATCAACCCCGATTGTGCTGAGGCACATGCGGTAAAAGGTGGTTATCTTAACTGGCCCGAAAGAGAATGGGAGGAAGGCCGAAAAGAATTACTGACCTCTCTTCAGTTGAATCCCAATTATCCGACTGCGCATCAATGGTATGCTCAGCTACTTATGATAACGGGGCCGATTGAAGAAGCCCGGATAAACATGGATCGTGTTCTGGAACTTGAACCATATTTCTGGGTAATCCACAATCTGAATGCCTGGATATATTATTTCGAGGAAAAACATGATAAAGCTCTGGAAGCTTGCCGTATCGCCAGAGAACTTAAATCAGACTATATTCTGACCAACTGGCTCTTCTTTCTGAACTATGCAAAACTGGGCGAAGGTGAGAAAGCAGCAATGGAGCTTCAGACAATTGCCCGCATTAGTTATGATGACAACCGCTTTGCTGATGATATAATGGCTGCTTACAGGACCTCTGGTGTAAATGGTCTTTTTGCCTGGCTTATCGACTCAAACATCAATAATCCTGTTTCTGCTATAGGGATGAGCGGAGATCCGTTTTTTATTGCATGGTGGTATGCAATTCTGGGCGACAGGGAAAAATCACTTTTCTGGCTCAAAAGAAACATGGAATCAAAGTACAGGAATTATACATTCTTTAATCTGATCTGTACAAATCCTGATTTTGACATCCTTCGTAATGATCCCCGTTTTCTGAAGATTATCGATGAAATAGGCTTGACTCCCTATAATACCAGAAAAGCCAGATAGACCCCACCCCCTCTTCCGTCTTCCGTCTTCGGTCTTTTTTAATGTTTTTGATACATAGCAATAAGACCTGCTGAAAGAATTAAACAATTTGTTACATAGTTGCTATGTATCGCTCGTTTTCCCGAGCTAAATTGATATTTAAATAATAGTTTCAATTTAGTTTAACCAAAATCCTTAAGTCATGAAAACACTTAAAATCTTTGCAGCATTGCTTCTGCTTCTGAGCTTTGCATCCTTTAATTCCTTCAGCCAGCCTGTCAGGGATGAGCTGGATTTTTACTATGACCTCCCGTTCGACTGTCTGGGTCAAAACCTTGCAGGGACGCTCCATGTTGAAAGGATGATTATTAATAATCATTTACAGTTCAGGCATTCTGGTACAATGACCGGACAAAAAGACGGTCTGAAATATTATGTGGAAATGATGACCAATATTCAAAACAAAAATAACTGGGATGAATACGGGGAGAAGGCAATTACTCAAACCTGGCCCGCTAATTATCATATATACCTGGATGGCAATCTGATAGCGATAATACATTTTTCTTTTCACTATACAGTCAATGCCAATGGTGAATGGACCTCTTATCACGGAGATGTCTTTGAATGCAACCTCATTGGTGAAGGGAGATTCAAATAAATCTTTGGAAGTTTCGAGTGTTCTAATTTCCTTCGGTATATTGCTAATAAGAATACATATCTAAAAAAAGATTAGTGCGGGTGTGAGTCTTGATGTACCCCGGAACGGATAAAAATTGTAACCGGAATTGAGATAAATCTCAGTATGTACCTATAACTCTACCGATCAAGATTACACCACGCCAATTATTGACTGAGAGAAGCATCACCAATTCTTTCTCCCATTTTAACGGCAGTTTCATATCCATTTGCTGTATTGATCAGTATATCCTTATCAATGTCGATTTTGCTCTTTTCAAACAGCAATACTACCGTTGAACCACCAAACTTAAAGTAGCCTTTCTCCTCACCTTTCTTTACAGAGTTTCCCTTATAAGTCTGTACGATGCTTCCTACCATGGTGGCACCAACTTCGGCCGTAATAACATCACCAAACAAAGAATTTGAAAGAACTGTATATTCTCGTTTATTCAAACAGAATATTTCAGCCTTTTTACGTAATGCAAATGGATTGACGGAATAATAGTCACCTTCAATCTTTTTGTTTGGAGACAGATTTCCGCTGACCGGGAAATGGAAACGATGATAATCGACCGGGGCCAGCCGGATAATAATAAGGGTACCCTCAAGGTACTTTTGTGCAAGAACCGGATCATCCAAAAAGGAAGATACATCAAAACGAAATCCTTTTATTATGAAATCAGAGTTGCTGATATCGGCATACGCCATGATTTTACCATCTGCGGGAGATATAACAATATTTAAACTGGTATCAACCGGTCTTGCATCATCCTTTAGTTTTCGGGTAAAAAAATCATTAAAATTTTTATACTCCTGTTCCCGGACAACGCTCATTTCAATATCAAAATCTTCAATGAAGGGATGTATTCTTTTAGCTGATGAAGTGCGATCCATCATTTTACCATAAACAGATGAAACCAGCTTCCTTTTTGCCAGAGTCCACAAGGTTGCTTCTCCTATTGGATTATAATACAGCCATACCAGCCACTTTTCTCCGGCCACCTTTTCTGTTTTCAATTGCCCGGATTCTCTTTCGTAATATTGAATGGGATCCTGAGGTGGTGGTTTAATGCAGGCAATAATGATAATTATTGAAAGCAACAACAAGCTGATGCCCCACCTCATTGTTGTTTTTGTGATCCGCATTTTTGCTTTTATTAACTTGAGTAGAAAAATAAGTCGGGAGATCTTTCAGGAAAGCCGGGGTTGATCATCGCAAAAATCTTCAGAATGTTATTTAAAGGTGTATATCTCAACAGCCGACAGGTTGAATACCTTTGAAGCGTCTGCCTGACGTATGCCGCCTGCACTTTGCCCTGATGCTCCTGATTCATCACCGCCTCTCATGCCGACAGCCGGAGACATTCCAGTCAGCCCGGAAGGTATGATCCTTACATAGCGTCCCCTCGCCTGTACAGGAAGGATAATGTTGGTCATCACCGAACCCATATTACTGTTATCATAACCTGCAACTTCCGTGTACTGCACATTGTCATTGCTTACCTCAATCCTGACATGATCCGGCCGGCCCCGCAGATTGTTCATACGGTTCCAGCGCAGCATTATCCTGTCGAAACTCCTGACACTGTCGAGATCCACAACAAAGGCTCCCTGTTCCGGCGACAGCGTGGCATAGGTGTTCATGTCGGAGTCAATGAATGTCCTGCCTTCACCGGCATTTGCCTGTCCGCCCTGTGTTACGTCCGTGGCATTGAGAGGATCGGTGCCTCCTGTCACTGTTTTGCCGCGGGCTATGTTATTGGATCCACCCTGTGGTACGGTGGTGTAGATGCTTGTTGCAGCCCTGGAGCTTTTCCCGTTGATCACGTTGTTGTAACAGCTGACAGCGATAAAGGCTTTCCCTGGCAGATCCGACCGGTTATACGAAATATCGATGTCGCGGCTCTCACCAGGGAAAAGGGTAAACTGGTTATCATCATAGATGACAGGAGCTACAAGAGTCCTGCGGTCGCTGCCTGTGTATGCCTTAAGTTCAACAGCATATGCGATATTGTCAGTAGGATTGCTTACCCTGCAGGTCAGGATGTTCTTTCCGGAAGCTTTTTTGAATGCCGTTTGCGTAACTTCCAGATCAACATGGGGAAGTTGATTCAGCAGGGTCATGTCAGGAGCCTGGTAAGTGCCTGACCGGTTCCAGGAATGGGTTGCTCCTGCCACATCATTTCGCGAAGGCTCGGCATAGGTGTTCAGGCTGAGCACACTGCCATCCGCAGCCCTGAGTTCCAGCCGTATGAAATACACATCCGAAGGCGGACCGGTCAATGCAGTCTGTATATCATCATAATCCCATATTTCCGCAACTCCATAAGCTTCCGATATCTTTCCGAAATAGTTGATCCGGTAAGGTTCATAGGAATTGTTTTCATTCTTTACCAGACCAATTGTCCTGGGGGATAACCTGTTTTTTCCCGAAACTGCATAATCGACTGCAGCGGGTGCGCCGTCAGCACGGATATCTATTGTTTTTTCAAGTGTGTTGCTAATCCGGTTTCCCACGATGTCATAAACCTCCATCGTGGCTACAGCCCCCGGATACTCTGCAAATGTATTGTTGACAACATTGACGCACTTCCGGTACATGTTGTACATTATATGAACGGGTTCATTACCTTTCCTTGCACCGTATGTGGTGCCATTCGGATTCATGTAATAGTCAAACTGGTTCCAGAACATAATTGGCCAGGCATTGTTTAGCATCCAGTTTATAAAACCGCTTGTGTTCCGGTACCGGTTTGAATTCAAAGCTTCATACTGTGCCCTCTGCAGATCATACTGGAAGACCTGGGCCCGTGCAATGAATTCATCAAATGTGGCAGAGGCTCCGTATGAGCCGTCAATGAACAAAACATGCTGGCCAAGGTTGTTGAAGCTGCCTCTGCAGACATGATAGTTCCATACATTGTAATTCTCCGCGGAGTTATAAGGCCAGAGATTAGATTCAGGAAGTATCCTGCGCATGGTTTCCTGAACGGGAATACTCCCTCCCCCTCCGCCCTCGGAGATGAATCCATACAAACCCCTGGGATCAGAGTAATACCATGTGGGCGTCTGACTGTCGTATGTTGCATCCATGTGCATGCCTCCCGTAACCCCGGTCAGGGTGGCGAGCTTGGCAGAGCCACTGTTGCAATTTGCTCCGATCTCGAGCCAGCGCAGGTTTGCTTCTATCTCAAAGTATTTCTGCTCGACATTCTGGCCATTCACTCCCTGGGCTTTGATGCTTGGAGGGTCGTCGCTTCCGTTGAACCAGAGAAACATGCACGGATGCTGCCTGGCATTCCTCAGCTGGGCGTACAATGATTCAAAAGCCACGAAACGCTCAGCTTTGGAGAACTCGCCCGGGCTCTGCCAGCGGTCGCAGCAGCACCAGCCTGTCATCAGCAATATCCCGTTTTCATCCATGAGATCAAGCAGATTGTTGTCGAAGAATTTGCCTTCGTCACGGATCATGTTCATTCCCATGTATTTTACGTATTCCACAACTGCCTTGTTGGTTTCACGGTTATGGCGCAGGAACAGATCCGATGCACAATAACCTCCGCCTTTCAGCAACACAGGCCTGTGATTGACGTATATCTGAAGCATGTTCGCCAGGTGTGATGCCGATATCGAGTCGGAATTATTGTTGGCATACGGCGATACATTCACTTCAGCGCTTATTTCCCGTATGCCGAACCGGTGATGAAGCCTGTCACTGACAATACCGTCAGCTGAGTATTCATAATCAACAGTGTACAGCGGTTGTTCACCAGAGAGATGCGGCCACCAGAGCCGCGGATTTTCAATGTTCAATCCGGGAAAGTCTGAGGCTCTTAATTCAATCTCACTGTTGTATGCACCTGAAGGAACGCTAACAGGTTCTTTGGTGATTGTCGCAACTACCT
>CAYSBL010000010.1:0-70993 GCA_964429295.1 uncultured Rikenellaceae bacterium
GAAACGGGAAAGGGGGTAAGGAAAAGAAAAACGACATAATTTTACCATTCTATACCATACCCCCTTCCCTCCCGAAATTTCGGGATTCCCCCAGGGGGAAGGAGGTGGAGCCGGTAGGCAAAAAGGTGATATATTTATTTCTGGAAAGGAAAGATTATTAGTATTTTAAGATAAACTTTTAATTAGTGATTCATTATACTCATAATGATTTTTACACCCCCGATGAAACGGCCCTGTTGTCGGAATGCACGTTATGCCCCAGGGAATGCCGTGTTGACAGATTTGAGGGAGGTGCGGGCTATTGCGGTGCAGATGCCGGGATGAACATAGCCTCGGTATGCATACACAGGGGGGAGGAGCCCCCGGTAAGCGGTCCGTCGGGCATCTGCAATATTTTCTTTTCAGGCTGCAACCTGAGGTGTGTCTATTGTCAGAATCACGAGATAAGCAGGCCGGGCAGGGGGGTGAGGCGCGGGATAAGCCGACCTGAAGAAGCACTCGATGTCATAGCAGGTATGCTCGGCGGCGGTGTGAAAGCTGTCGGATTTGTTTCCCCGTCTCATGCGGTACCCCAGGTAAAAGCCATAATACGCGGGCTTCATTCGAGGGGTTTACGCCCGGTCACGGTTTATAATACCAATGGTTATGACAAGCCCGAGGTTATTGACAGCCTTGACGGCCTGATAGATGTCTGGCTTCCCGATTTCAAGTACGTCAGCGAGGTTGTTGCTCGTGAATATTCAGATGCCGGCAATTACCCTGAAGTTGCTCTCCGGGCCCTTAAAAGGATGTACTACCAGAAGGGTTCCCCCCTTCTTACCGACAGTGAGGGCAGGGCAGAGGGCGGCATTCTGATCAGACATCTGGTATTGCCCGGTCATGCTGCTGAAAGCAGGCTGGTCCTCAGGAAGATCGCTGAGGAACTTTCACCTGGCGTAAGCATTTCCCTTATGTCGCAGTATCATCCCACACCGTACGTGGCGGGGCACCCCGTGCTGGGAAGGGCCCTTTACACGAGCGAGTATGAATCGGTTGTGAGGGAAATGGAGGAGCTGGGATTCAGGAACGGCTGGATCCAGGATCCGGAAAGCTGCAGAAATTACAGGCCGGATTTTTCCCGGGAGCACCCGTTTGAGTAGCCTTTTCCCAGGCTACATGAATTTTTCCCTTTTCTGAAGGTTGTACAGACCGGCCAGGAGACAGAGTATGCTTCCTGCAATGAGAATGATCCTGTTCTTCAGCGAGATTATTGCCCAGCTTGTTTCGCTTACGCCCCAGGCAGGATTAAACGGGTTCAGGAAGATGTTCCACTGGCTTTTACGGAGAATCTCATCAAAGAACAGGAACAGTATTCCCAGGATTATCATGATCACCGCTGTTCCGTTTCCGTTCCTTACAACCGTGGAAAGCATGAATGCCAGCATTCCCAGGAATACAACCGGGATCATAACCTGGACAGTCACGTAAACAAACCTGAATTTCACTATGAGTACGTTTGAAAGGAAGGTGAAGAGG
This sequence comes from uncultured Rikenellaceae bacterium, assembly GCA_964429295.1. GTDB lineage: Bacteria > Bacteroidota > Bacteroidia > Bacteroidales > VadinHA17 > LD21. The sequence goes on from CAYSBL010000010.1 coordinate 1,516, forward strand.
AGCATTATCAGGGTGGCTATCACGAAAATAAGCACTATCCTCACCAGCCATACCTTGTACCTGTAGTTGGGAATTCCGAAAAGTATCTCAATGGTCCTTGCGTCCTGGTCGTTCTGGATACCGAAAACCACAGGGTAGAATACGAGCAGGATACCTGAGAACATGAACACTCCATAAAGGTCGTGCATTGTCGATACGTCGTTTGAAAGGACATAAATGACCGAAAGTCCAAGGTAGAATACAACTGATCCGGACAGGAACCATATGAACTTGTTTGCGAAGATGATACGCAGGTTATAGATGATCATCCTGCTCACAAGTGTAAAGTAATTATAAAGCGTTCTGTTTTTCATTTCCCGTTTATATGGTTGAAGTCCTTTTTCCTCAGCAGCCACAGGTAGGCATCCTCCAGGTTGGGAGTGGTGCTGACAGCGTTTTCCCATGGACTTGATTCCGAAATGACTCTTACTCTTACATTGTCGCCTTCCGACATATGGTGTACGACCAGGTGCCCTGCTGCAAGCTGTGTGAATTCGGAAGCAGGGATCCTGAACTGCCATACATGTCCCTCTGCCTCACTTGTCATATCAGAGGGCTTGCCCAGGTATCTTAGTTTTCCCTTGTTGAGAACTGCAACCTTGTTGCATGAACTTGATATATCCTCGATGATGTGAGTGGAAAAGATCACTATCCTTTCGCGGCTCAGTTCGACAAGCAGGTTGCGGAACCTGATCCTTTCCCTGGGATCAAGCCCGGCGGTAGGTTCGTCAACAACAAGTATCCTGGGCAGGTGGAGAAGTATCATTGCTATTCCCATTCTCTGTTTCATCCCGCCTGAGAAGGATCCTATTTTTTCATGCCTGTGCTCATCCATATGCACGGCACCCAGAACATAGGTCACTCTTTCCTCCCTGGTCCTTTCATCGATGATGTTCTTGAGCATGGCCTGGTAATGAAGGTATTCGTGGGCTGTCATGTTCTCATATGTCCCGAATTCCTGGGGAAGGTAACCAATCAGTCCCTGCAGTTCCTCGCGCTTTGCAAGGGTGTCGAGCCCGTTTATCCACACCTTTCCGTAACTCTGTTCAAGGATGCCGCAGATGATCCTCATGAGGGTGGTTTTTCCCGCACCGTTTGGTCCCAGAAGCCCGAACATTCCATTCCCTATGTCGAGCGACACGCAACTCAGGGCTTTGAAAGGCTTCTTCTTTTTGCCTATCATCGGAACCGCGGCAACGATTCTGTAAATGGTTTTGCGGATACCCCTGAATTTTCCTTCGAGCCTGTAAATGTCGATGTTTTCCTCGCTGAGTTTTTGCCCGGTTGTGTATATAAACAATCCGGTGAACCACAGGAAGCCGATGATGATTACCACGGCGATGTTGTGCCATTTCAGCTGGAACATCACCAGGTTAAGCAGCGGCACCATCCAGAACACCATGAAGCTAATGGCGGGAATAAGCTTTGCCGGCATCTTTTTGCCCGTTGAGGCTGACAGGTTTCTGAAGAGTTCCCTGAACTGGTTCCAGATGGCTGAAAGGAAGAACCAGGTTACCAGGCTGAAGAAGAATATCCAGAACCCTTTTTTCAGGTAGAAATATGAAAAGTAGATCATGAACGCAAACAAGGGCAGTTGCCATGATACCTTTGCCAGGTCGGCCCATTTCCTGAAGTGTGTTTTCAGGCCGAGACGTTCCCTGATCCTTGCACCGGCCTTCCATTCCCGCGTCCATCTGTTTTCTCTTTCATAGATCTTAACGAGGCTCTGAACCCGGATGTTTATCTGTACATTGGCAGGAATCACCGTTTCCCTCGCCTTCCTGAGGCTGTTCATTACGAACCAGGTTGCAGCCGGTACTATGATGAGCGACAGGATAGATGTGATCAGCTTCCACAGGAATTTATCTATATTGGTATAGATCAGGAAAATCAGTATGCCGAACAAAGCCAGTTGCAGGACCTTGATCTTCCAGTTGAGCGATCTGATCCATTCGAGAGCGTTTTCAAGGCCCGAATAGAAGGTCGGAATGAAGACAAGGGTAAGCAGAGTGCTTAGTGAGAGTCCCCCTATGACGGTGATCGCGAATGATGCGCCGATCACCGAGACGAACTCTGCCTTGCCCATGGCAAGCGGCAGCATTGCTATAACGGTTGTTGAAGCTGTGATTATAATGGGTCTGATCCTTGCCATTCCTGCAGTCATCAGGGCCCGTGACCTGCGGAAACCTCTTTTGCGGAGGATGTTCGTGTAGTCAATCAGTATTATTCCATTGTTAACCACCACCCCAAGCAATATCAGGAATCCTGTCAGCGTGTTGACACTGAGGAGGGTGTTCCCCGTGAGGATCAGTGCTATAAGTGATCCGAGGGCAGCAAGCGGGATACTGAAAAGCAGGACCACCGGGGTGGAAAGGGATTCAAACACAGCTGCGAGGATCATGAAAATCAGCAGGAAAGCTATGCCTATCAGGTAATAGAACTCCTTCAGCTGGTCTTCCTCATGAATGATCTCGATGGCAATTCCCGAAGGGATATTCAGCCGCGACACCAGGCTTTCTATCTCGCTGCGTGCTCCGGCAAGGAGGTCCTTTGATGATTTTATCTCATCCTTGAAACTATAGGTGACAGTAACTCTCTTCTCCTGGTTTTCGCGGTGGATGTTGCCCATCCCGTAGGCGAATATGATATCGGCAATTTCTTCCATCTCCATCACGGCTCCGTTCTGTCCCGCTACCTCCAGCCTTTTCAGGTCGTCGATGGTCTTTTCTGCTGATGAGCTCTCAAGGGAATCAGTATCCCCGTACTTGATCATGATATCGTAGCTTTCTGTACCCTGCCTGAAGGTTGCTCCTGAGGAATATTCCCTTCCGAATGAGGAGAGTGCCGATGCAAGATCGCCGAGAGTGAGGCCGCTGCGGGCAAGGTAATCCATGTCGAAATGAAGCTGGACCTCAGGGGTGTTGTCCTGGACGTTTATCCTTGTGTTGTCAATGGTTTCGAGGTTGTTGATATAGGATCTGATATCGTCGGCGAGGTCTTTCATCTGTTCAAAGTTCTGGCCTTTGATGATCACTGATTCCGGTTTTGATCCTATTCCGAGGAGCGATTCAAAATCGGCGCCGGGATTGCTCATTCCTGCTCCCTCACTGCTGCTGGTGAATCCCCCGCTTGTGGACAGTTCGTCCATGCTTATCTCTGCCGAGGAGATGTTCCTTGTTTTCTCGGATATGTCATTCTTTATTTCTGCAAGGCTTCTCCTGCTCTCCTTCTCCCAGTCTTCCTTAAGGCTTATGGTAACCGTTGCCTGGTCTTCCTCAATCCTGCTTACGATATTTTCTTTTTCAGCAAGGGATTCCAGGCGGGTTTCCATTTCTGCCACAACTGCATCAGTCTTTGAAAGTGTCGCCCCGGCGGGCATGGTAACGCTCAGCCTGAATTCGGGTGTTTCCACGTTATTTCCGGAGTTGAGGCTTAAGCCGAGGCTCACCAGAAGAGCTGCGAAGAAAAGGACCAGTGTTCCGATTATAGTGGCAGCAGGTTTCCGCATGCACGATTTAAGGACCAGGTGGTAAGCCTGGATAAGCCTGTCGTGGATCGAGAGTCTCTTGAAAACCTCAGAATTGCCTGATGAAGGCCCTGAAAGAAGATAAAAGGTTGCCATCGGGATCGCCAGCAGGGCCACGCTAAGTGAGACGAGCAGCGTAGAAATGATGGAAACGCTTATGTTCTTCCCGATCAGTTTTATCAGAAAGTTGGTTGTAAAGAGGAAGGGAAGAAACACAATTATAGTGGTGACAGTTGATGCAAAGATTGCGCGGACTACCTCCCTGAGTCCCTGTTTTACAGAGGTTTCCGGGTCCTTTCCTGCACCGGCGAGCCTGTAGATATTCTCAAGTACCACCACCGAATTGTCGACCAGCATGCCAATGGCCAGTGCGATCCCGACAAGGGTAAGGCTGTTAATGGTGATGTTGAAGGCATAGAAGAAGTTGAAGGCGGTGTAAACCGAAATGGGAAGTGAGATGGCAATGACCGTGACGAGACGGATATTCCTCAGGAAAAACCACAGTATTAGAATTGCCAGCAGTCCGCCCGTAAGGGCCAGGCTTATAATCTGGTCAATGTTCTTCTCCATGGTTTCGGCGCTGTTGTACTGAACCGCTATCTCCACTCCGGAGGAAGCAAGTTCGCGGTTCAGCCTGGCAACCTCTTCAAGGGTGGTGTGCGACAGACCTATCAGGTTGGCCTGCCTGTCGTTCACCAGGTTTATGGTAACCTCATCGAGTCCGTTCACACGGCTTATGGTGCTTTGTTCCTTGACACCATAAAATATTTCCGCAACATCTCTCAGCAGCACGGGTCCATCCTGTCTGACTATAATGTTACCTATATCCTTTACATCCGTGTATGAAGAAGTTATGTTCACATACAATTCGCGGCTTCCGTCGACCACCTTTCCGGCAAAGGTCTTCTCCCGGCCGTTGTTGTTAAGCAGGGAACTGATCTGGTTCATGGTTATCCCGAGCGACCTGCAGGCTCTTCTGTTCAGCCTTACCTCAATGGCATTTTCCTGTCCTCCGTAAACCTGGACGCCGGCAATGCCGTCGATGTTTTCGAGTTCGGGCCTTATCTCCCTGTCTGCAATATTGCGTATCCTGTCGACTCCTCCTTCTCCCCGCACCTGTAGTGCCATGAACTGGTTTGTAAGTTGTTCGAGGTCGATCTTTATAACATTCACAAAGAATTCCTGAGGTATGGAACTTCTGATAAGATCTATCTTCTCCTGAAGCTTCAGGTTTGCATACTTGAGATCGGCGTTCTTCACGTAATAGATGAATACCGTTCCAAACCTGGAAGTGATGTTTGATTCAATCTTTTCCACGTCCTCAAGAGTACCGATGGCTCCCTCGATCGGAATGATGGCCTGGTTCTCGATATATGAAGGATCTACCTCAAGAGGAGATCCAACCTGAACTATCAGTGTCGGAAATTCGGCGTTCGGAAGCAGCTCTACGGCCAGCTTCCTGTACGAAACGTATCCCAGCACTGATAGCCCGATGAAGAGCATGCTGATAAGGACTTTTCTTTTAAGAATGAAATCCATGCCTTCCTACGCTTTTTTTGTCAGTTCGCTATTCATCTTTCTCCTTCCGCCAAGCATCTCTGAAAGGCTGTCGAACACCCAGTAGACGCATGGTATTACGATCAGGGTCAGAATGGTGGAGGAGAAAAGTCCTCCTATCACAGCCAGCGCCATTGGTGACCTCAGGGATGCGCTTTCGCCAAGCCCGATTGTCAGGGGCAGGAGCGCCAGTATTGTAGTAATACTTGTCATGAGGATAGGTCTGATCCTCTGGGATCCGGCCAAAATGATTGCATCCCTTTTGGGTGTGCCCTCCTCCCTGAGCTGGTTGATACGGTCGATCAGGATAATGGCATTGTTCACAGCTATGCCTGCCAGCATTATAATTCCTATGTAAGCCATCATATTAAGTGGCTTTCCAAGGATGAAGAATGTGAGGATGGTACCCACCCCTGCAAGAGGTATGGTAAGCATCACCATGAACGGTTGAATAATGGATTCAAACTGTGAGGCCAGAACCATGAAGACAAGAACAAGAGACAGCACAAGGGCAAAGGTGAGGTTCGACATCGATTCCCTGCGCCTGAGTTCCTCGCCGGTGAAATCCATTTTGTAGTCGGAAGGAAGGGCCACCGAGCGGAGAGAAGATCCGGCATCTCTTATCACTTTGTCGAAAGGCTGATCCTTATGGGCCATCGCGTAGATATAGCAGGTCCTGGACTGGTTACGGCGTGTAATCTCCCGCGGGCTTGTTATAGTCCGTATTCTGGCAATTTCACTCAGGGGAACTTTTACGTTACCTGCATTTATAATAAGGTCGTTGAGCTGGTTAAGTGAAAGATCTCCCAGTTTGATGGTAATATCCTTAAGTTCTCCGTCCTTTTCGAAATTCCCTGCTGAAGCGCCCTGGAGATAGCCTCTGACCTGATTGACAACGCTTTCGACAGTTACTCCGTAATAGCTGGTCTTGAAACGGTCGATTTCAACCTCCACTTCCGGAGTTCCCTCGTCGAGAGAGGTTGTTATATTGTACAGGCCCTTGTTTTCCTTCAGCAATGTTTCCGACTCCCTTAGTATCCTTTCCATCTCTGTAAAATCCTTCCCGGATATCTCGAGTGCAAAGGGAGATTCGGTTGTTCCCAGCGATGACTGAAGAGCTGTTTCTTCCCTCGAGAAGCTCACCTCGATGCCGGGAATGGTACCCAGGTATGACTGGACCTGACTGATAGATTTTTCTGTTTCAGGAGCATACTCCTCATGCAGGATCACTCTCAGGGAGGCGGTATTCTCTCCCCTTGATGCAGAAGAGAGTGAGAGCGATGAAGTGTTGTCGCTTCCCGACTGGGTATAAATAAGCCTGACCTTTTCACCCAGCAGACTTTTTATTATCTCTTCGGTCCTGACGGCAGTATTGTTGGTCCTTTCGAGGCTTGTCCCTTCCGGGAGCTTAAGCCTGACCGTGAATTCTGCCGATTCGGACCGCGGCATGAATTCACTTCCGAGTTGCGGAACCAGAAGTCCTGCAACTGCAAGAACCACAACAGAAAGAAGAATCACAAGAGTCCTTTTGTCCAGGATTCTGCCAAGGAATTTCCCGTATCCCGGAAATTTCAGGGCAGATGAAGCTATGGTTTTTTTCCTTTCTGATGGAAGCAGCGTTGATACCAGCATGGGTATAACGAGCATGGCCACGACGAGTGAAGAGATAAGTGCAAACGCGACCGTCCATGCCTGGTCGCGGAACATTTCACTGGATGCATCCTTCAGGTAAACAATCGGCAGAAATACCACAATGGTCGTTATTGTTGAAGCGGTTATTGCAGCGCCCACCTGTGAGGTGCCGGTGATAATGGCTTCCTTCATTGGCATTCCTTCCTCCCTGTTGCGGGTGATGTTCTCCAGTACAACTATAGCATTGTCGACAAGCATCCCTGCTCCCAGTGCAAGCCCTCCGAGTGTCATGATGTTCAGGGTCAGATCGCTGAAGTACATCAGGTTGAAGGTTGCGATAATAGAGATGGGTATGGCAAGGCTTATAACCAATGTTACGCCTATTCTTCTCAGGAAAACGTACAGGACTATTACGGCAAGAAAGATGCCGATTATCAGGGTGTTTTTCACCTCGCCTATTGAATTCTTTATGTAGGTGCCCTGATCGAGGACCTTTGTGAATTCATAGCCCGGAAGGGCTTTCCCAAGTTGTTCGAATGCCTCCGTCAGGCTTTTAACCACATCGACGGTGTTGAATTTTGGCTCCTTGTAAACTGACAGGCCGATGCATCTTTCCCCGTTGATGGTTACAATGTTTTCAGGATCCTTGTTTTCGAAGGTTATCCCGGCCACATCCCTGAGGTAAACAGGCACCCTTTCGCCGGAAGCGGTCTGGCCTGCTGCCTGACCTGCGACTGCCTGACCTGCGGCGGCAGCCTGTCCGGTTGAAGCTTGTGCCGGGCTTTTAAATCCCACTATAATATTCCGGAGGTCATCCGTATCTTCAAGAACGCTTACACCCTTAACTACATACTTGGTACCCATGTCGACTATTGAACCGCCCGATACGTTCCTGTTGTAGTTCATTATCTGAGCCGCAATGGCATCGGTAGTAAGGCCGAACGATTCGAGAAGGTATTTGCTTGTCTCTATGACCACTTCGCTTTCTTCCTTCCCGACTATCCTTACATCAGCCACCCCTTCTATCCTGACAAGCTCGTTCCTGACATAGTTCTCAGCCACTTTTCTCAGCTCATCCATGTTTTCTATTCTCTCATTGCTGAGACCGACGATCATTACGGGTGATGCATTGGGATCATACTGTGAGATTGTAAAATCCTCGAGATCGGAGTTCTGGCTGAAAGAGCTGAGTTCCTTCTGCAGATCGAGAAAGGCTTCATCCATGTCCTTGTTCCAGGTGTATTCGACCGTGATAATGGCAGATCCTCCCCTTGAGACCGATGAAACATTGGTTACATCGCTCTGTCTCATAGCCAGTGACTCGATCTGGTCGACATAGTTCTTCTCGATTTCTTCCGGGGGTTTCTCGCCGGCCTTTAGTTCAACATATATTTTTGGCGTATTGAGGTCAGGAAAAAGATCGGTTCCCAGCTTGCCGAAGGAGATGAATCCCAGCAGGATTATTGCCAGGACGAGCATGAGGACCGTCACCGGGTTATTAACAGCAAATCGTGCAATGGACTTCATGGCAGTTATTTGATGATTTTCACCTTCGACCGGTTGCTCAATGTTTCAAAGCCGCTGGTCACCACACGTTCATTTTTCTCCAGGCCTTTTGTGACCTCGGCATCGGTGATATTTTCCAGTCCGGTCTCAATGATCCTCTCTACGGCCAGCCCCCTGTCGACAATAAATACTGTCTTTCCCCTCTGTCTCGAAAGGATGATGTTTTTGGGAATCACAATTGCTGAATCCCTGCGGCTGGTTACGATATCGGCTTTGACGAACATTCCCGGGCGCAGAAGCATATCAGGGTTATTGATGGATATGGAACCCCTGAAGGTCCTTGTATCCGGATTGATTGCAGGTGACAACTGTGTTACATTTCCGATTATGGTATCGTCGGGGATGGTATAGTTGGTCATCCTGACAACCTGGCCGGGCCTGATTACGGGAATATATTTTTCAGGAAGCTGGACATCCATGTACATAGTCCGGTAGTCCATGATCTTTACAATTGTGACCCCTGTTTCGATATGGGTACCCTGTGTGTAGTATGGAAGGTCTACAATCACGCCGTCGATAGGGGCAGTAACTCTTGTTTTTTCGAGCTGCAGCCTGGATGTGACCACAGTGGTACGGGCGTTTTCGTAGTTTATCTCTGCGGTTTTAAGTTCCTTTAGGGTAACGCCTCCCTTTTCATAAAGCGATTGCTGTTTTTTAAGCTCACTTTCCATGAGTTCCAGGTTTAGCTGGTTGGTTTCCATCTTCACGGAGTTCACATACTCCTGGTCCTCAAGGCGGGCTATAAGATCTCCCTTGCTGATCCGGTCGCCAAGCTGCCACAGCCTGCCTGTCCGGGGATTCCTTTCCAGGAAATAGTCTGCCGGGATCTTGGCTTTCATTTCGATTTCACCCTTAGGGTAAGCAGTACCCGTTGTGTTTACATATTCTTCTATCGGCTTCAGCTTCAGGTCCTGAACTGAAACGGGAATTTCGACGTCGGCTGTCAGGCTCTGGTCCTGGTTCCTGCATCCGCCTGCAGCGATCAGTGAAGCTGCCAGCAGGATTATGATTCTTTTCATCATGGTTCTATAAGGGTTTTATTGTTCCAGTTTCATTACGGGGGAAACCTGCTCCTTCTTCTCAAAATCGTAGAGTGTCTGTATCTTAAGGTTTAGCAGTTCGAGTTTGTAGGATATAAGTGAGTTGGTATATGACAATTGTGCCTGCGACAGCTGCTCCTGGAAAAGGTTAAGGTCCATGCCTGTGAGATCCCCGTTCCTGTACCTTTCAAGGTTCAGGTCGTATGTAAGCTGGGCATTGGTAACATTCTGCATGGCTATTTCAATCTGGTTACCAAGGTTTACCAGGTTTCTGCAGACCTTCCTGATTCCCAGAATGATGTCATTTCTTTCTTCATCGAGCGATATCTTTGCTGATTCGATGGTTGCCTCTGACGCTTTTATCCTCGATTTTCTCTCGCCCCAGTCCCACAGGGGGATGTTAAGTGATAGCGAGACATCCTCGTTATCAGTCGGATTGGAATATACATCGCCGAATTTCTCGTTGTCGCCAAACAGCCCGACGGAAAGTCCGAGGCTTCCCCTGAACTCATTCAACGATTTGGTCTGAATCAGATCGAACTGGGAGGATTCGATGTCAATTTCACGCTGGCGCAGTTCCATCCTGTTTGCAAGTCCCTGGTCGATTGCAAGTGCTATATCCACCTGCACAGTGTCGACCATTATGTTTGGCAGAACAATGATATCATCATAGAGGCTCAGTCCGATCAGTATCTTGAATTCATCCTTTGCATTTTCAAGATCTACCTGGCGGTTTTCAAAATCCGACCTGGCGGTTGCAAGGTTAAGTTCAGCCTGGAAGGCTTCCTCGCGTGCCGAGATACCTGCGTCGACCTTGTTGCGGATTATCTCGTAGCTCTTCTGCATGTTCTCGAAGGCCTGGCGCGCTATTTCGAGGCTCTGTTGCTGCTGATACACGTAGTAGAAAGCCTGAGTCACACCCCTTTCAAGCGAAAGCAGCTGGACAGCGTAACTGATCTGGGAGTTTTCGAGAGCCAGTTCAAGTTCCCTCAGTTGCAGCTTTGTCCGGTTATAGGTGAAAAGAGGCTGGTCAAAATTCAGCGAAAGGTTGTTGCTGAATCCCTTTGTTGTCGATTCGGAATACTCGCTGTATGAGTCCCTGTATCCGAACCTGTTTACCAGCGATAACCTTGCATCCGTAAATACGATCGGTTGTGAAATGGTGAACAGTCCGTAGCTTTCCGTGGTTTTAATTGAATTCCATTTTGAGATCAGTTCATTGAACGATCTGTTCTGGCTGTAGGAAATGGGATTTATTGAAAGCGAGAACTGCGACTTGAGCGAGGCTTTCTGGGCATTCAGGTTTTCCTGGCTCCTTATCAGGCTAAGTCTTGTTCTTTTCATTGAAGGGCTGTTTGACTCCGCTACCTGGAGGGACTGTTCGAGTGTAAGTCCCTGCTGAGCCGGTGAAAGCAGGCTTAAAGCCGCCATGAAGAACAGGAGACTCATCTTTTTACCCTTTATTTTTAAATGTTCTTTCATTGTTGACTTGCTATCAATTAATAATGAATATTAAGCTCAGTTTGCCCTGACCCATTTTACGGCATCGCCCATAACCACCCTTCCTGCCGAAAGGTTAGTCATTTCCACCCTGGCCGAGTCAGAGGAAATGTAATAGCGTCCCAGCAGGTTCCATCCCGGTTCGGCATTTTCATAGTCGAGGTTTATTTCTTCAGCGCCATTGTCATGGTAAATAAGAAAATGCAGATCCCTGTAGATATTATCTCCGCGCGGTGAATCGCCCGGCGGCGGAGGGGCAGAATTGCCCGACCGGACTACCATTCTGTCGATCGATTTCCCGATGTAGCAGTACACGTCGTAGAATGCAGGTGTTGAAACGGGAGTCTTCCAGGTAACCTTTTTTTCACCCCTTGAGCCACGGGTGAAAACCGACGACCTGATGTATTTGCCGTAGTAGTATGACATGACTCCCGACTGCCAGTAGGGGGGCGCCCAGAACATGTTGACCGGCTGATAGGTATCGGCATCCCTTTTCTTAACCCCGAGAATTCTTTTCAGGGGGCTCATTACAGTGGAGTTGTCGGTCGAGAACCCGGGGTCCTCATTGTCCACAACTATTTCACCTGCGAGTTCAAAGGGAGGAAGGGAAGGGAGGGTTACTTCTCCTTCAGAAGAGGCAGTATGGTTCCTGGATTTCACAATATTATCTATGGGCAGGGTTATTTCACCCGGAATATTCTTTGCAAACAGGGTGTTAACAATCATTTCCCGTGGTTCGGTATCGAGAATAATGCTTATCCTTTTAGCTTCACCGGGACCAAGAATTACTATTCTGGCAATATCGCCGGCACCGGGTCCCTGACCCTGCATCATAATTGTATATCCGCCTCGTCCTCCTTCGTATATTCCGGTCATCTGGCGTCCGCCTTCCCCTGCGGTGCGGAAGGTGATGTTGAAAATTCCTGTAACCGGTTCCGGATTGGAAGCGGTAAAAGTCAAAAGGAATCTTACCCTGTTTCCGGAGATGATTTCCCGGGCCTGCAGTCCGGAAAAGAGAAATCCCGGCTGCTCTTTGCTGACGAACCAGTCGTGAAGGTAGGGATAGAACTCAAATCCGAATTTTTCTTTCATATCCCTGTTGAGTTCAGCCACATCGACTGTGCGGTACCGGTGATTGTCAAGGTAAGAGGTGAACCATTCATTGAATTCGTCAATTCCTGCTTTAGCCCTGAACAGGTTAAAAAGATAATCACCTTTCAGGGTAAGCACCGTTCTGATTGTATCCCCACCCGGATTCATGGCCAGGACATCCCTGAAACTGTTGTTTCTCATGACAAGATTGGCCCTGTCGTTGTCCTGCAGATTCCCCGACATGTTGCTGAACTGGTCCGTCTCGTTGATTTTTCTCTGAAGGTGCGACTCGAATACCGCGTTGATGACCGGGTATTCGGATGAGTGAAAATTGTTCCTGAAGAAATAGAAGTTGGGCCCGAGAAGGTAACGAACAGGTTCGCTGATTCTTTCCCCCGATACATACCTTGATACCTCTCCGCTGATGAAAGTGTTTCTTGCAAAATCATTGAAAACCCTTACCTGCAGTTCCTTGTCGGTGATCACCTGGTTATTCCTTGTCATTCTGTTCTTCTGCCTCGTAAAACGTTTTTGAAAACCTGCATTTTCAATCATTGAAAGCTTTTCGGGAAGCAGTACCATTGAAGGCTGGACTTCAGCTTTGGTCTGGGTGCTCATCCGCGGAAAAGAACGGAACTGGACCGGCACTTCGACGAGTTTCAGGGTGCTGAAAGGGTATCCGGCCGAGTAGCTGGTTTCGAGGTCCCTCATTATACCCGACACAAGAAAGCTGAGAGTGTCCTTAATCTCTGAAAGATCCCTCTTGTAATAGTCATGTCCCGGATAGTAATATGTAATGTATTTCACTGAGTCGACCGAAAGGGTGTCGGACCTGTAATTTCCAATAGCCAGTGAGAGGCCTGTAAGAGGTGAATCGGATGTTATAACAAAGTTATAACCTTCTTTTTTCATGTTTCCCTGAGATACCGGAATCAGGCCTTCTTTTGTCTTCACCCTGAGATCGTATTCTGTAAAGTCGGCTTTGAGCCTTGCCGGATTTGACGGGTAATAGTTTAATCCCGGCACAGGGTACCAGTGACTTTCAGGAGTAAGAAGCACATAATCGGGAGTAAGGAATGCCTGTCGTTTGTTTACATTCAGCATTGCCACCCTGTACGGTGAGGAATTTACATTGTCCTTATTGTCGGGAAAGCAGAAGGATTCCTTAACAGAACCTGACCAGGAGATGGTGATGCTGTCTTTTTCACCCGGGGCCAGGGATTTGGGCGGATTTATTCCGATAATATGACCTGTTGTCGTGTAATTCATTTCTTTCCCGGCTGAGCTTACCCTGCCGGCGCTGAGTCCAGGGTTGAGGGAGAAAAGATAAGTATCGACAGGCTTATCATTATTGTTAACGAAGTATAAGTCTGCTGAGGCTCTGAATGAATCACCCGTATGTTCGAAATCAATTGAAGCGCGGCTGAGCGTTACAAAACTGCTGTTCTCAAATTTTCTGTTGGTGTCTATGACTGCTTTTTTTTCATTGAGGTCTGTCTTGTATATCGACCAGGTATTGCGGACACAAACCGCAGTTGCAGCAAGGAAAATGATCATGAGGACTGCCGAGACCGTTGTGTGAATCTTCGACTGAGGCAGCCGCCTGAACAGAAGAACTGTAGCCAGTATGAGCGACATGCCAAGGAAGAACCAGCCAAGCCTTTGATTCAGTATGAGTGACTGGTTGTCAAACCCTATCATTCCCGATTTGAAAACTGGCAGTCCGAATGCCATGTAATCGAATATATAACCGAACCTGAAATTCAGCCAGAACATATTCAGTGCAGCGATGCCGAGAAGTAAAAGGAAGGTTATTGCCTGGTTTCTGAGCAGCGACATCAGCATAAAGGAAAGTCCCAGGCTGAAGATGATAGTCGGTATGCAAAAAATCAACAGGAACGCGAAATATGAAGACAGATCGATAGTCATGGTCTTCGAGATGATGTTCATCAGCAGCCCGATCAGAAGTATAATTATGTCAAGTCCGAGGAAAAGCCTGAGTATTCCGGCGGTTTTCCCGGTAATGTACTCAAGGTTCGACATTGACCGGGTATAGAGAACCTCATTGGTATCGACCTTCTTGTCTCTTTTAAGGAAATCGGAAGCAAGGAATATTACCACGATTGCCTGTCCTATGTTCAGCAGATAAAGGTTTATGTGGGGTATTGATGAGGAAAATGCCACCAGCTGCCAGTCTTCTTCTCCGACAGGCGAGAAGACCCCGATATTCATAAAGGTGAAGATGACAAGCGCTCCAAGTGCAAACAGCCTGAAGAACCAGCTTCTTCTTAGTATCCTGGCTTCGTACCTTGCAACGGTTCTTATGTTATGGATCATTTCCATTGGAGTTGATCAGGATATGTCTGCCTTAAGTTTGTGTTCCATATAATATACATAGGAATGCTCAATATTGGGATTGATGCCGGCATTGTTAAAAGGAGGAGGATCGTCGGATACAATCTGTACCTCCCATCCGCCGTCTACGGGTATTGTAGAGATGACGTTGTAAGTTTCCTTCACCTGGTCGTATTCCTGTTGCGTAAGGGTCAGTCTGAATACGTGTCCTTCGGCTTTTTTCACCAGGTCTTCCGGAGAACCGGAGAATACCAGTTCGCCGCGGTTCAGAAGCGCCATTCCCTGGCAGGTGGATGAGATATCTCCAACAATATGGGTCGACAGGATTATTGTTACATCGTTCTGGCTGAGCTCCGAAAGGATATTACGGAACCTGATCCTTTCATCCGGATCGAGACCGGTGGTCGGCTCATCCACAACGATGATCCTGGGATTGCCAATCAGCGCCTGGGCTATCCCGAGCCTTCTCTTCATACCTCCTGAAAGCCTGTTGGCCTGGCGATCGCGCACTTCAAGGAGCCCCACCTGGTCGAGGAGCCGGTCGACTTCAGCGATCCTTCTTCTTTTGTTTTTCAGTCCGGCAAGTGAACCGGAATAATCGAGGAACTCCCAGGTTTTAAGTGAAGTGAAGAAACGGAAATCCTGGGGAAGGTACCCAAGCAGGCTGCGGTACTCCTTCCGGATCTTCTGGATATCGTGTCCGTCGGCAAGGACATCCCCCGATGTGGGTTTCATAAGAGTCACAAGGATCCGCATCAGGCTTGATTTGCCGGCACCGTTGGGTCCCAGAAGCCCGAACATCCCTGTCCCGATTTCAAGGTCAATATCTTTAAGCGCATGGTTGCCGTTTGAGTAAATCATATTGAGGCGGCGGATCTCGATCTTCATGTTTCAGGATAGCTTTTGGCTGTCGAAGCAGGGCTTTGACGTAATAAAGACGGCAAAAATTTCAAATATGACAGCAAAATGCAATTTTTTACGGATGAAATGTAAAATTATTAATTTGCCCGGATAAGAACCGGAATCGATAAATTAAGTGCAATCGAAACAAATTCATATTTTTGTAGCTTAAGTTTCTGAGGGGTGGCATACCTTACAAACAAAAGGAAGATAATAAACGATCCGGTTTACGGTTTCATAAGCATACCGGGCGATCTGATCTATGACATCATTCAGCATCCGTATGTGCAGCGCCTGAGGAACATAAGGCAGCTCGGACTTACCGGGTTTGTTTATCCCGGTGCCAATCACAGCAGGTTCCAGCATTGCCTTGGTGCCCTTCACCTGATGGACAATGCCCTGAAGACTCTCAGGGGGAAAGGTGTGGATATATCTCGTGAGGAAGAAGAAGCTTCAATGATTGCGATACTCCTTCACGACATTGGGCATGGTCCTTTTTCACATGCCCTCGAGAACTCGATTATAAGCGGAATCAGGCATGAAGACCTGTCCCTTCTGCTTATGGAAAAGCTCAATGAAGAGTTCGGCGGCAAGCTTGGACTGGCCATAGACATTTTCAGGGGCACATATGGAAGGAAATTCCTGCATGAGCTTATTTCAGGGCAGATGGATATGGACAGGCTCGATTACCTTAGGCGCGATTCATTCTTCACGGGTGTTATTGAAGGATCGGTGGGTTCCGACAGGATAATCAGAATGCTAAGTGTGGTTAACGACCGCCTGGTAATGGATGAAAAGGGTATTTATTCCCTCGAGAAGTTCCTGATAGCCCGGAGGCTTATGTACTGGCAGGTTTATATGCATAAGACCGTCCTTTCGTCGGAAAGCCTTCTGGTAAAGGTGCTCAGGAGGGCCAGGGAAGTGTCGTTTGAGGGAACAGAGATATTCACCACCCCGGCCCTGAAGTTTTTTCTGCGAAACAATATTGGTCCGGCCGACCTCGGTCCGGCAGGCCTTTTCAGTCCAGGGATCATTGCTTCAAATTTTACCCGCCTCGATGACACGGATATTCTTTCATCAGCCAAGTACTGGACCGACAGTTCCGATCCTGTTCTTTCCGACCTGTCGCGGAGGCTGATGACCAGGAACCTCCTTTCGGTCGAGCTTCAGAACGAGCCCTTCCGGGCCGGCAGGATTGATGAGCTCTCTGAAGCGGCGGTGAATTATTTGAGAATAAGTCCGGATCTGGCCGGTTACTATGTCTTTTCAGGAACAGTGTCGAACCGCACCTACGCTCCGGATTCACCGGAGGTAATGATCCTTCTGAAGAACGGCACTATCGCAGATATAACAGAAGTTTCAGATATGTTTGAGCACAGACTGCTTTCGGAACGTATCACAAAATATTATTTATGTTACCCAAAAGAGATAAAACAACTGTAAGAAATTATGGAATTTAATGCAGCAACACTTGCCGGATTCCTCAATGGGGAGATAGTAGGGGATCCTGAAGCCAGGGTTAATACAGTAGCCAAGATAGAGGAAGGCCGCCCCGGAGCCCTGTCATTTCTTGCCAACCCGAAATATGAGCAATACATCTACACTACAGGATCATCTATAGTTCTTGTAAACAGCGACTTTGTTCCCGGAGCTCCTGTCAGTGCCACCTTGATAAAGGTTAAGAACGCCTATGAGTCATTTGCTTCGCTGCTTCAGCTTGTCGATCAGTCAAGGCCGCGGAAGAAGGGGATACATCCCTCAGCTGTTATCGAACCTTCTGCAATAGTAGGTAAGGATGTTTATATAGGTCCCTTCGTTTACGTGGGGGAAAACTGTGTTGTTGGTGACGGGTGCTCTCTTTTCCCCAATGTATTTATAGGTGATAATACGAAACTCGGTGCCAACTGCAATCTTAATCCCGGAGTGGTGGTTTACCGCGATTGCATCGTGGGAAATAACTGCACGATTCATGCCGGAAGTGTAATAGGGAGCGATGGGTTCGGTTTTGCTCCGCAATCGGAAAACGAGTTCATGAAGATCCCTCAGCTGGGAAATGTGATTCTCGAGGACAATGTTGAGATCGGGGCAAATGTTACCATCGACAGGGCCACAATGGGATCGACCGTAATCAGGAAGGGCGTTAAGCTTGATAATCTTATCCAGGTGGGGCACAATGTCGAGATAGGTGAGAACACTGTTATGGCAGCGCAGACTGGTGTTGCCGGATCGAGTAAAGTTGGAAGGAACTGTATGTTCGGAGGCCAGGTGGGAATTTCAGGTCATTTAAAAGTGGCTGACGGGACAAAGATCGGAGCTCAGTCGGGAGTTCCCGGAGATGTAAAAAAGGAAAATTCCATACTCCTCGGTTATCCGGCGATCGATCACAAGGATTTCCTGAGGTCCTCTATTATCTTCAGGCGGCTGCCCGAGTTATACAGAAAGGTGGAGGAACTGGAAAAGCAGATAAAGCATCTCAGAGAAGAATAGTTTGAATGTTCGGTTTTTTTGATTTTTTTTGTACCCGGATGAAATTCCTTAAGACTGATGAGTGAGAAACAGAGAACTCTTGCCCGAGAGGTAAGCCTGAGCGGAAAAGGATTGCACACCGGCGTTGATGTTACCATAACTTTTAAGCCGGCGCCGGCAAATCACGGATACAAGTTCTGCAGGACAGATCTTCCCGGCATGCCTAAAATTGATGCAATTGCGGATAATGTTACCGACACTTCAAGGGGCACAACCCTTGAGCAGAACGGAGTCTCCGTATCGACAATTGAACATGTGCTGGCATCGCTTCACGGACTGAGGATCGACAATGCGCTTATCGAACTGAACGGTCCTGAAGCCCCTATCATGGGCGGGGCGGCATGGAAGTTCACCGGGGCAATCAGGGAGGCCGGCTTCAGGGAGCTGAAGGAAGACCGGAATTATTACGTGATAAAGCAGAAGATTGCCTATTCGGATGAGGAAAGGGGAGTGGACCTTATCATTTATCCCGATGATCACCTTAGTATCAATGTGCTTATAGACTATAACTCCAGGATACTGGGAAACCAGTACGCCATTCTTGATTCCATCGACGATTTTGAGGAGGAGATAAGCAGGAGCCGGACATTTGTATTCTTCCATGAGCTTGAACCGCTGCACAGGATGGGACTTATCAAGGGAGGCGATCTTGATAATGCAGTTGTGATCCTTGAAAAGGAAGTTGAACAGGAAGAGATCGACAGGATTGCAAAGATGTTCAACAGACCGGGTATTACAAAGCATACTGCCGGTATCCTTAACAACACCGAATTACGATACCCGAATGAACCGGCAAGGCACAAGCTTCTTGACATCATGGGTGATCTCGCCCTTGTCGGCCAGCCTGTCAAGGGAAAAGTTGTGGCAACACGTCCGGGCCATTATGCCAATACAAGGCTTGCAAAACTGATCAGGCAGGAAATAAAAAAATCCCAGTCAAAGATTGACATTCCCGCCTATGATCCTTCCGAACCGCCTGTTTACAGTCTGGAAGATATTAAGAAAAGGCTGCCTCACAGGTATCCTTTTCTACTGGTCGACAAGATCATATCGCTCGACGAAACCACTGTCGTGGGTATCAAGAACGTTACATTTGACGAGCCCTTCTTTCAGGGGCATTTCCCCGACGAGCCGGTCATGCCCGGCGTTCTCATTGTTGAAGCTCTGGCGCAGTGCGGAGGGCTGCTTGTACTGAGCTCCGTTGATGAGCCTGAGAAGTATTCCACTTATTTTCTCAAGATCGACAAGCTTAAATTTAAGCAGAAAGTAGTGCCCGGGGATACCATGATCCTCAAAATGGAACTTATCGAACCGATGCGGAGGGGTATAGTTATAATGTTCGGACATGCCTATGTGGGAAATCGTCTTGTCGCTGAAGGCGAAATGACGGCCCAGGTGATAAAAAACAAATAATCAGCATAATGGTCTCCAATTTAGCATATGTTAATCCAAAGGCCAGACTGGCGGACAACGTGACTGTGGAACCTTTCGCCTTTGTAGATGAAAATGTTGAAATCGGCGAGGGAACCTGGATAGGACCTCATGCCACTGTTCTCTTTGGTGCAAGGATAGGCAGGAATTGCAGGATTTTTCCATCGGCCGTTGTTTCGGGGATACCACAGGATCTGAAATTCAGGGGTGAGGATACCACGGCCGAGATCGGCGACGGGACCACTGTAAGGGAAGCGGCGACTGTAAACAGGGGCACTGCTTCTGCAGGAAAGACGATAATCGGCCTTAACTGTCTCATCATGGCTTATGCCCATATAGGACACGACTGTATTGTTGGAGACAACTGTATACTCGGAAATTCGACAGGACTGGCAGGAGAAGTGAAGGTGGATGACTGGGCCATACTAAGTGCCGGAACCCTGGTGCACCAGTTTGCACGGATCGGCGGTCATGTAATGATAGGAGGCGGTTCGAAAGTCAGGACCGATGTTCCTCCTTTCGTCAAGGCCGACCGTGATCCCCTGACCTATCTCGGTCTTAATACTGTCGGGCTTACCCGGAGGGGATTTCCCAGGGAGAGGATCGATTACATCCACAATATTTACAGGGCAATCTATCAGAACGGTATGAATGTATCACAGGCTCTTGATTATGTTGAAAAGGAATTTACCCCGTCTGATGAAAGGGATTACATAGTCAGTTTTATACGCAGATCGGAGAGGGGAATAATACGCGGTCCGCGTTAGCAATTTATTCCTTTTCCCATCCCTGCGCTCTCAGTTCCACTTCCTTGTACTGATTTGTGATCAGGAAACATCCCTGGTCGGGGATAGTCATATGACCAATCAGTGCTACATCCGGAACAGTCCTGACCGCTTCCGAATGCTCGAGCGGCAAGGTGAAAAGCAGTTCAAAATCCTCTCCTCCGTTGAGGGCGGGGATCATCGGATCTATATTAAACTCTTCAGCCGTCTTCCAGGTCTCATTGTCAACCGGGATCCTGTCGTAATAGATCCTGCATCCCGTGCCCGACAGGCGGCACAGATGGATCAGGTCGGAGGCCAGTCCCTCTGATACATCTATCATTGAAGTAGGCAGTATGTTTGCTGATGAGAGATCATTCAGGACTTTCACAGGGAACTCCGGCTTGAGCTGGCGCTCAATAATATATTCATAACCCGACAGGTCGGGCTGGATCTTTCTGTCGTTGTCGTAGATTTTCCTTTCGCGTTCAAGTACCTGCAGTCCCATGTAGGAAGCTCCGAAATTACCGGTGGCACAGATCAGGTCATTCGGTCTGGCGCCGTTCCTTCGCACTATGCTTTCTTTTCCGGCCCTGCCGATGGCGGTGACACTGATCGACAAGCCTGTGAGCGAGCTTGTCGTGTCGCCTCCGGCAAGATCGATCCTGTATCGTTTGCAGGCAAGAGAGATCCCTTCGTAAAGCTCTTCCAGGTGTTCTACTGAAAACCTTGAGCTTATACCGACAGCCACCAGTATCTGTTCCGGAATACCGTTCATGGCGTAAATATCGGAGATGGCCCTGATTACAGCCTTGTATCCGAGATGCTTCAGAGGAGTATACACCAGATTGAAGTGGATTCCTTCGAGCAGAAGGTCGGTTGACACCAGTGAATGGTCAGCCCCGGGATCGATCACCGCAGAATCATCGCCGGAGCCTGTGATGGTACTTCTGTTGTAAATAACCGTGTTCCGTGTGATATGTTCTATCAGTCCGAACTTGCCGAATTTTCCCGCAGGGGTGCCTGTATTTTCAGAGCTGCTCATGTAAAGTCTAAATCAGGTATGTATGATACGCCGGCCGAAAGGATTGATAGCCACTTCGGTAAGCTTGAAATGCTGGTTGCCGAACGGGATGCCGATTATTGTAATATAAAGAAGCACGCCGAAGAAGGCATGTGTCAGCGCGATCCAGATGCCTCCGCATAAGAGCCATAGCACATTCATGAAAATGTAAAGGCAGCCTGAACCGCGGGGTTCCATCCGGCTTGTCCTGCCGAACGGCCATACTGACAGCGACCCCATTTTCAAAGTCTGAAGGCCGAACGGTATTCCAACGATGGTTAACATAAGGATCAGGCTTCCGATGAAGTATTCAATGGCTATTACCAGACCTCCGAAGATCAGCCAGATGAGGTTTCCCAGGATTTTCATTGCTCAGTTGCTTTATTCAAGAATTATGGTTTTATCCTTTGGATATTTAACCGAGTAGGTCAGTATTATCTGCCTTGTCTCCTGGGGCTTTATTTCAAGATCCCAGCTTACTTCACCTGTTTGTCTGTTGTGTTTTCCGCCTGAAAGCTCTTCCGCCTGAACTTCAATTCCGCTGTTCGATGAAAGGGGGATCTGATCGTTTACAGTTATTTTGACGGGATTTGACTTGTTGTTCCGCACGGTTATGAGGAATGAGTAAGTTTCGGTAAGATTGGAGCCGAAAGTTCTTCTGCTTGTGTAGTCCTGCCTTTTCTCCCTTTTCACCAGTATGCTGTTGTCATTCCCCAGTGAAACGGTCAGGGTGTCCTTCAACTGGTTCACATTAAGAAATGATTTCCCAACAAAAGTGTTTTCAAAGTACAGTGTTGCCTCGCCTCCGATCAGATTCTGCCCGGCCCAGCCGGAAATGTTTCCGGTAAGGTATGCCAGGGGCGATAGTTTGGGAACGGTTACATACTTGTATTCCGCCGGGGTGGTGGTGCGCTGGATCTCGATAGTCTGCACTTTACCGTCCGTTTCAATGGTATAGGGCACTGCCACATCGAAGGATACGGTTGTTTCCCCGATTGTTTTTTCCATAGGTACAGGAGCGGCCTCAGCATACTGATTAACAGCTTCATCTGCAACCATTGCAACTTCCTCCAGTTTGGCGGCATCTTCCCTTTTTGCCATTGATCTGGCTCCCCGGATCATGATCCTTGGTTCCGGTGCCGGGATATAATAATCAATAAACCAGGGATTCAAAACCGGAATATCTCCCGAAACCCACGGTGTGGCGTTGGAGAAGCTCAGTTTTACATTCTTCCATGCGACTCCGGTGTTCTGAAAAACATTTGCCTTGTAAAAAATGGTCACCGGGCTGGTAATATTGTCGACCCTGATATCATATGATGGATACCAGCCGGCATTGCTTACAACGTAGCTGAAGGAAAGCTTTCCTGAAACGGGCTTCCCGCTCGAGACTGTTACTGAGATCTCGCCGGAGGGCAGTTGCTGCTTTCCGAATTTTTCAGAGATCTGTTTCTGCAGGTTCTCAATTTGTTTCTCGTAATCCTTGATTAACCTGGTCTTTTTGAGCACTGCAGTCTTTACCTGTTCCATGTTGCTGGTATACAGTTCCATCACGTTTCTAAGCTGTTCAACCGAAAAAGTGGTTTCCTTTACAAGGATGGCCCTGTTGGCTACAAGGAAAGCCTCTTTTTCGTTCAAAACGGATATCGCCGCTTTCTCATCCTCGACCTTGATCTGAAGAGCCTCGATCTGACTTCTTATGTTTTTCACCTCGGGAAGGGCATCGAGATTTTCGAGGTAGTTGTTCCTGTGGTTCACCGAAAGGATTGTGAAATCTCCGAATCCTTTTACCT
Organism: uncultured Rikenellaceae bacterium; assembly: GCA_964429295.1. Classification (GTDB taxonomy): domain Bacteria; phylum Bacteroidota; class Bacteroidia; order Bacteroidales; family VadinHA17; genus LD21. The sequence continues at coordinate 24,300 of CAYSBL010000010.1, forward strand.
GGATGCTTCCGGCGTCGATATAGGGGGAGAGGGACCCAAGTTTGAGAATTGTCTTTCCCGATGGCAGATCGAAGCTGCCTTCGTGATTCAGCTGTGCCCTGTCGGGATACACGGTAACATGCTTAATGTCTGCCCTGATATCTTTTTCGGTATCGGCAGACAGGTTTAGTGCCTGACTCATTATCAATGTTGATATTATTAATAGTTTCTTCATGCCGGTATTGTTTAAGCCTATAAAGTTAAGATTTTCCGAAATATGTCACATAACAATAATCAGGCCGTGTTTGGCCTGATTATTTTATCTGTTTTATGAAATTTTCGTCTTACCTGACGGAAGAACAGGGCTATTCCTGTGTTATCAGCTCATGGTAACCGACGGTTCCGGGTGGAAGAGCGGCTTCAGTATGGTTCGCCATGGGGCAACCAGGGACGGGACAGTTTATGATCTTGTGCTCCTTATTGTCTGTAGGATGCCATCCAAGGAAGAGATAAAGGCCAAAGAATCCTATTACATAGGCAATTGGCACATGCCATCCGTTTTTTACCCATTTTACAACGTCGCGGCCCTCATGAAACTTATTTGTAATAGCCACGCCTGCGGATGATCCGAACCATACCATCGATCCGCCGAAACCTACTGCAAAGGCAAGTATTCCCCAGTCGTAGTGGCCCTGGTCGAGGCAAAGCTTTGTGAGCGGAATGTTATCGAATACCGAGGACAGGAACCCGAGGGCAAATGCTGTTCCCCAGCTGGCATTCGGGAGTTCTTCAACCGGCATCATGGATGCGCACATAACAAGGCAAAGCAGGAAGATGGTTCCGAAAATGGAAGCCGGCACTTCCTTCCATGGTATTTTAATTATCAATGCCCCGAGCAGGATGGCGATCCAGACTCCGAGGGCAGGCATATCATAAAGAATATTTGAAAGGATTGCTCCCACGAGGATCATTGCAACTACCAGGATCCGTTTCCAGTCGATTTTTATTCCAGCTATTGAGTCTTTCTGGATGACCTGGTATTTATCCTGCTGGTGCGAGCCGAACCATGCGAAGAAGGCAAAAGCGAATATTGCCGCAATGAAAGCATGGAGAACATCAAAAGCGCTTACGCCATCTATCCACATCATGGTTGTAGTGGTATCGCCGACCACACTTCCGGCACCTCCTGCGTTGCTGGCGGCCACAATGGCGGCAAGGTATCCGATATGCACCTTGTTTTTAAATACCACCAGCGCAATCGTCCCGCCGATAAGCGCTGCTGCTATATTATCAAGGAAAGCCGACATGATGAAAACGAACACCAGTAAAAGGAAAGGACCTTTCCAGTCGTCCGGCAGGTAATTAGGCAGTATATCGGGAATCCTCGATTCCTCGAATATCTTTGAAAGGATGGCAAAACCAAGCAGAAGACCAAGCAGGTTGAGTATTATTCCCCATTCACCCTGGCGCATTTCCTTGTCGAGGAACTGCTCGCGAAGCGGCAGCTCTCCGAACATGTGTTCCATGAAATGAAATCCGGGATCAAAGATCAGCTTGAATGCCAGGATAACAGTCAGCCCTGTAACAGCCACCCAGAAGGTATGTTTGTGAAAAAGGGCAACGCCGAGAAGCACCATGCCAAACAGAATAAATTCAATTCTGACCGGCCCGATAGAAGGTATTTTGCCTGAAGAGGCAAATGTCATGAGCGGGATTATCGAAAACAAAAAGAGAAGCAGGGATTTTTTTGAAAAATTCCTTTGAAGTCTGAGTTTACCAGAGGTCATGAATAATCTGTTTAATAATTGTGGGATTATAAAGGCCACAAAAATAACAAATAATCACATATTTCAATCTTTTAAAAGTTCATGGTAGGACACTGTTTGCAATTCCGCCGTTGTTTTTTCTGCCATAGGGCAGCCGGGTACAGGGCAATTGATTATCTTATGTTCCTTGTTATCAGCCGGTTCCCATCCCATTATAAGGTAAAGGGCAAAGAAGCCGATTACATAGGCTGCAGCTACGTGCCAGCCTTTCCTGATCCAGAGAATCACATTCCTGCCCTCAGGAAACTTGTTGGTGATAGCAACTCCGGCCGATGAACCGAACCAGATCATCGATCCTCCGAATCCCACAGTGTAGGCAAGCATCCCCCAGTCAAAATGTCCCTGGTCAAGGCACAGTTTTGTCAGAGGAATGTTATCGAAGACTGCGGACAGGAATCCGAGCGAAAATGCTGTCACCCATGATGCATCGGGAAGCTCCTCGACAGGCATCAGGGATGCACAGGTCACGAGGCTGAGGAGGAAAATAGTACCCTTTAGAGAAACCTGTACCTCTTTCCATGGCGCCCTGCGGATGAATGCCCCAATGATGATAGCTATCCAGACACCCAGAGCCGGCATGTCGTATACAATATTTGAAATTATTGCTCCGACAAGGATAAGTGCCACATTGAAAAGCTTTACCCAGTCGATCTTAACATCAGGACTGGGGTCGCTCTGGATTTTCTGATATTTATCCTGCTGGTGAGCTCCAAACCATGCAAAAAACAGAAGGGCAACGAAGGCAGCAATGTAGGCATGAAGGACATTGAACGCTGCCACTCCGTCAATCCACATCATGGTAGTTGTGGTATCGCCCACCACACTGCCTGAACCTCCTGCATTGCTTGCAGCGACCAACGCAGCAATATAGCCGATGTGTACCTTGTTTTTAAAGACAACCAGGGCTACTGTGCCTCCGATCAGGGCAGCCGCAATATTGTCGAGAAATGATGAAAGGATGAAAACGAATATCAGCAGGATAAAAGGTCCTTTCCAGTCGTTGGGAAGGTATTTTGGGAGCATCTCAGGAACTCCCGATTCCTCGAATATTTTTGAAAGCATTGCAAATCCCAGCAACAACCCCAGCAGATTTAGGATGATTCCCCATTCACCCTGCCTCATCTCCTTGTCAAGCAATTGTTCTGCCATGGGTGTAGTTCCGAAGAAGTGCTCCATGAAATGGAATTCCGGGTCAAATACAAGCTTGAATGTCATAAGAACGGCGAGTCCGCTCAGGGCAACCCAGAAGGTATGCTTGTGGAACAGGGCTACTCCAAGCAGTATCATGCCAAAGAAAATAAATTCGAGCCGTATAGGCCCGATTGAATAGTGATTGCCGCCTGAAGCCAGAAGCACAGACGGTGCAAGCAATCCAAATATGAAAAGGGAGATCCTTTTCATGCCGGCTTTCATGAAGAATTCTTTTAACATGTCAGAACAGTTTTGGGAACACACAAGGAAAATTAAGGCTGCCAAATTATAAATATTTTGAATCCCTTGATTCACCATCTTAAATACTTATTAATGATTTTTATCATGGAACCTGTCCCTGCATTTTTGGATGTTATTTTATCCTGAAGTCCTTAAATTTTCATAATTTTGCATTCTTATTTAGATTAAATATAATTAAGGACGGGTTTGATTGGCTGGAGTCGGCCCCCCAACCCCCCCGGGAACGCCGCCCCCCAACCCCCCTGAAGGGGGGCTTTGATTGGATTGCGCTGAATAAAATTATTATTATGGGAAAAAATATATCCAAAAAAAAGCAGGATTTCAGGCCCCCCTTTAGAGGGGTGGGGGGTAGACATGAGGTAATAAAGAGGTCGAGGGGGTAGACATGAGATAACGTAAAGGTTGTGGCGTAGACATTAGATAATGAAGGGGTTGTGAAGTTTTGGATTCTTTCTTATAAATTAAAGGGGATATGATCAACAAATCCCGTATTATGATGTTAAAGAAGAGCGAATAATTTGCAATTCAGGTTTGTATGGAAAACGAGCAGGATAGTATTATAAATGATATCACTTCAGGAGAGTACAAGTATGGTTTCTACACCGACATTGAGACGGAAAAGATACCAAAGGGGTTGAATGAGGATATAGTGCGGCTTATTTCTGAAAAGAAGGGTGAGCCTGAATGGCTTCTGGAGTTTCGTCTTAAGTCGTTTCGTCACTGGCAGACAATGAAGATGCCGGGATGGGCGCATCTGAAGATTCCTGAGATTGATTTTCAGGGCATAATCTATTACGCTGCTCCAAAGCAGAAGACGGCGCCGGAAAGTATTGACGACATCGATCCTGAGCTGAAAAAAACATTCGACAAACTCGGTATACCGCTTGAGGAGCAGAAGCGGCTTACAGGTGTGGCAGTTGATGCTGTAATGGACAGTGTTTCGGTAAAGACTACCTTCAGGGAGACTCTGGCAGAGCTGGGAATAATTTTCTGTTCATTCAGCGAAGCAGTCAGGGAATATCCCGATCTTGTAAAGAGGTATATGGGAACTGTGGTCCCCTATACCGACAATTATTTTGCCACTCTTAATTCGGCAGTATTCAGCGACGGCTCCTTCTGCTATATTCCAAAGGGAGTAAGGTGTCCGATGGAACTTTCAACCTATTTCAGGATCAATGCGGCAAATACCGGCCAGTTCGAGCGCACGCTCCTGGTGGCCGATGAGGAAAGTTATGTGAGCTACCTCGAGGGGTGTACCGCACCGATGAGGGATGAGAACCAGCTTCATGCGGCCATCGTTGAGATAATAGCCGAGAAAAATGCTGAAGTGAAATACTCTACGGTGCAGAACTGGTACCCGGGCGACAGGGAAGGAAAGGGAGGAATATTCAACTTTGTCACTAAAAGAGGTATCTGCAGGGGTGACAATTCAAAGATCTCGTGGACCCAGGTGGAGACAGGATCGGCTATAACATGGAAGTATCCTTCGTGCATCCTGAGAGGAGACAATTCCATAGGAGAGTTTTATTCGGTTGCTGTAACTAACAACCATCAGCAGGCTGATACCGGTACCAAGATGATCCACATTGGGAAGAATACGAAGAGTACTATTGTTTCAAAGGGAATATCGGCCGGTCACGGACAAAACAGCTACAGGGGGCTTGTAAAAGTGCTTAAGAATGCATCTAACTCCAGAAATTTCTCGCAGTGTGATTCGCTTCTTCTTGGCGACAAGTGCGGCGCACACACATTTCCCTACCTTGAGGTTGACAATCACAGCGCGATAGTTGAGCATGAGGCCACAACCTCGAAAATCGGGGAAGACCAGATATTTTACTGCAACCAGAGGGGCATATCGACAGAGGATGCAATAGGCCTTATAGTGAACGGTTATGCAAGGGAGGTGATCAACAAGCTTCCGATGGAATTTGCAGTTGAGGCACAGAAGCTTCTTCAGATAAGTCTGGAAGGGAGTGTCGGTTAGTTTAAAATTTATATTGATTATAATCTTATATGCTTAGTATTAAAAACCTGGAAGCAGGCATAAACGGAAAGTTGATCCTGAAGGGAATAAGCCTTGAAGTTAAGGCCGGTGAGATTCATGCCATTATGGGTCCCAACGGATCGGGCAAGAGTACCCTTGCTGCCGTTCTGGCAGGAAGGGATGTGGTTGAAATAAGAGGGGGATCGGTCACCTATCTGGGGAAGGATCTTTTGCAGATGGCTCCGGAGGACCGTTCTAAGGAGGGGATCTTTCTCGGATTTCAATATCCCATTGAGATCCCCGGAGTCAGCATGGTCAATTTCATGAAGACTGCGGTTAATGAGCACCGCAAGCACAGCGGACTTGCTCCGCTTTCAGCATCAGATTTTCTGAAGATGATGAGGGAAAAGAAGGAACTGGTCGAGATTGATTCAAAACTGGCGAACCGCTCGGTTAATGAAGGATTCTCGGGTGGAGAGAAGAAGAAGAATGAGATCTTCCAGATGGCCATGCTGGAGCCAAGACTAGCCATTCTGGATGAAACAGACTCGGGCCTCGACATTGATGCCCTCAGGATAGTGGCCAACGGGGTCAACAGGCTCAAGAGGCCTGATAATTCGTCAATTGTGATCACGCATTACCAGAGGCTTCTTGATTACATTGTTCCTGATGTGGTGCACGTTCTTTACGATGGAAGAATTGTAAAGACAGCCGGAAAGGAACTGGCGCTTGAACTGGAGGAGAAGGGTTACGACTGGATCAAGAAAGAGGTTGACAATCAGAACTGACATGAACGGAAAATCAGAGGTATCGGAATTCTTTTCAAGGCTCTATGCTGATAATATCGCAAGGATAGAAGAGGACTCCACTCCCTTTATCAATTCCTTCAGAAAGGAGGCTATTGAGAAATTCAACCTGCTTGGGGTACCGACAAAAAAAATGGAGTCATACAAGTATACCAATCTGGAATCCTTCTTCAGGCATGATTACCAGAGCTATTTCATCCCTGATGCATCTCACTTCCGAAAGGCAGAGGAGTTCAGATGCGATGTAACTGAACTGGATGCACATGGTATAGTACTAATGAATGGATTTTACCCGACCATAAACGGCAAGCTCAGGGAACTGCCCGGAGGGATCATTATCGGGAGTTTGAATGCAGCAGCAAGAAAGTATCCTGAACTGCTTGAGAAGCACTACGGCAAATATGCCAGGAACGATTCCGACGGACTGGTACATCTTAACACAGCGATGGTATCGGACGGTGTGTTTATTTATGTCCCAAAGGGAGCAGCTCCGGGGAAACCGGTTCAGGTAGTAAACCTTGTCGATTCGGAAGAGGATACTTTCAATCAGCACAGGAACCTAATAATTGTTGAGGAGAATGCCGAATGTTCGGTTATAATATGTGACCACACAATGTCACCCCGGCGGTTTCTTACCAATGCGGTCTCGGAAGTTTATACCGGCAGGAATTCGTCATTCGATCTGATAAGGGTTCAGAACGAGCACAACAATGCCTGCAAGATAACCCACACTTTCATCCACCAGGAAAGGAACAGCCATGTGACATCCGGCATTATAACCCTTCACGGGGGACTGGTGCGGAATAACACCTTCCACCGTCTCGGCGGCGAAGGCGCTGATTGCAACTCGTACGGCCTTTTTCTGGCCGACAAATGGCAGCATGTCGACAACTTCGTCAGTGTTGACCATGCTTCACCCAACTGCACCAGTAACCAGCTATTCAAAGGTGTCCTAGATGACGTATCGACAGGCGCGTTCAACGGAAGAATCTATGTTGCCCCTGACGCCCAGGGAACCATTGCATATCAGAAGAACAACAATATTCTGCTGACCGATGAGGCCAGGATGGATACAAAACCTCAGCTCGAGATCTATGCCGATGACGTGAAATGCAGTCATGGCGCCACTGTCGGACAACTCGATAGCAATGCACTGTTTTATATGCAATCGAGAGGCATTGACAAACGTCAGGCCCTCCTGATGCTTATGTTCGGATTTGCCCATGAGGTGATCCAGAACATAAGGGTTGAAGCCCTGCGGGAAAGAATAGACGGCCTGGTGATGCAGAGGCTCAGGGGAGAACTGTCGCAGTGTGCGAGCTGCATGGTAAAATGCGGTTAAATACCCGGGAGCGATGATGAATATTAATGTCGTCAGGTCGGATTTCCCCCTTCTTCATAAAAAGGTCTACGGAAAGCCGCTCGTATATTTTGACAACGGTGCCACAACCCAGAAACCTCTCTGTGTGATGGAAGAGGTAAGAAAGGTGTATACGGAGTATAACGGAAATGTCCACCGCGGAGTTCATGCCATGAGCGATCAGACCTCCGAAGCCTATGAGGGCGCAAGGGAGAAGGTGAGGTCTTTCATTAATGCTGAAAAAAGTGAGGAAGTGGTCTTTACATCCGGAACCACGGCATCGATAAATGCCATAGCCTTTTCATTTGGAGAGAGGTACGTAAGGCAGGGTGATGAGATCCTGGTGAGCGAAATGGAGCATCATGCCAACATCGTTCCCTGGCAGATGCTCTGTCAGCGCAAGGGAGCGGTTCTAAAGGTGATACCCTTCAACGATGCAGGAGAGTTGAGAATTGAGGAGTACATTAAATTGCTTTCCCCGCTTACCAGGTTAGTTGCTGTAACCCAGGTATCAAATGCACTCGGGACCATTGTGCCCCTGGAGAAAATTATACGACCGGCTCATTCGATGGGAATACCGGTTCTTGTCGACGGGGCTCAGGGAATTCAGCACGGAATAACCGATGTTCAGTCGCTCGATTGTGATTTTTATGTTTTTTCAGGACATAAGATCTACGGTCCAACAGGAATAGGGGTGATGTACGGGAAGGAAAAATGGCTTTCGGATTTGCCTCCGTACCAGGGAGGAGGTGATATGGTTGAAAGGGTGACCTTCGAAAAGACCACATATAATGTGCTTCCTTTCAGGTTTGAAGCCGGGACCATGAATTATGCCGGGGCAATCGGACTGGGAAGGGCTTTGGACTATGTGAATGAACTGGGCAGGGAAGAAATATTGCAGAGGGAAAAGACTCTGCTGGCTTATGCCACGGAGAGGCTTTCATCGATTAAAGAATTGACAATATACGGACAGGCAGCCGAAAAGATATGCACCATATCCTTTCTTCTCGATAACATACATCAGTATGATACGGGAATGATACTCGACAAGCTTGGTATAGCGGTCAGGACAGGTACTCACTGCGCACAGCCGGTTATGGAACATTACGGTATCGACGGCACGGTGAGGGCATCATTGTGCTTTTACAATACGCTTGAAGAGATCGATGCTCTTGGCACGGGAATTGAAAAGGTTATCAGCATGTTTTCATAAAAAGAAAAATGACCATTAACGAGGTTCAGGACAGCATTATTGAAGAGTTTTCGGTCTTCGACGACTGGATGGATAAATACAACATTCTGATCGAGATGGGCAGGGATCTGCCTCTCATTGATCCGAAGTTCAAGGTAAAGGATTACCTTATCGAGGGCTGCCAGTCGAAAGTCTGGCTGCATCCTGCGTATGATGGCATGGAAGTGACTTTCACTGCCGACAGCGATGCAATAATCACAAGAGGAATCGTGGCATTGCTTATCAGGGTTTTGTCAGGCAGGACGCCTGAAGAGATTATTAAAGCTGAACTCTATTTCATCGACAGGATAGGGTTGAGGCAGAATCTCTCACCCACTCGTTCGAATGGCCTGCTTTCGATGCTGAGACAGATGAAGCTGTATGCGATGGCGTATAAGGCGCAGGGATAAGTGAGGAGTGAGGGATGAGGGATGAGTACCCTGCCTAAAACTTGCTTATGTTCAGAATGCTGAAGAACCCCCTTTTGGGGGCAGGGGGTAAACGTGCAGGGGAAGAAGAACGTACTAAGAGATGAGGGGACAGTAACCTGAAACCTGTACCTGAAACCTGCCAACTGCCAATGTAACCAGTAACCAGCAACAAAATATGGATCCCACAGAACAACTTGAAATTGAAACCAGGATTGCAGGTGTTCTAAAGAGCATCTACGATCCCGAGATACCTGTCAACATCTACGATCTCGGACTGATCTACAATATCGAGATCGATGACGATCATGTAGCGCATATAACCATGACGCTTACTGCGCCAAACTGTCCGATGGCTGACAGCCTTATAGAGGAGGTTAAGTACAAAGTGGCAGGCACCAGGGGAGTAAAGGATTGTGATCTGAAGCTCACCTTTAATCCGCCCTGGGATAAAAGCATGCTCAGTGACGAGGCAAAACTGGAACTTGGATTCCTTTAGTCTGAAGCCATGTCTGGTACAGACATCAAAGACCTTTCAGAAGGGATAAAGCACAAAGCGGGGGAGCTTGGCTTTAATATCTGCGGCATTGCACGTGCACGCGAGCTCGGGGAGTACGAAGTCAGGTTAAGGGCCTGGATTGATGCCGGGATGAATGATAAGATGGGATACCTGGCCAGGGACATTGACAGAAGGATCGATCCCGCAAAAGTATTCAGAGATGCCAAATCACTGGTTGTCACCGGATTGAGTTATTACTCGGAGCTTCTGCAGAAGGATCCTGAGGCTCCGTTGCTCTCAAGGTACACCTATGGAACCGACTATCACGGCGTTGTGGTGGCGAAACTCAACAGGCTGCTTGAGTGGATTCAAAGCGTCAGGCCCGGTACCGGCGGCCAGGCTTTTTGCGACAGTTCTTCCATACTTGAAAAAGCCTGGGGCAGGGAGGCGGGCCTCGGGTGGCAGGGACGGCATTCGATACTGATAAACAAAAAAACAGGTTCATTCTTCTTCATAGGAATACTTATCCTCGATACGGAGCTTGAATATGACAAACCCTGCACGGAAGATCATTGCGGCACGTGCAGACGATGCATTGAAGCCTGTCCCACGGGAGCCATAAACGATAACCGAACAATAGATGCCAGGAAATGCATAGCAAACCTTACAATTGAAAACAGGGATCCGGTTCCTGAAGATATTGTTCCGCATCTTGGCAGGCGGGTCTACGGCTGTGACAGATGCCAGGAAGTTTGTCCGTGGAATAAGGACCTGAATCTTCCCGCCACTCCCGAATTTGCAATTGACAGGGAGATTGCTGAAATGAGCCTTAGCGACTGGCAGAACCTAACCAGGGAAAGGTTTACAAGGCTTTTCAGTATTACTTCAATGCAAAGGATCAAGTATGAAAAGTTCATGCAAAACATTGAAGCCGCAACACAATCCGGCAACATATAATTCCAATGATTGCAATGCAGGTCATTTTCACCTGTTCCTGCAGCAATTATCCTTAAAATTGATGTTATAACAATGTTATAACGTAACATTTCCGGTGTTTTCAGCCGTTTATTGAAGAATTTTCAGTTGATCCTTTTTACCTTTCTTACAAAATAACGTCTTATTTATAAAAGTTCAGAAGCTTTGATAGAAAAGGAGCTTATTGAGGAGTGCAGGAACGGTGATCTGCATAATTTCAGGAAGATTGTTGAGAAAAGCACGCCTTTGATTTTCTCAGTCGCTTTAAGGATAATCGGGGATGAGGATGTGGCACGTGATATCGTTCAGGATACAATGGTTACGGTTTGGCAGAAGCTTAAAAAAATCAAAACAGCCGAAAGCTATAAAACATGGGTGTACAGGATTGCTGTAAATAAGAGCTATGATCAGCTCAGAAAACAAAAACGGCATAAGGAAGAGAGATTCGGCGAACGGGAATGGGAAATCATTTCAAATCATTTGTCGGAAGAGGTGAATACTGAGCTTGAAAACATGGAGAATGCAAGGATAATTAATATGCTGACAAACCGGTTAAGCCCCAGGCAGAAAACGGTATTTGTCCTGTCGGAGCTCGAAGGACTGGATTCTGATGAAATAGTGAGGATTACCGGAATGGCAAGATCATTGGTTAAGGCAAATCTTTATTATGCCAGGAAAAACATAGTATCACTTTTGAAGAAGTACTTATAAAGATGACAAAGGTAAATGACAGTTATGATAAGCTGGTGAGAATACTCAGGAATTCCAAACCGGATTTAGTCTGTCCGGAAATCATAGAAAATGAGGTTGTAAGGAGGATTCTGGGCCAGAAACAAAGGGACGGAAGTTTCTCTGAGTTAGTGGATACACTTTTTGGCTGGGTTTATATAGGGTGGGTGAGAAGGAGCCTTATCGGAGTTTCCGTAGTACTTGTTGCTGTCTTTGCTTATCAGCAGGCTTTTATTTTCAGGCAGGTGAAAAACATCGGCAAACAGGTAGTAATTATAGGGAGTGAGAGTTCTGCCGTTTCTTCTTCGGCCCTCGATAAGAGGCTCACACTTTACAAGATGTCAGCCAGATTGTCAACGGACGGAGAAAGCCGGATTTCGGAGAGCCTGCTGGAAGAACTGCTTGATTCGTATAATGAACTGCAGGTTAAATATAAGGATCTGCTGAGAATAATTGAAGGAGATCCGGAATTGAAAAGCTATATCGAAAAAAGACTAAAGGAAGATAAAAGATACAAACCTGATTTATAAGATTATGATAAGCAGGAAATTAAAACTCATCATTTCAATGGTGCTTGCCGGTGTTGCCTCATGCAATGAACCTGAGACCGTTGTAACAAATATTGTTCATCCCGATGGAACTGTATTGAGGAGAATTGAAATGAAAAACCTCGAAAACAAGTTTGAAGTTTCTGATCTTCAGGTTCCTTTTGACAGTACCTGGACGATCACCGATTCACTTGAGATAAACATGGAAGGGGACACAATCTGGATAAAGCGTGCTGAAAAACTGTTTTCGGACGTTGAAGAGATAAACCGTACTTACCTTTCCGACAGCGGAGCAAACAAGGACATAAAGCGGCATGCGGAATTCAGGAAGAAGTTCAGGTGGTTCAACACCGAATACAGATTCTCTGAAATAATCGATAAAAAAATGTCATACGGGTATCCGGTAAAGAATTTCCTGAGCGGAGATGAATTAAATTGGTTCTATTCTCCTGCCAGTCTTATCGATGAGAAATTGAATGGAGCTGACAGCCTTAGATTAAGGGCTTTCGATGACACTGTCGATAAGAAGATTGAAAAATGGTATTTAAAAAGTCTGGTTTCAGAATGGATCGGAGAATTTGCCAGGCTCACCGGTGATGCAGAAGAAGATGGGATAAGTGTGGAAGCATTGAAGCAAAGGGAAGATGAATTTACAGCAATCCTTGAAAAGGACTTTGAACATTTTGACAGCCTGTGGGCGGAAGGCACCTTGCTCAGGGAGTTCATAGGAGACGCCAATGCGGTCAGATATAAAACAGAGGCTGATTCTGCCGCTGAACTGGCAGCCGACCACTTCTGGGTAAGCTTTAAAGATTTTACCTCACGGACTATAATGCCAGGAAAACTGACAGAGACCAACGGATTTGTTGATTCATCAGGGGTCCTGCTCTGGCCCGTAAGGTCAGATTTTTTTCTTACTGAGCAGTACGAGATGTTTTCAGAGTCGAAGGTTTCCAACCTATGGGCGTGGATCAGTTCCGGATTATTTGTTTTGTTTGTCGGGTTAGGAATCCTGATACACAAAAAAGGTAAAGGCTGATCTCATCAGCCTTTTTCCCCACCCTAACCTAATACCAAAACTGTTCCTAACTAATAACTTTAAAAGAGATGTCGAATCTATCTGTTGTAATCGCTGAGTATCTGCATCAGCTTCTGTCTTGTAAAGAAAATTCTGCTTTTCACGGTTCCGATCTTGAGGCCGAGTTTGTCAGCTATCTCATGGTATTTGAAACCTTCAATGTGCATTTTGAACGGGATCCTGAACTCGTCACTCAGTGATTCGATCGCCTTTTCTATTTCGCCCTGGGCGTAATTTGATTCAGGTGATATAAATCCCTTGTCGTGCGGCATGTTCAGGTAATAGAGATCCTGGGTTCCGTCGATTATTGTGTTTTCCTTCACATTACGCCTGTAGTTGTTAATGAAGGTGTTTTTCATGATGGTGAAAACCCATGCTTTGAGATTGGTATAATCTACAAATTTATCCTTGTAAGTAATTGCTTTCAGATAGGTGTCCTGCACAAGATCCAGGGCGGTGTCCCTGTCTGAGGTGAGACTCATTGCGAACCTCTGGAGGTTGCTTTTCATCTCTATCAGGCTGTTGTTGAATTCGTGTGCTGTCATGGTTTTTATCTTTTGATTGTGAAGACAAATTTATACAAAGAAATAAGGATAAACAAATCTTAATATCTGAAAATATATTAATATTGATTCTGTTCTAAATTAGGAAAATTTGTAAAGCGCAGGTAATCAAATACTAAGAGTCTTCTTTGCGGGGTCGGTCGAAATTATGTATTAATAAGAAAATACTTACAATTAAGGGAACGGACTGCACTGTTACCGGGACTTAGGTCCCCAAAAAGTGACAAGGGGGCTGAAGCCCCCTTAAAAAGTTTTGGGAGTTCTTAACCGTTGGCTTCAGCCAACGGTAACAAGATGTGTGTGATTGGATACTAATTCCCCGGAAAGTAATCAGCAGGACAGGTATTGTTACCGCGAGCTTCAGTTGGTTACGGTCAGCTTAGCTGGTTACCGCGAGCTTCAGTTGGTTACCGTCAGCTTAGCTGGTTACCGAGAGCTTCAGTTGGTTACCGTCAGCTTAGCTGGTTACCGAGAGCTTCAGCTGGTTACGGTCAGCTTAGCTGGTTACCGAGAGCTTCAGTTGGTTACCGTCAGCTTAGTTGGTTACCGTCAGCTTCAGCTGACGGTTATGGGACCCCCCACACAGTTTCTGGGACTTTAGTCCCCGGAAGAAAGGGATAGTTTCTGGTTTAATATTGCCGGGTGGAGCAACCTATTGTCATCTTTAGTACATTTAGCAAAAAAAGAAGCTATGGATTTCAATATAAAACTCAGCAACGGGTATGTGCTCAGGGGCTTTATCATGAGTCCGGGTGAAAAGATCCGTGCCATGATAATAATGGTACACGGACTGGGCGAGCACATCAGCAGGTACACTGGCTGGGCAGGTCTTTTCAATGAGGCCATGATAGGAATGGCCGGTGTGGATCTGCCGGGGCATGGTCTGTCTGATGGTAAAAGGGGACATATCCGGAATTATGCCCTTACCGACGAAATGATAGGCATCCTGCTGGATGAATGCAGGAAAACATTTCCGGGCGTACCGCTGTTTCTATACGGGCACAGTCTGGGCGGGGGAATGGTGCTCGATTACCTGGTGAGGAAAAATCCGCAGGTAAGGGGGGCTATTGTCACCTCACCCTGGCTGAAGCTGTCATTCGAGCCCGAGAGGACGAAAGTCAGAATGGCCGGTTTCATGAAGAATATTCTGCCGTCGCTTGTTCAGTCATCGGGCCTGGTGGTTGATCATTTGTCACGCGACGAGGATGTTGTTGACCGGTACAGGAAAGATCCCCTGGTTCACGGGCTGATATCCGTTAGCCTGTTTCATTCCGCCATGGCGTCTGCATCCGCAGCCCTTAAAAATGCATCATCTTTAAAAAAGCCTCTTTTGCTGATGCACGGAACCGGTGATCAGATTTGTTCAAGTGATGGCAGCCGGGCGTTTGCGGACAGCACCCCGATGGCAGAACTCAGGCTCTGGGATGGAGCTTACCACGAGCTTCACAATGACCTGTGCCGTCATGAGGTTTTTGACACCATCAGGAACTGGCTTGAGAACAAGCTTTCCTGAAAAAAATGGGAAATGGAACTCAGGACGACATTCAAAATCGATCCGTCGCAAAGCAAGATCAGTTACAGCACACCGGTGATGTTTATTGGTTCATGCTTTGCAACTGCCATCGGCAGCCATCTTCAGGAGGGCAGGATGCCGGTAATGGTAAACCCGGCAGGGACAGTTTACAATCCGTTATCGGTCGGGAACACTCTCAATGCAGTCATCTCACCTGCGGGGATAGTAAAGGAAGATCTCTACAGGCATGGAACAAGATGGATAAGCTTTGATCATTACACTGATTTTTCATCCGACGATCCCGAAAAGCTTATTGAGAAGATAAACACACGGGAAGAGGAAGCCCGGAAATTCCTTTCAGCTGCAAAATTCCTGTTCATAACATTCGGTACTGCAAGGGTATTCAGGTGGAGGGAGACCGGGAGGATAGTGTCGAATTGCCACAGGATACCCTCATCCTTTTTCAGCCATGAACTTCTGCAACCCGATGAGATAGTATCATACTGGAGCGGGCTGCTCGACAATCTAACTACATTTAATCCTGAACTGAAGGTTATTTTCACCATCAGTCCGGTGCGTCACTGGAAAGACGGCGCCCACGGGAACCAGGTTAGCAAGTCGGTCCTTCTCCTTGCAGTTGAAAAGCTCCTTGCCCACCATTCTTCACCCGGCTATTTCCCTGCTTACGAACTGGTTATGGATGATCTGAGGGACTACAGGTTCTATGGGGCCGACATGCTGCATTTGTCGGAGACTGCCGTGAACTACATCCGGGATGCTTTCGACCGTTGCTATTTTGACGGGAAAGCCCTGGAATTATGGAATGAAGTGGCTGGCATTTCAAGGGCGGTTGAGCACAGGATACAAACCGGCGACGCAGCCGGGATAAGGAATTTTGCTGAAGGGATGCTGGCAAGAATTGAAACCATAACCCGTAAGCACCGGTCGGTCAGTCTTGAAAGTGAGGCAGATTACTTCAGGGGGCTTCTGTCTGGAATTCCCGGAGCCTCAGGCGGGGATTTAAGCAACAGAAGTAAAGAGCAAGCCTGACGATGGCCTGGTTCATTATTTCAGTAATGCTACAGCCATCCGGAATTCCTCAGGGTTTCTTGTTATTATAATGTTTTCCGGGATTCTCTTTTCATTTGCCTCGGGGTAATCAGTGAAAATGATCTTCCTGATGATAAGGGATTTGCCGATGCTGCTGAAATAACTGATTTTCTTTCTTGAGAAATCGAATGAACCTGAATTGGCTATCAGGTATTCGAAAGGTTTTATCTTGTGGATTTCTATAACCTCAGAAGCAGGAAGGATTCCGCCCGTGAATATAACATCGAATCCTCTCTTTTTAAGAAGATATTTGTAAAACAGGAAGTTGTTTTCTGACAGGCTGTCAGAAGTATTTATCATTGCAACCGAAGCCTTTGACCTGGCAACAGGCGGCTTAAGGTTGATGTCCTCCTGGATCAGGATCTGTCTTATCACATTCCGGACAAACTGTTCCTGTGCCCTTGAAAGGCTTCCCGTCTGCCAGAGCAGCCTGGCTTTTTCGAGGAGGGGATGAAGGTATTTTATATAAGATTCTTCAATCCCGTGTTTCCTTACAAAGGGGTCGATGGCCTCCCTGAACTGGTATTCATTGAACCTGATGGCAGACATCAGTATGTTGCCCGACCTGAATCCGTTTTCGCCTGTTTCATCCTGGCTGCTTATGGTCATGACCCTTGCGGTGAGTTCGTCTTCGCTGAGCCTCGCTATTTTGGAAATTTTCAGTCCGTTTCTGTTGAGGTAAGCAACATTAAGGATCTTTTTCAGTTCGGTTTCGCTGTAGGTGCGGATATTGGAGTCGGTCCGGTCGGGCTCCAGTATCCTGTATCTTTTTTCCCATATCCTGATCGTATGCGCTTTTATCCCTGAAAAGTTTTCCAGATCCTTTATTGAAAAAACATTAGTCCCTTCTTCCATGGCTGTCTGAAATAAATAAGTTTTAAATTCATTGCCCCTTGAGATTAACAATCGTAAAGAGAGATTGTTTCCCGGTTCATAAACATATAAATCTATATATTAAGAGGTGGGCGGAGTTTTCCCCATCTCCGCCAGATCCGGACTGATTTCCCTATTCCGGATTCTCTATCATTACTTTTCTGACAATCCTGGTCCCGTCGGCAAATCCAATGGTCACCAGGTACATTCCCCTTGCCGGTTGTTTAAGCAGTATTTTTGTTGCAGTAACGGGATTTGTATACCTGGCTCTGAAAATATCCTGTCCGATCATATTGGTTACTTTTACGGCGGTCATTTCCCTGTCGGCCTTGATTGAAAAGGTATTATCCCTTACAGGGACCGGATAAATTGTAATATTTGTTACAGGGGCTTCCCTGGTAAAGGCTTTTTGCGGGAAATTTCTGACGACATTGGTGCTATCCTTCTGGGAGTGAAGGGTTAAAGGGATAGACAATATGAAAATAAAGAGTAGAATATGCCTCATAAGCACCCCAAGTCTGTTTTGTGTCAAAAACTGGCCTAAAGGTAGGCATTTTTATTATTCTGATCAAAGAATTTTTCCACTCTTTCAAGATCCTCCGGGGTATCGATTCCGATGCTTTCCCAGAGGGTAATGGCTGTTCGGATCCTGTATCCGTTCTCTATCCATCTGTTCTGTTCCAGCGATTCTGCCTTCTCGAGGGGGCTTCGGGGCAGGGATGTAAGTTGTTTCAGGATATCCGTCCTGTAACCGTACAGTCCGATATGTTTGTAATAGGTATGCCGGGCCGGCCATTCTGCTTCAGGGACATCCCTGAGGTAGGGGATCACCGATCTGCTGAAGTAGATCGCATTTCCTGAAAGGTCGAGAACCACCTTGGGATGGTTGGGATTGGTCAGGTCATCTCCCGGTTCCGTCCTGCGCACCAGGGTGGCAATTTCAACGGAGCGGTCGTCAAAGCACGATGCCAGCAGGCCGATCTGTTCAGGTTTGATGAAAGGCTCATCCCCCTGTATATTGATCACGGCATCGGGGCTGATGCCCTCCAGGGCGGCTATTTTTTCCGCTGCCTCTGCACATCTGTCGGTACCGCTCTGGTGATCGGGAGAAGTCATGACTACTTTTCCTCCGAAACCGGTCACTGCGTCGTGAATTCTATGGTCATCAGTAGCAACATAAACGGTTTCGAGCGCAAGGGTGGCCTGTTCATAAACTCTTCTGATCATTGATTTTCCTGCGATCATCACGAGAGGCTTCCCGGGGAACCTTGTGGATGCGTATCTTGCAGGAATAATGCCTGCGATGTGAAATTTACCTGTATGCTTCATGGCACGAATTTACGAAAATAGCATTTCCCATTGTTTCAAAAATATCTTAAATTCGCACCAGCGTTAAACGGATATGAAAGATATTCAGAGCATAAAGCAGAGGTTTGGTATAATAGGCAACTATTCAGGGCTGAACAGGGCTATTGACATAGCCGTGCAGGTGGCGCCTACCGACCTGTCGGTGCTCATTACAGGAGAAAGCGGAACCGGCAAGGAGTCGTTTCCGCAGGTGATTCACAGTTACAGTGCCAGGAAACATGGGCCTTACATTGCGGTAAACTGTGGAGCGATCCCTGAAGGAACCATTGATTCGGAACTTTTCGGTCATGAAAAGGGAGCCTTCACCGGAGCCACGGAAAGCAGGAAAGGATATTTTGAGGTAGCAGATGGCGGAACCATCTTCCTGGATGAAGTTGCCGAATTGCCTCTTTCAACCCAGGTACGTCTGCTGAGGGTGCTGGAGACCGGTGAATTCATCCGCGTGGGTTCGTCGAAAGTCCAGAAGACCAACGTAAGAGTGATAGCGGCAAGCAATGTTGATGTATCAAAGGCCATAGAGCATGACAAATTCAGGGAGGACCTTTTTTACAGGCTCAATACTGTTCCTATAAAGATCCCGCCGCTGAGGGAGAGGGGAGAGGACATCTTCCTTCTCTTCAGGAAGTTTGCTGTCGATTTCGCCGAGAAATACAGAATGCCTTCAATAAGGCTGAGCAACGAGGCAAAGAATCTTCTGATCAGCTACTCATGGCCGGGGAATGTCCGTCAGCTTAAAAACATAACCGAGCAGATCTCAATAATAGAAAGCGAGAGGGAGATCAGTTATGAGGTTTTGCATACTTACCTTCCCGACTATACAGGGGTCAAACTGCCGGCCGTTATTAAAAGGGACGATGACAAATCATTCTCATCCGAAAGAGAGATTTTATACAAGATCCTGTTCGACATGAAGAGTGATATGAACGACCTTAAGAATCTGGTTCTCGATCTTATTAAATCGGGGGAAATAGATCTGAGGTTTCACGAGAGCAATTCAGGGGTTATAAAGAACCTTATAAGGGACACCGGAAGAAGTGATTCGGTGGTTTCTGCAGCTGATCACCACGATGTGGATTTCTCTCCACGCCCGAGGACCAATATCCAGGATACCGAGGAGGTGGTTGAAGAATCGCTTTCCCTTACTGGCAAGGAGATTGAAATGATAAAAAAAGCCCTTGAGAAATACAACGGAAAGAGAAAGCTTGCCGCACAGGAACTGGGTATTTCAGAGCGCACTCTTTACAGAAAAATAAAGGAGTATGACATTGAGATGTAGAAATATCTTTCTGAAACCGGTGCTGAATGCCTGCCTGCTCCCTGCCCTCCTGGTATTCCTTCTGATGCCCGGATGCGGTATCTATTCCTTTTCTGGCGCAAGCACAACGGGCTTAAGCACCGTGAGTAT
Source organism: uncultured Rikenellaceae bacterium (assembly GCA_964429295.1). Taxonomy (GTDB): domain Bacteria; phylum Bacteroidota; class Bacteroidia; order Bacteroidales; family VadinHA17; genus LD21. Next base: position 44,027 of record CAYSBL010000010.1, read on the forward strand.
CCAGTATTTCCAGAACAGGGCAAGCCTGGTGCAACCTGGATTAAGCCAGACATTAACCGATGAACTGACAGACAAATGCAAGGCCCAGACCAATCTTGCCATAGTAAATGGTCTGGGAGATGCTAATTTTGAAGGTGAGATCATTGACTATAACACCAGGCCGCATACTGTATCGGCCGACGCAACTGCAGCTGTTAACCGTTTCACAATAGCAGTCAGGGTAAAGTTCACAAATGTGGCTGATCCCGAAAAAAGCTTTGAACAGACTTTTTCCAGATATGAGGATTACAGCAGTTTGAGCAATCTGAGCGAAGTGGAAGCAGAATTGTCTGAGAAGATCGTGGAAATGCTTGTTGAAGACATTTTCAACGCCGCATTCGTTAACTGGTAACCGTCAATGAACAAAAGCGACTTTCTGAACCTAATGGTTGGAAATGCGCCTGCCGACAGGCAGGTTCTCGCTGAATTAAGCGAACTGGTAAACATATATCCGTATTTTCAGACTGCACATCTTCTGCTTCTCAAAGGATTGAAGGAGAATTCGGATATAAGGTTCGAAAATCAGCTGAGGAATTCTGCCATACACATTGCTGACAGGGAAGTGCTTTTCAACCTTCTTCAGATTGCACCTTCGATAATTGAAAAAGAAGTCTCTGCCATTCAGCCTGAGACCGCTGGTATTCCGGCCCAGCCTGAACAGCCTGAACAGTCTGAGCCAGAGTTGCAGGCAGCTGAGGTGCCGGAGCAGGAGGAGATTTATGTTGTACCTCCGGCTGATGAACCGGTCATTGAAATTACTGAAGGTATACCGGAAACAGTCGTGGGTGATCTTGCATCTGATGCTGTACCTTCTGATGAACCGGTCGTTGAAATAACTGAAAGTATACCTGAAACAGTTGTGGCGGATATTGCATCTGATACTGTACCTTCTGATGAACCGGTCGTTGATATTACTGAAAGTGCACCGGAAACAGTTGAGGGTGATCTTGCCCAGACCGTTCTCGAATCGGCGCTGAACAGCCAGGACTTTATTGATGAGATAGAGAGGGATTCAAGGCCCAGACCGCCAAAGGATCAGCCCGACAGTATGGCGAACATTCTGGAAAGGACAGTAGTCGGTACAATTGATCCTGAAATGGACGACACTGACCTTGACGGGCCTTTGTTCATGCCGGTGGGTGTTGAAGAATCCGAAATGGAAGAAGAGGAAGAAGATGTTTTCTATATGGATCCCGGATTCTCGTTTACCCCTCCCGGTGAATCGGATGAAGAAGATATTGAAATTGCAGAAGAGGAAGAGCCGGCCATACCTGAGAGCGAACAGAAAAGGAAGGTCCAGGCTGAACTCATCGACAGGTTCATTATGACTAATCCGAGAATCGTTCCTCATGCGGAAAAGCCGTCTGTCCCGAATGAGGATCTGTCGAAACCATTTACTGAAGAACAGGGAGGATTTGTCACCGAGACTCTGGCAAGAATCTATATCACTCAGGGTTATTATTCAAAGGCGATAGATATTTATGAAAAATTAAGTTTGAAATTTCCGGAAAAAAGTGATTACTTTGCGGCTCAAATTGAAAAGATAAGAGAGATCATTAAATAGCATAGAAATGGGAATATACATTTTTGTTTCGGTTATAATCATCATTGCCTGCATACTTCAGGTTATGATAGTCCTGGTTCAGAATTCAAAGGGAGGGGGTCTGGCTGCCAATTTTACTTCTGCCGGACAGTCGATGGGTATCAGGAAAACCGCCGATTTCCTTGAAAAGTCAACATGGACTCTTGCAGCGGCGATACTTATTCTCTGCGTTGTGGCAACTGCCACCATACCGCGGGGTTCGGGTGCTGAACGTTCAAGGATCGAGAATTCAATTCAGAATGCCGTTGATCCGAATGCGATTCCCACTCTTCCCACAGCTGTCCCCTCGGAACCGGCTACTACACCTTCCGGCAACGAACAACAGCCTGAGAACTAGGACTTCTGTGATAAACATATTAAACAAAGTGTCAGTTTGTCATAAACTGACACTTTGTTTTTTTATAGGTTATATTATTGAAAGACAGCGTTATGTGTCAGGATGTCATGTGTGGTCAGTGGCTTTTGTCAGGACATGACCGATAAAATGTCGGCTTATTGCAGCGGGAGCTGGTAAAATACCGTTTGGCACAAATTTCGCTAAAAGTAGAGGCAGAAATCAAATCATTAACTTTAAAACTAAATAAACATGGCACAATTAAAAGGAAAAGTATTGGCTGGGAAGGTTCTTGTAAGACCTCATGAAGCTGAAGCTAAGACTGCAAGCGGGATCATAATTCCGGATTCAGCAAAGGAAAAACCTCGTCAGGGTACGATAGTCATGGTTGGAGCTCCCAAAAAAGATGAAGAGATGGAAGTAAAGAAAGGGGATGTGGTTCTCTACGGCAAATATTCAGGCCAGGAACTGAACATCGACAATGAGGATTATCTTCTCATCTCACAATCAGACATTCTTTTCATTCAGTAATTAAAGCAAACCAATAAATCTTACAAATATGGCAAAAGAGATTAAATTCGATATTGAAGCTCGTGCACAGCTTAAAGAAGGAGTGGACAAGTTAGCGAATGCAGTAAAGGTGACCCTTGGTCCCAAAGGCCGCAACGTGGTTCTTGAAAAGAAATTCGGTGCTCCTCATGTCACAAAGGACGGAGTAACGGTTGCCAAGGACATTGAACTGTCGGATCCCTATGAGAACATGGGTGCCCAGATGGTGAAGGAAGTTGCATCAAAAACCGGTGACATTGCCGGTGACGGAACAACCACTGCAACAGTTCTTGCACAGTCAATAATAACAGTTGGTCTGAAGAACATTACCGCCGGTGCAAATCCGATGGATGTGAAGAGAGGTATTGACAAGGCAGTTGAAAAAGTAGTGGCCCACTTGAAATCACAGGCTCATGTTGTTGGAAACGACCTCAGCAAAATTGAACAGGTTGCCAGGATTTCTGCAAATGACGACGTTGAGATTGGAAAGCTCATCGCCGAAGCAATGGAAAAGGTAAAGAAGGAAGGCGTTATCACCGTTGAGGAAGCAAAGGGAACCACCACCTCCGTTGAGGTTGTTGAGGGGATGCAGTTTGACCGTGGTTATATCTCAGCTTATTTTGTTACCAACACCGAGAAGATGGAAGCCGAACTGGAGAATCCTTTTATCCTGATTTACGATAAGAAGATCTCTTCAATGAAAGATATGCTTCCTATTCTTGAAGCCACAGCCCAGAACGGCCGTCCGCTTCTTATAATTTCTGAAGACGTGGAAGGAGAAGCACTTGCAACCCTTGTAGTCAACAGGCTCCGCGGCTCCCTCAGGGTTTGTGCCGTTAAGGCTCCCGGATTTGGCGACAGAAGGAAGGAAATGCTTGAAGATATTGCCATTCTGACAGGCGGAACAGTCATATCAGAGGAGAAAGGTCTGAAGCTTGAGCATGCAACCCTTGATATGCTTGGAACATCAGAGAAAGTGACCATCAACAAGGAGAACACCACCATTGTAAACGGCTATGGCGACAAGGAGATGATCAAGGCAAGGATCGGTCAGATCAAGCAGCAGATGACCACCACCACCTCCGACTATGACAAGGAAAAACTGCAGGAGCGTCTTGCAAAACTGTCAGGCGGCGTGGCAGTCCTCTATATAGGTGCAGCATCAGAAGTTGAGATGAAGAACAAGAAGGACCGTGTTGATGATTCACTTCATGCAACCCGTGCAGCCATTGAGGAAGGAATTGTTCCCGGTGGCGGTGTGGCTTATATCCGTGCCATTTCCTCGCTTGAAAAACTCAAGGGCGACAACGAAGACCAGACAACCGGTATCGAGATAATCAAGCGCGCTATTGAGGAGCCTCTTCGTCAGATCTCGGTCAATGCAGGTAAAGAAGGCGCCGTCATAGTACAGTCTGTCAGGTCAGGCAAGGGCGACTACGGTTACAATGCCCAGACCGACAGGTTCGAGAAACTGTACGATTCGGGTGTAATTGATCCGGTCAAGGTAGTAAGGGTTGCCCTCGAGAACGCAGCATCGGTTGCAGGAATGTTCCTTACCACCGAAGCAGTGGTGGTTGACGAGAAGGAAGAGAAACAGCCTCCGATGCCGCCTCAGGGAATGGGCGGAGGAATGCCTTATTAATAAACAATAATTTTTTGAATACCCGTAAAGGCAGGCCATGGCCTGCCTTTACATTTTTATATATATTTGCACCTGTTTTTCAGATTATCAGCCTGATGCACCGAATAAGGAATTTCTGCATAATAGCACATATCGACCATGGTAAAAGCACCCTGGCCGATCGTCTGCTTGAAAAGACCAATACCATAAATGAAAGGGAATTCCAGAACCAGGTCCTGGATAACATGGATCTTGAGAGGGAGAGAGGCATAACAATAAAAAGCCATGCCATCCAGATGGAATACTTTCACAACGGTGAAAAGTATTATCTGAACCTTATTGACACTCCGGGTCATGTTGATTTCTCCTATGAGGTCTCGAGGTCAATAGCTTCATGTGAGGGGGCCCTTCTGGTTATTGATGCCACTCAGGGTATACAGGCCCAGACCATCTCGAATCTCTACATGGCCATCGATCATGATCTTGAGATAATACCTGTCCTCAACAAAATGGATATGGCCAATGCAATGCCGGAGGAAGTTAAGGATCAGATTGTCGATCTGGTTGGCTGCAAAAGGGAGGACATAATTGAAGCAAGCGCCAGGACCGGTATGGGAATCGACACCATTCTCGACAGGATAGTCAACCTTATCCCGGCTCCGGCAGGCGATCCGGAAGCCCCCCTTCAGGCCCTGATTTTTGATTCAATGTTCAATTCTTTCAGGGGAATAATAGCCTATTTCAAGATAGTAAACGGAACCATCAGAAAAGGAGACAGGGTGATGTTTTTCAGTACCGGGCATGAATACCTGGCTGATGAAATAGGTGTTCTGAAGATGAAGCAGGATCCGCGGGAGGAAATGGGTGCGGGAGATGTAGGCTATATCATTTCGGGGATAAAGGATTCCTCGGAAGTGAAGGTGGGGGATACGATAACGCATGTTAAGAATCCGTGTTCAAAGGCCATCGCAGGTTTCGAGGATGTAAAACCGATGGTTTTTGCCGGTATTTACCCTGTGGACGCTGATGAATATGAAGATTTGAGGATATCGATCGAAAAACTCCAGTTGAACGATGCTTCCCTTTCGTTCATACCTGAATCCTCTGCAGCTCTCGGATTCGGATTCAGGTGCGGTTTTCTCGGACTTCTTCATATGGAGATAATCCAGGAGAGGCTCGACCGCGAGTTTGACATGGATGTGATCACCACTGTGCCCAACGTATCCTTTAAGGTGTATACCACGAAGGGAGAGGTAATCGACGTACATAATCCTTCCGGGCTTCCGGCAGTCAACTATATAGACCGTATTGAAGAACCATACATAGTTGCACAGGTAATCACCCAGGCAGAATATGTGGGAGCTATTATGAATCTCTGCATTGATAAGAGAGGGACATTGAAAAACCAGGTTTATCTTACACGCGACAGGGTTGAACTTACCTTTGAGATGCCTCTTTCTGAAATAGTATTTGATTTCTACGACAAGCTGAAAAGCATCTCCAAGGGCTATGCTTCATTTGATTACTATTACACTGCCTATCAGAAGGCCGATCTGGTTCGGCTCGACATACTTCTCAACGGGGAGATGGTCGATGCACTTTCCACACTGATTTACAGGGGGCATGCCTATGATTTCGGAAGGAAGATATGCGAGAAGCTGAAGGAGCTCATCCCGCGGCAGCAATTTGATATTGCGATACAGGCTGCTATCGGGGCCAAGATAATATCAAGGGAAACTGTCAAGGCTGTCCGGAAGGATGTCACGGCAAAATGCTATGGGGGCGATATAACCAGGAAACGCAAGCTTCTTGAGAAGCAGAAGAAGGGGAAGAAAAGGATGAGGCAGATAGGGAACGTTGAAGTGCCCCAGCAGGCTTTTCTGGCAGTACTTAAGCTCGATTGAGAGGGATCTGCAGGATTGGAATTATTTTTCTCAGATGAGACGATTTCAAAAAAATTATTACATTAGTTCCGGGAAAATGAAGTGTTCTTCATAAGAATCACCCTTCTATCTAACCTAGACACAATACCCTGACCTGAAAAACCGGCCGGGGTATTTTTTTAGCATATGAGCCTGTAGCCCTTACCGTGTATATTCAGGATCTTTACCTCAGGATCCTTCTTCAGGTATTTTCTGAGCCTGGTGATATAAACATCCATACTCCGTGCGTTGAAGTAATTGTCGTCGATCCAGATGCTTTTCAGGGCATAGTTCCTTTCGAGGATCTCATTCCTGTGGCGGTAAAGCAGAAGGAGAAGTTCAGATTCCTTTGTTGTGAGGCTGATCTGCTGATCCTTGAAAATCAGATGCTGCCTTTTGCTGTCGAATGTATAGGCGCCTATCTGATGCAATTCTTCGCTTTTGGTTTCAACTGGTCCGGACGTCCTTCTGAAAATGGCCTCTATCCTGTAAAGGAGCTCCTCCATGCTGAATGGCTTGGTTATGTAATCGTCGGCGCCCGTCTTGAAGCCCTCGATAATGTCTTCCTCCTGGTTCTTGGCGGTAAGAAAGATCACAGGTATTGCCGGATCGGCATTCCTGACTGCTTTTGCAAGTGCCAGGCCGTCCATTTCCGGCATCATGATATCCAGGATGCACAGGTCGAACATGCCGGACGAGAAACGTTCCAGGGCAGCTCTGCCGTTTACGAACAGGGTAGTTTCATATTCTTTGGCCTGAAGGTAGTTTCTAAGCAATGAGCCCAGATTAGCATCGTCTTCAGCAAGCAGAATTCTTTTTTTCATCTTATTCCGTTTAATTTCTTAAAATCTTTCTCAAGGATGGATAAAATACATAATTACTCTTAATAATACCCCCTTCCCAACCTTCCCCCAGGGGGGAAGGAGCCTGTACAGGGAGGTATTCTTTTCCTTCCTGGGAAGAAGCAGTGGTCAAAGCTTTTCCCACTTGGGGCCTGTCTGCCGTAGAGGCAGCGCAGGCAGGGAAACGGGAAAGGGGGTCATTTGAACTTGCAAGGGTTAGTTTCATTTCTGGCCGTTTTGGGGTATGAATAAAATAAAAACCGATCCTTTTCCCGGCTGGCTATCAACCCTGATTGTTCCGTTATGTTCGTCAATTATTTTTTTCACATAGCTTAATCCGAGTCCGAAACCTTTCACGTTATGCACATTCCCGGAGTGAACCCGGTAGAACTTGTCAAATATCCTTTTAATGTTTTCCTTGCTTATTCCTATTCCTTTGTCCTCAACAGAGATCAGCAGCCCTTTCCTGTTGTTCCTGGTGGCTACTTTTATAGCAGGTTTGTCGATGGAATATTTAATGGCGTTGTCGATCAGGTTTGAAATTGCGTTCAGCATATGAGCTTCATCGACAAAGGCTGATGAGTATTCTGCTCCTAGTTCCTTGCGTATCCTGCCACCCCGCGCCTCGATCTGGAGCGTGAAATTGTCCACCGCTTTGCTAACCAGGTTGTGCATATCCACCGCGGTGTATGACAGTTTTGTATTCATCCGTTCAAAGACAGCCATCTGCAGTACTTTTTCGACCTGGAATTTGAGTCTCATGCTCTCATCCGAAATTATTCCGGAGAGATGGCTTATATTTTTCTCCCTGTCGGGTATCGATTTATCGGAGATCATCTGCGAAGCCAGCGAAATAGTTGAAATAGGCGTCTTGAGTTCATGTGTCATGTTGTTTATAAAGTCGTTTCTTATTTCAGACATCTTTTTCTGGCGGAAGATGACGATAAATGTACTTGTTGCAAGCAGGATAAGGAGCAGGGTAAAGATAAGTGAGAGGCCGGCCAGGCTCCCGATCTGCCTGAATTTATACTGGTTTTCCTGCAGACAGTAAAGCACCAGCTGGTTCTGACTCGGAACAGGATCGTTTGGGAAAAGCTGGATTATGAACTTGCTGGTACCCGGAGCATCGGTGAAGCCGGGGGTTGTCCATATTGTACCAAGCCTGCCCGACCTGATAGCGAATTCAAAGTCGAGATGTATTCCGGCATTGTTAAGAGCTTTCCTGAGAAGTGGTTTTGTTTTTTCGGGATCAATTCTGTCTCTGATGTCGGGAGCTGTTTGGAGAATCTGCTCCATTATTCTTTCAACATAGACAATTTTGTTGCTTACCCTTTTTGAAAGCCCGGCATTTATTCCCTGATCCGAAGGCTCGGTAATGTCTTCCTCGGGGATGGGAGAAATGTCCCTGGCCGTTATGTAAATCCTTTGACCTGAGTTGGAAACAATGAATTCGTTGCCCCTGTTGCCGAAGCCATAAACCTCGGGAAGTTTCGGATCGGAATTGTAATCCCTCAGCCTGTTGGCAAGAGGTGAGGTGGCAGGGATGACGGCAGTTACCGAATCGGTCGATTCAGGTTCAATCTCGTCAACGATGTAGTCAATTATTTCCTGGGCTTCCATGTCAAGCACCACCGATTCGAGGGCTTTGTTGGCGTTGTAGCGGAATTGCTGGTCAGTTATTTCAATGGCATTTTTTATCCAGTATAGCTGTACCAGGATCAGGCCTGAGATTACCAGGAAGAACAAGATGGCCAGTAATACTATGGTTTTCCGCTTCATACAGTTACAAAAGTACTGGTATATATTGTATTAACCCCATCCTTTAACGTTCTTTAACACCCATGAAGAGACATACCGCAAAGGACCTGCATTGGTACGGCCCTGTATTCCGGCCGGTGCCTGATGCAGCCCTGTTTTAACGAAACAGGTAAGGTACTGACGGGAAAGTTAAGAAATTTAAAAAATTATTAAAGTTCTGTTAATATTGATGTTTAGGAGTAAAAACATTTTTTTATTAGGAAATCACTTCGTATCTTTGTAAAGGATTTGGCATGATATTTGCTTTAAAAGATATAGAGGTTTTTTTCATAGGTTAGGTTAGTTTTAGGGTTATCAAAAAGGAGCCGCCCCGCCCGGGGCGGCTCTTCTTTTTGAAAGTCATGGTCAGTCAGAAGAGGTATTTCAGGTTTTTTTCCTTAAGCGACTGGATATCAATAGTAAAGACTCCAGTTATTGAATCGGTTTCCCTCAGGTCAGAAATCATTTTTTCACGGTTCTTTTCGTCGGTCAAGCCCGGAATGAGGATCAGGAAATCGATATTTTTAAGTTTTGTCAGCAAAAAATTCTTTTTGAACCTGTTTGATACCAGTTGCATACTCTCTGGATCGGAAAACCTGCTGAACCAGAATTTGTCGCCGGTTTCATCTGTAAATTCCACAGGATCGATGCTCTTCAGGGATATTCCAAGTTTTTTATTGAGCTTAAGGGAGAGCCTGTAATCAGGTTCAGATGAGACAATGCCAAGCAATAATGGTATATCGTCGTCGCTTACAGGAAGATGGAATTTTTTTATATTACCGGTATTATGCATATTGCTTAACCTGACCCTTAAAGTTAAGAAAAGCAAGCAAAGCTATGGCCTTGATTGGTTAAAATCTTTCAGACTTGACCATGCTTTTCCTGCGGCTTCCTGCTCCGCTTCTTTCTTTGAGGCTCCCTGTCCTGTTCCCCATATCTTTTTGTCGATCAGCAAAGTAGCTGAAAACACTGATTTTCTGAGGGTAACATTATATTCTTCCTTGTATTCGAAGGTGAGATCGGCTTTTGTCTTCTGTGTCCACTCGAAAACCAGGCTCTTGTAATCAGTGTCGGTGTCCACTATTTTTTCGAGGTCGAGGTATTTCCGGAAGACTCTGTTTATAAATAATTTCTTTGTCTTTTTAAACCCTTTATCTACAAAAAGGGCTCCTATCAGGGCCTCAAGAGCGTCCCCGTAAAGGTTTCTTGTAGGGCAATTGGTATTCACATGGCTTACCAGGAGCTTGTCTATTCCCATTGAGACAGCCAGCTGGTTAAGAATGTCGCGGTTTACGATGCGCGACCTGATCTTGGTCATGAATCCTTCACTGGCTTCGGGAAATTTCTCAAAAAGATAATCTGAGAGAATCGCATCGAGAACCGCATCTCCAAGGAATTCGAGTCTTTCGTTGTTTATTCTCTGTCCGTCGGGAAGAGTGAATGATGCTGACCGGTGAATAAAGGCAGCTTCGTAAAGGCGGATATTGGATGTCCTGAAACCGGTAATCTCTTTAAGGCGGGAAGCGAATTCCCGCTGGTCTACGACATAGGTTCCGTTATTTTTTAAGGAGAATAAGGACACTAAATCCCTGCTTTTTTTACAATAATGGAAGCGTTATGTCCTCCGAACCCGAAGGTATTGCTGAGGGCGAAAGTCACTTTTCTTTCCTGGGCTGCATTCGGGGTGATATTAAGGTTCTGGTCTATCTGGGGATCAGGTATCCTGAAGTTGATGGTAGGAGGTATGATATCCTTTACCACAGCCATAATGGCAGCTAATGCCTCAACTGCTCCGGCTGCTCCGAGAAGATGACCTGTCATCGATTTGGTGGCGCTTATGTTCAGTCTGTAGGCATGTTCCCCGAATACATTTACAATGGCTTTTGCTTCCGAAATATCGCCAAGAGGCGTTGCGGTACCATGAACATTTATGTAATCTATATCAGCAGGCTCTAGTCCTGCATCCCCGATAGCCAGTTTCATTACGCTTGTTGCTCCAAGGCCCTCCGGATGAGGTGCTGTGAGGTGGTAGGCATCGGCAGTCATCCCTCCTCCGATAATCTCCGCATAGATCCTGGCACCTCTTGCTCTTGCATGTTCGTATTCCTCAAGAATAAGGGCACCGGCTCCTTCTCCCATCACGAAACCATCGCGGGTAAGATCGAAAGGCCTTGATGCCGAAAGGTATTCGGCATTGTTGACCGACATGGCCTGCATTGAGTTGAAACCGCCAATTCCCGGCTGATTTATTGCAGCTTCGGAACCTCCCGTAACAAAAACATCAGCTTTGCCCCACTTTATATAATTAAATGCATCAATTATTGCATGAGTCGAAGAGGCACATGCAGAAACAGTGCTGAAGTTGGGGCCGCTGAAGCCATATTTAATGGAGATTGATCCGGAAGCTATGTCGCTGATCATCTTAGGAATGAAGTAGGGACTGAACCTTGGGATACTGTCCCCCTCAACGAAGGATTTGATAGTCTGGTAGAAAGTTTCGATACCGCCTATCCCCGATGCCCATATCACCCCGATTCTTTCCTTGTTTACTTTGTCTGTTATCAGGCCGGCATCTGCAATGGCCTCATCAGATGCAATATGGGCATACTGAGCAAAAAGATCGAGCTTGTTAGCTTCTTTTCTTTCAAAATAATTTGAGGAGTCATAGCCTTTTATTTCACATGCAAACCTGGTTTTGAACTTTTCGGTTTCAAACCGGGTGATCATTGCCGATCCGCTGATTCCGTTCTTAAGTCCTTCCCAATATTCATGCAAATTTTTCCCGATTGGAGTTAAGGCTCCAAGTCCGGTAACTACGACTCTTCTCATAAATGGATTTTTTTAATGCAAAATTATTTTGCATTTTCCTCTATATACTTGATAGCATCATCAACGGTGCTGATGCTTTCAGCCTGATCATCAGGAATACCGATGTTAAATTCTTTTTCAAATTCCATGATCAATTCAACAGTATCAAGAGAGTCAGCTCCAAGGTCATTGGTGAAACTGGCTTCAGGAGTAACTTCAGATTCGTCAACTCCGAGCTTATCAACTATTATCTCTTTTACTCTTGTAGCAATGTCTGCCATAATTTTAAATTTAAATTAGTAATATTGGAAAACCTTGCAAAGAAATATATTTGTACAATATTTTCAAATGATTTCAGGGTTTTTCTTTGTCTGCCCTTATATTGTCTTGAAAGACAATGAAATAATCTCAAGTTAAAAAGGACGTGCCTTATCTCTGAAAATAAACACAACTGTCATTGAATGAAGAATATAGCCATATTTGCATCCGGATCCGGAACCAATGCTGAAAATATTATTAAGTATTTTTCGAACAGGAGTTCGGCGAGGGTTTGCCTGGTTCTTTCGAATCGTCGGGAGGCCTATGTACTTAAGCGTGCTGCGTCGTTAAATGTGCCCTCGGTATTTTTCGACCGGAAGGATTTTTATGAGAGGGAAAGGGTAATGGAACTGTTAAGGGAGTACAAAGTTGATTTCATTGTGCTCGCCGGTTTTCTATGGCTGGTTCCGCATGGAATATTGCAGGCTTACGCCGGACGGATCGTGAATATTCATCCGGCCCTTTTGCCCGGGTACGGAGGTAAGGGCATGTATGGCGACAGGGTACATGAAGCCGTTATAAAAGCAGGCGACAGGCAATCGGGAATAACCATTCACTATGTGAACAGCAACTATGATGAAGGGGATATAATTTTCCAGGCAATCTGTCCGGTTCTCGAAGGGGATAAGCCGGCTGAACTGGCCTCAAGGGTTCATGAGCTTGAGTACATTCATTTCCCTGTTGTGATAGAAGACCTTGTCAGCAGGCTGCAGTGATCAGATTAATTGAAGAACCTCCCTTGTTAAAAGGTATCGAGCAGGCTTAGCACCACTGTCCTGGTTTTTACGAAAGCGGGCATGTTGGACTCCGAAACAGGTTCCACGGGAGGAGCCTCAACTTTAAGAGGATCGACCGGGGTGCCGTTCATATAGAACCTGAAGTCGAGATGGGGTCCTGTCGAAAGCCCTGAACTTCCTACATATCCGATAACGTCTCCCTGTTTTACATAAACACCCGGTGCGATTCCCGCTCCGAACCTGCTCAGGTGAAGGTAAGCTGTTGAATATACGCTGTTATGAACTATCCTGACCATCCTGCCTGAACCGTTATCGTAGCTGGTTTGTGACACACGGCCGTCGCCCACTGCAAGGACCGGTGTGCCAACCGGTGCCGCATAGTCGACTCCATGATGCGGCCTTCTTATTCTCAGTATGGGATGAAGCCTGCCGGCAGAGAAACGGGATGATACTCTCGAATACTGGAGCGGAGCTTTCAGGAATGCTTTCCTGAGCGAGTTTCCCTCACTGTCAAAATAGCTTTCGCGGCCGTCCTGGATAAAAGGGATGGCATAAATGTCAGTTCCCGAACCTGTGAATGAAGCTCCGTAGATTCTCGATATGCCCAGAGGCTTGCCGTCAATCGACATCTCTTCATATATGACCTTGAAACTGTCTCCCTTCTGCAGTCCGAAGAAATCGATGCTCCACGCATAGATTTCGGAAAGACCGACAACGAGCGAAGGGTGCATCCCGTTAAGGATCATGGCATCCCACAGGGAGGTTTCAATGGTTGCACTTGCATATTTGATTTCTTTCCTGACCTCCTTGCTGACGGGAGTGATGTTCAGCGAATCAGTGAAACTGAACACGTAACAGGTAGTGGGATCATGTTCATATACAAAATATCCGGCACGTGCTGTGCTGTCCTTTCTGCAGAAAACCGTGTAATTGTTTCCCGACCTGATTTTCCTTACATCGAAAACAGATTCCGAGTTTCTGACCACTATTTCGATTTCTTCCATGCTGATCCCGTATCTGAGCAGGATGGTTGAGAGAAGCTCGTTTCTTCTGACCTGACCATTCAACAGGTCGAATGAGTCGGAAGGGATCCCGTACATGAAGGTTGTTCCGGTTCCGCTTACTGCAGTTGTATCAGACGGGGGTGCCTGGAGCAGGGAGTCAGGTCCGTTCACTGCCTCCTGGCAGGAGAATGTAAATAATATAATAAATAATGAGACAATTAATCCGGGTCGTGACAGCATTACTGATTTGCTTCTTAACTGGGTTTGACAACAACATTAACAATTTTGCCGGGAACCACTACCACCTTAAGGGGCTTTGATCCGCCGGTCCATTTATCTGACCTTGAATCAGACAGCACCGCCTTTTCAATTTCATCCTTGTCCATACCGGCGGGAAGATCTATCTTGAATCTCATTTTGCCGTTGAATGAAACAGGATATTCTATTGTGTCGACTTTCAGATATTCCGGGTTCACTTCAGGCCATGGTTCATAGGCCAGGCTGCTGTCATGTCCCAGTATCTGCCAGAGTTCCTCTCCCAGGTGGGGTGCAAAAGGCGACAGGATCAGGGTGAATGTCCGTGCCGTGGTCATGGTAACTTTACCTTTTTTATATATGAGGTTCAGGAAGATCATCATCTCCGATATCGCGGTATTGAATTTCAGGTTCTCTATGTCTTCGTCCACCTTTCTTATCGTCCTGTGAAGTCCCTTGAGGATTTCAATGTCCTCCTCACCCCCGGTGATGTTCCCTGGCTCGGAGAGGAACCTGTAGGTTCTGCCGATGAAGTTAAACACTCCCCTGACATTCCTGTCGTCCCAAGGCTTCATAACGTCGAGTGGTCCCATGAACATTTCGTAGAGCCTCAGAGAGTCCGCGCCGTATTTTTCGGTTACATCATCGGGATTTACAACGTTTTTGAGCGATTTCGACATTTTGGCCACTATCTGCCTTACTTCATTGCCGGTTTCAGTGTTATAGTATTTCCCATCCTTCTCTGCGACCTGGTCGGCAGGGATCTTTGCCCCGGTTTCATTTTCATAGGCGAAAGCGAGTATCATTCCCTGGTTGAAAAGCCTCTGGTAAGGTTCGTCAGTCGATACAATTCCAAGGTCGAAGAGCACTTTATGCCAGAACCGGCTGTAGAGCAGGTGAAGCACCGCATGTTCTGCACCTCCGATATAAAGGTCGACAGGCATCCAGTATTTTTCCTTTTCACCGTCAAATATGGACTGGTCGTTATGAGGATCGATGAATCTCAGGTAGTACCAGCACGATCCTGCCCACTGGGGCATTGTGTTAGTTTCCCTTCTTCCCCTGCGGCCGGTGGCATCGGCCACATTCAACCAGTCGCCCGCATTTGCAAGCGGCGATTCGCCCGATTCCCCCGGCATGTATTTTTCAAGCGCGGGTAGTTCTAGAGGAAGTTCTTTTTCATCAATGACGCTAATTTCGCCGTCTTCCCAGTGAACCACAGGAAATGGCTCTCCCCAGTATCTCTGCCGGCTGAAGAGCCAGTCGCGAAGCTTGTAATTTACTTTTGCACTGCCCAGATTATTTGACTCGAGCCACATTGTTATCTTGCTGATTCCGGCCTCTTTGTTCAGACCGTTTATATCTATGCCGGTCACCGGATCGGAGGAGTTGATAAATATGCCGTCTTCAGTCCAGCATTCATCGCCTTCCAGGATTTTTAACCTCTGTTCCGGATCACTTACGTCGGGATCCTGGATGCATAATATCTGAAGATCAAACTTTTTAGCGAACTCGAAATCCCTTGTATCATGTGCAGGAACTGCCATAATGGCTCCCGTCCCGTAACCGGTCAGCACATAGTCGGCCACCCAGATGGGTATCCTGGCATTATTGACCGGATTGATGGCATATCTTCCCGTGAAAACGCCGGTTTTTTCCTTTGCCAGGTCGGTTCTGTCGAGATCCGATTTCAGGGCCGACTGTCTGATATATTCCCCGACCTTGCTGCGCTGGTTTTCTGTGGTAATCTGATCGACAAGCTGGTGTTCCGGTGCAATTACCATATAAGTGGCTCCGAAAAGGGTATCGGGTCTGGTTGTGAAAACCGTAAGATTCTCATCAAGGCCTTCGATCCTGAAATCGACTTCAGCACCGGTGGATCGTCCGATCCAGTTTCTCTGCATTTCCTTTATTCCTTCGGGCCAGTTGAGGTTATCGATGCCATGGAGAAGTCTTTCGGCATAAAGCGGAATTCTGAGCATCCATTGCTTGAGATATTTCTTTTCGACCTTGTTGCCGCATTTCTCATGTGAACCGTCGGTGAGAACCTCTTCGTTTGCGCATACAATCCTGCAGCTCGGGCAGTACCACACCTGTGCATTTTCATAATAGGCAAGGCGCCGCGAGTCTATGTATTTCCTTATCTCCCTGTCTCCCTGTGACCTGACCTCATCAGGTATTGTTAATTCATTAACAGGTCTTCCCTTATGCAGATCTTCATCATACCAGGTATTGAAGAGGCGGATGAAAATCCACTGGGTCCATTTGAAATATTTAGGGTCGGTGGTGTTTATCTCCCTGTCCCAGTCGTAGCTCAGGCCAAGGCTTTTTATCTGTCTTCTGAAAGTGTCGCAGTTCCTGTTTGTTGTAACAGCAGGATGGGTTCCGGTCTGGATTGCATACTGTTCGGCAGGAAGTCCGAAAGCGTCCCAGCCCATCGGATGAAGGACGTTGAAGCCTTTCATCCTTTTGAATCTTGAATATATGTCGGTGGCAGTGTATCCTTCAGGGTGGCCTACGTGAAGGCCTGCTCCCGAAGGATAGGGAAACATGTCAAGGACGTAGCATTTCTTCGGATTAGTAGTATCATCCGGCGTCTTGAATGTCTTGTTGTTTTCCCAGTACTGCTGCCATTTCTTCTCAATGGCTTTGAAATTGTATTCCATATTTGGTAAGACAATAAATTATATAAAAAAATCAGTCCGAAGTCCGAAGTCCGAAGACTGAAGAAAGAAGAAAGAAGAAAAAAATCAGGTGATTTTCTTTTTGAAAGCCACCATCATATTCATCAGGTTGTAAGCAAAGTCATACTGCTGGTTGAATTCTGAATCAGAAATATATTTCCTTCTCAAGGCTTTGTGTAAGCATGTAACAACTTCAGCAAGAGATCTTGCAGCCATGCCCATAAATCTTTTTTGTTCCGGAACAGATTGTCCGATTGATCCTTCCGAAATGTTCAATGCAATCGAATCAACTGCCCGTCTTATTTGTGAAGTAAGATTATAAAGTTCATCTTTTGGAAACTGTTTCGAAAGGAGATAAATTTCCTCACCATAGTCCATGGCTTTTTGCCAGATAATGAGATTCTCAAATTTAAATTTCATAATGATCACTTAATCTTTTCCTTCTTCGGTCTTCTGTCTTCGGTCTTCTGTCTTCTTAAGTCTGCGAAAATAGAAAAACTTTGGCATTTAATTGTAAAACCGCATCAATGGTTTAATTTTGCAGACAGAATGCCGGTCCCGTAGTTCAATGGATAGAATGACAGATTCCGGTTCTGTTGGTTGAGAGTTCGAGTCTCTCCGGGATCACAAAGAAATTACCTGAACGAACACCCTGGTTCGTGATCATTGTTGTGGAATGCCTGCCGGTTGTCTCAGGGAAGGGGAATTATTCTCAATATCTGAATTTCTTGTGCAGACGTTCGTATCCCCGTAAGTTTTGTTCTGGTGTTGGGTGAAAGTAATATTTATACTTTCTGAAATCAGTCAGAAAATACCTTACAGTGAAAATAACTCCTGTTGATTTTAGTTTGGTTTCGTGACTTCCCCTTATACTGCCGTCCAGCTGAGCTGTTTCCGTTGATACCAATTCATCCGGCGATGAAAAATGTGAAATGCTTGTAAGTGACCGATCGTGATAAGCTGTCAGTACCAATATTAATCTTTTTGATATCAGGTAATCGAGACCGGCAGCGAGATTTGCTCCGAAACTTATCGGCTTCAGATCGGACCTTCCCTCGGTAACGCTATGTAGATTGGTGGCGAATCCGTATTCCGGAAGGTTCTCGAGGAGAACATTATAAGCCGGGAAATAGCCTTTATATGTGAAGTACCCTCCGCTTTCGAACCTGCTGCTGAGGGGAAAAAAGAGTTGTATTGCAGGCTGAATCACAAAGGCAATTTTTTCATTCACGGGAAATCTCTTAATGATGGTCAGCGGAACACTCAGCATTTCAATTTCATGATTCCCTCCGATATCAGATCCTGTTACAATCAGTTCGTGAGGATCATTTTCCGAATCAAAAGTAAAGTATTGATTATTATAAATCTCCTGATTATAGTAGAAACCGTATGTGCTATGATAGCTTAAACGCGTAAGAATCCCGAATTTTTCAGAGAAAAAGTACCCGGCTTCCACAAAACCCGACAGGCTGAATTCCCTGTCACTATTATTTTCCGGAGATGAAGAAGTTTGAATTCCCCTGTTTATTATGTTCGTCTTTGCAAGTCCTGTCCCGGTGCCGAAAAAGAATCCTGGTTTTTTCCACTTTTCGGAGATGTTGCTTTGCGGGATGGCTGTATTCCCGGCAAAGGTCAGCGCCAGAAAAATTAAAATTGCCGCTTTGCCTATATATGTTTGATGTGTCATCAGAATAGATATTTGCATGGTTATCAATTTGAAACCATGATCTTTGTATAGAGGATCTCATTGTTGTCAAGGAAGACCCGGACCATGTACAATCCGGATTTAAGGTTGTCAACCGGAATACCTTCGAGAATTTCATCAGATACGTTCCTGATATATTTTTCAAATACTCTTGTTCCGGAGGAATTAAGAACAAGTATTCTTGCAGATCCTTCATAATAATCTTCAAGCATCAGTTTGAAACTGGCGGATGCCGGATTCGGGAATGCAACAAGTGATTTTGACCGGGAAAGTACTATTGCGTCCGAAAAATTGCTGCAGCCATCCCTGTCTGTTGTGAAAACGCGGTATTCGCCGGGCTGCTTATGAGTCTGATAGTACTGAAGAGTGGCATCAGGGATGGGATTCTGCCCTTCATACCATTGATAGCTTATGAGTGAATCCCCGAGGTTGTAACAGATAAGAACATCGCTGTATTTGATAGTGATCTCTGGAATAACTCCCGGGTCGGGTTTCTCTATCTCAAATTCCCCGGTCATTTCAGATTTGCAACCCCATTGGTTTGTTATGGTACAGGAATAAACTCCAGGTTCCAGATCTCCCAGTGCGAAATTTGATCCTGTACCTGTAAAGGTCTGAAGTCCGGGTATTAGCGTAAGAGTCCAGCTTCCTTCCGCGGGAAGGTTGTTAAGTATCACACTGCCTGCCGGCACGTGGCATGTAGGCTGGAGTATTGTTGAAATCATGGCAGCCGGTGAAGAAGGGTGAACGGTGAGGCTGGCGATGCGGGATTCTGATATTTCTGCCTGGCAAAATGCTACCCGGCACCGGAACTGATAAATTCCGGCTTCGTATATGCCCGATACAGTTAGTCTTGCCGTCGTTGCGTCAATATACTTTGCTCCTGCCGGCATCCCGTCAGTAACATCCGTCCATGCGCCATTGTGATTTATCTGCCACTGATACCGGAAAGGCGGCAATCCTGTTAAACTGACTTCAAAAGATGCACTTCCTGCCGGCGGGCATCTTTCGATGTCTGAAGGCTGGGATACGAAAGTTGCCGGGGTGCAGATATCGGTTATGATGAATACCGCATTGCTCTGGTCGGCCGGGCTGGCGTCTGCGTCTCTTACCATGACAAGGCATTCGTGTGACGGGATCTCCGGAATGATCCAGGTAAAGGACCCGTCATCAGGGGTGTCATTTGTTATCTCGGTCCAGCCGGTTCCGTTGTCATCTGAAAATAATATCTGTACTCTTCCGCTTGTCCGGCCTGAAGTCCATGTAATCGGGTGCGGGGTTCCGCTAAGAAATGTTTCGCCGCCGTTTGGCGATGTAACCGTAACAAAGGGAGGAGAGGGAATAGTAAAAACGGAATCACTCTGGTCCCCCGGGATTCCGTCAATATCGGATACAGAAACGAGGCATCGTGATGAACGTACATCCGGTATCGTCCATGAAAAAGATCCGTCATCAGGAGTATTGTCCGTTATTTCGATCCAGGAGCTACCATTGTTTGATGAATATAACAAACGTACATTTCCGCCCGAACCGAAGGATGTCCAGGTAATATTCCGGACACTGCCTGCTTCCCATATTTCTCCTCCGTTAGGTGAAATGATATTAATCTGAGGCCGGCGGGCGATGATAAACAATGAATTGCTATAATCTGACGGATTTCCGTCAGTATCAGTAAGCCTTACCAGGCAGGCTGAAGAGGTGATCTGTGGCAGGGTCCATTCAAATACCCCGTCATCGGGCGTTGAACTGACAATCTCAACCCATACAGAGCCTCCGTCAACCGAATATGAGATATTAATATTTCCGCTGTTCCCGGAAGAATACCAGGTAATGTTGTGAATGCTGCCGGGTTCCCATGATTCTCCTCCGTTGGGCGAAGCAACAGTAAGCACAGGTGTATCCCAGATAGTGAAAACTGAATTGTTTTGATCTGATACCGGTCCGGCGGCATCGCTCACTCTTACCAGGCAGTTTCTTGAATACAGTACGGGAACATTCCATCCGAAAGATCCGTTGTCTGGCACAGAATCGGCAATACTTATCCAGGTGACACCATTGTCGGCAGAATAGGATAATTCCACTATCCCGCTTGTTCGGGATGATGTCCACTCAATATCGTAAGTGAGCCCCGACTGTAATGATTCAGAGCCCTCAGGTGATGTTACGGTGATTGAAGGTGGTGGCAGCACCTCAATACTTCTGTCAGGGCTGGCAACCATTGAAAGGGTCTTTCTTTCACAATCAGCCGGACATCCCCATTGCCAGATGATGGTTATTTCCGGTTTGGTGTTCCCTGCGGATGCTCCTTCAAGGACGAAGGCATATTCCCGGGATTGTCCCGCAGGGATGGTATCCAGTGGGATCGCCGCGCTTCCGGTCAGTGAAAGAATTCCAGTCATAGAAACTGAATCCAGACTCACAGTTCCGGCTACAATATCAGCCACCTTACTCGGATTGGTTATTCTTACCGTAATGGTGGTTTGTTGTCCCTCAATAAGTGAATAATCAGATGCGGCAGTCTGGCATATGGGATTTGGCAGGCTGTGACCACGGGTGTATTCAACAGGGAGAGAAGCCGTACCGGCGTGGAGGACATCCTGAAATATTGGAGTTGCATCCCAGAAGGTATAGGCACAGTTCACAGGAATGTCTGCAGTTATCTTCCCTGTTTCATAACCTCCTTCTTCAGCTGCAACGGTAAAGTTTTCCAGTTTCAGGTAACCTGAATTCCAGAAAACGCCCTCATATTTTTTCCTGTCGGGATTGGCCCTGATCTGATTCACTATGCTCATCGACTGCCCTTCAGAGGATGATGCCGAGAGCCTTACCGTAGCGTCGGGGACATCGGGGGGGCTAACTGTAATACCATTTTCATATACGATATTAAAGAGTGCAGTCTGATTATCACCCTTTCCGTCTGAGGTCTCACAGGCATAAATGCCTGTACTGAAATGATCAGGACTGTCACTTATTGTTACAGTACTAACAAACAGATCATTTAATTCTCCGGCAGTGCCATCTGACCCGAAATAAACAACAGGCTCGCCCTGGGGAGGGATTCCGTAGGGATCGGTTTTCCAGCATGTTATTTCACTGGTGATGAGGTTGAACCGGCCATCAGTACCGGGTTCTATACACAAAGAGGATTGTGCGGTGAAAGCTACTCTCCAATGAAGTGTGACACTGCCTGTCAGGCTGCTTACCCTTGCAGAGGCCTCAATGGACCGGGAAATATCATTCCCTGTCGCTGTAAAGGACCTGATATCATCCACTTCAGAAATGCTGTTTGAAAGTATTCCATCAAACAGCAGTTTCCCATCAGGCGTCAGTACCGCAACGGAATACAGCGATGTGTCCCTCTCTTTTTTTGTGACTGACCACTCAAGTACCGCTATATTTGCTTTTTTCCCCATCCATTCAAGGGCTACTGAATCTGCGAAACGGATTGAAGTCCCGGCATAGGATGCAAGATAATGTGATACCATTTCCAGGGGCACATCTGAAGCAAGCCCTGATTTTATAGGTCTTATAGAGTTAACTCTAAACCATCCGTCTCTTTCGGCGACTGCAGAATACTTCATAAAGCATTCCGGGTCGGGATTTACGGATGGTCCCTTATTTTTCAGATTGTTCAGGGAAGATACTAGCTCTCTGATATGCAGTTGTTTCCCGGATTCCTGACCCTGGAGTCTTGTTGGAGAAATAGAAAATGACAACAGGAGAAATGATGTTAAGATATTGCATACGGTATGGCTGACAAATGTCTTCATAAAGCACATTTACCCTGTACCGGTCTGACCAGATACAGACTAAAGGAAACTCAACTACCTTAAAAAATGAGAAAAAAGCACAATACCCCAAAAATATGCAATTGCAGCAAATGTAAAATAGCGGGAATTTCTTTTTTGACCAACAACGGTTTTGCTGTGATCAAAATCAATCAATGGTTGAAATAAAGGCCTTTACAGGTTTATTTCATTTTCCAGTGCACGATTGCCGGTATACTTAAGGAATTTTCTCCGGCTTGCGATCAGATCCGACAATTCCCTGAACATATCCTGGTTCACTTCCTGAGCCATGGGCAGCACCCATTTTTCAGTCTGGTCGAGATATTCATTTATTTTTTTTATTGAGTGAGTGTCGGTATGCAGATCGGTAAGGTTTGATATCCTGTCGGCGCATTTCAGGATCTTTGCCCTGTAGGAACCATGTTCGAGGATATTCTTAAGATACACTTCTTTAGGCATGTCATCAGGTCTGGTAACTTCTTTGACCAGTGCCAGAACATCATCGGCCTGTCCGTCAATGATCCTTATTTCGAACTCGTTTGTTTCCGGGACATCTTCAAGGAGGTCGTGAATGACAGATGCCTTGAGCAGTATATGGTCATCGAAAAGCTTGTAGTCGAGAAGTATTGCCATGGTAGCCATTGCATGGCGGAACTGGTTTCCGCCAACCCCTCTCTGTTTGCCAATCAGTGCCGTAGCTTTTATGATATAGGGAGCAAGGACAAGGCTTTTGATTTTTTCGGTTTCGGTCATAGGTCGGGTAGTGTTTGCAGAGTGTAAAATTATAACAAATTAAATTCGCCGGACATGATTTTTACACGCAACGCGAATGTCCGCAGGATGTGACAGATTATCAGGATAATGACTGATTTTCAGCTTGCCGGAGGCGCTTCCGCTATTTCCCCTGAGTTTTCTTTTGTAAATGGAATAATCCTCATGGCTGAAACAGACGATCTCAACTTTTTCTATTGAACTGCCGGTTTTCAGGAAATCAAAAATTTCTGTAAGTGCGATTTCTGAAGCGATTTCTATAGGGAAGCGATAGGCGCCTGTGCTTATTGACGGGAAGGCCAGAGTTTTTATATTGTTTTTTAAGGCAAGGCTCAGTGAGTTTTTGTAACAGTTTGCCAGGACTTCTCTTTCATCGTTATGTCCCCCGTACCAGATCGGACCAACCGTATGGATTACATAATGTGCGGGAAGATTGTATCCCCTGGTAATTTTAGCCTCTCCGGGGTCGCAACCCCTGAGAGTCCTGCACTCCTTCAGCAATTCAGGTCCTGCTGCCCTGTGTATGGCGCCGTCGACACCGCCTCCTCCAAGCAGGGTACTGTTGGCTGCATTTACGATGGCATCGGTATGCCGGAGGGTGATATCACCTTTGATAATTTCAATTCTGTCAGCGAGTTTCTTCATTTATTTGATGAGAATGGATTATGAGTCCCGGAGAATTCCTATCATCTCAGTTACCGCTTCAGCATCGGCGACCTCTCCGACAGGTGATAATCCGGCAAGCGCCCTGGCTGCATTGAGGTCATCGTCGGTAATATAATCCTTTCCGATTGCTATCAGGTACAGGATGGCCGATTTCAGGGTGTTTGCCTTTGTCCGGAATGAATGTGGACTCGACCGGGCCGGGAAAATATGAACATATCTTGTCTCGTTGTTGTGATATTTCAGCGTCCAGCGCGAAGTGTCCGAAAGTGTTATAATCCTGAAATCGTTGAAGCCGGTTCCGGTCCATGCCATGTAATCTGACTGTAAAAGGAGCATGTTATTTTCCAGATAGGCGATAACCTCATTACTTATCTCATCCATTGACAGTTTGCCCTTGTAAATATCCATGACGCATGTGCCGATGTGCCTGATTTCCCTTGTCAGCTCATTCAGCCGCGGATCGTTTGCATGCATTGCCTTGCTTACTGTATAATTCCTGATATAAGGGAGATAGTGTTTGAGAGGATTGAAGAGCAAGGGCCTGGGTATATGGATATGTGTTTCCATGGTTACACCGGTTTTGACTGATTCAAAGCCGCTTCCGTCATCAGTGTGAACATGCGCCATGCTGAAGGCGGTAGCGGTAAATGATCCGAAATAAGATAGGTAAAAAACTGCACATAACAAAATCCTTTTAAGTACCTCTGTTTTTTCGGATGAATAGTATAACTTTAAGAATCCTAAAACCTGCTTTACCTGAAGCCATGCCAAACACATCAAGGGAAAACTTTCTGTTAACAGTGAATCACAGACAGCCCGGGAGGCTTGTTGTCGATTTCGGATCCGCGCCTGTGACGGGTATACATGCCGTTGTAGTAGAAAAGCTGAGGGACTATTACGGACTTGAGAAGAAGCCGGTCAAAATCATCGAGCCATACCAGATGCTTGGCGAGATTGACGAAGATCTGGTGAAGGCGATGAATGTCGATGTAATAGGTTTCGGAGGCGAAAAGAACATGTTCGGGATCCCGAACCGCGACTGGAGGCCTCACAAAACTTTCTGGGGACAGGAGGTGCTTCTGCCCGGGGAGTTCAATCATACCTTCAATGAAAACGGGGATATGCTTGTTTACCCCGAGGGCGATACCTCTGTTCCCCCAAGCGCCATAATGCCAAAGACGGGATATTTTTTTGATGCCATCGAACGGCAGGGACCGGTAGATGATTCTACCCTGAAGCTTTCAGACAATCTTGAGGAATTCGGGAGGATAACAGACCGGGATCTTGAATTCTGGGAAAAACAGATAAGACAGGCGGAGGGATCGGGAAAAGCAGTGCTTGCCAACCTTGGCGGTACAGCCCTTGGGGATATTGCACTGGTCCCGGCGGTACAGCTTAAGAATCCGAAGGGAATAAGGGGAGTGGCCGAATGGTATATGTCAACCCTGACAAGGGAAGATCTGGTGATGGAGATTTTTGACAGGCAGACTGACATTGCTGTCGAGAACCTGAAGGATTTCTACAGGGTACTGGGAAACAGGATAGATGTTGTGTACATCTGCGGAGCTGATTTCGGAACACAGAATTCAACCTTCTGTTCACCTGAGACCTTCGACCGGCTCTGGGTTCCCTATTACAGGAAAATGAATGACTGGATACACGAGAATACAGGCTGGAAAACCTTTAAACATTCTTGCGGATCGATAATATCCCTGATGGATCTGTTCATCAAGGCCGGATTTGACATTATCAACCCGGTGCAGATCAATGCTGAAGGGATGGACCCGGTGGTACTGAAGAAAAGGTTCGGTGACAGGATAGTTTTCTGGGGAGGAGGAGTGGACACACAGGGCGTTTTTGCTTTCGGGACCCCTCAGCAGGTCAGGGAGCAGGTCAGGAGGCAGGCCGGCATACTTAATGAGAACGGTGGATTTGTCTTCAATACTGTTCACAATATTCAGGCCAATGTTCCTTTCATGAATGTGATAGCGATGCTTGAAGCCCTGGATGAGATGAGATAAAATAAGGGAACATACAGGGTGAAGAGGCGCAAATCATGAATAATAGACTAAATGCTACATGTTATAACATTGTTATAACGTCGTTATAACAATGTTATAACATGATAAATTATTATAATTTATGGCCGGAAACACTTACAACCTGAGATACCTTCTTTCCATATGTCTGATATCCGCAATGGGAGGATTGCTGTTTGGATATGACTGGGTAGTCATCGGAGGGGCGAAGCCTTTTTATGAGCCTTATTTCGGAATAAGCGGCAATCCGGCCATGCAGGGATGGGCAATGAGCTGTGCACTCATAGGATGTCTTGCAGGAGCAGTTTTGTCGGGATGGCTGAGTGACCGGTTTGGAAGGAAAAGGCTGCTTCTTCTGGCTGCGGTGATTTTCGTTGTTGCTTCCCTGGGAACGGGAGCTGCCTCTTCATTCCTGTTGTTTGTGATATTCAGAATGTCAGGCGGAATAGGCATAGGGCTGGCGTCGACTCTTTCGCCCATGTACATTGCAGAGGTTACTCCGGGAAAAATGAGGGGAGCCTTTGTTTCAATCAACCAGCTCACCATAGTTATCGGTATCCTGCTTGCGCAGATTATCAACTGGAGGATAGCGAGGCCGGTACCGGCTGATTCCACCATTGCCGATATTCTTGCATCCTGGAACGGTCAGACGGGCTGGAGATGGATGTTCTATGCCTGTGCGATACCGGCCGGATTGTTCTTTTTGCTGATGTGGTTTGTCCCGGAAAGTCCGAGATGGCTGCTGAAAACCGGAAGAAGCAGGAACAAGGCACACAGTATACTTTCAAGGATAGGAGGTGATCATTTTGCCATTTCGGAAATGGCATCAATTGAAGAAAGCCTTGGGACCGAGGCCGTTCAGCCGGTAAGGAGAATTCTGAAGGAAAAGGGAATAATCAGATTGCTTGTACTTGGTATCGTTCTGGCTGTCTTCCAGCAGTGGTGCGGTATAAACGTGATCTTCAACTATGCCCAGGAAGTCTTCGCAAATGCGGGTTACAGTGTTTCCGAAACCCTGTTCAATATTGTGGTAACCGGAAGTGTGAACCTGGCTTTCACCTTTGTCGGGATGTTCACTGTCGACAGGCTCGGAAGGAAATCTCTTATGCTCTTCGGTGCAGGCGGGCTGGCCGCCATCTATGCCATTATCGGACTGATGTATTTCCTTAAGCTGCAGGGATTGCCGCTTCTTGTAATGGTGGTTTCCGCCATTGCATGTTACGCAATGACGCTCGCTCCCGTGACATGGGTCCTTCTTTCCGAGATATTTCCTAACAGGATCAGGGGATTTGCAATGTCGGTCGGGACATTTGCCCTGTGGTCGGCCTGCTTCCTCCTGACCTACACATTCCCTCTGTTGAACAAATCGCTGGGGGCCTCAGGTACATTCTGGCTCTACGGGCTGATCTGTGTTATGGGTTTCTGGTTCATTCTAAAGAAGCTCCCGGAGACGAAGGGGAGATCGCTGGAGGAGATTGAGAAAGG
>CAYSBL010000010.1:71093-75024 GCA_964429295.1 uncultured Rikenellaceae bacterium
CTGAAGAACCCCCTTCAGGGGGCAGGGGGCAAACGGGCAGGGAGCAATGAAAGGCGATAGGGCATCAAGCGTGAAGACGAGAAGGGGTGGAGAGGGGGTAAATGAGAATGGGAGAATGGGAGAAAGGGAGAATGGGAGAAAGTGTAAAGGTGCACATTGAATAATCGTGTAAAATGAAGAAGATATTGTTTTTTTTAATTGTAATTGCCGGATGTACTGGCCGGCAGGTGGATGTACGTCAGGAAATATCCCTTGCAGGGGAATGGAAATTCGCAACAGACTCACTGGATCAGGGGATTGACCAGGAATGGTTCAAGGCAACGCTGGCAGAAACCGTATTGCTTCCCGGATCGATGGCCGAAAACGGTAAGGGTTATGAAGTGACACTGACCACTCCCTGGACAGGGGATATAGTTGACAGGTCTTATTTCACCGATCTCAGGTATGAGAAATACAGGCAGCCTGGCAACATCAAGATACCGTTCTGGCTGAAACCCGTAAAGTATTACAGGGGAGCAGCCTGGTACCAGAAGGAGGTAGAGATCCCGGAGAAATGGGACGGGAAGCGTATTGTCATGTCAATGGAAAGGTGCCACTGGGAATCAACCCTCTTCGTGAATGATAAGAAGGCAGGATCGTGCAACAGCCTTTCCACCCCGCATGAATATGACATAACGGATCTTGTTGTTCCCGGCAATAACCGTATTTCAGTCAGGGTGGATAATCGGGTAATAATACCGGTCGGTGTAAATTCCCACAGCATAAGCGATCACACCCAGTCGAACTGGAACGGGATAACGGGTAAAATAAACCTGGTTGCCACTTCTGAAATATATATAGATGACATCAGTGTATTTCCCGACACCGATAAAAAGGTAGCGGAAATCGTCGCAAGCATCAGGAATCCGGACAACATTGATTTCAAAGGTAAGATGTACCTGAGGGCTGTTTCATTCAATACAACGGACGAAAAGCCACTGCCTGAGATAAGCACTGATGTTATAACAAAATCAGGGGAGCACCAGGTCAGGATCAAATATAAGATCCGTGATCAGAAACTGTGGAGCGAGTTCAGTCCTGCACTGTACAGGATGACTGTCAGCCTGGCTGAAAAAGGTAATGTTATCGACAGCAGATCGGTAGATTTCGGGATGAGGGATTTCAGAACCAGAGGGACCAGATTCGAGGTAAACGGACAGCCTGTATTTCTCAGGGGGACAACAGAATGCTGTATTTTCCCGTTGACAGGTTACCCGCCAGCGGATCAGGAATCATGGGAAAGAATTCTCGGAACATGCAGGGATTATGGTCTCAACCATGTAAGATTTCATTCATTCTGTCCCCCGGAGGCCGCTTTTGCCGCTGCCGACAAACTGGGCATTTATTTTCATATCGAATGCGGTTCATGGGCTAACCAGGGAGCAACTGTAGGTGATGGCGGTCCGCTTGATAAATTCATTTACGAAGAGGGTGACAGGATAATACGGGAGTATGGAAATCATCCGTCATTCTGCATGCTTGCCTACGGCAATGAACCTGCAGGAAGGAATCAGAACAGGTTTCTCGGCGAGCTGATCAACTATTGGAAGGAGAAGGACAACCGACGCGTTTATACATCTGCAGCAGGCTGGCCAATCATACCGGAGAACGATTACAATCTTCCTTCTGATCCCAGGATACAGCACTGGGGTGAAGGTTTGAAGAGCATTATAAACGCCGAACCTCCTCAGACGAGGTTTGACTTCAGCGATTTCGTGTCGCAGTATAAAGTACCCACAGTAGGTCATGAGATCGGACAGTGGTGCGCCTATCCCGATTTCAGGGAGATGGAACAGTACACCGGGGTACTGAAGCCGGCAAACTTTGAGATCTTCAGGGAGACATTAATTGAAAACAACATGGGAGATCAGGCTGAGGAATTCCTGACGGCTTCAGGGAAGCTTCAGGCCCTTTGTTACAAGGCTGATATTGAAGCGGCGCTGAGAACTCCGGATTATGCTGGTTTCCAGATGCTTCAGCTGCATGATTTCCCCGGTCAGGGGACCGCCCTGGTCGGGATACTGAATCCTTTTTTCAAAAGCAAGGGCTACATTACACCGGAAGAGTTCAGGATGTTCTGCAGCGAGGTTGTACCACTGGCACGACTTGACAAAATGGTCTGGAGCACGGATGAGGCGATAACGGCAGATATTGAAGTGGCAAATTTCGGGAGAGGTCCGATTAACAATGAAGGATTGCTTTGCAGGATTATCAATTCAGACGGAGAGACGGTATTTCAGAAATCATTTGTAAAGGATGTCATTGAGATCGGCAATTGCATACCTGTAGGGAGCATTACTTTCGATTTGTCAGGGATTCTGAAACCGCAGAAGCTGATCCTTGAGGTATCGGTTGTGAACACAGCCATAAAAAACAGGTGGGATCTGTGGGTTTATCCCCGTGAGGATGAACCCGACCCGGGTAAGGTCCTGGTTACCGGCAAGCTTGACAGCCGGTGCATGGAGGAGTTGAGGAAGGGAGGTTCGGTACTTCTAATGACTTACGGGGAAGTAGCAAAATCAAAGGGTGCGGATGTCGCGATCGGATTTTCGAGCATATTCTGGAACACTGCATGGACCAATAATCAGGCCCCCCATACGCTTGGAATTTTATGCAATCCCGAGCATCCCTTGTTCAGGCTCTTCCCCACGGAATCTCACAGCAACTGGCAGTGGTGGGATCCTGTAACGCATTCACAGGCAATGATAATCAACGGATTCCCGGCCGGACTGAAGCCGCTTGTACAGCCAATCGATACATGGTTTGAGAACAGGAGGCTTGCCCTTATTTTTGAGGCGAAAGCAGAAAACGGAAAACTTATGGTATGCAGTATTGACATGAACAACCTTAATGACGACAGGCCTGCTTCGAAGCAGCTGCTGCGTTCCATTCTTTCATATATGAACAGTGATTTATTCAATCCTGTTACAATCATTGATCTTAGCCAGGTAAGGACCCTTCTTGAATGAAGGCATTTAGAAGCTGATTATAAGCTTTAGAGAAATAGGCTCATCAAATAACAACGGCAGCTTGTCAAAATAATCTTACAGCTGAATCAGCAATACAGGAAAGCGTTATATTGCTGTATATCAATTCATGACATTAGTTTGAAGCCGGCTCCGGCACTAATATCCCATAAATACCTTTCGCATTTTGACGGGTGTATCCTGAAATGCCGTCACCGGTCGGTCACAGGGGATGATCGGCATAATCGCGTTGATGGGGGAATGAAAATCAAGAATCCAAATAATGGAAGGTGCCTTTGTAATGTATTGACGAACAAAGCATAATCCATTATTATTACAATGTATTATTCACTGTCCCTTTACATCTTTGTGTTGATCGGACAGGAGAATGATCCTGACTGATAAAAGACAAGCTTAAGATGAAAAAAATTTTACTTTTTCTGGTTGTGTGTTTAGCCATTGTCTCCTGTGCCCCGCAGCTGAAGACGCATTCCCATCTTATTGATAATAGTATTTCGGTGACCAGGAGGTACATCGGGAGCTTTATCGATTTTACGCACACAGGGCCTGAGTATTGTGCCAATGCTCATTTGCTCTGGATCAGGACCACCCAGTTCAGTATCTTTGGCCAGCTTTCTGCTTTTGGCAAGGACTGCAAATTCAAGCCCGGAGAAAAAATATACATTAAGAGGATGTACTCGGTACCAAATGAAAACGGTGAGTGGGATTACCAGATCGAAAATGATTCTTCGGTTATTTACAGGTTAAGTAAATTTAAATTTGACAACAACGTCCTGGTGCGCGCATCCTTTTAGCTTTAAGGCAATTTTTTGGGAAGCTTGAAAAAAATCCCCGCATTACCGAAGCTTCGGGATCACAGATGGAAATCCGCAAAGCTTCGCAGAGTTTATCTTTTTTCGTCCCTT
>CAYSBL010000010.1:75124-78848 GCA_964429295.1 uncultured Rikenellaceae bacterium
CTTCGTCCCTTCATCTCCTTTCCGCCTTCCACCTTTCAAGTCAGCGGCGTGCGGCTATCGGTACGCGGCTCTTTCCGACTTATCCTGCACATCGCCTGTCGCCTTTGTTACATAACGCATTTCAAACATTACCTTACAATAGTCACGGTCCCCGCTAATGGTTCTGACCGGTCATGGAACTCGATAATGTAATGATAGGAATCTACAGGCAGGGCCTTTCCCCGGCTTCTCCCGTCCCATGGCACGGGATAACCCCTGACCGACTTCCAGACTGCCTGTCCCCAGCGGTTGTAAATCGTTACCACAATATCAGGATAGTATTCTTTTCCAATAATATTCCAGACATCATTTATTCCGTCGCCGTTCGGTGAAAACGCATTGGGGATCTCCAGGAATCCTTCCCTGCATTTATAAGCGGGATCAATCCAGATCGTGATTTTTACCTCTTCTCCCTCACAACACCGGATTCCCTCATCATTTGCAATGACGGGTATAAACCTGTAGATCACTTTGTGGATTCTGAGGCCATTATTGAAAAGGATTTCATTCAGAATTTCCGGACTTGAATATGTCCTGTTTATGGCATTCCCGGTTACTCCCTCCTCAGCTTCCGTAATAAGATCAAATGCCCACTCCCCCCAAAGCAGTACAGCCGGATTTTCAACTGATATAGTTACGCTTTCTCCGTCACATAATAGTGTATCGGAAACACTTATCCGAATTTCCGGTACCGGATTTACCATCACCAGTCCCGGCAGCTTTGTTCCCCGGCAACCATTTGCTGAGGTTTCCTGCACTTCGAGCAAATATGTACCTGAAGAATTCCAGGCATGTACAAATTCATTGACACCGGAATTCTGCACGATGTTGCCGTCAATCCACCAGGTATAAGTTGAGCCGTACGCCTTGCCTGGATTAACAAGATACTGCCTTACCTGGCCTGCGCAAACATGATCAGGCATAGTCATCTGTCCGGTTGATCTGAGACAGAAGAGATGCATTGTGCCCAGGGCGATCATATAAAGATGCCGTTTAAGCAATAGGCTTACCCTTTCACAGTCATCCTGATTGGGGCTGCTGAAGAAGACACCTCCGGGGGGGATACCCGGCTTCTTCAACAGCCCCGGGATGAATTTTAGTTTATTCTCACTTTAAAAACCTGCGCCTTACTTCTTTAGTTATGGTATATTCCGCTTGTTACCGGAGCAGGCTGAACAGTTATTTCCAATATGGCAGTGGCAGTGCATCCTGTACTTATTACTGTCTCCGTGACGCTTACTGACCCGGGGCCGGGCGTTGTCCACAGAACTGCAATCTGGTTAGTACCCTGTCCGCTGAGCGTACCGCCAACGACAGTCCAGTTATATGTGCTTCCGGCGCTGGCAGGTGTACTGTAGATTTCGGTGCTGCCATCAGTACTCTGGCACACCGGGTTGGGACCTGTAATGACAGGAGAGGGCAAAGGATTGATAACAACATCAACCGTTGTCGACGCCGTGCCTCCGCCCGGGTTAGTAATTGTAAGGGTATATGTTCCGGCTGCAGCAGCTGTAACCCCGGTTATCGTCGGATTCTGTTCGGTAGAAGTAAATCCGTTGGGCCCTGTCCAGGAATAGGTTGCCATACCGGAAGGCCCTCCGGTCAGGTTAAGATCGCCCCCTGCGCATGGAGTATTGGCCACAGCGGTAGGAAGATCCACAGTATTAACAGTGACACTGACTGTTGTGGACGCTGAACATCCGGCAGAATTTGTTATTGTCAGTGTATAAATTCCGGCAGCGGCATTGGTAACGCCTGTAATTACCGGATTCTGAACAGATGAAGTGAATCCGTTGGGTCCGGTCCAGGAATATGACGCCATTCCATCAGGTCCTCCGATGAGATTAAGGTCTCCTCCGGTGAATGGTGAATTGGCAGTGGCTGTCGGAACCGGCAGAGGATCAACGACTATGTTAAGAGTGACCGGAGCACCAATACAACTGGTGGAGCTTGACAGTGTTTCTGTTACAGACAGGATGAATGTCCCCGGTGATGTCCAGTTAATCCTGATGGCGCTGGAACCCTGTCCCTGGATGATGGTACCACCTCCTGAAAGAATCCAGTTGTAGGTCGATCCGGGAGTGTCGGTAACCCAGTAGTCTTCTGTGGAGTTAAGGCAGGCATGATCGGGATCGGTTGTACTGGGCTGAGCCCAGATTCCCTGCGAAGCTGCTGACAGAATAATCAGCAGGATTGATTTAAGGATTGCGGCTTTTGTTTTCATGTTGGCATTGGTTTTATTTAGTAATGGTAAATGGCAGATGTTGCAGGCAGGGGATTGACGACAATTGCGGCAGGATAGCTGTAAACGGTTCCACAGTTCATCGGACCTTCATCTGTGACAGCTATTCTGTACCAGGTGGTTGCCAACGGGGGAGGAGGGGAGTATGAAAGGTTTTGTTCTCCGGCAAGATCTATCCAGTTTACATTATCAGTACTGATCTGCCACTGATATGAATATGGAGGTCCGGACCCCCCTGTCGATACGGAAGCTGTGAGCTGAGAAGGAGCTGCACCAAAACAGATTGATTGATCCGGAGAGATTACAGGCGGCACCACAGGAGGCAGTACCGTCAGGTTACGGTTCCGGGTATGGGTAGTCACCACGCAGTCGGGATAGCCTTCGGGCTGGTTAAGGGTAAGGAAGGTAACAGACACCCTGTAACCTCCTGTCTGTTCAGGTGTTGCATCTGAAATCACAAGTAACTGGCTGGTTGTGCCGGTATAAGTGGGTCCATCATTTATCGGCAGCCAGCCGGTGCCGTCATTGAATGACCACTGATAACCTGTAACGTTCCCACGGGTGGAAACTTCATAGGAGGTACCATTGCCGCTGCATATCGTAAGGTTCACCGGGCCGGTCAGTCCGGTGACCGTGTTGATCTCAAGAAGAGCCGGTTCGGAAGCTGTTGTACTGCAGTTATCTGAAGCGATCAGACGGTATTCCGTGCCATGGATGTTCAGTCCGCTCACTCCTATATCGTGAACAACCAGATCCGGTGAGGTCTCTCCTGTGATATCGGTGAACTCTCCGCCGGGAGGTCTTGATTGCCACTGATAATAAACCGCCCCGGCAAATCCGGCAACTGCAGCTGAAAACTCGACTGTATTTCCATAACAGTCAGTCTGGTCAGGAGGCTGCACACTGAATTCCATCGGGTGATCCGGCTGTCCGACTGTTATTGTCGCTGTATCGCGGCATATGCTGCCTGCATCAGTAACAACAACCGAATAGGTTCCGGCGCCGAGTCCTGTCAGATCCTGGTTTGTACTGGTGAATGATCCCGGACCTGTCCATGCGAACTGATAAGGTTCAATTCCACCGCTGACTGCAATATTGATCGTCCCGGTCATCGCCCCGAAACACTCTGCATCAGTATGTTCTGTGCTCAATGTACAGACCTGTCCGCTCAGTGTTATTCCAGGGAGGAAGCACATGATCATCATCAGCATCAGCTTGCTTACAGTGGCTGCCAGACAATAACCAGGCAAATGTTCACCTGAGTGAATAAGGATCATAAAATAATTAGCAACGAGACAGTACTAAATTATGAAATACATGAAAGCGATGCAAGGGGTTGAGATTATTTATTTCAAGGCTAAGCTTTGAGAAAGCATATCGTTTTGGGTAAAATAAATGTTGTAAAACAATAACTGAGATGTCGTTTTACGATAAAAATTCGTA
>CAYSBL010000011.1:0-73933 GCA_964429295.1 uncultured Rikenellaceae bacterium
TGCCCAGGTTTTCGATTATTTAAATCATGCAGAGGAGTACGGAATAAAGACAGGAGGTGAGGCGAAAGCTGATTTCGGGGCAATAATAGCCAGGAGCAGGACTGTTGCGGATGGGATGAGCAAGGGTGTTCAGTTCCTTTTCCGCAAGAATAATATCGAACTCTTAAAGGGTTTCGGGGTTTTGGCCGGCGGCGGCATAGTGGAAGTGACGGCAGATGACGGAGCCAAAAAGAGTTACTCAGCCCGGAACATAATAGTTGCCACGGGGGCCAGATCGAAGGAATTGCCGGGACTGAAGCAGGATGGTAAAAAGATAATCGGATACCGCGAGGCGATGACCCTGCCTGTCCAGCCGGAGTCGATGGTGGTTGTAGGTTCAGGAGCAATAGGGAGCGAATTCGCATCCTTCTACCAGACGCTTGGTACCAGTGTGACTCTTGTCGAGTTTCTTCCGAGGATTGTCCCGCTTGAGGACGAGGAAGTTTCAAAACAGCTGGAAAGATCATTCAAAAAGATGAAAATGAGGGTTATGACCGATTCGTCAGTAGAATCGGCCGATACCTCCGGTGATAAATGCAGGGTAAGGATAAAGACGCCAAAAGGATATGAGGAAGTAGAGGCGGATATAGTATTTTCGGCAGTGGGAGTGGAGACAAATATTACCGGAATCGGTCTCGAACCGGCAGGAGTAAAAACTGAGAAAGGAAAAGTGATAGTGGATGAATTCTACCGTACCAATGTTCCAGGTATACATGCCATAGGCGATATTGTACACGGTCCGGCGCTGGCTCATGTAGCCTCGGCCGAAGCTATTGCCTGTGTCGAAAAGATGGCAGGGCTCGATGCGGAACCTGTTGATTATAATAACATTCCGTCGTGCATTTACACCACCCCTGAGATTGCCTCGTGCGGGATGACAGAAGCCGCGGCGAAAGCAGCAGGGCGCGAGATCAAGGTGGGTAAATTCCCGTTCACAGCCTCGGGTAAGGCAAGTGCATCAGGCTCTAAGGAAGGATTTGTTAAGCTGATATTTGATGCTGCCTATGGGGAGCTTATAGGAGCGCATATGATAGGAGCAAATGTGACCGAGATGATTTCGGAGCTTGTGGTGGCCCGGAAACTTGAGACCACAGCCCA
Source organism: uncultured Rikenellaceae bacterium (assembly GCA_964429295.1). Lineage (GTDB taxonomy): Bacteria > Bacteroidota > Bacteroidia > Bacteroidales > VadinHA17 > LD21. Next base: position 1,138 of record CAYSBL010000011.1, read on the forward strand.
TGAAATAATTAAATCGGTGCACCCGCATCCCACAATGTCTGAGGCGATTATGGAAGCGGCTGCGGCCGCCTACGGGGAAGTGATCCATCTGTAGCTCTGTTTATTGCAGATTAGACGCAACCTTTTGCAGGTATTTTTCATCAATCTTTTGGAATTGCCATGTACTATCAGACATATTTTGCTTATATTTATGAGTCCAAAAGGCGTTGATCGTTGCCTGATATAAAAAATATAATCAAAGGTTGTCTGGCAGGCGACAGAAGGGATCAGGAACTTCTGTACCGGCGTCATGCCGCCAGACTTTATGCGGTATGCCTCCAGTATTCCGGTAATGATGATGAGGCAAGGGATATCCTGCAGGAAGGATTCATCAAGATTTTCGAAAACCTCATTCATTACAAGCATGAAGGTTCTTTTGAAGGATGGATGCACAGGATAATGGTCAACACCGCTCTTGAGAAATTCCGCAGCAAACATAATCTTTTCAGGGTGGATGATATCGATCAGATACAGGAGCCGGATGCAGATCCTGACAATGATGATTATTCGGGTCTTGAGGCAGTTGACCTTCTGGACATCATAAGAGAGCTTCCGCCAAAGTACAGGATGGTTTTCAATCTCTATGCTATTGAAGGCTATTCACACAAGGAGATAAGCAGGATGATGAATATCTCTGAGGGCACCTCAAAATCAAACCTGTCAAGGGCGAGAATAATACTTCAGAGGAAGGTGAATTTATATACGGGAATAAGGAAGAGTGCAGTAAATGGATGACAGGAAGGCAAATATAGATCTTCTGTTCAGGAACGGACTTAAAGACTTTGAGGTCCTTCCGCCGCCTGAGGTATGGAATAACATTCTGCCTGTAATCAGGAAAAAGCAAAGGTATATAGTGTTTCTCAGAGCTGCAGCCATGGTTGCTTTGCTGCTTTCCATGAGTTTTCTTGCCTACAGGATGAGCAGGCAGATACCTTCATCTTTCAATGAACCTGTTATCTCCTTCGGCCAGGATCAGATATTCAACAGGACCGTTCCGGCCGATCCGGCACTTGTAAGAATAGTACCTTCAGACGACCGCCGGACAGGTTCCGGGATCAGCGGACAACAGGCTGGCCAGTTTCCTGTCGCAAACACTGATACCATTGATGACCAGGATGTTCCTCCTTCATTCATCACGGCAACAGGTACTCCCGATTTCAGCGGCAACCTGAAGAATTCTTCATCACTGATTAGCTACCGCAGAGCAGAAGCCTCTGTCTTTGACCCCTCTGCAGGTTATAATCCTTCCTTTGATCAATATGTGGAAGAACCGGTTAAAAAGGACAACAGGTGGAGCCTGACCGCAATGGCCTCACCTATGTATTACCTGCGTCCGGGAAGCAACCAGGGCGATTTTCCCGGCAGTTTTCCCCTCGAACAATCAAGAATTTCCTATTCGGGAGGAGTCGGATTTGCCTACAAGATAAGCAAAAAGCTAAGCATCCAGTCGGGGCTTTACTATTCCTCTGTAGGAAATGAGGTTGATAATATCAGATCCTTCTCGGGATTCAGGCAGTTCGACTATACAAAGGGCGATCATAATTTCGAAGTTCATACTTCAGCAGGGCTTATTCTCACAGAGAATCCTGACGTTTTTCTTACAGATAACATGAGTGAAAGGGTTGTCACCATGTATACCAGGGATGTGTTCGATCCTGCAAAGGCCAACCTGCCTGCTCTCGACAACTCGCTGTATCAGAATTTCGGCTACATTGAAATGCCGGTTATGCTTCGTTACAAGCTGGTCGACAGGGGTATCGACTTCAACCTTATCGGAGGCATGTCGTACAACCTGCTTGTCAGCAATTCAGTTCACGCCATGGTGGGCGGCAACAAGTACGATATCGGAAAAACAGCTGGCCTTAACAACTTCCTTGTAAGCAGTTCACTTGGAATGGGAATGGAATACACTCTCAACGACAAGATTTCTCTTAACCTCGAACCCACATTCCGTTATTACCTGAATCCTTTCAGCAGTATGGGAAGCATTTCAGTAAATCCCTATTCATTCGGAATTTTCTCAGGTCTTTCCTACCGCTTCTGATAAAGCTTCCTCCGGCTGACAATTCATTTCCGGCTTTTTAACTCTTTTTGTTCATTTCAGGATTATTACGGCTAACTTATAAGCTGTAAAATCACTACCTTTGCATTTTGTTTTACCACCCCCGGATTAAATCATGGTTAAACCGAATATACGATCGCTTGTATTTGGAACAGGACTTATTGGTCTGGCTGTTTCAGTAATTATTGTAAATCAAAGTTTTAAAAGCTTTGCCAGGAATTACGAATCTGTATCGCCGGCCGATTCCGCCTTCCTTAACAGGCCTTACAAGGTAACAGAAGAGGTTACATTTGCAGGTGAAAGAATGCCTCTTGAAAATTTTGACACCCGCGAGAGCCTCGACCGGGAACTGCTTACAAGTGCATACAGACATTCCTCCACCATCCTTATCATTAAAAAAGCCAACAGGTATTTCCCGATAATTGAAAAAATACTCAGGGAAAACAATATACCCGACGACTTCAAGTACCTGGTGGCAGCCGAGAGCGAATTCAACAATGTGGTTTCACCGGCAGGCGCAACGGGTTTCTGGCAGATAATGGCTGCCACGGGCAGGGAAGCCGGAATGGAGATAAACAATGTGATAGACGAGAGATATCATCTGGAGAAATCAACAGAGTTTGCCTGCGATTTTATAAGAAAATCATATGAGAAATACGGAAGCTGGACCCTGGCCGCAGCCTCCTATAATGGAGGCAGAGCTTCAGTAGATGAGCAGATCGGAATTCAGAAACAGAACAATTACTACGACCTGCTGCTTAATGAGGAGACCGCCAGGTATATCTTCAGGGTTGTGGCATACAAGCTGGTGATAAGCGATCCGGGCCGTTTCGGCTTTGACATTGAAAGGAGTGATCTTTATCCCCCTCTTTCATATACCGAGGTGAAAATCGACACTGCCATATCTGATTTTTCGGATTTTGCTGCGAAATACAATACAAATTACAAAATGCTGAAGTTCCTGAACCCGTGGCTCAGGAAACCTTACTTTACTCCCCGTCCGAACAAGGAATACCTTATAAAGATACCTGAGGAGGGAATGCGCACACGGACATATAAAGGTATAAACGACTGATAGCTCACAGGTTGGCATTGTGATGAAGGAAGAAATCAGGGTATACGGAGCCAGGGTTCATAATCTGAAAAACATTGATGTAACGATTCCGAGGAACAGGCTGGTTGTAATAACCGGACTGAGCGGGAGCGGTAAATCGTCTCTGGCCTTCGACACAATCTATGCAGAAGGGCAGAGACGTTACATGGAAACCCTGTCGGCATATGCCCGGCAGTTCCTGGGAGGAATGGAGAGACCGGATGTTGACAAGATTACGGGACTGAGTCCTGTTATTTCGATTGAACAGAAAACCACCAACAAGAATCCCAGGTCGACAGTGGGGACCATTACCGAGATATATGATTTTCTCAGGCTGCTGTTTGCCAGGGCAGGTGAGGCATTCTCCTGGGCTTCCGGTGAAAAGATGGTAAGGTATACCGACGACCAGATTCTCGAGCTTGTGAGGAGCCGGTATGCCGACAGGAAGATATTTCTTCTGTCGCCTCTTGTAAAAGGCAGGAAAGGGCATTACAGGGAGCTTTTCGAACAGCTTCGCAGGAAAGGATTCCTCAATGTCAGGATCAATGGAGAAATAAAGGAGATGACTCACGGGCTGAGGCTCGACAGGTACAAGACTCACAATATCGAACTGGTTGTTGACAAGTTCAGGGTGGAGGATGTTACCGACAAGCGTTTGCGCGACTCGGTCCTGATGTCGCTCGACCAGGGAGACGGGGTTATGATGGTTCTTGAAGCTGATAATCCGGAACCGAGGTACTTCAGCCGCCATCTGATGTGTCCTGTGACCGGCATTTCCTACAATGAGCCTGCTCCTCATACCTTCTCCTTCAATTCACCGGTAGGAGCCTGTCCCCATTGTAACGGACTTGGAGAGATTTCAAGCATTGATATCAGGAAAATGATTCCTGATCCTTCGCTCAGTATCAGGAAGGGCGGTATAGAGCCGCTTGGCAAGTATAAAAACATCTGGATCTTCTGGCAGATAGAGGCAATCGCAGAGAAAAACGGATTTACCCTCGATACCCCCATAGGGGATATCCCTGAAGAAGCGCTCAATAAAGTGCTTTATGGTTCAGATGAGATACTCAAGCTCTCGAACACTCCTCTCGGTATGACTTCCAACTATTTCATGACATTTGAGGGAGTGGTCAATTTTGTCGGGAACATAGAAGTGATGAATGGCAAGAAGAACGGATCGAGGATGAAGGATCAGTATGTACAGTATGATACCTGTCAGGAGTGCGGCGGAACAAGGCTCAGGAAGGAATCACTCTGGTTCAGGATAGCCGGTAAGAATATCGGGGAGCTTGCTGCGATGGACATCAGGGAGTTATCAGTATTCATGGAGAATATAGAGGTACTGATGACGGATAAGCAGCGGATCATTGCTGCCGAGATTCTCAAGGAAATAAGGGCCAGGCTTGGTTTTCTTGTTGAAGTGGGGCTCGATTACCTTTCTCTTAACAGGGGCGCGCGGACTCTTTCGGGCGGGGAAAGCCAGCGCATAAGGCTTGCCACCCAGATAGGCTCAAGGTTGGTTAACGTGTTGTATATCCTTGATGAACCCAGCATCGGCCTTCATCAGAGGGATAACATGAGGCTGATTTCTTCTCTCAAGCAACTCAGGGATGCAGGTAACTCGGTGATAGTGGTGGAACATGATAAGGAGATGATTCAGTCGTCGGATCATATAATTGACATGGGTCCGGGAGCCGGCCGTCATGGCGGAGAGGTTGTGGCCGCAGGTTCGCCGGAAGAGATAAGGGCTTTTGACACACTTACAGCAGGTTATCTCAACAACAGACATAAATTCAATATTCCCGGAAAAAGGAGGGAGGGCAGCGGGAAATACCTTGTGATGACAGGAGCTACAGGGCATAACCTTAAAAATGTTGATGCTGTATTCCCCCTCGGTACTTTTATCTGCATTACCGGCGTATCGGGTAGCGGCAAGTCATCGCTGGTGAACCAGACGCTTCATCCGGCTCTGGCAAGGAGGTTTCATAACTCGGGTAAGACACCGCTTCCTTACAGGGATATACTGGGAATGGAGAATCTCGACAAGGTGATAGAGGTCAGTCAGTCTCCTATAGGCAAAACACCCAGGTCGAATCCTGCCACTTATACCGGTGTATTCACCGACATACGGAAGCTTTTTGAGCAGACCACGGAAGCCAGGATAAGGGGATTCGGCGCCGGAAGGTTCTCTTTCAATGTAAAGGGAGGCAGGTGTGAGGGATGTGAGGGAGCAGGCGTCAAAACCATTGAGATGAATTTCCTTCCAGATGTTTATGTGCATTGTACCGAATGCAACGGGAAAAGGTACAACCGCGAGACTCTGGAGGTGAAATATAAAGGTCAGTCGATAAGTGATGTCCTCGACATGACTGTCAACCTGGCCGTTGAATTCTTTGCCAATGTACCGGCGATATTCCATAAGATAAAGACACTACAGGATGTCGGACTGGGGTACATCAGGCTTGGTCAGCAATCTACCACTCTGTCGGGCGGAGAGGCTCAGAGGATCAAGCTTGCTGCCGAACTCGCACGCAAGGATACGGGTAAGACCCTTTACATACTTGACGAACCTACAACCGGACTGCACTTTGAAGACATCAGGGTCCTTCTCGAGGTTCTCAACAAGCTGGTGGACAGGGGTAACACCGTAATAGTAATTGAACACAACATGGATGTGATCAAAATGGCTGATTATATTATTGATCTTGGAAAGGAGGGGGGAAAGAACGGAGGTAACCTGGTGTTTGCCGGCACACCTGAGGAACTCCTGGACTGCAAAGACAGCCACACAGCCAAATTTCTTGAGCGTGAACTGAGGATTTAGATTTTGAATATATTTGAATTCTACAAAAATAAGGTTATGAATGATGAAAAACACAATGATCCGATAAGTGAAGCATTTGCACAGAAATCATGGCATGAGATACATGTAACCGATTCATGGAGAGTGTTCAAGATCCTCTCCGAGCTGGTGGAAGGATTTGAAAAACTTGCCAGGATTGGACCCTGTGTTTCGATTTTCGGATCAGCCCGTACTCACTATAACGATAAGTACTATAAGCTTGCCGAAGATATAGCGTTCAAGCTTGTTCAGAACGGCTACGGAGTAATTACCGGAGGCGGACCCGGGATCATGGAGGCTGCAAACAAGGGCGCAAGGAGGGGTAACGGTAAATCGGTGGGAATAAACATTGATCTTCCCTTTGAACAGCATGCCAATGCATTCATCGATTCCGACAAGCTTATAACCTTCGACCATTTCTTTGTAAGGAAGGTCATGTTCATGAAGTATGCCCAGGGGTTCATTGTACTGCCCGGCGGCTTCGGTACCTTCGATGAATTGTTTGAGGCCATAACCCTGATTCAGACAAGGAAGATCGGGAAATTTCCCATCATACTGGTGGGAGTTAAGTACTGGACGGGATTGATAGCCTGGATAAAAGAGGTAATGCTGCAGGAGGAGCGCAATATCTCGCCTGAAGATCTTGATATTTTCACTCTTGTTGATACGTCGGACGAGGCTGTGGAAAGTATTTCAAAGTTCTACTCAAGGTACCTGCTCAGTCCGAACTTCTGATCACCTTTTTCTTATCCTGTCGAGCTCCCTGTCGGCATCCCGTCGTTTCAGGGTTTCGCGCTTGTCATATTCCTTCTTGCCTTTTGCCAGGGCGATCTCGGCTTTGGCCAGACCTCTTTTATTGATAAAAACCTTAATGACAATTATCGTCAGGCCTGTTTCCTTTACCTTTCTCTCCATCTTCCTCAACTCCCTGCCCGTCAGAAGGAGTTTCCTTTCCCTCATAGGATCGTGGTTATTGAGGTTACCCCACCAGTATTCGGCTATATGCATTCCCTTTATATACAGCTCCCCGTTTGTGAACTGGCAGTAAGAATCTGTAAGTGCAGCCTTTCCGGCTCTTATGGATTTGATCTCTGTTCCGGTGAGCTTTATGCCGGCAACGAATTTTTCGAGAAACTCATAATCGTGAGAAGCCTTCTTGTTTTTAATAACGATATCTGATCCGGCTGATCTCATCTGATGTGTCAGGAAAAAATAGAAAAATAGAATTTGTCGGTTATCTGAGCGATAATCCGGCTGGTCAGGATGAACAGCACAAAGAATATCAGCGGAATTGCTATCATCATTTTGATGCGGTCCGATTCCGATGGCGACAGCATTCTTTCAATCCCGGTATAGAGGATGTAGAAACCGAAAAAAGCGAGGATGTTTACAAAAATGAATGACTCAAACAGCTGGCTCAGTGTCTGACAGAGGAGAAGTGGGACAACGGATGCGGAGACGATCTTGAAGGCGGTACCGGTATCATTCCCGTATCCGAAGGTTCTTGTTATTTCCCTGAAAGCCAGGGCTGTTCCATAAACTACTATCGTCATAACGGCAAAATACCTGATTCCTGCAATTACTGAATAGATGTTGTTCAGTTCGGTATTAGTGAAAAGGAAAGCTCCCAGGAAAGTTGAAACTGAAGCCAGTGACACCAGGGGAAGGAAAAGGCTTCGTGAAAACAGCCGGACGGGCTTGTTTTCCGTATAGATTGAATCCCATTCCTTTACGGTATTCAGGATAATGTTCCTGACGGTGTCAGCCAGAAATTTAAAATCCATCTGCGAACTGGTTTAGAGGCCCAAAATTAAATAAATTTATGGTAATTTGGTTTTTCTTTTGAATTCTCCATGATTGAAACGGGAAAGAGAACCGGCCAATACGACATGCTGGTTGTAACGGGTCCTACTGCATCGGGCAAGACAAGCCTGGCCGTCCGACTTGCACTGAGGATCGGCGGTGAGGTGATCAGCGCCGATTCAAGGCAGGTTTACAGGCAGATGGATATCGGGACAGGCAAGGACTACGACGATTACATCGTTGACGGAATTCAGGTTCCCTGTCACCTGATCGATATCAGGGACCCGGGCTACCGTTATAGCGTGTTCGAATATCAACGCGATTTTGTAAGAGTTCTGACAGATTTGAGGGGAAGGGATAAATTCCCTGTTGTCTGCGGAGGATCGGGAATGTATATCGATTCTGTGGTTTCGGGTTACAGGCTTCCTGAGGTTCCGCCTGATCCGGATCTGAGAAAGAAACTTGAAGACAAAACAATTAAGGAACTGACAGCCATTCTTTCAACTTACAGGAAGCTGCATAACTTTACTGATATTGACACCAGAAAGAGGGCCGTGAGGGCTATCGAAATTGAAAAGTACCTTGCTGATCACCGGGAGACCATTGCCGCATTCCCTGTTTCAAATCCCCTGGTGATTGGCGTGCTGTACAGCCGGGACGTCCGGAGGGAACGAATCACCGCCAGGCTCAGGGCCAGGCTCGAAGCGGGAATGATCGGGGAAGTGCAGGGACTTCTTGACCGGGGTACAGATCCTGAGACACTTATTTACTACGGTCTGGAATATAAATACATTACTCTCTACCTGACTGGCAGGCTGGATTACGATGAAATGACAAAGTCGCTCGAGATTGCCATTCACCAGTTTGCCAAGAGGCAGATGACCTGGTTTCGCGGCATGGAACGGAAAGGCGTAGTAATTCACTGGATCGATGGGGAAATGACAACAGACAAGAAAGTGGAATTTGTGATAAGGCTTTTAGAATAAAAAAGATTTCTCGCAGATTTACGCAGATTTTAAATTCGCACATACACTAACTCTACTTCGCTAATAATCAATTCCTTTCCCTTATTTTCCTTACCCCCTTTCTTCTTTCCCCCAAGGGGGAAATGAATTCTCCAATGAAGGCTTATGCAATTTTAGAGGATATTTCAGGCTCCTTCCCCCTTGGGGGAAGGCTGGGGAAGGGGGTGAACGTAACAAGGGGAAGGTCGGAAAGGTGGTAGAACAATATTGCAGGCACCTTATAAGCTTCAACAAACATTGCCTGTCGCAAATAATACATAATGAATAGACTGCCAACTGCTATCTGCCAACTCCTGGTCTTTGCTCCCAGCCCTGCGCCCTGTGCTCTTCTTACTTCAGGTACAGATCAAGCCACTCGAAGAACTCCCTTTGCCATATAACGGAGTTTTGCGGCTTTAGGACGAAATGGGTTTCATCCTCGAAGAAAAGCAGCCGGCTCGGAACTCCGAGTATCTGGGCGGCCTGGAATGCCTCGAGGCTCTGGGTGTAAGGGATCCTGAAGTCGTTGGCTCCCACTATAATCATAATTGGTGTATCCCATTCCTCTACCCTGAGGTGAGGAGAGAACTGATAGCTGTGAGGATTGTTCCAATATGGCCCCTCAATGTCCTTGTTGGGAAACCAAAGCTCTTCTGTGGAGCCATACCAGCTGGTGAAATTGAACATGCCGCAGTGGGAGATGAATGCTTTAAAGCGTCCGCCGTGGATGCCTGCAAGATAGTACACCGAGAATCCTCCGTAGCTCGCTCCCACAGCTCCCATTCTTTCGCTGTCGATATAGGATTCTTCAGCCATCGCGTCGGCAGCATCGAGATAATCCTGCATGTTCGCTCCTCCGTAATCGCCCGAGATCTGTTCTTTCCAGGCTTGTCCGAAACCCGCAACGCCTCTTCTGTTGGGGGCAAAAACTATATATCCCTTTGCAGCCATCATTTGCAGGTTCCACCTGTACGACCAGAACTGGTCCAGTGTCGACTGGGGTCCTCCGTTGCAGAAAAGCAGGGCGGGGTATTTCTCTGAAGGATTGAATGATGGGGGATAGACCACCCACATCTGCAGGTCCTTTTTGTCTTTGGTTTTAATATATTTTTCTTCGACCTTACCCATCCTGACCGACTCATAAATATGCTTGTTTATGGAAGTAATCTGCCTGATCACTCCGGATATCATGTCAACTGCTGCTATTTCAGGCGCCATCGACATCGAAGCTATTCCGGCGACCAGTACTCCCTGACTGAGGCCGAGTGGTCCCAGGTTATGGACACCTTCGGTAACCTTTTCAACGTTTCCTGTGTTAAGGTCAGTTTTGAATATCTGAGCAGTACCGAGATGTGAACAGGTAAACCACAGGTTCGAGTCTCCTGCCCATGACAGGTTCTCGACATCGAACTGCCATCCTTTTGTTATCCAGGAACGGGTCCGTTTGTTGATATCGAAAACGAAAAGACGATCGAGATCTGCTTCATAGCCGTTCCTCTCCATGCTTTGATACGCTATTTTTGATCCGTCGGGTGAAAACACCGGGTACCTGTCATATCCTGAGTTTCCTTCAGTGATGTTGATTTCCTTTCCTGACGCCAACTCATGAAGGAAGATATCAGAGTTGGTACTTCTCGCGTCTTCAATCCCCCTAAGCCTCTTGGATGTGTAGGCGATGTATTTGCTGTCAGGGCTCCATGCTATTTCTCGTTCATCGTAATAAGGCGCCGTGGGTGATTCATACTTCTGGTCCTTCATAATATCCTTTTCGCCTGAAACGGTTTTTCCGTTAAAGGAAGCGACGAGGATATGGCTGTATGAATAGTCGCTCCATGAGTTCCAGTGCCTGTACATCAGGTCATCAATGATCCTTACCTTTGCATTTGGAAAGTCATGTTTCTCATTGGCTGTCTGATCGAGTTTAATCCTTTTGGTGAAGAGAATTTTTTCCCCGTCGGGAGAGATGCTGAAAATCTCGAAGCCTGAGATTCCTTCCACCCTGGTTTGTTCCGATCCGTCGGGATTCATGGTCATAAGGTCGGATCCGCTTACATATGCAATCTTCTTACCGTCGTCAAACCATTGCGGGGAGTAGCCTCCGCCCGTAGTAAGCCTGGCCGGTTCGCCTCCTGCAACCGGGATGCTGAAGATATCGGTATGCCTTCTTTCGGTCGGGAGGTCGGTAAGAGTCACTGTATACAGCACGGTTGAACCATCGGGCGAAATGGCAAAGGATCCCAGTCTGCCGAATTTCTGCATTATCTCGGGAGTCATTACGCCTCCTGCCTTTTCTTCGGTTGTAAGACTGGTATTTATTTCCGCGGCATCCTCGCCGGAGGCAGATCCGGGAGAGTTTTGCTTACATGAAAAATGGATCAGGACGATCGCAATCATCAACAGGAAAGAAGTCCTCTTCATAATGGATTTGCTATTAATTATTGCTTATTAAGAGCTTCGGATACTTTTTGTTTCAGCTCGTCATAGAGTTCAGGATTGTCTTTAATTATCTGCTTTACGGCATCCCTTCCCTGACCGAGTTTTGTATCTCCGTAGCTGAACCATGATCCGCTTTTTTTAATTATGTCGAAATCAACTCCAAGGTCTACAAGTTCTCCAAGCTGGGAGATCCCTTCTCCGTACAGAATGTCGAAATCGGCTTTCTTGAATGGCGGAGCCAGTTTATTCTTTACGATTTTTACTCTTGTCCTGTTGCCGATTATATCTTCTCCATCCTTAAGCTGATTTGTACGGCGAATATCGAGTCTTACGGAGGCGTAAAATTTAAGGGCATTTCCTCCGGTTGTAGTTTCAGGGTTTCCGAACATCACGCCAATCTTTTCCCTTAGCTGGTTAATGAAAACGCACGAAGTGTTTGTTTTGCTGATATTTGCGGTTAGTTTTCGCAGAGCCTGCGACATTAGCCTTGCCTGCAGGCCCATTTTGGAATCGCCCATTTCTCCTTCGATCTCTGCTTTTGGTGTCAGAGCTGCAACAGAATCTATAACGATGATGTCGAGGGCTCCGGAGCGGATCAGGTTATCTGTGATTTCCAGGGCCTGTTCCCCGTTGTCGGGTTGGGAAATCAGCAGGTTTTCCACATCAACGCCAAGTTTTTCTGCATAGTTTCTGTCGAAGGTATGTTCTGCATCAATGATGGCGGCAATACCTCCGTTTTTCTGTGCTTCGGCTATTGCATGGATAGCCAGTGTGGTTTTTCCGGAGGCTTCAGGTCCGTATATTTCGATTACCCTGCCCCTGGGATAGCCTCCGATACCCAGTGCAGAATCGAGTCCTATTGATCCGGAGGGAATAACCTGTATATTTTCAATTGCATGGTCACCCAGCTTCATGATGGTTCCCTTGCCAAAATCCTTTTCGATCTTCCCGATGGTTACTTCAAGTGCTTTCAGCTTATCCTTGCTTATCTCCTTTTTTTCGTTGCTCATATTGGTATTTATTTCTGGTATAATTTGAATATCTGTTCCGAATGATTTTTTGTGTCGACTTTCCCGATAATCTTCTCTATAATCCCCTTTTCATCAATTACGAATGTGGTCCTGACTATTCCGAAGAAGCTCTTTCCGTACATTTTCTTTTCTTTGTACACTTCGTAATCGTGTACTATCTTCTTCGAAGTATCGGCGATGAGGGGGAATTGCAATGAATATTTATCAGCAAATCCCCTGTGCGATTTTTCGCTGTCGGTACTGACTCCGACCACTGCGAATCCCTTGTTCAGGAATTCCTCGTGGTTGTCGCGCAGGTTGCAGGCTTCTGCCGTGCACCCCGATGTGTTGTCTTTGGGATAAAAATAGAGAACAAGCTTTCTGCCGCTGAAATCGCTTAGACTGATTGTACGGCCTTCCTGATCAGTGCCTTCAAACGGCGGGGCCGCCATACCTTCCTTTAGTTTTGCCATACTGGTATAAATTTTGTAATTAGGGTTAAATTTACGAAGTTTGAACAGTTTTCTGATTATAGGGGAAAAATTGTTATTAACATGAAATTTTCTGGGAAAGGGCAGCATTTTGCAGGGGATATCCGAGTCCTTGCCGCGGAATTAAATTATGATAAAACTGAATTAATGTGGTTAAAAGATTAAAAAACGGCTGGTTGGCCTGGATGATGCTGGTTGCGGTTCTTTCAATTCAGAGTATCCTGCATTCCCAGGACCTGGCCGGCAAACCATCGAGGCAGGCAGCTATGGATGCTTTTGACAGGGGAGAATACCTTAGGGCTCTTGATGAATTTGAGGCATTGCTGGAAGTGTATTCGTTCCAGCTATATAAATACTATTCAGGGGTATGCCTGGTCAGCATTAAAAAAGATCCTGAAAGGGCAATGAAATACCTGAAGGAAGCGGTGGGAGATTCAGGAAGTACGGATAAAATGCCCGACGATGCCTGGTTTTACCTGGGCAGGGCAGGGCAGCTTGCCGGCAGATTTCATGAGGCTATGGAATCCTATGGTACATTCAGGGAAAAGGCCGGCAGGAAAAAAGCAAGGGAAATGCATATTGCAGAGTATATAAAGGAATGCAGGGAGTTAAAAGGAAGTCTTCCGGCTGATGAAACAGCAGAAATCGGGATTGATGAAGAGATTTCTGTTGAGAATCCGGCTGCAAGGGAAATGGAAAAGAAAATCCCGGTAAGGCAGGAAGTACCGGCTGAATATGACCGCATTCTGTCCGATGCCATGAAATACCAGGTAATGGCTGATTCGCTTTTTGCGGTTGCTTCCGGTTACAGGAAACAGCTTGCAGTCCTTCCTGCTTCACAGCAGAAGGCAGCTGCTGAGAGGGCGGCTGAGGCTGAAGCTTTATCGCGTGATTATCAGGGAATGGCTGATGAACGGTTTGGTCAGGCCGGTATCCACACTGTTGTTGACACACTTCCTGGGAAGGAGCAGGAAAATACCCCGCAGGAAAAGGGGATTGTGATCTCGCTTTTCAGGGTTGAGAGTGATCCGGATGTATATAGAAGGCAGAATATTGTCATTGATCCAAAGACACCCGCCGGACTCGTTTACCGGATACAGATCGGTGTGTTTAGCAAGCCTGTGGATCATTCTTTCTTCAGGGGGATAATCCCCGTTTACGGTTTTAGCGTGCCGGGGACCTCATCCATCAGGTATTTTGCAGGCATGTTCCGACGGAGGGAGGATGCCGAGAAGTCGCTTAACGACATGAAGCAGATGGGACTAAGGGATGCTTTCCTGACAGCAGTCCTCGACGACAAACCGGTTTCGCTCGAAAGGGCCCTTCTGATGGAAGCGGAGTGGAGCAGCATATCACTTCAGGTTCCTGAAAGCTTGCCTTCTGGCGGACCGGCTGAACCTGCAACCCTTTCCTTCAGGGTTGAAGTCATAAGATCGGCCAAACCGCTTGATGAAGGAACTGTCGGATTATTCAGGACTATGTCAGGAAGCAGGGGATTTGAAATAATTCAGGCCGATGACGGAAGTCTGGCATATCTTATAGGAAAATTTATTACTTTTGAAAGTGCTTCCGATTATGCTGATCTGCTTCAGAGGAATGGTTACAGCGAAGCCAGGGTTGTTGCTTATGCAGGAAGCAGGGAGATACCATTGGATACGGCAAGGAAACTTTTTGAGAAATAGCGATGAAGGAGAAAACGTTACGCAGGAGCGACAGGCCGGGCAGCGGGGATGAAGTGCATTCGCTTATCCTGTACAATGATGAGGTGAATACTTTCGATCATGTTATCCGATCGCTGGTTGAAGTATGCGGTCACGATCCGGTTCAGGCAGAGCAGTGTGCACTGATTGTGCATACCAGGGGAAGCTGTGATATAAAACTTGGGATCAGGGAAGTTCTTATAGCAATGAGCAGATCGCTCAATGCAAAGGGTCTTAACACCCGTGTACAGAATCTTTAACTAACCGCAGTCCGCGCCGGCTGATTCTATTCCCGGTGGAATACCCTGAACAGGGCGAGGTCCACGAATCCGAAAAGCAATAAGGCAGTCATGGCATAGGGAAGCCATTCAGGAATGCTTATTCCGGATACAGCGATTTCAGGTAATCTGATATCTGATATGCCCGGGAATAATGATTCGGGCTTGTTAACGTATTCGGAAACACCTGACAGGATACTCCCGGAGTCTTGTGAGGGCACCAGGGCTGCTGCTGCCACCAGCACTGAAACTACAATAGCAGATATCACAGGTACCCTGTTACGTTTCAGGAAGCTTTTTCTTTCAGGGGCTGTTTCAATCCTGATCCTGGTCAGGGTTTTTGAAACGAATCCTTCCGGGGCTTTCTCAATCGTGCCGGGATTGAGAAACTTTTCCAGAAGCTTGTCATCATCAATTTCATTTATTGTCATTGCTGCATTACATTTTTCATTTCAACCTTTCTGATAATCCCGGCCATTTTTTGCCTTGCCCTGAAGAGCTTTACCTTCAGGTTTGCCTTGCTGATGCCTGTGATCTTTGAAATTTCGTCAGCAGGCATTTCATTGTAATAATAAAGGGTGATTAGTCCTCTTTCGTCTTCAGGTATTTTCTGAAGCGCGAAATTAATCAAAGCATTTTTATACTCGCCGGCAGCTTCCTCCTCATTTTCGGCAGCTGACAGAAAATCGACGGCATCGGCCGGAAATTCGTCGAGCGACAGGACCTTTCCTTTTCTGGTTCTGACGAGCGAAACGGCAGTATTGTATACTATCCTGTAGAGCCAGGTGGCAAAACTGCTTTTCATCCTGAAATCACTTAGCGACCTGTATGCCTTTAAAAAAGCATCCTGCGCAATCTCCTCAGCCTCCTCCCTGTTGCCGCAGATCCTGAAAGCCAGGTTGAATGCCTTGTCCTTATGCGCTTCCACCAGGCAGGAGAAAGCATTTACATTTCCTGCAAGAACCTTTTCTATGTAGTATTTGTCGCTTCCTGGTTCCATTCAGGACCTTTGACGCACAAAGTTACTGTTTGGTTACCGGAATCGCCTGTTTTTATCTCTGTTTTTTTTGATACTTAGGCCGGATAAAAAAACAGTAGAGGCAAAAGGAAGTATATGTCTGTTTCAGATGCACAGTGAATAATGCCATTACTGTTCCCCTGCTTCACGATAGATTTGAGTATTGCCTGATATCCTGCAGCATTTCTAACCGGTTTAATACCTGTTGAATTTTGCGTCAACGATCACCTCCTTCACTGCTTCCAGATATCCGAACCCATTGAGCATGTCGGGCAACAAGTAACTGCCTTCCACCCATTCGTTCCACGCGTTAATGGTAATCAGTCTGGGCTGTTCGGGGTGGCTGTCAGCATATTTTTTCGCCTTGGCGAGCAGGGTTGCGAAACTTTGAGGAGTGTTGTGGTAGTGTACCACATCATTCATACCTTTTGCAGGGAAGCGTGGTGTGTCGTCCCAACCTATGGAAACACATGGGAAAACCGGCACATCCAGAATAGCGTCCATTTGTTCTCTTATCTCTATAGAATTGGTTCCATACACGATATAATCTTCATTGGTTCCACCCATATTATACATGGCAACACTATTGAATCCCATAGTTTTCACATTGTTGACAAACCGTGCAGCAGTCTCTTCCGACATTACTGAGCCGCCACCCTGGTTCCACTGGATATGCAATCCGGGGAAACCGGCTTTTTTTACTTCATCGCGGAAATAATCCAGAGCTTTACGGGCTTCTTCCGCGCTATTATTAAAGCTTTCCAGCAACTTACCTATACTGAAAATGGAAAATACCGGCTCTCCGTTGATTTTAAAATAGTTGGGTCGTTTGAAATACTGGTTTATGATCCTGTCCACGATTATCTTATAATTTTCCCAGTCCACTTTTGCGTTCCACAGGATATCAGTATTGTCTTTGTAGCGGTGATAATTCCAATAATTGTACTTTACATCGTGATTGGCCCACATGATATAGAACTTCATTTTTTCGTTGTTCCCTGCTTTCAGGAAACCATCGTTCAGTGCACTTTCAAGGAAGGGGCCTCCTTCATACCAATACCAGTCAAATACAAATACATTTACACCATGATCAGTAGCTGCATCGATCCATTTTGCAACTACCGCCGGATCGTTATCCAGTTCGTAACCCCAAAGTGGCTGACGGGGCTGATAGTGTCCGTCGAAACGGGGATTGCCCTTTTTAATAACTTCCCATTCACCTGTACCTTCCGGCCACAGCTTTTCCCTTCCCAGCGAATCATCATGGCACGAGGGCCAGACATAAGCCGCCACGTAATATTCGTTTTTCACTGCTTTCTCTTCCAGCTGAGGCGATTGAACACCTGGCGAACATCCGAAAAGAATAACCAACACTATTATTGAACTGAGTTTGATAATTGCGTTTTTCATCATAATAAATTTTTCTTGTAAGAGTATTTCCGGATTTTCAATTTGTTTATGATATGTCAACTTAACCAGATATATAGAATTAAAGTGATTAAAGAAAGTATTCCTAAATGTAATCTCCAGTCCGTGATTCCCTGGAAGGTTTCAAATCCTTTGGTATAGTTAATTGTTGTTTTTTCAAGCTTTTCGGGAGAAGTTTTTTCGGTGAAAGCAGAAACTGTAAAAAGCACTCCGGTAATTAATATTTCAGCCCAGAGTCCCCGGTAACCAAAATTTAATGTCAATTTATGATGAAGAAAAGGAAAGATCATTTTGCCGGTTTCGGGACCAAGCATCTGGTCCGTCACGAAAACAGTCGATAAGATTATTCCTGTAATCACAGAAACAGCTGCAGCTTTTAGAGTCACTTTTTTACTTATAATCCCAAAGAAAATAGCTGGAAATACAGGAATCACAAGGTAGGCTGAAATGGTTTGAAGGTACTTATACAAACCCTCATCATTTTTATAAACCATATAGGCAGCGCCTATTCCCAGAAATGTTATGATGATGATAACAAGGCGCCCGTAACCGACCTGTTTTTTTTCAGAAACGTCTGGACGAAACTCCATAATAAAATCGCGTACCACAAGTGTTGAAACAGAGTTCAGAACCGCAATAAGTGATGTAATCAGGGCTGCCATCAAAGATGCCATTAGTAAACCTCTGAAACCAACCGGAAGAAATTTATTAAGTAAAAGCACAAAAGTTTGTTTGGTGGCATCTCCCATCAATTCGTCAGGATAAAGAGCATAGGCAATAACACCTGGCAAAGCGAACAGGAAAATCGTAAATAGTTTTAGAAATGTTGCGAACATAGCACTCCACCTGGCGTTTTTAAGATCAGGACTTGCCAGAACTCGCTGAACGTTAACCTGGTCCATGCCCCAATAGAATATCCCGGCATAAAAAGCAGTAGCCAGAATTCCCCAGAATGGATATACGGGATCGTCAAATGGTTTTGCAATTGACATCATCTGAGGTGCCTTCTCCATAAGCCCGCTCCATCCTCCGACTTTATGAAGACCTATAAAAAGCATAATTGCAGTTCCCCCTATCATGACTATCACCTGTATGACATCTGTGTAAGCAACTGCGGTAAATCCCCCGATAATAGTAAAGATGGCAACAATTAACCCAATATAAAATATTGTAGTCATAATGTTCCAGCCAAGGATACTGTTCAAAACAAGAGCTCCGGCAAAAAGCGTAAATGCAAGCTTTGTCATGACGCTTATGATCAGCATCAAACCGGAAAAAAAAGTCCGGGCGTGACGGTTATATCGTATTTCAAGGAATTCGGGAATGGTGAATATTTTATTTTTAATATAGTAGGGGAAGAGAATAGCACAGGCGAATCCCAGGGTTATTGCTGTGGTCAATTCGACTGATCCGGCGGATAGCCCATAGCGATAGGAATCGCCGGATAAGCCAACAAGGTGTTCTGCTCCGATATTTGTTGCAAAAACTGATGCTCCAATAATAGGCCATTTAATTGACCGTCCGCCAAGGAAGAAGTTTGAACTGTTTTGCCCTGCTTTTTTCAGGAAAGCCATATACATCCCAAAAAAAAGACTCCCAATGATTACTGTTGAGAATACTAACCAATCCCAAAAAGTTAACGAAAGACGCATGGTGCTTACGTATGGTGAATTTAGTTTACCTTTTAAGATACTACCTCTGTTGCTGAAATTAAGGATTCATAAGTA
The DNA here is from genome assembly GCA_964429295.1 of uncultured Rikenellaceae bacterium. GTDB lineage: Bacteria > Bacteroidota > Bacteroidia > Bacteroidales > VadinHA17 > LD21. The sequence goes on from CAYSBL010000011.1 coordinate 20,069, forward strand.
TCTTATCCATCCTTTGAATACTCTGAACCATCGATCTGACAGTATGGTAATTAATTTTCCATGAATGGCTCATGTGGGTCCATATCGGTGCTCCCTGCCGGGTCAACAGTGGAAACCATTCACCTACTCCTTTGTTGATGAATTTGTCGAATACAAAACGATGGACATTTTTATAAGCTGCCCAGTATTTTTCCTCTTTAAACATTATGCAGGCATCGAGCATCCCTATTAAAACTTCAGCCTGTTGCCAGAATTCTTTTTCCCTGTCATACACACCACCTGAATGCGAACCTTCCACATAAACACCGCCGAATTCCGTATCAATCCCGTTATCGATTGTGTGATCGAATATAACTTTAAAGACCTCACGATAAATGTCCGGAGAAATTTTCAGTATATCAAGAGCATGTATTAAGAGCCAGGCAAATTCCGCGTTATGGCCATAGCATGTATTGTCGGCGACATTACTTTTCTGCCCATCCTCCGAGAACCTGTCCCACCCCCAGATAATATCGAATTTAATCTGTGGCGCTACGGTCCAGTCCTTAAAAAATTGAGGAATACCGGTTTTATAATCAGGATGAATAATTCGGTTAATAATGATATCAATAACTTCGAGCAATTTGCGACGATGAACATCCAGGCCTGTGCATTCGTAGAGAGTAGTAAAAGCTTCCATCAGGTGCATGTGTACATCAAGAGTTTTCCGGTCGCCCCCCTGGGCTCCGGGGCCGCAAAGTGCCCAGTCGCGATGGAACATCTCCCAATAGCCGCCATACATGGAATCGACACAATACTTTTGAATCAGGTCGAAAACTTTCCCTGCATACTCAATACCACGCGGATCACCTGTAGCAAGTGTATATTCGCTTAGCGAGTATATTGCAAAACTATGTCCGTAAATTATTTTCTGATCGATTTTAACATTCCCTTGCCGGTCCATCATCCAGAAAAAGCCTCCATGTTCTTTATCCCACATTTTATCGATCAGAAAATCAACTCCATGCTTTGCATATGCGGCTAATTTTCCCTCTCCATAACCGGCCCGATGTGCTGAAGAAAGAGTATAAACAGACCGGGTTTGAGCAATAAGCGATTTTTCATCTTCCCCGGAGTCGTTCCCGTCTTTATCGAAATGTGTTATATATCCGCCATTTATGTTATCAATCATTCGTGTTGTCCAAAAGGGCAGAAGTTCTCCATTAAGGTGATCGGATATTTCTTTTTTTAAAGTGATAACTTCTTCTCTTTTCATCAGTATATAATTTTTAATTTAATGGTCTGATGCCTGCCTGTCGGCAGACAGGGAACCCACATGCTTGAATATTATATACATACGTATATGTGTATTTGATACATGTGGGTTTCATAATATTAAATAGTTTGACTATCTGTAATCAATAATAAAAAACCACAATAAAAATACTGAAAAATCTATAATACTAATAATCAACTACTTTTATTTTGTTCATATTGAACCCCTTTCTTATTTCCCAGCTTCCTCTTACCCCCTTTCCTGTTTCCAGGGGGAAATGAATTTCCATTGTGAGCTCCTTCCACCCTTTAATAGGCGTAGGACGGGTGTTGCAGAGTTGAGAAAGCTGCTCCTGTTATTCACATATGAAGCCCATAGTATTTTTAAGGCGTTATGTTATTTTTTTGTCCCTGATTTTTGTAACCTGATTAGTGTTTGTTGTGTCTAAAGGGCAAAACTTATTACTAACCAATAAACAAGAAAATGGAAGGATTGATTGGCTTTATAGCTTTCTTCGCGATGGTCTTCGGGATAATGTATCTCTTCTACACCACCCGCAACAGGGAACGCATGGCCCTTATTGAAAAAGGTGCTGATGCAAGTCTTTTTAACACCGGCAAAACACAGTTGTCGGGTTTTAACTGGGGTAAGTTTGCCCTGAAAATTGGTATGCTGCTGATAGGTATAGGCCTTGGAATTATTGCCGGTGCCATTCTTGACAGTGTTGAAGCTTTTCCGGACCCCGTTGCGGGTTATTTCTCGATGATCTTCATCTTCGGCGGACTGGCCCTTGTGATTTTTTATCTTATCGATCGCAAGAGCAAGTGATCTTTATCCATTCCGGGGGCTGACGACATTGCCCCGAAACTACCTTGTGTAGAACTCTATCATTTTTCTGACGGCTTCCCGGCATACTGTGCAGTATCCGCGGGGGCCGTTGCTTTTCATCCGGCAATCGGTTTCAGCCCTGAAGATCCCCCTGGCTGAGTAGCCGGCTCCCTCAAACAATCCCACAGTATTTTTGTATTTTTCCACGGCAGGTGTCGGCATGGGCGTCTCGTTTGAAATAAGGTTCTTCCACTTTGATTCAAAACTGACAAGGGTTGTGATGTTGGGTTCCCATGGCTCAACTGAAATCGGATAGAAATCATTGTATGCTACATCCGATGTGTAGTACTCATCGGCCAGTCCTGCAAAACCATGTCCGAATTCGTGAATGAATACCACCGGCGATAGCTGGTGTCCTGATGTTGTACCGCTGTAGTAGTTGTAAACTCCTCCTCCTCCGTACCTGTTGCTGTTTATAAGGACTATTATGTTATCATGGGGTACAATGGAAGCAAAATCGTTTACGGCCTTGATGTCGGTGGTGGTCAGGTACCTGTCGGTTCCGAAGGTGTAGAAACTTGAGTTCAGGACAGTATTAACATAGATCCTTTCACCCGGAACATCAGTTCCAGAGTCCTCCGAGACAGCTTCGACAGCCCAGATGTTTATAAGGTCCCTGTATTCGTTAAAAGGGGGTTCAGCTACAAGCACTCCGGACAGTTTCTTCACGTCGTTCCTGAATTTTTCCATTTCATCGGCCCTGTATCCCTCGGCTATGAACGCAAGGTCGACTGAGAGGGCAGGGTCGCCTGTGCCGTATATTCTGGAGAATCGTGCGCTCACAGGTTTTTCCCTTCTGATATAGAAATCGTCAGGATCGATGGCGGTTTCGTAAAGCCGGGAGAAATTTCCGTTCTTTCCCCTGATGCTGAGAACGAAGCGGATCTCGTTTTTCGGAAAGGGCATGGTCGCAACTTCGTAGAAGCTACGGTCGGTGGTAAGGGCTTCCTCAGTAGTCTGCCATTCCTGGAAAAGAGTGCAGAATCCCCGGGAATAAATGAGAACATCTCCGGCGGAGTCAAAAACTTCATACCTGAAATTGCCGTAATTGAAGGGATCCACAAGATTCTGCCTTGATCCTGAAAAGTAAGGTTCCTCTTTCATTCCCACAGGATAAACAGCCGTTTCAGTACTGTTACCGGCAAGCATGAAGTCGAATCGCAAAACCTTGTCAGTGAAGTACTTTTCATAAACCGTTTGTCCTTGAAGCGAAATCAGGGACAGGAGCATCAATGATACTGTAAATATCTTCATATTGATGATTTTTTTTGTGGTTAAAGCTATTAATATTCAGTAACACTGAAGAGGAATTTATATAATTTTGCAGCGGTCCGGGGAACATATTTGCAGGTATGACTGTTAATATCTGATGCCATAGCAGGCTACCGGGACAAAAGTAACATCTGAAACAATCAATAATATGGCCGACCTTAATACGAGAATAAGCGATTTTGTCTGGGCTAATCTGAATGAGAAGCATGTCAGCGGGAAGAAGGATCCTTTCTGGCAGGCATTAAGGGACACTGGTACGGAATTATGGCTCGATACGGGCAATATCGATGAAGCCGAGGCCAACTGGTCGGGGGAGATGAGTGCTCTTACTACCAATAACACTCTTCTGAACAATGAGATACAGAAAGGTATCTACGATGTTTTCATTTCGGAGGCAAGGCATATTGTTCATGAGCTTCCCATTGAATCAAGGGTGAGGGAAATAGCTTTTATGCTTAACGCAAGACATGGCTTAAGACTTGCATCAAAATTCGGAGGTTACGTGAGCGTCGAACTTCATACCGACACGGCTCATGATATAAAGGCTATTGAGTATTTTGGAAAGAGGTACCATGAGATATGTCCCGATCAGTTCATAGTGAAGGTGCCTTTTACTGCCGAAGGGCTGATCGGGGCCAGGCGGTTGAAGGACGCCGGAGTGAGGGTTAATTTCACCCTGGGATTCAGCGCCAGGCAGAATGTGCTTATAACCCGGACTGCCCGACCTGATTTTGTAAATGTTTTTCTTGGAAGGATAGGCGCATTCATGATGGATAACAAGCTTGGCGACGGATCAGGAGCAGGAGAGAAGGCTGTAATTGCCACACAGAACTGGGTTACTGCATTTTCAGCTCAGAACGAATGGCAGACCTTGCTCATTGCGGCCAGTCTCAGACATCATAACCAGCTTGAGATGCTGGCAGGAACCGATGTATTTACCATGCCTCCCAGGGTAGCAGCTGAAGGAAGAAAATCGCTAAGCGGAAAATTTGAATCACGCACTCACGAGAATTATGAGGTGAGCATATATCCAACTGCCAGTGATTATGGTGTGGAAAAATTCTGGGAGGTGGACGACAAGGTGCTGGGTTTTGCGGAAAAGCTTCATCAGAAGCTGCCTTCCTCCGGCCAGGAGATCGTCAGGATCGCTCACGGGGAGGGTTGCGGCGATATGTTTCCCCATCTTTCCAGGGAAGAAACGGCTGCTATTGCCACCGACGGAAAGATACCGGTATTCTCGAGATGGAAGGAAAAACTGAAGGAGGGGAGTATTGCCCCCGACACCCTTCTGACCCTTGCAGGTCTTGCTTCATTCACAAGCGACCAGGCAATGCTGGATCAAAGGATAATGGGCATTATCGGCTGATCTCCGATCGCTGCCGTGCTATCTCATACAGAAATATTCCTGCCGCCACGGAAACATTCAGTGAACTGATACCGCCTTTCATGGGTATTCTTACCTGGTGGTCGGCCAGGGCAGTAAGCTCGCGGCTGATACCCTTGTCTTCCGAACCCATTATGACGACTGCGGGGCCCCTGAGGTCAGCTTCAGTAACAATGTCTCCCGATTTTTCAGCGGCGGTGATTACCTTCAGACCTGATTCCTTAAGGAATTGAACGGCCCTAACAATGCTTGCTTCCCTGCAAACAGGCAGGGTGTGCAGAGCTCCGGCCGATGTTTTTACAGCATCGGCGGTGATTCGTGCTGATCCTTTGGCTGGTATGACAACCGCATGTGCTCCAAGACATTCGGCACTTCTGACTATTGCCCCGAAGTTTCTTACATCCGAAACACCGTCGAGGGCGACAATAAGCGGATCTTCGCCCTTTTCGAAGATCATCGGAAGAAGGTTCTCTACCGACTGGAATTCTATCAGGGATAGCCATGCCAGTACTCCCTGATGGTTTTTGCGGGTAACAAGTTCGATCCTTTCAAGCGGAACAATCTGGAACGTGATCTTATGGTTGCGGACCTCAGTCATCAGTTCATGGTAAAGGGCGCCCTGAAGGCCCTGCCTTATCAGCAGGCGGTCGATTTGTTTTCCGGCCCTTATAGCCTCAATGACCGGTCGGAGACCGTAAATGCAATCGCTTTCTTTCATTTGGTGATTTTAAAGATCCTCCGGATTATCAAGTCTGAAAACGAGTCCTTTTCTCCAGCTGGCAACAGCTCTGTCCCAGTATGAGACAAGTGTTTCGCTCCGGCTGAGGTAGAAATCATTGTCGGAGAAAGTGCTTTTCCTTAGTTTGAAGTTGAAGAACAGGTATTGTTCCTGAAGATGGACCCTTCCTCCCCATGTCGATTTTAGTACGGGCCTCCTGTACCCCCAGCTTTCTTCCTCAGAGTTTTTATAAACTTTATCGGGCGGACCGTAGATGGTGTATATCATTCCCCTTTCTGTTCTCCATCCTTCCTTGAATGATGTGAAGTAATGGTTGGCGTAGAGTATCCTGGTGTAGAAGATCCGTATCAGTTCCCTCGATCTGTCGACATTCCCTCCGCATTTCAGCCAGAAGTCGTCGAGAGCCAGTTTTGGCCTGTCCGATGAACGTATTAAGTCCATTTCCTCCTCTGAAGCAAGATAAGCCAGGGGCCTTATCATCAGTTCAGGATCGTTCATTGCCGGGTAACCCGGGCCGAAATTGAGAAATGTGAATCCTTCCTCTGAATCCCTCTCAGGGGTGCAGAAGTACACGCCCTCTTCAGGAAACATAAGTGGCAGTGTATCGGAATAAGCCACTGCAATAACAGTATCGGGATCGTAATCGATCGTTTTCTCGGGCAGCAGTATGGAAGGAGGATAGGGCACTTCCGAAACCGGTTTGAAGACCGAAATGAACAGGCTGTCGAGCCTCCTTTTCGGGTAAAGCAGATTTACATGCTGGTTCGGCCTGACTACCGGGCTTATGAGCTCGTTTTTAGTTGTATGGCTTCTGACTATGAAGTTGTACTTGTTGCTTAGGGAGGCAGTATTGAATGAAACAAACGCCTGGATAACCTCAGCCCTCAGCTGGTCGAGGATTTTCACTTCTGCGTTGTAATCGGTTCCGGGTTCGACTTTAAGCGGAAGTTTGTAAAGGTATTCCTGGCGGCCCTCTTCCCTGATTATGTCGAGGTCGATGAAAGCAGTGTCGGCAAGGAACCTTCCGCCGGTAATATTAAACAATTTGACAGTCACCATTAACTGCGCAATGGGAACCCCCCTTGGATTGGCTTCCGAGAAAAAAAGACTGGAAGCAGGGAGCCTGACTGTCAGTACCGAGAGATTGTCTGATTCGTTGAAAACGCTGAAGCCCGGTCTGAAGGAACTCTTGGTAGGATTATAGAGATAGGAGAGGTCCTTGGTGTCGACCGCTGCATTTCTTGTAACGCCGCACGATACCATTATCATTAGGATGAGCCCGGCAAAAATCCATGCCCTGTAATTCCCAAGTTGACTGATCCGGTTCATTTTCCTGACTAGTTTTATGAAAGTAATTTTTTCCAACGTATTCTGATCCTGCATAACTCGGAGTTGTCGGCCGGCCTGACAACTGAATGGATGAACAGGCTTGCATCGTCTCCGATGGAGGAGGTCAGTATTTCCACCGCGTCATCGAACCGCGATTCGGAAAGATAGTTGATTTCAACCGATAAAGGTATATTCTGAAGCATGAAATCAAGGTCATACGTATTGGTTACCCAAAGCAGGTAACTCGTATTGTTGGTATGAAGGTTGACATCGAGATCGCTGATTTTTACCCTGAACGGGGGACCGGCTAAGCCGCCGGGAAGAGCAGTCTCAATTTTACCGGCATTTCTCAGGATCCCTTTTCCCTCCCCCGGGCTGGAGTTTAGCCTGGAAAGGTTGCTGTCGGGTCGTTGGATCCGCTTGCTGTCTCTGTCGATTATCAGCCATGATGAAGTAGCAATGGCCAGGATCTGTCCGCTGACCGATTTCATCTCAAAATCCCTCAGCGCAAAAAGCCTGTCGGTTCCCCGGGGCCAGGAAGTCAGTCTTATCTTCTCTTCCCAGTGCGGAAGAGCATCAATCTCGGCATAGATCCTTGAAAGCACCCAGAAATGATTTTGCCTCAGAAGGTCATCCCTTCCATAGCCCAGTCTTACTGCATGGTCGGATGCGATATCCTGGAAGTAATTGAACAGGGCATGAAGGTTGAGCCGGCCGTCGGGGCCAGTGTCATAAACATGTACGTTGTATTCTTTTTCAAGCCTGGGGTATTCCATTTTCATCGGATGTCTTTTCAAATTCCTCCACTTCGTGGGAAAAACCGGTCCAGTTAATCATTTCCTCGTCAAGTTCCCTTTTCAGTATTTCATACCTTTTAAACAACGCTTCGCTTTCAGCAGGATCGGGATTGCTCATCAGCTTAATGTCGATCTCCGACAGCTCACCTTCCATAGTCCCTATCCTCGTCTCTGAATCCTCAAGCCTCTTCCTGAGCTTTCTGAGAGCTCTTTCGTATTCTTTTTTTTCGAGGTACTTCTGTTTGTTCGAAGACGCATCGCCTTTCCCGTCAGTGGCAGAAGCCCTGTCCTTCCTTTCAATTTCCTTCAGGTTGGCTATTTTTTTGTTTCTCAGAAAGTCATATATCCCGCCAAGATGTTCTTTTATCCTGTTGTGCCTGAATTCAAACACTTTGGTGACCAGTCCGTCGAGGAAATCCCTGTCGTGCGAAACCACAATTAACGTGCCATCATACTTCAGCAGGGCCTGTTTAAGAATATCTTTCGAGCGCATGTCGAGATGATTGGTAGGCTCATCGAGCACGAGAAGGTTGCAGGGTTCCAGGAGAAGTTTTACCAGGGCGAGCCTCGACCGTTCGCCTCCCGACAGCACCTTCACTTTCTTGTCGACATCTTCACCTCTGAAAAGAAAGGCGCCCAGCATGTCCCTGATCTTCGTCCTTATATCGCCTTTTGCAATGTAATCGATGGTTTCCAGAACCGTGAGGTTTTCGTCCAGCAGTTCATCCTGGTTCTGGGCAAAATACCCGATTTTTACATTATGGCCTGTCTTAAGCGATCCCTCATGATCAAGTTCTCCTATTATCACTCTGGAGAAGGTAGTTTTTCCTTCTCCGTTTCTTCCGACAAATGCCACTTTTTCTCCCCTTGTGATAATGACGGATACTTTGTTGAGAACATGATGTATTCCGAAGTTTTTTGACAGACTGCGGGCTTCCACGACCACTGTCCCCGACCGGGGGGCTGGCGGAAACCGGAGGTTTATCGCCGAATTGTCTTCCTCATCGACCTCGATCCTCTCTATCCTGTCGAGTTGTTTTATTTTTGACTGGACCTGAATCGCCTTGGTTGCCTTGTACCTGAAGCGTTCGATAAAACGTTCGGTGTCCTCAATCATTTTCTGCTGGTTCCTGAAGGATGCTAACTGCTGGGCTCTTCTCTCTTCCCTCAGGATGACATATTCAGACCAGGGTACCCTGTAGTCATAAATTTTTCCGAGTGATATTTCTATGGTCCGGTTGGTAACATTATCGAGGAAGGCCCTGTCGTGCGATACCAGCATAACTGCTCCGGGATAGCCGGCAAGAAATGTCTCCAGCCACTGTATCGATTCTATGTCAAGATGGTTTGTAGGTTCGTCGAGCAGGATAAGTGATGGTCTTCTGAGGATCAGTTTTGCGAGTTCTATCCTCATACGCCATCCTCCGCTGAGTTCCTTTGTAGGCCTGGTGAAGTCTTTTCTTTCAAAACCAAGTCCGGCAAGTGTCTGCTCTGTTTCGGCCAGGTAATTGCCTCCTCCGAGTATCCTGTATTTTTCTTCAGTTTCGGTAAGTTTGTCGCAGAGGTCAAGGTATTCCTGCGAATGAAAGTCTTCCCTGCTTGCAATTTCCATCGAGCATTTTTCTATTTCTTCCGATATTGCCAGCAGTTCTGAAAAAGCCGAGAGAGTTTCATTAATGACTGTGGTTGAATCGCTTACGCTCATCTGTTGCGGAAGGTAGCCTATTGTTGCCTCTTTTGGCCTGTCGACCCTGCCTTTCGTCGGACCGAGACTTCCTGAAATGACTTTAAGAAGAGTGGTTTTTCCTGCGCCGTTTTTCCCGGTAAGGCCTATTCTGTCCTGTTCGTTCACCAGGAACGAAATATCGTCAAGCAGGTCAAAGCTTCCGAATGAGACCGTCAGATTTTGTACAGAAACCATCGATTTCTTAAAATTGAGCAAAGATAGAAAAAGTATGGGAGGCATAAAATAAGCGTTTACGTCAATAAGAGCTATCTTTGGAGGGGAAAGGCAAAACAGGATGTCCGGTCAGCCTCTTACCTTCTCTTTATTGCAGCAAATATTTCAGGTAAAGAGTACAGGATATTTGACCTGTGATGTAAAGTGTTTAAATACTGATCCTTATGCTTATTAAAAGAATATATTTCAGGCTGAGTCTGGTCTTGTTCATTTCGGTAATTGCAGTTTATTCCTGCAGCAGAGATGATAAACCAGACTATGATTATTTTATAGAAAGTGAGCCCGTCGGAGAGTATCCGGAGGCATATATAAGCAGTATGCTGCAACTTGCTGCTCAGTCGTTTCCCGCTATTTCTGAGCTTGAGGAGTATGTTTCCGGCGGAGTGAAAATATACAGGATTTCATACAGGAGCGTTGTCAAAGGCAAAACAATTGAGGTTTCGGGCCTGGTTTCAGTTCCCGTAACACCCGGGGAATATCCTGTTCTTAGTTTTCAGAATGGTACAAATACCCTGAATTCAGAATGTCCCAGTGAAAACCCTGCTGGTTACTCCTTCCAGTTGCTGGAATTTGTGGCTTCAATGGGTTTCGTGGTTGTGATACCTGATTATCCGGGTTTCGGCAGCTCTTCTGACATTCCCCATCCATATCTTATAAAGGTACCAACCAATGAAGCTGTAATCAGGATGATCCAGGCGGTTTCTGAGGCTGAAAATGAATTCGAAGGCATATCTGTGAAAAATGAATGTTATCTGATCGGTTATTCGCAGGGTGGACTTGCTACATTCAATGTACATACCGATCTTGAGCTGGGTTATTCATCCTACGGTTTGAATCTGAGAGGAAGCGCCTGCGGTGCGGGGCCCTATGATCTGTCGGATATGGTGTCAGCTTTGGTTTCAGCCCAGTCTTACCCGGTTCCGGCATATATCGGATATATTATAAATGCTTATACTTATTATGGCTATATCGAAAATTCAGTTGATGAACTGCTCAAGGAGCCTTACGCATCAGGATTGAGTCAGTTGTATGACGGGAATCATTCAATAGCCGAAATCAATTCCGCGCTGACTACCTCCATCCCGGATCTGCTGACCGATGACTTCAGGACCAATCTGCACTATGCTGATTACGCTTCTGTTACATCCTCCCTGGTATATAACAGCGCTTTTGCGTATAAATCGGAAATTCCCATTCTGTTTGTTCATGGTGATGCTGATACTCAGGTCAGCGTGTCGAATACCGAATATCTTTACAATCTTATGATCCTTAAAGGCACATCAGAGGGGATTTGTAAAAAAACTATCCTTCCGGGTCTTGATCACGGGGATGCAGTGGCTCCTTTCATGGTTGAGGGGCTGAAATTCATTATAAACCTGAGAGATAACTGATTAAAATCATTGTAGCTGTGGGACGAAAGAAGGAACTACCCATCCTGGAGAAGGTCAGGATAACCGATATCGGTGCCGAAGGGAATGCAATAGCGAAGGTTGATGGCCAGGTGGTATTTGTTCCTATGCTGATTCCTGGTGATGTCGTGGATATCCGCGTCAGGAAAAAGAGAAGGAAGTTTATGGAGGGGACTGTTGTCAGGTTCCGCGAATACTCACCGGTAAGGATAGATCCGAAATGTTACCATTTCGGGGTTTGCGGGGGATGCAAATGGCAGCATCTGCCATACGAAAAGCAGCTTGAGTTCAAGGAAAGGCAGGTGATTGACAGTCTGACGAGGATAGGCAAACTGGAGCTTTCCGGGGTCAGGCCAATAATCGGATCATCGGAGATCTTTGGATATCGTAACAAGCTTGAGTTCACTTTCTCCGACAAGCGCTGGCTTACCAGGGAGGAAATGGTTTCGGATAATGACCGGATCAATGAGGATGCACTGGGATTTCATATCCCCGGATTGTTTGATAAAGTGCTTGATATCAGGGAGTGTCATCTTCAGCCCGAGCCCTCGAATGCGATACGGGATTCGGTGCGAAGGTATGCTCACAGGAAATCGCTGGCATTTTTTAATCTCCGGCAGCAGAGCGGATTTCTCAGGAACCTGGTCATAAGGACCACAAGTTCGGGAAATGTGATGGTGATTGTGGTTTTCTTCATGGATGAAAGGGACAGGATAAACGGACTGATGGAACATCTCAGGACCGGATTTCCAGAGATCACCTCTTTATATTATATTATAAATACTAAAAAGAATGATTCGCTTGCCGACCAGGAACCGGTCCTTTACAGCGGTGATGATCACCTGCTGGAAGAGATGGACGGATTGAAATTCAGGATCGGGCCAAAATCATTTTACCAGACCAACACCCGGCAGGCTGAGAAGTTGTATTCTACCGCCAGGGAGTTTGCCCGGCTGACGGGCAGTGAGACAGTTTATGATCTTTATACCGGTACAGGGACTATTGCCTGTTATTTGGCCGGGAGGGCAGGAAAGGTTATCGGAATTGAATATATTGATGAGGCCGTAAGGGATGCCGTGATCAATTCGCAGATCAACAAAATAGGGAACACTGAGTTTTTTGCCGGTGATATCAGGTTATTGCTGAATGAGAAGTTCCTTGAGGATCAGGGCAGGCCTGACGTTATTATAACCGATCCGCCGCGTGCTGGCATGCACCCCGATGTTGTCGGGCAGATACTTGCTGCTGATCCCTCAAGGATAGTATATATAAGCTGTAATCCGGCGACGCAGGCCCGGGATGCGGGGTTGATGTCGGAGAAGTACCGGGTGGCGGCAGTGCAGCCGGTTGACATGTTCCCCCATACTCATCACGTGGAGAATGTTATTCTGCTGGAGAGGATTGAGGATAAATAATCATGTCAGATTTTGAAGTTTACCCATGTTTTCCTATTTTTGTCGCCGTCTTCGATTTCTGGAGAGATGGGTGAGTGGCTTAAACCAGTCCCGAAGTATCGGGACTAAACTGCCGAAACACCTTAAGTTATTTGGAGAGATGGGTGAGTGGCTTAAACCAGTCCCGAAGTATCGGGACTAAACTGCCGAAACACCTTAAGTTATTTGGAGAGATGGGTGAGTGGCTTAAACCAGCAGTTTGCTAAACTGCCGTATGGGAAACTGTACCGGGGGTTCGAATCCCCCTCTCTCCGCGAGTCCGGAGTAATCCGGCTTTGCAGGACCTTCCCCCGGGGATCATGGGCGCAGCCCATAATCCCTGCATATCATGGGAGCAACTGAGCCGCCCGGGGATCATTGGCGCGGCCCAAAATCCCTCCTTACATCTCACACTTTATGCTTTTAACCCTGTTCTCTCGCATCCCATGGGCCATTCATATCCTTAAAACAATAGAATTTTTATCGTAATTCAATATCCTGCTTATTGTTTTACAATAAAAAATTTACCTGAAACGATAAGAAAAATAATTGTCTCTCAGAGATTTGATCTAAAATTTCCTTTCCATTGAAATGTTAAAAAAATAAAAAATAGTAATATTGTATAACGGTTTCTGAAAATAAGTATATTCGCCCCGATTTTTTCCAAGTGAACGATTAAAACAAAATAATCGGTAATTAAAAAAAGCAAGGATTTAAAAAAAAAGAAAATGAAAAAAAGAGTACTAATGGGATTAGCAGTCATTTCAATGGTTGCCGTCCTCACAAGTTGCGGTAAGAAACCCCAGGCTGAAATTGACGCCGTCAACGCAGCAATCGAAGCAGCAAAGACTGCGGAAGCAGCCACTTATCTGCCTGCTGAGTTTGCAGCTCTCCAGGATTCACTTAACGCTGTCATGACTGCCATCACGGCAAAAGAATCGAAGATGTTCAAGAATTTCAAGACTGAGGTTGCCAAGCTTGCAGAAGTTACGGCTCTTGCCAACACTGTTACTGCAAATGTTGCCACCAGGAAGGAAGAGGTTAAAGCAGAGGTTACCAACATGATGACAGCAATCAAGACTGTCATTGAGGAGAATGCCACGCTTATCCCGAAACTTCCGAGGGGCAAGGAGGGTGCTGCCGTTATCGAACAGATCAAGGCCGACGTTGCCACCGTTGATGCAGCTGTTGCTGAAGCTCAGGGTCTCTTTGACAAAGGTTCCTTCATGGACGCTATGAACAAGATCAAAGCAGCCAAGGAAAAAGCTGAAGGTCTTAATGCTGAAGTAAAGGAAGTCCTTACAAAAGCAAGGATAAGATTCTAATTACTGGCTTAGGAAATCATGGAATCCCCGGGCTCGCCCGGGGATTTTTTTAGGTAAAATCCAGTATGAGGCTTAAAAAGAAGTACAAAAGGATATTCATAAGCGCTGCAACCGCAACCATCCTCACAGTTGCAGGGTTTATTCTTGTAAGTCTTATACCGGATCCCCCCGAGGAACAGGTCAACAATGCCAGGATTGCTCTTTCAGAAGCTGTATCAACCAATGCCCAGACCTATTCAAGGAATCTCTACCGCGAGGCAAAATCATTTTATGATTCAGCGATGGTAAACTGGCAGAAGGAGAATGAGAGGTTCATCTGGTTCAGGGATTACAGCCGTACTGAGGAATTTGCCAGGTTATCGGAGCAGAAATCAAGGCAGGCTTCGAGGCTGTCAAGAAACAATTTGACCGATCTCAATATTTTCATAGGTCAGAAACTGGAAAAGCTCAATCACATAGCCGGGCAGATCGACCTCAGGTTTGACGGTTATCCTTTATCCCCTGAAGTATGGAGCCGGATTTCGGAAGGAAGGATGCTTCTCAAGGAATCAGAGGTTGCATACAGTAAAGGCGATTTCGCCCTTGCAAAGGAAAAGGTGGCTGGTTCTGAAATTCTGCTTGTTGATTCCTATGAAAAAGCCAGCGATCACCTTACCATGTATTTCACTTCCTTCCCTGAATGGAAGCAATGGGTCGACAGGACGATCAAAGAATCACGCCAGAACCAGAGCTATGCAATCATTATCGACAAGTATCTGAGGAAATGTTATATATATCTTGGAGGAGTCCTGAAATTTAAGTATAATGTCGAGCTCGGCAAGAACTGGGTGGGTGATAAAAGAGAGAGGGGCGACAAGGCGACACCAGAGGGAATGTATAAGGTGGTGAGGAAGTTCGGAAGCGGAAGAACGAAGTACCACAAGGCCCTTTTGATCGACTACCCGAACGAAACCGACAGGGCGGAATTCAGAAAGGCTGTTGCTGATGGGACTCTTCCCAGGACAGCCAGAATAGGGAGTCTTATCGAAATCCACGGTGAAGGGGGAAGAGGGTACGACTGGACCGAAGGATGTATAGCACTGACCAATGAAGAAATGGACGTTGTGTTCAGGATTGCCGGTGAAGGCACCCCGGTGACGATAGTGGGATCAACGGTCAGCCTCGACAAACTTCATGAATGACAGCTTTATGGATAACAATAATACAAACATGGAAGAAAGACAGCCTGAAGAGGCCAGGGGAGCGGACCTGCTGTCATGGTTGCGATCGCTTTGGGACAGATTAGCTGCTGATCCGGCAGTCAGGAAGGCGGCAATAAGGACCTCGGTTATTGCAGGAGGTCTGGTCTCATTCTTTTTACTGTCCGCTTTTGTCCTTTATGTTATTCCGGGAATGCAGGAAGCGGTTTCAAAACACAGGCCGGTATTGGTCAATGATTCTGAGCTGAAGGAAGACCAGAATTACAAAAAGCAGGTATCATCTCTTTCAAGGGATGTTCAGAGGCTTTCAAAGAAATATGCCTCATATACCTCCGGACAGTCGTACATTGTTATTAATACAACCGACAACAGGTTCTTTCTTTACAGGAACAAAAAGCTGATAAGGGAAGGATTCTGCAGTTCCGGAAGTTACACCATGCTCAAAACAGAGGGTGAAAGAAAATGGGTGTTCAAAACTCCAAAGGGAAAATATCGTATTCAGGGAAAGATCACATCTCCGGTGTGGAGAAAGCCCGACTGGGCATTTGTTGAGGAAGGTCTTCCGATTCCTTCAGCTACTCATCATTCGAGGTATGAATACGGCGTTCTTGGGGATTATGCGCTGAGCATCGGCGACGGTTACCTGATCCATGGGACTCTTTACAAGCGTTTTCTTGGTATGCCTGTTACCCATGGCTGTATAAGGCTTAACGACGAGGATCTGGAAGCCATATATAACACTCTGGCAATAGGTTCGAAGGTTTACATTTTCTGATTTCAGACAAGACAGGAATATGGAAAGCAATACTGAAGAAGAAGCCATAAGGAAAAAGAGCCGGACCAGCCTGGTAATAACGGCTGTAATAATTACAGTGATCCTGGCACTCTTTACAATCATGTCTCTTATGGCTCCGGGAAAAAAGCTGGATGAGATCAGACTCAGGTTCAGTCCGGGGGAATCCGGAGCAGACCAGATTGATAAAAGATTTTACACCGATTCTGCCTATATGGCTTTACTTAAGGAAAGGTCATATCTTCAGGCAAGAACCAGCATGGCAGAGACCGATTCAGTTTACATGACGATCAATCTTTCCGACAGTACCGCAAACCTGGAAATAAGCGGGGTTAATGTTCATTCGGTAAGGATAAGCAGCTACAGGGTAAGCGGAATGCTTCGCCGGACTGATGATTATGCAATTTCATCCATGCTGGCTCAACCGATGAACATTGTCAGCGATCTGGCTTCAATAAAGAAGGAACCTCTTATGATCAAGATGGCTCCAAAGGACACGAGTGAGTTTAAACCTGATGTTATTCCGGATACCTCTGATTATGAACCCGTCAATTATATCCTCGAAATGGACAACGGCATCAGGATTTATGTATATCAGAACACTGACTCTGTCAGGAGCGACAGCCGTCAGCTCTTTTATTTTGATCTAAGCGATCGTTTGCGGACCACCTGGAGATATATAAAAAGCGTGGCCGTTTTGAGTGTGCCAGAGTATCATCCCTTCATTAAGATGAGAATGCCGAAGGCTGATGCTAAGATACTTTACCGGGCCGTGCCGCGCAAAGGGCAGGTTGCTGTTTACATGTAGCATCTTTTTCCTGCCGGGATTATCATCGAATCAAAAAAAAATGTAGGTTTGAGTCAGACTCTAAACTAAATCATTCCTGCATGTCACGATTCACCGGTATAATTGGAATTATCATACTTCTGGGACTGGCCTGGCTCTGGTCGAACAACCGGAAAGCTATAAATGTCAGGCTTGTTGTTACAGGCCTTCTTCTGCAACTTGCCCTTGCGGTTTTCATCCTGAAGGTTCCTGTCGGCCAGGATATTTTTGCCTGGCTTGGCAAGGTGATCAACAAGCTGCTTGATTTTTCCCAGGAAGGAGCCCTTTTCGTATTTGGCGATCTTATGAAGATAACGGAGATCCTGCCTCCAACAATTGCAAGTGCAGGAGTATTCCTTTTCACTCTGATACCCACTATTATATTTGTTTGTGTACTTGTTGCAATGGCATATCATGTCGGGATCATGCAGAGAATTGTTGCCGTGCTTGCCCGTTTTATGCACTGGGCGATGAGGGTGAGCGGGAGCGAGGCTTTGTCGAATGTGGCAAGTGCATTTGTAGGTCAGGTGGAGGCCCAGATCATGATCAGACCATATTTATCGGGTATGACCATGTCGGAGCTACTTGCTTCGATGACCGGCAGTATGGCCTGTATTGCCGGCGGCGTCATGGCGGTTTATATCTCAATGGGCGTTCCTGCCTCATACCTGCTTGCTGCCAGTCTGATGGCTGCGCCAGGCGCACTGGTGATCTCCAAGATTGTCTTTCCTGAGACTCAGGAATCTGAGACAAAAGGAGTTGTTAAGCTGGAAGTGAAGAAGGAACAAACCAATATTATGGATGCCATTTCGCATGGGGCAAGCGACGGAATGGCAATATCGATCAACGTAATAGCAATGCTTATTGGTGTAATTGCTCTTGTTGCACTGGTGGATGCTCTTCTGGGATATTTCGGACTTTTTCTGGGGTGGACGGGCCTGTCGCTCGATTTTATCGGGCTTGATGTTGATAATCTGCGGCTCAAGGACGTTTTTGGTGCTTTCTTTTCCCTGTTTGCAATAGTGATGGGAGTTCCGGTTGCGGAATCGTTCGAGGTGGGTTCGCTGATGGGAACCAAAATGGTTATCAATGAGTTTGTGGCTTATTCCGACCTGGCACCAATGATCCACGCTGGAGTCCTCAGTCCGAAATCAATAGTTATTGCAAGCTTTGCACTTTGCGGATTTGCCAATTTCAGTTCCATAGCAATCCAGCTCGGCGGGATAGGGGCGATGGTCCCTTCAAGAAAGGCTGATCTGGCCCGGCTGGGATTCAAGGCGATGATCTGCGGAACCATGGCATCGTATATATCGGCAAGTCTGGCGGGAATACTGATGTAATATCCCACAGCCGAAAAACTGACCATCACCATCCGGTGATCATCATCCTGACTCGAAGAACAGGGATAACAATACCTGTAAATCAGAAATCTACGGTTTTCTCCATATTCTTTAAATTTTCAGTCATCATTTGCAAAAAAATTGAAAACTTCTTTAGATTTTTCTTCTGACTTTTACATCTGTCAGGATACGAAGTAATACCTGTTACTACTCTTTCACGTGTGAACTGATAGTTTTATTAAAACAAACAAAAGGAGATCATAAAATGAGAAAAGCATTATTATCTGTTTTACTGATGGTATTGTCAGTCAGTGGAATTAGTTTAGCCCAGTCGGGTCAGGCTTCTAACTTCTTTAACGCCGATACAGCGCATACCTCTCCTTATAATCTTTTTGGAGTCAGGTATCCGCGAATCGAGGCCGATTCGCGGGTTACATTCCGCTTTTACGCTCCAGATGCCCGAAAAGTGCAGGTTTCAATAGTCAACGTACCATTTGATATGGTCAAAGGCGAGAATGGTGTGTGGACCTACACAAGTGAACCGCAGGATAAAGGATATCATAACTACTGGATGATAGTGGACGGTACAATCGTTGTTGATCCTGGGACTAATGCTTTTATTGGCTACAGCCATATGTGCAATGGTTTTGAAATTCCCGATCCTGATGGCGGTTTTTATGAGCTAAAGGATGTACCTCATGGTAACGTTCTGATTAGGAATTACTATTCGAAGGTTGCCAGTTCGTGGCGTCATATTTTCATTTACACACCACCTGATTATGAGAAAAACAACTCAGCCCGTTACCCGGTTCTTTATCTTCAGCACGGCGGTGGTGAGGATGAAAGAGTGTGGATTGAAATGGGCCGTACCAATTTAATACTTGACAACCTTATTGCAGAAGGGAAAGTCAAACCATTTATTGTAGTTATGGAGACAAGTGCTGTTGGCCCGCAGTTTCCGATGGGTCCTCGTCCCGCTGCCCCCGGTCAGGGTGTTCCGGCAGCTGATGCCCAGCGTCCTGGTGTTCCTGCAGCCGGCGCACGGCCCCGTTTCTCATTTGACACATATGCAGATCTCATGATCAGCGATTTGATCCCGTGGATTGATCAGAACTTCCGTACACTGCCTGACCAGGCACATCGCGCGATGTCGGGTTTGTCGATGGGCGCTATGTGTACAAAGTCGGTGACGCTTGCTCACCTTGACAAGTTTGCATATATAGGTCTCTTCAGCGGCGGCACAATTGCTCCTGCAGAAATTTCTGACAAATCCTTGGTCAGGCTGGTATTTCTTTCCTATGGCAGCCGCGAAAGAGGTTCTGACGGAGTCAAAGCCGCATCAGATGCTCTGAACCAGGCCGGGATAAAGAGCGTATCGTATGTTTCCCCGAATACTGCACATGAATGGCAGTCATGGAGAAGGAGCCTGCGAGAGTTTGCACCCTTGTTGTTTAATTTATAAGATATGCGTATTGAATATCCTTAAACCAAAAATATCGTAAGAATTATGAAAAAACTAAACAGATTTTCTGTGCTGGCCGTATTCATTGCATTGGTTATGATTATTTGCAATATAAAACAAGCCTCAGCTCAAACTCAGACAAAAGAAAAATTACAGATTGTCAGAGGAGAACAGGCGCCTCCGGCCAATCCGGGACAGAATAATTTCGGAGGGCCTATTCCTGCTGCCGGAGGACAGATACCGGCATTCAGGCCTCCTCGTCCGGAACAAAAAATCCAGACAGTATCTCTTGATGATATTTCCATGAGTGATCCATTTATCTTTCCCGATGAGAGGTCGCATACTTATTATCTTACAGGCACAGGCGGTCGTTTGTACAAAAGCAAAGACCTGCTTATGTGGACTGGTCCATACCCAATAATAGACCTTAAGGGAACGTGGATGGATGGCCTGTGGGTAGCTGCTGCCGAGATTCACCATATAGGGGACAAATACTATTATGCCGGTACCTGGAGCGACCACAGTGTTGTGATCCAGGCCGTTCCCCGCCGTTACAATGTACCCCGCAATCAGACTCAGTTACTGGTAGCCGATTCGCCCGAGGGACCTTTCAAACCTTTGGTCGTTGACCATGATTTCTGTCTGGGTCCGGAAGACTGGGATATCATCGATGGTACTCTATTTGTCGAGAATGACACCACCTATATGGTATTCGTTCATGAGTGGACACAGTTGATTGACGGGACCATGGATTACATGCCCCTATCAAAAGATCTGACCCATCGGACAGCCGAACCAACTACCATCTTCCGTGCAAGTGAGGCTGCCTGGTCAAAGGAGATGAACAGTATTGGTGAAGCCACATTTGGCATGAGGATGCCGGGATGGGTCACCGACGGACCGCAGATGTTCCGCACAAAGACCGGTAAGCTGGGCATGTTATGGTCAAGCTGGGGAGAACACAGATATGCACAGGGTGTTGCTTATTCTGTATCAGGAAAACTAAAAGGTCCCTGGGTTCAGGAACAGGAGTCTTTCAAGGGCGATAATTCCGGACATGGAATGATATTCACCACATTTGAGGGGAAACGACTTTTTATTATCCATCATTCTGAAGGAAACGGCCCCCGGAAACCACAGCTTTATGAGATAGATGACTCAGGAGACAAACTGGTTCTTGGATCAAGATATATTTTGTGAGACACGGGCTCATATGTCATAGAATTGAAAGGGATTATGGGCTGCGCCCATGATCCCCGGCGAGGAGATCCCAACAACGACAAATTATTCCCAATTTGCGCAGCAAATTGGGTTTTTGTTTTTCAGAAGTCCTTGTCGATGCAAGCATCTCCAGTCCTTCTGAAAAACAAAAATCCCGTCCCGCCGGTTGGCGGGACGGGAGTAATTTGTCGTTGCGGAGAGAGGGGGATTCGAACCCCCGGTCCCGCGATTGCAGGACAACGGTTTTCGAGACCGCCGCATTCGACCACTCTGCCATCTCTCCGGAAATCAGGATTGAAACTGTCAAGGTTGTCGCATCCTTCCATGCTCCATCCAGTCTATGGAAGCGGGATGACAAAAATAATCCATATTTCTTTTGATAACGTTTTTTATAGACTTATTTTGCACCATAATATAAAACCGGAAATAACAATACAAATTCAAATTGCCGTGAAAAAACTATCTAAAATTCTTTTAATCATTGGATTGCCATGCCTTATTATGGGTTCCTGCAAAAACCGGACTGATGAAAAAAGCAATCCTTTTTTCTCCGAATACAACACCCCTTTCGACGTGCCTCCTTTTGAAAAGATACATGCCAGGCATTACATGCCGGCATTTGAAAAAGGGATGGAAGAGGGCAGGAAGGATATTCAGAGTCTTGTCACCAACAGTGAGGAACCTGATTTTGACAACACCATAGGCGCGCTCGACAGGTCAGGAAAGCTGCTGTCGAAGGTATCGCAGGTGTTTTTTGGTCAGACCTCGGCAAACACAAGCGATTCGCTGCAGAAGATCGAGATGGAAATCTCCCCGATGCTTTCGGCTTATCAGGATGAGATTGTTCTTAATCCGGAGCTTTTCAGCAGAGTGAAGCATGTCTATGAAAATCAGGCTGCAGAAACGCTTACCGATGAGCAGAAATTCATACTTGAGAATCTCTACAAGGAGTTCGTAAGGAACGGTGCCAACCTGAACAAGGTGGATCAGGATACTCTCAAAAGCATCAATCAGAAACTTTCGGTGCTTGCGGTGCAGTTCAATCAGAATGTTCTGGCCGAAACAAATAATTATAAATTGTTTGTAGGAAAAGAAGGTCTTGCCGGATTGCCTCAATCCATCATTGATGCAGCTGCGGAAACTGCCTTAGCTGCGGGCAAGGAAGGCGAATGGGCTTTCACAACGCAGAGGCCAAGCATCTTCCCCTTCCTTCAGTATTCGGAAAACAGGGATCTGCGGAGGGAATTATTCAGTGCTTACACCAATAGGGGCAACAACGGCAATGAATATGACAACAACAAAATCCTGGCCGATATAGTAAGGCTGAGGGCACAGCGTGCAAGACTTCTGGGATACAAGACTCACTCGCACCTGGTACTGGAGCCAAGAATGGCAAAGAACCCTGATAATGTTCTTGAACTCCTCAACAATCTTTGGTCCAAGGCTGTACCGG
Source organism: uncultured Rikenellaceae bacterium (assembly GCA_964429295.1). Lineage (GTDB taxonomy): Bacteria > Bacteroidota > Bacteroidia > Bacteroidales > VadinHA17 > LD21. The sequence goes on from CAYSBL010000011.1 coordinate 42,154, forward strand.
TAGCCCGGAATGAGGTAAGTGAAATGCAGAAGATAATCGACCGCGAGGGAGGAAATTTCAAGCTTGAACCATCCGACTGGTGGTATTATGCTGAAAAAGTACGTAAGGAAAAATACGACCTTGATGATAATGCTCTAAGGCCTTATTTCCTGCTTGACAATGTCAGGGAAGGCGTCTTCACATGTGCTAACAAGCTCTATGGGATCACTTTCTCGCCTCTGACGAATATCCCTCTTCCTCATCCAGATGCTGAAGCATATGAAGTTAAGGAGGCCGACGGATCACATATCGGAGTGCTTTACATGGATTTCCATCCGCGCGACAGCAAGCAGCAGGGAGCATGGTGCGGGGGATACCGGAGTCATCATATTGTTGACGGGAAACCTGTCACTCCGGTCGTTACAGTTGTCTGCAACTTTACTCGTCCTACAAGTGATCTTCCTTCCCTGTTAAGCCTTGAGGAGGTGGAAACCCTGTTCCACGAATTCGGGCATGCTCTTGAAGGGTTGTTCTGCAAGAATACCTACAATACTTCCTATATCGCATGGGACTTTGTCGAACTTCCTTCGCAGATTATGGAACACTGGGTTTCAGAGCCCGAATTGCTTAACGTTTATGCACGTCATTACGAAACCGGTGAGCCTATTCCAGCAGAGCTGATAGAGAAACTGGATAAGAGCAAGTATTTCAACCAGGGTTTTATTAACACCGAGCTTCTTGCAGCTTCCCTGCTCGACATTGCTTACTATACCCTTGAGTCTCCCGCTGTAATTGATGTGCAAAGCTTTGAAAAGCAATATCTTGATGGAATAGGCCTGATACCTGAAATTGTTTCAAGATACAGGAGTACCTATTTTCTTCACATAATCGACGGGTATGATTCAGGTTACTACAGCTATACATGGGCTGCCGTACTTGATAATGATGCCTTCGAGGCTTTCAGGGAGAAGGGAGTGTTCGACAGTGCTACTGCCGAATCATTCAGAAGGAATGTCCTTGAGAAGGACGGGACCATGGATGCCATGCAGATGTATATTAATTTCCGTGGTCGTGAGCCTCAGATTGAGCCGCTTTTAAGGAACAGGGGACTTATTTCCCAATAATCACCTTTTTTCGGGGCCGGGGAATTCCGGCCCCCCTTGTTACTTACCTCTATTAAGGAGGATTCTATGAGGAGCCTTTGCGGACTTACAGCTTCAGAAATAGGTGAACTAGCGGGGTGCACGGAGAAGCATTCACTGGCGATAGCCAACTGGCTTTATAAGAGCAAGCCTGGCGGGATTGAGTTTATTCCGGATGTTCCAACTAAAGTCAAGGAGAGGCTAAAGGAGATATCGTCTCCGGGTGTCTTCAGTCCCGTTTCATCCTTAAAGTCTGCTGACGGAACGGTGAAATTCCTGTTCAGGAATGAAAGCGGTCAGGAATTTGAAACAGTATTAATGAGCGATGCGAAGCGGGTCACCGTTTGCGTGTCCTCTCAATCGGGTTGCAGGATGGGATGTCCTTTCTGTGCAACCGGTCAGTATGGATTCAGGGGCAATCTGTCAGCAGGAGATATCCTAAATCAGGTTCTCGCTCCCGACACAGGCGGAAAAGTGACACATGTAGTTTTTATGGGTATGGGAGAGCCAATGGATAATCTGGACAATATCCTCAGGGCTTGTGAAATCATGACGGCCCCGTGGGGGATGGCGTTAAGTCCCGGGAATATCACTGTTTCGACAGTCGGATTAACCCCGGGAGTCAGGAAGTATCTCGATTTATGTTCCTGCAATCTGGCGCTCAGCCTGTTTTCTCCTTTTACTGAAGAACGGCTGAGATGGGTTCCTGCAGAGAGCATATATCCTGCCCGTGAGGTAATTGAGGTGATGAAGTCGGCCCGACCGGTGAAAAAGAGGAGGATGAGCGTTGCTTATGTGATGATAAAAGGTTTAAATGATACACCTGGTCATCTTGAAGGGCTGAAGTATCTGCTGCAGGGTACAGGAATCAGGGTGAACCTGCTGCCTTACCATTCAGTTCCCGGAGATAGCAATATATGTTCTCCGCAGGATTTAATGCATCATTTCAAGCATGAGCTTGTAATTTCCGGGATCTCAGCTTCGATAAGGAAATCAAGGGGGGCAGATATTAAGGCAGCATGTGGTCTTCTCGCTTCTGGTCTCCAATGATCTCAGGCACCGGGATTGACAAGCTGGAAAAGGTGTTCATCGAGGTATCCGTCCGTTACCCTGATCCAGTCATATCTTATTCCTGCCTGTTTGAATCCAAGTTTTCTGAACAGCGCTATACTTTCCTGGTTATTTGAGAGGATACTGCAGTAAAGCTGATGCAGCATAAGGTTCCTGAAGCTGTAGTTAATCAGGCATTCCAGTGCCATTGTGGCGAATCCCTTTCTTCTGTAGTCCTCGAGTGCGATCAGTATTCCCACGCCCGCTCTTCTGTGAAACGGATCATAATCGAACAGGTCGATCGTGCCTATTGTTATGTTATCGGTTGTGTGGTCGATCATCAGGCGCAGCTGGCCTGTCTCATAGATGTCTTTATGTGAATTTTCCAGGTAGCGTTTAAGTGTGAAACGGGAGAAAGGCGTCATGGTGTTGCTGATCAGCCAGTTTGCCATATCGTTTTCCCAGTCATACAGTAACTCAAGGTCCTCTGGTTCAAGGGCCCGCAAGGTTATTTCCCTGTGCTTCATTAAAATGTATCAGGTATATTGAAAGCCGGTTTACTGGACAGCATTAATCTGTCTGATAAAGGCATCATCAAAATCCTTCTTCACTTCCACAAGAGCATCTTTAGCCTGGGCAACTGACCTGAATTCTCCCCAGACATATTTATAGAATCCGTCGTCGGCAACTATTTCTCTCACCCCTTCATATCCCGGGAATATCCGGTCAACATCAATAGGGTTTCTGGTTGCTTTCAACTGGATTGAGTAAACAAGTCTAGTTTGTGCCTGTGGTTGTAATATGACCTGTTCGCTCTCGCCTGCAAGGTTGTCGAGTTCATACTGGTTGATCACATATGCTTTATCGAGGCCTAGACTCTTAAGATAACCAAGGTAAGTCACGGCGTCAGACCTGTTGAAGAAGACTCCGAGAGCATAGAGATTTGCGGTATCTGTTTTTACTGTTCTTATAAAGAGCATCTCATCCCTGATGAGGTTGCTGAAATATGAAGGTGGAAGAACATCTTTGGTTTGCTGAAGCACTATGCTGTATTTGATGGCGCTTGGCTGTCTGAGGTGCCTTGGGGTATATGCTTCGTGTCTCAGCACCACCCCGGTTTTGGGATTGACTATCCCGAAGGTGACTCTCCTGTTGTATTTTCTCCCTTCCGGATTGTCGGATCCGTCGGGATTACTGTTTACTGCCACGAAATTCGACTCGCCGAAAGCCTTTTTCACGAATTTTCCGCCTTCAATGCCTGACAGCGTGAAGTAGTCAATCACTGCCTGAGCGCGTTTATCCGCAAGTCTTCTGTTATATTCGGTGCTTCCCACAGCATCAGTATATCCTGCAACCTCGATGGCAAGATCGGGGTATGTTATCAGGATATTCTTAAGCACTTCAAGAGTTTGTTTTGCTTCATCGTTCAGGTCATATTTGTCAAAACCGAAGAGCACATTTTGTATCGAAAGGAAATCGCCTGCAAAGACTTTTTCAGGGGCAAGTGACGGATTAACTGCAAAGTAGCTTCCAGTATAATATAGAGGCAGGTTGAGTGAAATGGTGTCGGTATTATAGCCATCGTGGCTGATATAGACCTCATAATCACCGGGTTTTATGTCAAATTTGAATGTACCGTCGGGATTGACTGGAATATTCTGGATTATTTCTCCGGTCTGAAGGTTTTTAAGTGTAACAAGTGAAACCTTGGGATCAACTTCCATTCCGTCCTCAAGCAGGATTGTTCCGGAAGCTGTTGTTATTTCATCAGCCGGATCAATGGCAACAATAGCGTAAATGTTTCTCTGGTTTGACTTGTCGTCAAAACGGCTGGCTACAAATCCCGGAGTATTGTTGTTCAGTATGAAGTGGCTGTTTTCCTGAACTGTGTTAAATGCATAGGGCATTCCCACCGGCTGTGTCCAGACACCGCCCCTGTTCTGGGATCTGAACACATCGAGGCCACCCATGGTGATATGACCAACCGAGCTGAATAGCAACGCATTGTTGTCAACGTCATAGTAGGGGGTGTTTTCGTCATAGGGTGTGTTGATAGTATTGCCAAGGTTCACCGGCGGTTCCCATGCACCGTCTGCTTGTCTGCGTGATGACCATATATCAAGATCACCCTCACCTCCGGGCCGGTTGCTTGAAATGTACATTGTACGGCCGTCGGGAGTAATGAAGCCATGAGATTCCCAGTAAATTGAATTAATCGGTTTCCCCAATGATTTTATTTTCGACCATGAGGTATCGGTCCTTGTGCTGTAATACAGGTTTCCGTCGCCTCCGTCATCCAGGTACATTATAAGCGTTTTACCGTCGCCCGTAATTGAATTTGTATAAAACCTGTCAAAACCGCCCAACTGCTTTGTTATGTTTGATGGTCTTCCCCATGTCTTATTTTTGTAGGAGCAGTATATCTGGGTAATTCCTTCATTTTTAACTGTAAAGACGAAAACCGAGTCGTTTTTTGCAAGTACCGGATTGCAGGCACCCGAGTAGTTCGCCATCCAAGGAGCGAAGTATTCTGAAATGACACGAACCGGTCTCTTCTTCATTTCCATGGCATACCTGCAATTTCGGATTTGCAGATCCACAAAGTCCAGCTGATATGTGTCGGAAGGGGATAATCTCTTCTTAACATCATTCAGGTAGATAAGCGCCTGTTCGAGGCTGTCGCTCCTCTGGAAGGCTATTGCAAGATAAAGATAGGTATCGAGGGGTGCCTTTTCTCCTGTCTGCCTGTATTCCTTTTCACTCGACACAACACCTCCGGAAGCTTTTTTAAGCAGGGCCAGGGCTTCATCATTTTTGCCCTCGAGATTAAGGTAACAAATCCCGAGTTTGGCTGCAAGGTTGTAGTTGTCGGGATATTGTTTCAGCAAGGGCTCATACAATGAAGCTGCCTTCAGGTAATTTTCATCATAGAGATAATATAAATCTGCATTTCTGAAAGCCCTCTGAAAGTCTCTTAACGGAATTTCCTGGGCGCTCAGGGAGGCAAAACAGCTCATCAGAACCACAATAATGAAGTATTTCCTGGCGGGGTAAAGGTGTTTCATTTTGTTCAGATTATAAACGACAATAAATATATTACAAAAATGTAGAATATTTCCGCGCTTTTAGAAAAAACAATAAAAAGTAAATTTAGCTATTTATTCAAAAGGATGCTAATTTCTCTTACGAAGGCATCACCAAATTTCATGATTTCACTTCTCTTCATAATTGTTTTTGCTTCCTCAGAGGTAGAATATGTGCCATAAAGATAATGATACATCCCGTCAATTTCTTTAGTTTCCCTGACACCCCTCAGTCCGGGGAAGGTGGCAGAGATATCCACCTGAACGCTTGTGGCTTTCAACTGGATGGAATAGTATTTTCTGCTTGGGACACTTTTTTCACCGGTTCCCCGTGTCACTTTCTTTATAAAAAGGTCATCGGGGTATCCAAGCCTGAACAGCATATCGCGATGGGCGTAGGCATCTTTCTTATTCCTGAAGACGCCGGTTGTATATCTGTAGAAGAAGTCGTTTTCGCTGTAAAAAACCCTGATATCGTCGACATACCTGAAATAGCTGATATCAACAGGATTATAAAGTGCCATAACCTGGACGGTATAATATAGGATTGTTGTATCCTGCAGATCGCTGTCAGTTACGTCATAAATCCGGAGGTCTTTTATAAGAATATCCGGACTTATATGGTCCACAACAGGGATATCCGAAAGGTCTATTCGTTCGCCGGAGGTCAGGATTTTATCGAGGACAATATCATCAAGCCTTATCAGACCCGGAGGTATTGTCCTGACAATCGTGGTATCCTGATACCGGGTGTGGTAGCCGGGAGCGGTATAAATCAAACGGTATGCTCCGGGTGCCGCCATAAAGCTGTAAAGACCTGTCGAACCGTCCGGGTATCCATAATCGATAGTGTCGCCTGAAGTCTTGTCAATCAGATATATGGCATTTTTCTCATCGAATTCGGCGATTGTATCTTTCAGACCGTATTTTCCTGACAGTTCATACACTCTGTTCAGCCTTTCGTTGGTCAGGGTGATATAAAATATCTCTTTCTTTTTATAGTCAGTATTTATGGAGTAAAATCCGTTTTCGTCGTTATTGAAAGGTTGAAAGAATCTGTTGTCATCAGTACTGTTTATCGGGAAGCCGAGGTTTTCAGGAGTGCCCCAAACCCTTCCGTTTCCACGGCTACGGTAGATATCAAAGCCTCCCATTCCGCTGTGTCCTTCGGAAGCAAAGTAGAGTATAGAATCATTCACTGTAACGAATGGAGTATCCTCATTATATACAGTATTGACAGATGTTCCCAGGTTTATGGCAGGTCCCCAGTCGTCAAAAGCATCTTTTTCTGACAGGTAGATATCGAGGCCTCCATAGCCTCCTTCCCTGTTGCTTGTGAAATAAAGCCTTTTCCCGTCGGGAGATATGGCGGCATGAGATTCGTAATATTTTGTGTTAATGTTCCTGTTGAGTTTTGTGATCGGGGTCCATACTCCGTCTATATATTGGGATGAATAGATATTGCCGTCGAAGTTATCGGTTTTATACAGGTAGAGGACGGTTCCGTCGCTGTTAAGTGAGCATGAAGAGCAATCGTCACCCGAATCGAGCTGGGAATTTATTTCTACAGGGGATTGCCATTTGCCGTTTATCTTTCTTGAGAACATAAGTGCATTGATAAGCCCCCTTCGTTCGGTGTAAACAATGGTGTTCCCGTCGAAACTAACTGCCGGGTTTTCATTTATAGATCCCTGACTGAATTGCTTTCCCAGTCTTACCTTGCTGATCCTGTAAGGTTCCTCCTGGTTGTTCATGGCATTGTTGCATGCCTCTGTTTGCTGGTCTATATAAGTAAGATTCTTCATCCTGCCCCTGACTTCAGATTCCTGGGCCAGACTCTTGAACTTGTTAAAGGTGGCCAGTGCCTTTTCAAGATCATTGTTAATCATATATGCTTTTGCAAGAAAGAACCAGGAGTCGAGCGGAGCTCTTTTCTCCCTGAAGGAATTGATCCTTGCATTGAACGAAGAATTTTTTACTGCTGCTTCAAGGTATGGGATTGCTCTTTCCTTTTCACCAGGGATATTAAGGTAACAGGTACCTATCTTGTGCTTGATATTAAAGTTATCTGAAGTTTCAAGCAGAAGGTAAAGAGGATTGGCAAGTTCGTATTCATCAAAGAGGTATCGTGATTCGGCTTCAGCAAATATCTTTCTTTGTTCGGTTTTCGATTGAGCGGATGCAACAAAGGAAAAAAGCACCGGAAATATGATCTGCAGTAAAACAATGAGTATGCTTCTCATGACTTTAATCATCAAAACAAATATAACAAATTTGCAAGATAAACGTCATTGCATGGTTTATTTTTATATGCAAAGACGGAATTGTTGATTAAAGCCTTTCGGCGTGAGTTCAGACCTGCGCGGGACTGTAGTTTTCGAGGATCTCTTTTACCCTGTTGAGAAATTTTCCTGCGAGAGCTCCGTCGATCACCCTGTGATCGTAGCTGAGAGAAAGTATCATTATATGCCTGATTCCTATCATGTCTCCTTCGGGAGTTTCAATCACTGCAGGCATTTTTCTTACAGCTCCCGTCCCAAGTATTGCAACCTGGGGCTGGTTGATGATAGGTGTTCCCGTGAGATTGTTATAACTTCCGAAATTGGTCAGAGTGAATGTGCCGCCGGTAATCTCATCAGGTCTGAGTTTGTTGTTACGGGCTCTTTCGGCCAGGTCGTTAACTGCAAGAGCCAGTCCGGTCAGGTTCTTTTCGCTGGCATTTTTAATAACAGGTACTATAAGATTTCCGTCGGGGAGCGCTGTTGCCATCCCGATGTTTATGTTCCTTTTCCTGATGATTTTGTTCCCGTCGACGGATATGTTAATCATTGGGAATTCCGACAGTGCCCGTGCTGTTGCATCAATGAATATCGGTGTAAGGGTCAGCTTCTGACCTTCCCTCGCAAGGTATTTGTCCTTGACGCTGTTTCTCCATTTTACAAGCATGGTGACATCGGCATCAATAAAAGATGTTACATGGGGTGAAGTCCTTTTCGACATGACCATATGTTCAGCGATAAGCTTTCTGACCCTGTCCATTTCCACTATCTCATCACCCGTCTGCAGGGCAGGGGAGGGTTTCAGGCTCTGAGTATCTTCTACTGGTTCATCAGCCTTTTTCTTTTTATCTTCAAGGTAGCGGATAAGATCATCTCTTGTAATTCTTCCGTCCATTCCCGAACCTTTTATGGTATCGAGTTCAGTATGGCTTATATTTTCGCTTGCAGCGATGCTTCTCACCAGGGGAGAAAGGAATTTTCCCGAGGGAGTGCGGCTTTTTATTTCACGGGAAGCAGCCCGTTCGGTTTTTATTTCCTCCCTGACTTCCTTTATGGTTTCGCGGATTCTTTCAACTTCTTTGCGGACTGCTGCCTGTTCTTCAGGTCTGGGTGAGATATTGCTTTCAAGAACAGCAATGGTTTCACCTACCTTAACGACAGTTCCTTCTTCAGCAAGAATATGCGATATGGTACCGGCAGCTGGTGCCGGAATCTCTGAATCAACCTTGTCTGTTGCGACCTCAACAATGGGATCGTCTTCCTTTACTTCTGCCCCGGGCTTTACAAGCCACCTGGTGATTGTTGCTTCTATAACTCCTTCTCCCATTGCGGGAAGTATGATGTTCATGCCTGCCATTTTATTGTGTTTATCAAAATAACAACTATCCTGCAATTATGTTTAATGGAGATTCTACTGCTGGTAGGGATTTCTGTTGTTTATGGCCCTTCCAAGAGTTATTTCGTCAGTGTATTCCAGTTCGTCGCCCACTGCCACTCCCCTGGCCAGGGTAGTAAGTAATACGTCGTATTTGCTTAGTCGCCGGAAAAGATAAAAATTGGTTGTATCCCCTTCCATTGTAGTACTCAAAGCCATTATGATCTCAGTTATACCTCCTTTCTTTACTTTATCCTCAAGGGAATCGATCCAGAGATCGGCAGGTCCTATACCGTCGACGGGAGAGATCACACCGCCCAGAACATGGTAGGTACCCCTGAACTGCCGGGTGTTCTCTATAGCCATCACATCCTGGATATTTTCAACCACACAGACGGTTGATCTGTCTCTTCTGGCGTCACTGCAGATCGAGCATGTTTCCGAGTCGGAAATGTTGTGACACGACTTGCAATAGTGGATTTCGCTTCGCAGTTTTATAATACTTTCTCCGAATCTTTTTACTTCCGCCGGATCCCTCTTCAGCAGGTTAAGTACAAGCCTGAAAGCTGTTTTCCTTCCTATTCCCGGCAGCGAAGCGAATTCATTGACAGCATTTTCAAGAAGCTTTGAAGGATATTCGGAGAAACTCATGGATATTTGTTTTTTACAAAAATAGTTCAATTATTGCCTGTAAATTAAACCTTTCCTTAATTTTTTGTCTTCCTTTCTTTTTGTTATCCTTGCATTTTTAATCGCGAAAGCATGAATCCGACACTGATACTGCTGATTTTTCTGGCCTATACAGCCATGTTGTTTGCCGTCACGTGGATAACAGCCCGCAAGGCAAACAACCAGTCTTTTTATATTGGCAACAGGGTATCGCCATGGTTTGTAGTGGCTTATGGAATGATCGGCGCATCCCTCTCGGGAGTGACCTTCATGTCGGTGCCCGGATGGGTTAAGGATACCCAGTTCAGCTATATGCTGGTTGTTTTTGGATATCTTTTTGGTTATCTGGTGATTGCGACTGTTTTGCTGCCCTTGTATTACAGACTGAGGCTTACATCAATTTACACCTATCTGGAACAGCGCTTCGGTCATTTCTCTTATAAGACCGGAGCTGCATTCTTTATACTTTCGAGGGTTCTGGGGGCATCGCTCAGGATGTTCCTGGTCATCAATGTACTGCAGATATTTGTTTTTGATGCATGGAACGTTCCTTTCTGGGTGAATGTGTTTATTTTCATTCTTCTGATCATTCTCTATACACTAAAGGGAGGAATAAGAACCATCGTTTGGACAGATACATTGCAGACCACATTCATGCTGCTTGCGGTTGTTCTTTCTGTGGTTTACATAAGCCGCGAACTTGGATCGCCTGTAATGAAACTGATCGGATCGGTATGGAACAGTCCGGTGTCGACAATGCTTGTTACCGACTGGCATAGTGAAAGATTCTTTCTGAAGCAGTTTCTCAGCGGGATGTTCATTACCATTTCGATGACCGGGCTTGACCAGGAAATGATGCAGAAGAACCTGAGTTGCAGAAATCTCAGGGAAGCCCAGAAGAACATGTTCACTTTCAGCGGAATAATCGTCCTGGTTAATTTTCTCTTCCTGGTTCTGGGTGCATTCCTTATGCTTTATGCCCAGAAAATGAACGTAAACGTTGCAATGAGTGATGACCTTTTTCCAACAATAGCCTTCAATTTTCTTGGTCCTGTAGCCGGAATAGTATTTCTCATAGGTCTCATCTCTGCTGCTTTTCCGAGCGCCGACGGAGCCCTTACATCGCTGACAACATCGGTGAGCATTGATCTTCTGGGGCTGGAGAAAAAGGAGCATCTGACCGAAAAGGCAAAGACAAGGACAAGGTATTTCGTTCACATTGCTATTGCTGCAGTATTTTTTATATGTGTTTTAATATTCAGGTCGCTTAATGACAGGGCCATCATCGATAAGCTTTTCACTATAGCCGGTTATACGTATGGCCCTCTGCTGGGGATGTACACTTTCGGGCTTTTCACAAAACGAATTGCGAAAGACAGGGTAACTCCATGGATTGCAGTTCTTTCACCGGTAATATGTTACCTGCTCAGCACATATTCGGTGGAATTGTTCAACGGTTACAAATTCGGATTCGAATTGCTTCTGGTGAACGGTTTTATTACCTTTACGGGCTTGTGGTTTTTCAGCAGCCGGCCGGCTGCTGAAGTGGCAGCAGGTTGATTTCAGGAAAGGCAAACACAGGATGGCTGATACTCAGAAACCAATCCTCTGCTGACCTGTTGAAGTATCTGTTTCTTCAATCTCCTCGTCTTCCTCAGTTTGGATCTCCGGTTTGATTATAACTGTCCTGGTCCTGTAGGGGATGTTCCAGGTTATGAAATAGCTTATTCCGGCATTGGTCATTCTGCCTCCGTTCCCATATCCCGGAACAGAGATTGGTTTGAGATCCTTTCCTCCTCCTCCGGAAAGAAGGAGTTTCAGCCTTATTGTCCAGCCCATGCTCAGGTTTTTAAAGACTTCTGTTCTGACGCCCGGGGAGACTTCCAGAAAATGCGCGATCATATTTCCTGAAGGTATTGACGAGGCCGTTTCTCCCCAGTAATTTTCATGGCTGAAGTCAGTGGTTTCGGAATCGAAGAAGCTTAAACCGTACCTGAGTCCTATTCCTGCCCAGTAAGTACCTTTTGCCTTATCGGGCTTGAGGAGGTTAAAGTCAGCGCCAAACCTCGCAAAAACACCCTGGCTGTTATAGTCGTAGTTGTACTGAGAGTATTTGTAACTGGTATAGCCGCCTTCCAAAACATATGCCATCTTTTCATTCCTGTCAAATGAAACGAAGCCCTCCATACCAAGGTTATTCCTGTCGGTAAAGTAATAACCGGGTCCGATCAGATCGAATCCCGCCCTTATTTTCAACGGAAAGAGAACCGTGTCCTGGGCCATGAGGCTATTCAGATTGAGGATCAGGAGCAGGCTAATAAAATATGCGGATATTTTCCTCATTGGCTGTTGTTACATTATCGGAGCTCCTGTATATATAAAAGGAATCATTCTTGCAGAAGAAAGTATCGATCCTGTGGAAAATAGTATATCCGCATTCCTTCGATATAAGATGGGGATAATTTGAATAATGGAAACTGATCGTATCTGTCACATCGTTAATCTTTATAACAAAGGAGCATGTTCCGGATGAGGCATCAAGAGGGAAAAGGCAGGGTTGTACCCCAGACCTTTTATCATAAAGCTTGTCAGGGATGCCGATTCCGGTCACAGTCAGGCTGTCGGGAGTCTTTTTTTCCTTCGTTTCATTACTGTAAAAAGTGGCCTTGAGATAAGCATTAGTTTCTTCGAAGCATGCCTCAGGAGTGCATGACATGAACAATGCTGGCAGATTCGCGAAAAGAAAGAGTGCAATATAAAGCCGGAATTTCATCGTTAGCGCCCGAAAGCTCCAAAAATACAAAATTATGAGTTTCCGGCGCCTTAAGCTTTCAGAACTCTGAAAGATTTTCATGTATCTGGTCAGTTCCTATTTCAGCCTTCCGGACTTGATGACTTCTTTCTCAGGTATGCTTCTGCCCTTGAAAGAGCAGCCGTCAGGCCCGAAGGGTTTTTCCCGCCTGCAGATGCAAGAAAAGGCTGTCCTCCTCCGCCACCTTTTATTTCTCCTGCGATCTCCCTGATGATTTCAACAGCGCTTATTTTCCTTGTGTCAACCAGATTGTCACTTACCATAACGAATATATTAGCCTTGCCGGCAATTGAGGCGCCTATTACGAGCACGGTGTTATCGGATGAGCTGCGTACCTGGTAAGCAAGGTTTTTCAGCATGTCTGCAGTTCCGGCCTCTATTATCCCTGAGATATATCTTAAGCCATCAATTGTCACTGCCTTCCCTTCCAGGTCTTTAATCAGATTTACTGCCGAATTGGCTTCGAGCTTTTCAATGGTTTTCTTTAGCAGGGTGTTCTCAGTAAGTAATTTTTCCACACTTTCCCTGAGATTACCGGTGCTTTTCAGGAGTGCCCCAGCTTCCTCGGCAGCTTCGATCTTTTCATTAATATACTCCTCGGCTTTTTCAGCGGTCACAGCTTCGATCCGGCGGATTCCTGCAGCAATGCCGCCCTCGGAAGTGATCTTAATAATACCTATTCTTCCTGTGTTTTCAGCATGGGTTCCACCACATAGTTCAATTGATTCTCCGAATCTCACGACCCTTACGGTGTCGCCGTATTTTTCACCAAACAGGGCTATGGCTCCCATCCGGCGGGCTTCCTCCATCGGCACCCCTTCGGCAGTTTCCCGGCTGGCACTATCCCTGACCATCCGGTTGGCTTCTTCTTCCACTTTCCTGAGTTCATGCCTGGTGAGCCGGGAGAAGTGGCTGAAGTCAAATCTCAGACGTTCGGGTGTTACAAGCGATCCCTTCTGTTCCACATGGTTTCCAAGAACTTTCCGGAGGGCATGATGAAGAAGATGGGTTGCAGTATGATTATTGGCGGTCATGAGCCGTTTCCTCAGATCCACAACGGCATGAAACATTTCACCCGGGCTGGATATTTTACCATGACTGATATGTATTATTGCATTGTTTTCCTTTATGGTATCGACGATTTCTATTTTCTCAGATCCTGAGATCAGGTAACCTGTGTCACCCACCTGTCCGCCCGATTCGGCATAGAAAGGTGTTTTATCAAGAATGATCTGGAGACTTTCCTTTCCTTTGAATCTTATTGTCCTGTATTTTGTTATCAGGACGTCATCTTCGGTTACATCATAACCTGTGAACACAGTTTCTCCGCTGTCTCTTACTGCAATCCAGTCGCCGGCTTCCACAGCAGCATCTTCCTTCGACCTGTTTTTCTGGCCCTTCATTTCGTCCTCGAAGCCAATGATATCCGTCTTTATTCCGTTTTCCTTGAGTATCAGTTGTGTCAGGTCAATTGGAAATCCGAAGGTGTCATAAAGTTCGAAAGCAGCTTTTCCGGGAAGGATGTCGCTGCCCTCTTTTCTCAGTTCTTCGATTTTCTTATCTATCATTTTGAGACCTTTCCCCAGTGTTTTAAGGAAGGAAGTCTCTTCCTCAAGGATCACCCTGGTAATATTCTCCATTCCTGTCCTGAGTTCAGGGTAGGTCTCGCCCATGGTATCTGCAAGGGTTGGCACCAGTTTATAAAGAAAGGGTTCTTCCATTGCGAGGTTATTGTATCCGTATCTCACAGCCCGCCGCAGGATTCTTCTTATTACGTATCCGGCCCGGTTGTTGGAAGGTATCTGTCCGTCGGCTATTGAAAAGGCTATTGCACGCAGGTGGTCAGCAATCACACGCATGGCGATATCCCAGTTTTCATTCACACCGTATTTCTTTCCGGTAATTTCAGTTATACGGGATATTACCGACTGAAAGATATCAGTGTCGTAATTCGATTTCCTTCCCTGGACCACCATACAAAGTCTCTCAAATCCCATTCCGGTATCGACATGGTGCGCTGGCAGAAGGTCAAGCTTCCCGTTTGTCAGCCGGTTATATTGAATGAAAACAAGGTTCCATATCTCGATAACCAGAGGATGTCCCTTATTCACAAGCTCATGTCCGGGAATCTTTTTCCTTTCGTCATCATCTCTTAAGTCGACATGGATCTCAGAGCAAGGTCCGCAGGGACCTGTTTCACCCATTTCCCAGAAATTATCTTTTTTGGAGCCGTTGAGGATTCTTCCGTCAGGTGATTTAAAACAATTTTTCCAGCATTCAAATGCTTCATCATCACGTGGAACATTCTCATCCGGGCTCCCTTCGAAAATAGTTGTATACATCCTGTCTTCAGGGATTTCAAGGTTTTTAACCAGGAATTCCCATGCCCATTCTATAGCTTCCTTTTTAAAATAATCTCCGAATGACCAGTTACCCAGCATTTCGAACATGGTATGATGGTAAGTGTCATGTCCTACCTCCTCCAGATCATTATGTTTTCCCGATACCCGCAGGCATTTCTGGGAATTTGCAATTCTTAGGTTTGCCGGAGACTGGTTGCCAAGAAAAATATCCTTGAACTGGTTCATGCCCGCGTTTGTAAACATGAGGGTCGGGTCATTTTTCATAACCATGGGGGCGGAAGGAACGATAAGGTGTTGTTTTGACTTGAAAAACTCAAAGAACAACTGTCGCAGCTCGTTGGATTTTAATGGAATTGGCATATAATTATACAATAATTGACAAAAATTTAAGTTTGTAAAATTAATTTATTTGTTTAGATTTGTCAATCTCAGCATAAAAAACCAGGGCAGTTAATGTTCAGCCGAAAATACTTTCTTGATCTGTCTGATCTGCAATACAAGCGCGTGAGGTTACCATGGAAGGGTAAGCTTTTAAGGTTCACTCTGTTCATGATCGGGGCAATCGTTGTTACTATTCTTTATACGTCTGTTTTCAACAGCATGTTCGGATCTCCGAAGGAGAAGTCGCTTAATCAGGATATTGAAAACCTCAGGTTAAAATATTCCATTCTGGAAATGAGCATCGACGATGCACTAACATCTCTTGGTGATCTGGAGTTATCGGATGGAAACTGTTACAGGCCGGTTCTTGAAATGGATTCCATACCTGCTTCTATCCGGAAGATGGGAACAGGTGGTGTCAGCAGGTATGATGAACTGGAGGGTTATGAAAATACTCCGCTCCTTATGGGTACCCGGAAAAAGGTTGATGAGATAAAGAACCGTGCAACAATCCAGCTGGAGTCTTTCAGGGCGATAGAAGAGCAAAAGAACGAATGGAAGCGTCAGATGGAATACCTGCCGATGATCAGTCCGGTTAATGTGATTTACCGGCTTGGTGACGGTCTCAAGTTCAGGGAAAAGCATCCCGTTCTCGGAACCCCTCAATGGCATCACGGACAGGATTTCAGTACTCCTCACGGAACAGAGGTATATGCAACCGGATCGGGGACAGTGATTGATGCCGGATGGAACGGCGGTTTCGGTAACTGTGTGGTGATAGACCACGGGTATGGTTACCGGACCACCTATGGTCATCTAAGCGCCATAAAGGTAACCAAGGGACTTAATGTGAAACGCGGCGACCTGGTCGGACTGAGCGGAAGTACAGGTACTTCTTCGGGTCCGCATCTTCATTACCAGATAGACCTCTTTGGTCAGCACAAGAACCCCCTCTATTATTTCAACAACGATCTGACCGAAGATGAATACTTCGACATGATCCAAACCCTTACTGCTCATTCCAGGCTTAAATAATATTCAAAGGGTTATTGTGGCAGTTTTGCCGGCTCATTTCGCCGGGCGGATTTCATTTGTTTAATGAAATATTTATCTTTGCTGGGTCATGAGGAATCCGAAATATAAATTCAATCCTGAATCACTAAGTTTTGACAAGATAAGCCTTGGTGTCAGGGATATACTTCTCAGGACACTTGCAATTCTCATAGGCTCTGTAATAATTGCCGTTGTTTTCAATTTCCTTTACGGCCTCTTTTTCGACACCCCCAAGGAGAAAGCATTGAAAAGGGAGGTTGAACAATTATCCCTTCAGTATGATATAGTTCACAGGGAAATGGCCAATCTGGAGAAGGTGATAGAGCATTTGCAGGAGACTGATGATAATTTATACAGGACGATATTCGGGGCAGAACCGATACAGCCCACCCAGAGGCAGGCCGGGATCGGAGGTGTAAACAGATATGATGAACTTGAGGGGTATAACAATTCAAAGCTGGTTGTTGAAACTGCCAGGCGTCTTGACGGCATAAGGAAAAAAGTGTATGTGCAGTCGAAGTCGTTCGACGAACTGATACTTATGTCGAGGGAAAAGGAAAATATGTTAAGGTCTATCCCGGCAATAATCCCGATTTCCACCAAAGACCTGACAAGAATTGCATCGGGTTTTGGTTTAAGGATACATCCCATTTATAAAATAAGTAAATTTCATTCAGGAATGGATTTTACCGCGCCTCTCGGAACTGAAATATATGCTTCAGGCGACGGGACCATAGAATCGGTGAACAGCGGAAAAAGGGGGATGGGTAATTATATTGTCATTAACCATGGATTCGGTTATACTTCACTTTATGCTCATCTTGACAGTTTCGCAGTGAGGGCAGGACAGAAGGTTCACAGGGGCGACGTGATAGGTTATGTAGGTAATACCGGTCTTTCAATTGCACCCCATCTTCATTATGAAATAATGCTTAACAGCCAGCATGTGGATCCCGTTAATTACTTCTTTAACGATCTTTCAGCAGCCGAATATGAAAAGATGATCGAGATTGCCTCCAAAACCGGACAGTCTTTCGATTGATGATAATACAATACCATGCCGTACAGGGAGAAGAAAATTGAGAAGCTCTACTATTCCATAGGGGAGGTTTCCGGAATGCTTGGAGTTCCGGTTTCAACTGTAAGATTCTGGGAAAATGAGTTCAGGATACTGAAGCCCATGAAGAATAAAAAGGGCAACAGGATGTTTACGGCAAATGACGTTAAGAATCTGACAATTATACATCGCCTTCTGAAGGAAGAAGGCATGACGATTGCCGGGGTAAAGAAGAAGCTGTCGGGCAAACGGGATGATACAGACCATGTTTTTGAAATAAGTGAATCGCTGAAAAGGATCAGGGGTCTTCTTGTTGAACTAAGAGATAACATCTGAGATGAGAACAGGGGAATTATGTTCATATCTCGATACCGCTGTTCCGCTCTCACTTCAGGAAAGTTACGACAATTCAGGGTTGCAGGTCGGCAGGCCTGAGAAGGAGATTGAGGCGGCACTGCTCACCGTTGATGTTACGGAAGAAGTCGTGGATGAAGCCATAAGCAAGGGATGCGGGGTTATAGTATCACATCATCCGGTCATTTTCAACGGGCTGAGAAAACTAGCCTGGCGTTCGGCTCAGGAAAGGATCATTGCTTTGGCGATAAAGAATGATATTTCGATCTATTCTGCCCATACCAACCTCGATATACTGGGAAACGGAGTCAGCAGAAAACTGGCGGAAAAACTGGGATTATCAGATATCAGGGTACTCCAGCCCCTGAAGGGAAACCTTGTAAAACTTGTGACTTTTGTTCCGGAGGATCATATCAACAGGATAAGGGATGCTGTATTTGATGCCGGTGCAGGATTTATAGGCAAATATGACCGTTGCGGCTTTGAGGTTTCAGGTACAGGCAGTTTCATGGCAGGGGAGGGGACGCAGCCCTTTGCAGGAACACAGGGAAAGATGCATTTTGAGAACGAGATCAGGTTTGAAACAGTTCTGTTTTCGCATCTTAAGGTAAATGTAGTAAAAGCTCTGCTCGAAGCACATCCTTATGAAGAAGTGGCCTACGATCTGTATCCGCTTGACAATGACAATGCGGATTTCGGACTTGGATGTTACGGTGATCTTCCCGGGGCTCTTGGTGAAAGGGATTTCCTTGAACTGGTTGCCGAAAGACTTGAAGCTGGAGGCTTACGCCATTCACGTTTAAACGGTAGAACCATCAGGAAAGTTGCAGTTTGCGGAGGATCAGGATCCTCTCTTCTCCGTGATGCAATAGATCGCCGGGCCGACGTTTTCGTAACAGGCGATATAAAATATCATGCTTGGTTTGACGCTGACAACAGGATTCTCCTTGCTGATTGCGGGCATTTTGAAAGCGAAAAATTCTCCGTTGAAGTTTTGCACGACATAATTATCAAAAAATTCCCTACATTTGCAGTCCGGTTTTCAGAGACAAATACGAATCCGATAAATTATCTTTAAAATGGAAAAACCAAAGACATACGAAGCTGAGATTTCTGTAGAGGAGAGGCTGAGAGCGCTGTACAGCCTCCAGCTGGTGGATTCAGAAATAGACAAGATTAAAACACTCAGAGGGGAGCTTCCGTTGGAGGTTCAGGATCTGGAGGACGAAATAGCTGGCCTTGAGACAAGGCTCGGAAACCTCAGGGAAGAGGTTGTCAATCTTGAAAAGGCTGTTACGAAAAAGAACCTGGAAATTACCGAAGCCGAATCGCTGATAAAGAAATATGAAGAGCAGCAGAAGAACGTAAGGAATAACCGTGAATATGATTCTCTTTCAAAAGAGATTGAATTCCAGAATCTTGAAATTGAACTCTTCAATAAGAAGATCAAGGAGTTCAGTCTTCAGATGGAAGAGAAGAAACTGTTGATAGCTGATTCGGAAGGAACCCTTGGCGACAGGCAATCTGATCTGACAAATAAGAAGGCTGAACTTGAGGAGATAATTTCCGACACCCAGAAAGAGGAAGAGGGATTATACAACAAGTCGGATGAGATCCAGAAGAAAATTGAAGACCGCCTTCTCACAGCTTACAAGAGGATACGTTCCAATGCAAGGAATGGCCTGGCTGTTGTTCCGGTCGAGAGGGACGCCTGTGGCGGCTGTTTCAACCAGATACCTCCGCAGAGGCAGCTCGACATAAGATCGCGCAAGAAAATTATAGTTTGTGAGTACTGTGGACGTATTCTTGTGGATGATGAGATAATCAGGGAAAGCACCGGCGAATCACAGTAAGAACTGAGATTCCCCCGGTTACAAAAATTCGTACGGGTTTTGTTTTTAAGCTGTCGGACAGCGGTTTGTTGATAATTGCCGATTCCCTCATAAATTCGTCTTTTTGTTCATCACGTAAATTTTCTAATTTTACGTCAGTAACATTTTCATTCCAAAAGCCATGACCGCAGAGGAATTTCGCAAGTCGGTCGGTGAAGGTATTCCTGAGTCGCTTCCGGAGCCTAAACCTTATGACCACGCTGTCAATCATGCCCCCAGGCGCAAGGATATACTAGACCCGGAAGAGAAGAAACTGGCCGTGAGAAATGCCCTTCGCTATTTTCCACCGGCATTTCACAGGATTCTGGCTCAGGAATTTGCTGCCGAACTTTCCGAAAGGGGCAGGATATATATGTACCGGTTCAGGCCTGATTATGAAATAAAAGCCAGGCCTCTCAGGGATTTTCCGCACATATCTGTTCAGGCTGCCGCTATAATGCTTATGATATCGAATAACCTTGATGAAAAGGTTGCTCAGCATCCTCACGAGCTTATAACCTACGGTGGTAATGGTGCCGTATTTCAAAACTGGGCTCAGTACCGTCTGACCATGAAATACCTTTCTGAAATGACTGACGAGCAGACCCTTGTTATGTATTCAGGCCATCCTATGGGACTTTTCCCGTCGCACAGGGATGCTCCGAGAGTAGTTGTTTCCAACGGTATGGTGATTCCCAATTATTCATCGCCGGATCACTGGGAGAAGTTCAATGCCATGGGGGTATCACAGTATGGGCAGATGACAGCCGGATCCTATATGTATATTGGTCCGCAGGGCATAGTTCACGGAACTACGATAACCATACTGAATGCCTGTCGCAGGATTGAGAAAGATGATCACAGGGATGAACCCAGGCTATTTGTTTCATCGGGTCTTGGAGGAATGTCAGGCGCTCAGCCTAAAGCCGCAAAAATTGCAGGGGTTATTTCGGTTATTGCCGAGATCAATCCGATGGCAGTAAGGAAGCGTTTTTCCCAGGGCTGGGTTGAAGAAGTAATACCGGATCAGAATAAGCTTATCAAAAGGATCAGGGAAGCGAGGAATAAACGTGAAGTAATTTCCATCGCATATAACGGGAATATAGTGGATCTGTGGGAATGCCTGGCAGATGAGAATATCAGGGTGGATATTGGTTCCGATCAGACAAGTCTTCATAATCCCTGGGCCGGAGGCTATTATCCTGCGGGTATATCCCTTGAGGAATCGAACAGGATGATGTCAGAGGATCCCGGAAGATTCAGGGAGATTGTGAAGGATTCACTGCGACGTCAGGTAAGGGCAATAAACAGGCATTGTGAAAGAGGAACCTATTTTTTCGATTATGGGAATGCTTTTCTCCTTGAAGCTTCAAGAGCGGGAGCGGATATTTTAAAGCCGGATGGGAAATTCAGATATCCCTCCTATGTTGAAGACATCATGGGGCCTGTGTATTTCGATTACGGATTCGGTCCGTTCAGGTGGGTTTGCTGTTCAAATAAAGAGGAAGATCTTGAAAAGACTGACCGGATTGCATCTGAAACTCTTGAAGGAATAATGAAGAAATCCCCTGATGAGATCAGGATTCAGATGGCGGATAACATACACTGGATTAGGGAGGCCGGAAAGAACAGGCTTGTTGTGGGTTCTCAGGCCAGGATCCTGTATGCTGATTCGGAAGGAAGAACAGAGATTGCCAGGGCATTCAACAATGCAATAGCCCGTGGTGTTATTTCTGCACCTGTGGTCATTGGCAGGGATCATCACGATGTATCCGGCACTGACTCCCCATACCGTGAAACTTCAAATATCCTTGACGGCTCGATGTTCACTGCCGACATGGCTGTCCAGAATGTAATCGGAGATTCATTCAGAGGTGCCACATGGGTTTCACTTCACAATGGTGGAGGTGTCGGATGGGGCGAGGTCATCAACGGAGGATTCGGAATGGTGCTTGACGGTTCTGCGGAAACAGAACGCAGGTTGTCGGCGATGCTTCACTGGGATGTTAATAATGGAATTGCCCGAAGAAGCTGGGCAAGGAATAAGGGAGCCATGTTTGCCCTTGATAGGGAGATGAAGAGAACCCCCGGACTTAAGGTGACCGTTCCTTATCTTGCAGATGACGATGTCATTGACGAAGCTTTGGGTATAGTCTGAATCAGCCGGGTGTCCAACCCAGAAGTACGACCGCAATGGCGACGACGCCTTCCTCTCTTCCGGTAAATCCCAGTTTTTCGGTAGTAGTTGCCTTGATTGATACTTCCCGAGGTAAAATCCTCAGGATACCTGAAATAATTTCCCTCATCTTATCGGTATAGGGAGCTATTTTAGGTTTTTCGAGGCATACTGTGGAGTCGATGTTGATGACATGGAATCCTTCTTCCTGAATGAGACCTAAAGTCTTTTCAAGCAGGATTGTGCTACGGATGTCTTTGTATTTCAGATCGGAATCAGGGAATTGGAAACCAATATCCTTCAGACCTGCAGCTCCGAGCATAGCATCACAAACAGCGTGAAGCAGAACATCTCCGTCGGAATGTGCAACACAGCCCCGTTCAGAAGGTATTCTGACTCCTCCGAGCCAAAGGTCAAGACCTGGTTCCAGGCGGTGAAAGTCGATCCCCTGGCCTATCCTTATATTCATTATTACTTAATTGCCGTTTCTTTGAAGAGCGTGGATGTCGAAGGCAAGCGAGAATCTCAGGGTTCTGGCAAGAGGATGGTTCGATACTGTCGGCATCAGATAGGAGAAATCGATGGTGAATCCCCTTAGTTTGAATCCTGCTCCGGCAGTAAAGTATTTACGGTTTCCCTTGCTCTCATTCTCGTGGAAATATCCTGCTCTGAGGGCGAACTGGTCACTGTACCAGTATTCAAGTCCTATGGATGCGGTCCATTCACGTAATTCCTCACCGAAACCATCGGGAGCGTCATAAAATGACTGGAAAATTGCAACAGGAACGGATACATTGGGATCTTTTCCTGCTATTATGCTGTCGGGTGTCGATGTACTGTATTCCGGGGGAGTGGGAACCAGAAGTTTATTGAAATCCATAGCCAGCGTCAGCTTGTTGAAATCATCGAGCTCTATGGTTCCTGATCCGCCAAGCCTGAGGTTCATCGGGATGAAGTCGGATGCCTGATCATCCGAATAACTCATTTTGGAGCCAATATTTGAAAAGTTGATACCCAATCCAACCTCGCCGTTCTTGCCGAACATGTTCACGGTATTGTTGTAGTAACCCGAAATATCAGCTGCAAATGATGTTCCGGCTTTTGTGGCATCACCGCCGGAATAGGATCCTCCTGTAAGGTTTGAATAGATGAATCTGAATGCAATTCCTCCTGAAAAGTGCTCGGCAAAAACCCTGGAATACCCGAGGTCGAAAGCAAGTTCATTGGGTTTGAAAGTCCTTTCAAGGTTTCCGAAATCGTCAGTGAAATGGACATCGCCAAGGGATGAGTAAAGAAGGCTGGCGCTTGCAACCTGCTTTTCGTCAATCCTGTAATACCCTGTCAGGTATGCAATATTAATGTCCGGAACAAGGTTTCTCAGCCATGGAGAATATGAGATACCAACACCAGCCCTGCCGTCAATAAAAGCAAACTTTGCCGGATTCCAATGCTGACTGTAAATATCCGGAGAGGTTGCTGCTCCTACATCGCCCATAGCCCCTGCCCGGGAGTCGGGGGCTATTGTCAGGAAAGGAACAACGGTCTGAATTGCATTCAATTCCTGGGAGTGTAGACGGCTGGTAATGGAAAAAAGTATCAGGAGTATTATTGAGAGAGTAGTTGTTTTCTTCATATTTATAATGTATTTATTTTGAAAATGCAAATATAAAACAAATATTTCGCCGACTTATTGTGCAGTTGTTAATAAATGATCATTCTTCCTGAAATAGTGGAAGTTTCACCGTTTTTACAGGAGATTTTCACGGTATAAGGATATAATCCTGCCGGAGATTTCTGACCACCTGCAGAAAGGCCGTCCCAGGTTATGGGTTCCAGCTGGTAGCCCGTTGATTCCAATGATGTATAAAGGACATTTATCAGCTGGCCGTTAATATTGAAAATTGAAACGGTTACATCAATTGTACCTTCTGGTCTGTTGTGCTGAAGGCTTATACTCGTACCTTCACGGAATGGATTTGGATAGTTCAACAGATTCCTGAGAACAAGGTAAGATTCTTCGCCGGTAATGAAATGAATAGTTTTTTCAGACGAATTGTTGAAATTATCCCAGGCCTTGAGGGTAAGGCTGTGATTCCCGGGGCTTAATCCTGCAAGAGGATACAGAATTTTACCTGAACTGTAACTTCCGAAGTCATTCTGGAAATAGCTGTTCAGTAAAATTGGTTCTGACTTATTGCCGTCGAGCCAGAAGCTGAGATCGTGGCCAATTCCTGTTCCTGCAATATTTATCCCGCCGCTGTCCTCAATCATCGCAAGAAGCACAGGATTGATTCCTGTGAATCCACCACTGCGGAAGAGGGTGTCGTTCAGGAATAACCTGATGTTCGGGCCGCTCAGATCGTTGTTGTATGAATTGCTGAATCCTCCGATAACAATTTCTTCGCAGCTCCCGTTCATATCAACGTATCCGTCGTATGCATAGTAGTTTATCTTTCCCTTTCCGGGGCTGTAATCAATGTCCCGAGGCACTATAAAGGTAAACCGGAATCTGCCCTTTTCTGCTCTGGTTTTACCATCGAAGAGAATGGTATTTCTTTCTGTAAATTCCATTTTCTGCCCTCCGTCGTTGGCCAGCGTTTCATTCAGGTTTGTTTTCCCGAATACAGTGTGCATAATAATGCCGTTGAAATTTTCAGCAAGGTTGCCTGAAGTATCTTCCAGATGTCCCGAAATGGTGATCATCGACAGGGCTTTAAGTGTATCCGTTGATTCTGCGGCCGGAGAATTGTTAATTGAATCGGTCACTACGATACCCTTCCATGGCCAGGCAAGTCTTAAAGCCGGATCGCCAAGCAGCATGAAGTTCCTTTTATTGGTATTTGGCCCCGACAGGTTTTTTGCTGATCTTATTATATCGCCCAGTCTCATTGACCTGCCATCTTCATCCCGGTTAAAGGCTGTTTCAAAGATATTCCTGTTTAAAATGTAATTTGGAGCTGAATATACAAGCCGTGTGGTTGACATTAAAGCTATTGCTCCTCCTTCGGGGTGAAGTAGTATTTGTTCGCCGGATGATTGTTTCTCCCCTATTGATCCTGTCGAGGGGTTTCCAGAAACATCATCAAAACGGCTGAATTCACAGGTGGCTGTTATGAAGAGAGGAAGCTTTGACTTGTTTCTCCAGTTACTTATTTCCCCCGGGCTTATTATCCTTTCGTGAGCAAGGCTGGTTTCATTTCCGTGCCCGATATAGTTGACAATGAGTGCTCCGGAATTAATCCTGTCGTTTATAGCGCGGGTAGCATCAGGATAGAACTGGCCGGTGGAGGTCGTAGATTGTCTGAAAGCATCAATATAAATTTTGTCAACCACGGCCCATCTGGCACGCTCTTCTGCTATGATGGCAAGTCCTTCTGAATCAGACATATGAATATTCCCATCCTCATCGTCTGCTATGAGGCACAGGATATTTTTCCAGTCGGCCATGTCCGGAGTCTTAATATATCTCTCAATTTTGTTTACAACAATCCGTGCTTCGGCAGTATCCGAAACAGGTAATCTGCCAATTCCAATATCTTCCGTTCCGCTTTCTTCTCCTTCGCCGTCGTCGAGCAGTCCATAGAAGTCGTCAGAGGTGAATGAGGAGACAATAACATTTGAGTTCTGTGTCTGGTAAGTGGGGATGAAGTTTGTATTTCCGGGCGGGGGAGTCCTGTTGTCGAATGATCCGTCGCCGAAGAGAAGCAGGTATTTTAATTTACGCTCGCTGTTTTTTTGGCGCAGGTATTTCATCCTCAGGAAATTTCTGAATGCAACGATGTCGGGGATGCCGCCTGAAAATTCATTGTAAATCTGTTGCGGAGTGATAACCAGAGTCTCCAGTCCGCTGTCGCCCCGGTGAATTTCAGCCAGCTGTTCTGCATATGGTAAGAAAATAGGGTGCGCTATGATAACCATATCTGCTTCAACAGAATTATGAAGATTTTGATTAGCAACAGGACGGTATTCAACAAAGGGGATAATTGCTTTATCAGGGCTGAAGGCGATGAATGTTCTGAGGGAATCGGTTTTGCTTCTCCATCTCAAGTCATTTCCGGTATAAGTGCAATTCATTTCGGCCGGACTCGATGGTTCGGTTACATCCCAGATGATTGAATTACCGGTCTCACCCGACAATACGAATTCCGTAACGGTATCTTCCCCCAGTGACCGGGAGTCAACAATAACAGAAAAATGGCCATCATGCCAGTTTCTTTTACGCCCATGAAGAGTAATGTAATCTATCCATCCCCTGGCTGAGATCTCCCCGTTATTCGAATACGAAATCCCGAATAAAGGTTCTGATGAAAGAGGATATGCCTCACCCTCAGATTCCGCAATCCTGGCGTAGATGCCTGTCGTTGACGAAACATTAACACCATCAACCTGCATGGTTGTAAGAGCCGCACCTGCATTATTAAATATGAAACTTGTTGTTTTAGAAGCTCTTGCAAGAACTCTGATTTTGTATCTGATCTTTTCGTTTGTCAGTATCCCGGTGAAACCCGGATTTATTTCAATATTTCTTCCGCTTCCTGCAGGCTGAAACCATTCCCTGCCTGAGTGAAGGATGTTCTCCGATTCAATTTCATGTATAGAAAGAGCATCTGATGATTCCGATACAAGATCAGGTTCTGATGACGGTTCTTCAGAAGTAGTTATTCTTTTTCCGGGAGCCAGCCCCGAGGTTAAAAAATAAAAAGCAGTATCAGAATAGTTATGACGGCGGTGTGTAAATTCTCCGGAGGAATAGTCGTAGATCCACTTTCCCGGTCCTTTTCCATAAAACAGGAGGTAGTCACCCTCATTGAAAATACCATCGGTGCCGGTACTCAGATATATTGAGATTTCTTTCAGATCGTCGGGATGAGAACCGTCGTTGTAGTAGGACAACTGGCCGGTATTGTTACCGAATAACCTTGGATTTGAAGGAAACTCAAGGCCGAGCTTCTTAAGCGTAGAATAGTCAATTCTGTAAATATTGTCTTCCGTAACAGAGATTCTGAACCAAAGGCCGGAAGCCAGTACAGAAGAATGATTATCCTCCTGGGAAATTCCGGCTGTGGTCAGGACAGCAAAAAACAGGATCAGAAATTCTGTTTTAAAAAGATTTCTCATTATGAGAGACAAAGATAGAAATGTAGTTAAGGTTTTTGGTTTATTTTGCAGGTTGAAATTTGTCAGGAAAGAAATTATCATGGGTATGATACGTTACTAATTGGATTTTACTCCAAATGAAAAACGCCACCCGGATTATATTGTTAATCTTTATTGTTTTTGGTGAAACGGCCGAAAGCCAGGAAATTTGCTATGGACCGGGCTTCCAGACCATGGTCATGAAGAATCCAGCCTTTGCGGGGAGTGAGTACGATGGGATCATGAGAATGTCGTATTTGAATTTCTATCCGGGGAGCAATTATGATTTTCATTCGTTCTATGTTTCATATGATTCTTATTTTGAATTCCTTCATGGCGGTGCAGGAGTATTTCTGGCCAGCGATCGCATAGGGAGCATAATGAGTGACCTAAGAGGCGGATTGACGTACTCCTATTTTCTTCAGGCAGGAAGGGACTTGTACATAAATGCGGGGCTGTCGGCAGCTTTTTTCAGACGGGGATTCAGTTTCAATGATGCGGTGTTTCCTGACCAGATTGATGCCATGGGTGGGGTTACCCTTCCGACTTCCGACCTTCTGAACAGGGAGAATATTACAGTATTCGATGTGGGAACAGGATTGATGTTTATTTACAAAAACATTATGGGTGGTTTGGCTGTTAATCATCTGTCGGGTCCCGGTCTTTCGGGCAACGGAACCTCAGGGCAAAGACTGCAGAGGAAGCTGCTGGTACACATTTCTGCAGATATGGGCATAAGGAAATGGAGCGGGTTAAAGCTGATTCCGGCAGCATTTTTTGAGATGCAGGGTGATTATCATTCATTTGCTGCAGGAGCCGTGGCGGAAAGCAATTATTTGTCAGTCAGCGGAATGGTGATAAGTGGAAATTCAGGTGGGATTGATTGTCAGGCAGGTTTTTCCGTCAAATTTGAAAGGATGGCGCTTTATTACAGCTACAGGTTCAATGTTGTCCCGGAAAATCAGGTTACACCGTTTTCTCTCGTGCATCAGGCCGGTCTGAATTTCAGTTTCATTAATGTTGAAAAAAGAATTAGAGGGAGAACAATAAATGCACCTGATATGTAGTTATATTGGTGTCCAAAAAAAAAAATTTACTGAGAACGTGTTAACGGAAATTCATAAATGCATTTAAATTAATGAGATATGTATAGATTCAGAATCTTGTCGGTCATATTAATTTCGGCTCTGATTCTCTTTTCGTGCAAGGGGGGCAAAAGAGGCGATTCAAATGTATCACCCACCACGGGTTGGAGTTACAATGATCCTGACAATGGAGGCTTCGAGGTTGCCATCGGTGCCGAGCAAAAAACCGGCCCCGGCCTTGTGCTTATAGAAGGAGGACGCTTTACAATGGGGCGTGTTGAGCAGGATGTGATGTTTGACTGGAATAATATTCCCAGAACTGTCACAGTATCTTCGTTTTACATGGACGAGACAGAAGTAAGGAACGTTGATTACCGTGAATACCTGTTCTGGCTTAAGAGGGTTTACAAGGATTATCCCGAGGTTTTCAGGAGGGCACTTCCCGATACGCTGGTGTGGAGAAGTCCGATGGGATTCAACGATCCATATGTTCAGTATTATTTCCGGCATCCGGCATACAACAACTATCCTGTAGTAGGCGTAAGCTGGGTAAAGGCTAATGATTACTGCCTCTGGAGAACCGACAGGGTCAATGAGCAGCTCCTGATTGATGAGGGGGAACTCAACCCGGATCCCAATCAGCTCAATGAAAAGAACTTCAATACCGAGGCTTATCTTGCCGGACAGTATGAAGGGGTGGTAAACAGGCTGAGGGAAAGTCTGAATCCAAACCAGACTGAAAGGCGCACAAACTTCGAGGATGGGTTACTGCTGCCGGCCTACAGGCTTCCTACTGAAGCCGAGTGGGAGTTTGCTGCCTACGCTCTCAGGGGCAATACCTACGAAGAACGCATTTATGAAAGACGAATCTATCCCTGGGATGGACACAATGTCAGAAACTCAGCCAAGAAGTATCGTGGTGAGATGATGGGGAACTTTGTCCGCGGAAGGGGTGATATGATGGGAGTAGCAGGCAGCCTTAACGATAATGGAAGTATTACAGCCGATGTAAAATCTTACTGGCCTAATGATTACGGTCTTTATTGTATGGCAGGAAACGTTAATGAATGGGTACAGGATGTTTACAGGCCTATGACATCTCAGGATGTTGATGGATTCAATCCTTACAGGGGTAACGTATTCACCGACCTCAGGAGGGATGCCAACGGACAGGTGGTAGCAAAGGACAGACTCGGACGGCTTTACATCGATACTGTAAAGGATGCGGATGTTGCAAACAGATATAACTATCAGAGAGGTGATTACAGGAATTACAGGGATGGCGATCTTGCATCCGCTATTGTTAGCGGCTCCGACTGGACTGTTGACGACAACAAGCAAGGATCGTCAAGGATGTACATTCAGGAGGAAAAGGAATACTACACCCTGATAAATGATAATGCCAGGGTTTACAAGGGTGGTTCGTGGAGAGACAGGGCATACTGGCTGAATCCGTCAACACGCAGATTCCTCGATCAGGAAAGCAGCCGTGATGACATTGGTTTCAGATGTGCCATGATAAGAGTCGGTAGCCCGTCAGGACTATAGGGTAATAAAATAATTTTATTTAAATTGCCTCATTATCCATTTGTAATGAGGCAATTTTTTTACCATGTATACAGAACAGCTTTACAGGATCTTCCGGGAGGAATCTTCAGGAGTGTCAACAGATACCCGGACTCTTAAGAAAGGGCAATTGTTTTTTGCTCTGTGGGGCCAGAATTTCAACGGGAATGAATATGCTGCCGAGGCCCTTGACAAGGGAGCCTCGTATGCAGTCATAGACGATCCGGTTTACGAGACCGACAGGACAATCCTTGTTGATGATTGCCTTATGGAGCTTCAGGGTCTGGCCCAGCATTACAGGAAAATGATGGGCGTTTCCGTACTGGCAATAACCGGATCAAATGGAAAAACAACGACCAAGGAGCTTATTGCGGCGATAATGTCCAAGAAGCTCAGGGTCCATTATACCAGGGGAAACCTGAACAACGAAATAGGATTGCCTCTTACTATTCTTTCCGCTCCTGATGATATTGATATGCTGATCCTCGAAATGGGTGCAAATCATTCGGGAGAGATCCGTACATTATGCAATGTAGCCCGCCCCGACTATGGAATAATTACAAACATCGGAACCGCTCATATTGAAGGGTTCGGATCCTTTGAAGGGATTCTGAAGGCAAAGACGGAACTTTATGAACATCTCAGGAAAGTTAACGGTATTGCAATTTATGATGATACGAATCCTTATCTGACAAAAAAGATTTTCAAACTTGTAAGCAGGGGTGTTCCTTATTCCTATCCCACCGGTGTTGAGCTGTCAGTGGAAGCCTTGCCGTCGGAGATGAATCTGGCAGTGAGAATAAGGTACCTTCACAAGGTTTATGATATTCAGACAGCTCTTTTCGGGGAGTATAATCTTGATAATGTCAGGGCGGCTGTTGCAACGGGGCTTTTCCTGGGAGTGGGAATTGAAGATATTGCGGAAGCACTTGGCAAGTATCAGCCGGGAAACAACAGGTCGCAGGTGAAAACCACCGATAAAAACACTCTCATATGCGACTCCTACAATGCAAATCCCACCAGCATGAGAGCTGCCATTAAGTCATTCTCGGAGCTTAAAGCCGGAAAAAAAGTTCTGATACTGGGTGATATGCTTGAACTGGGCGAAAGAAGTGAGGAGGAACACCGCAAGCTGCTGGATGATATTCGAAAGGTAAAATATGAAAAGGTGTTCCTCGTTGGTCCTGAATTCGGAAAAGTCTCAGATGATCCTGAATTTGAGGTATTCACGGATGTTATTCATCTCAGGGAGCATTTAAAGAACAAACCGGTAACTGGAAATCTGATCCTGATCAAAGGGTCCAGGGGAATGACACTGGAAAAAATATACGAGCTTCTTTAATAATTGTCTGCCGTTCCACCTGCCGCGGTGTTTGTGAAGCTGATATTCAAAAGAAGAACCTCAGACCTGCTGCCTATCCTTACGCGCGGGCCCCATAGCCCGAAACCGGATGAGACTATAAACTGGGTATTTTCCTTTTTCATGTAGCCATAGCCCAGTTCAAAATGCCGGGAGGTTATCAGGTTAAGGGGCCACATCTGACCATTGTGGGTGTGGCCTGAAAGCTGAAGATCGACACCGTTATCAACGGCGTCGTCGAGATGATATGGCTGATGGTCCAGAAGAATGATGGGTCTGGATGGATCTGTATCAGCCAGAAGCTGAGACAATGGCAGACGGTCCAATCCGTAAAACCTTTTGGAATCCCTGTCAAGACGACCTGCTATCTGTATTCCGCCTTCAATAGTAATCACTTCATCCTTAAGGACTCTTATTCCCTTGCTTTCAATGTAGGGAATAGTACGCGAACCACCTCCTATGAATTCGTGGTTTCCTGTAATTGCATACATTCCGCCCCGGCAATGAGGGCAGGTAAAGTATTTGAGCAGATCCCCCCTTAACACAGGTCCGATCTCTCCATCAACAATGTCGCCCAGGAGTAAAACAAGGTCCGGTTCAGTCTTTTTCAACATTTCAGAAAGCTTTTTCATGCTTCTCTTCCTGATTATGCTTCCGAGGTGGATATCGGAGACGGCTGCAATCCTCAGTTCCTTCAGCTCTCCGGCCGGCTTGTTTATCTGTATATTATATTCTGTAACCTTTGGCAAAAGAGCATTTACAAAGCCACCCGCAATGAGGATGAAACTGATAGCGAGAGTAACAAGATAGGACCATTTTTTAAATGTAATTAAACTATGGCTGTTGATAGTTCCTGTCAGACGAAGGGTTATTGATATAATGTCTGAAAGGAACAGGAATAATACCCCGTAAAGCATAAAGGCAAGCCAGAAACCACCAAGAATGTTAAGGACATCGGAAAAAACGGTGGAATGTCTCGATTCCAGGAT
>CAYSBL010000012.1:0-70465 GCA_964429295.1 uncultured Rikenellaceae bacterium
TTCAATAGTTAAGACGGTCAAAGAGCCCCAAAATGCGCTCCATCTCTTCAGGATTCTCGAATGGGATAACTATCTTTCCCTTGCCCTGTTCATTGATCCGGAAGTTGACCTTTGTTGAGAAAATACGGTTAAGGTGTTCTGAAAGCTGCCTGAAATCTTCGTTCAGTTTCTTTTTCTTTTCGGTTTTTACCGGATCCTTTATTGTAATTGACTGAAGGGATCTCACGAGCTCTTCGACCTGTCTGACGGAGAGGTCGCCGTCGATGATACGGTAATAGACATCCATCTGTGTTTTTGGGTTCTCGATATTGACAAGGGTGCGGGCATGTCCCATCATAATGCTCTTGTTGCGGATTCCGAGCTGGATCTCGGCCGGCAGGCGGAGGAGTCTGAGATAGTTGGAGATTGTTGACCGCTGTTTTCCCACCCTGTCGCTGAGCTGTTCCTGAGTCAGGCGGCATTCTTCAATGAGCCTCTGGAAACTTATAGCCACTTCCATGGCATCAAGATCCTCGCGCTGAATATTCTCCACCAGAGCAAGCTCGAGCATTGCCTGGTCATCGGCCGTTCTTATATAGGCAGGCACATGGGTAAGTCCTGCGAGCCGGGCGGCCCTGAGACGTCTCTCACCTGCTATCAGCTGGTAGCGTCCACCCGCCGTTTCCCTTACTGTCAGGGGCTGGACTATGCCCAGCTTTTTTATAGATGCCGCAAGTTCCTCAAGCGACTGCTCGTCAAAATGACTCCTTGGCTGAAAGGGATTGCCGTCTATTGAATCGATTGCTATGTCCATATTGGGTTCTACTTTTCTCTCCAGTACCTCTTTTTCAACCCCATCGATCAATGCTCCAAGCCCTCTTCCTAATGCGTTCTTCTTTGTCATGGTCAGTTCGGTTACAGGTTATTTGCCGTCGGGATGATGCTTTTCTATAAGCTCCTTGGCCAGATTAAGGTAATTGACGGTCCCCCTCGAATCGGCATCATAAAGTATTGCAGGCTGCCCGAAGCTGGGAGCCTCCGAAAGCTTGACATTCCTCTGTATAATGGTCTTGAATACCATCTGCTGGAAATGCTTGTTCACTTCTTCGGCAACCTGGTTTGAAAGCCTGAGTCTTGAATCGTACATGGTCAGCAGAAAGCCTTCTATTTCCAGATCCGGATTCAGGTTGCCCTGGATTATTTTTATTGTATTTAATAGCTTGCCAAGACCTTCAAGGGCAAAATACTCGCACTGGACTGGTATGATCACCGAGTTGGCTGCAGTGAGTGAGTTGACGGTGAGCAGGCCCAGCGACGGGGAGCAGTCGATGATTACATAATCGTAATTTCCGGATATCGATGTAAGAATCCTCCTTAGTATCTTTTCCCTGTCGGGCATTTCCAGCATTTCAATCTCGGCCCCTACAAGATCTATGTTGGAGGGCATTATCGAAAGGTTCTCGACACTGGTCAACATTACAGCATCAGCCGGTGCCTTTCCATCCACCAGGCAATCATAAACAGTCGACTTCACCTGACGAGTATCGATACCAATCCCTGAAGTTGCATTTGCCTGAGGATCAGCATCAATGATTATAACTTTCTTTTCAAGGGCAGCCAGACTGGCTGCCAGGTTAATTGCTGTCGTCGTCTTCCCTACCCCGCCCTTCTGATTCGCAATAGCTATGATCCTTCCCATTTGATTTCTGATTGAAATTCCTTGTTTGTTTTGAGCTTCAAATTTACTACTTATGAATTTTTAGCTTCGGAGAGCCAATAATGTAATTGTAAACATTTTATTTGTCCTTATCAACATCTTATTAACAGGTCTTCCTTTTGAAAGTTGTTGTGATCTCAAAGTTAGCGACTTCTGCAATATCGCAATTTTTACTATCCCTTAGAAGCTTTTATTCTGCATTTATTCAGATATTTGTCCAAAACGATCCCGATGGAAAAAACTGTAACTACCCCTGAATGGTGCGCTATATTCAATCCCAATGCAGGCAATGCAAAGGGTTTGAAGGACCGCGACAGGATATGTGATATTCTTAACAGGAACGGCATAAGGTTTTCTGCGCTCACGACTGCCGGGAAAGGTCAGGCTACCGAGTTTGCGAAGGTAATGCTTGCTGAAGGCTACAGGAAAATCATATCCGTTGGAGGCGACGGAACGTTAAACGAGATCATCAACGGGGTTTTTACGCAGGACCACTGCCGTCCTTCTGAAGTGACTATCGGACTGATTCCAGTGGGGACCGGGAACGACTGGGGCAGGATGTTTGGGATACCGCTGGTTTATGAAGGGGCTGTTGGTGTTATCAGGGAAGGCAGGACAATGCTTCACGATGTTGGTGTTATAGATTATTTCAAGGGAACTGAAAAGCACAGGACCTATTTTATCAATATTGCCGGACTGGGATTTGAAGCTGTTGTGATTGTCAGGACCAACAGGCAGAAGGAAAAAGGCAGAAGCAACAAAGCGATCTATCTCTACAACCTTCTCCGCAGTCTTATCTCATACAGGAACATGCCGGTTGAAATCACGATTGACGGAACCACAAGCAGTGCTAAAATATTCTCGATCAACATAGGCAATGGCAGGTATTGCGGCGGGGGCATGAGGCAGACACCCGATGCCCTGCCCGACGATGGACTGCTCGACATTACGGTCATAAAGGAGATGGGGAAGCTTGAAATAATAAGGAGCCTGAGCATGCTTTACGACGGAACCATTCTGAGCCATCAGAAGGTCGACGGATACAGGAGCAAAGGACTTAAGGTTACCTCTGAATTGCAACTTAATATAGAAGCTGACGGTGAATCGCTCGGTCACACGCCGGCTGAGTTCAGCATCATTCCGTCGGCAATAAATATCATTTACGGGAAGAAACTCATTCAATAACCTCTATCTCATAGAGGTTCGGCCACCTCTTACCGGTGACAAAAATCCTTCCCTTAGTCTTATCCCATGCTATTCCATTAAGGACATCAGCATTCACTTCCTGTCTTTTAGCCTCGGGGAAAAGGCGTGACAGATCGACATATGAATTCACCCTGCCGCTTTTCGGATCGATACGCGCAATAAGGTCGGTCATCCAGATATTTGCCCATATCTCACCATTTATGTATTCCAGTTCATTAAGCTGGTCGACCTTCTTTTCATTGTCGTAAACCTCAAGGCGCGATAAGGCATCAAACATGTCCGGCTCATGGAAATACAGGATATTGGTCCCGTCACTTCTGACTATCCTGTCATCCATTGTAGTAAGACCCCAGCCTTCGCCCTGGTAGTATATTTTGTTGATGAGCCTGAAATCGGAAAGGCCATAGACGAATCCAACCTTGTTCTGCCATGTTACCTGGAAGATTCTGTCGCCGTAAAGGGTTATCCCTTCCCCGAAAAGGGAAGCATCAAGGTTATGCTGCCGTATCACTTTTCCTGACTCAAGTTCCACGGTCCTGAGTGTAGAACCCGACTCCTGGCCAGTACCCTCATACATGATCCCTTCGTGAAAAAACAGTCCCTGGGTAAAGGCACCAGGATCATGGGGGTAGGTTCTGACAAGCCTGTATCCAAGCCGTTTGGGAGCTGAATTTGAATAGATTATAATAAATCTTGTCACCGACTGGGTAAGACCGGTTGTATAGGCAACGGCTTTAACAGGCTTACGTCCCGTCGTTCCGGTGAAATCGCCTGTAACAGTGCATTCCCATGGAGCCGATTCGAGTACCGAGACCTGCTTACCGTCATAGAATACCTTTACCGAGTCGGGGGGGCCGGCATCTGCTTCGGGTTCAAGGGAGATCTTAACCAGGTCGTTAAGCTTAAATGCAGCGTTCTCAGCCGGGGAGTTCATCCTTATAAGACCGGCCGGAAGTTCCTGGTTGTTTTTAGCTTTGATATCAGTAACAGATTTGACTGCATTTCCGGCCCTGTTTGAGCATGATCCCGCAACAAGAGCGGCAGCAGTCAAAACGATAGAAAGTATTGATTTCAGGGTATCAGCCTTCATTCTGTCTGTCTCTTTTTCCAAACAAACGCCGCAGACTGTTCTTCCTTGCATTGGCAATCTGCCTTTCCATCTCCTGCTGGTGCAGATCGAAGGGAACCAGCATTTGCCATATCTCGCTCCAGCCAGGAAATCCGCCGATGTTCTTATCGTCAATAAAAACATCCGCATCTATTTTCCTGCTGATTGATTCATCATATACTTCCTCAGGGTAGTTACGGTTTACGGCATAGAATTCTATCCCGTTCTTCCTGCAGAATTCGACTGCCTGTTCAAGTTCAGGTCCTGCCCTGAATGTCCATAGAATAAGCCTTGCGCCAAGTTTTTCCAGTTCCTTGAGAGTCTGAAATGCAAAAAGTTTCTCCTTGCCGATACCGGGATATTCATGTTCCA
The DNA here is from genome assembly GCA_964429295.1 of uncultured Rikenellaceae bacterium. Taxonomy (GTDB): domain Bacteria; phylum Bacteroidota; class Bacteroidia; order Bacteroidales; family VadinHA17; genus LD21. The sequence continues at coordinate 4,383 of CAYSBL010000012.1, forward strand.
CAATGGTACCGTCAAAATCCACTGCAATCCTTATATTCTTTAAACTTATCATCCAGACAGTAATAAATCATGCAAATCTAATAATTTCTCCCAATCATGTGAAATTTATGATAATTTTGCTTGCTGTCATTCCGATGGCGTCATATTACCGACATGAAGCACATTCCGAATTTCATCACCTGTCTCAACCTTGCTGCCGGATTCACAGCCGTGATTTTTGCCTCCTCCGGTTCTCTCACTGTTGCATCATGGCTTATCCTTGCCGCGATGATCTTTGATTTCCTCGATGGTTTTTCGGCCCGTCTGCTACATGCATATTCAGAAACCGGGAAAGAACTCGACAGTCTGGCGGATGTTGTCAGTTTCGGAGTTGCTCCCGCCATCATCATTCATGAAATGATAAAAGCCGGGATCACGGCAAATTCTGAAACATCAGCTATCCTGACTGATTTCCTGCCGTTTGTCCCTGTACTGATGCCTGTCCTCGCAGGGTTAAGGCTTGCGAAGTTCAATGTCGACTCCACTCAGTCTGAAGTTTTCAGGGGATTGCCAACGCCGGGAAATGCCATTGCTGTTATATCCGTCGTACTGGCTGCCGCGTATTCAAAGTCACCGCTGATCACGTCGCTTACAGGTTCTCCGGCAGCGCTTGCAATATACACCGTCATACTTTCCGTGCTGATGGTAACCCGTATCCCTCTTCTTTCAAACAAATTCAAAGGCTTCAGGTTCAGCGGCAATGAATGGAGGTTTATAACGGCAGGAATTACTGTTGCCATGCTTGTCATCTTCGGCATAACCTCAGCTCCGCTTATAATACCGCTGTACATACTAATATCGGTAGCCGCTCATTATCTGGCCTTTAACTCAAAGTAACAATTTCTTCAGCAAGCAGTTAAAAGCACTTCTGTCCAGGCTACCGCAAAATTCGCGAAAGCTTTTCAGCTCTCCTCCCTCTCAGGAGGATGTTTCTTTTCGTAGTACTTCAAACCAGCCTTAACGGCAAACCAGCTCACAATTATGAAAGCCGGCCAGATAAGGTAGTTCAGGATTCCGGAAATATACATGACTTAAGGTTTAATCGGATGTCTTTTATCAATGTTGCTTGTTACTGGTTACTGGCTTTGCCCGCCATAGCTTTAGCGGAGGCGGGTTGCTGGTTGCCCTGCGCCCTGCGCCTAATAAACATGTCCTCCCTCCTGCAGTTCATCGCCGGTTATCCTTTTCCTGTTTATTGCTTTCCAGGCGTACCATATGTATGCAACCACGAAAGGCACTATGAATGAAACGTACATCATGGTTTTAAGTGTAAAGAAGCTCGATGAGGCCTTGTCGATGGTCAGAGAGCTTCCCGGATCGGAAACCGAAGGATAAAATGCAGTGCCGTTGAAGCCGGCAATAAGAAAGAGTGCCATGACTGCAAGGATTGTCCCGGTTCCTGTATACCAGATTGCGGCCCTGCCGGCTTTGAACAGAGCTGTTCCAATTCCGTAAAGGACACTTACCACTCCTGCGAGGAAGATTACCAGCACAAGCGGCATTTGCCAAAGGTTGTGAAGGTACTTGAACTTCTCCATGGTGACTGCACCTGTGTTGCTGTCGTAGGCGAATCCTTCTGAGACAAGGAGTACTATTACGAAGAACAGGAAGAAAACCAGGAATGAAAGGGAATTCATCGCCAGTTTCCTTCTCGATCTTTCATAAAGATCTTCATCATCAACGGTATTGATAATATAGAGCAGGCCGTTTGTCCGGGCCAGGAAAAGCACTGCCAGCCCGAGTGCCAGGTTTCTTGCGCTGAGAAGAGCTTCAAGACCGTGCCAGGATGTTCCCCAGCTTACCTGGTTTACCTCATTGAGGCTGAACTGTGAGCCTGTGAAGAAAGTAGCCACTGCTGTTCCGATAAGAAAGGGGCCCAGTGAACCATTGATAAAAAGGAAAGTGTCGAAAGTTTTCTGGCCCAGGATGTTGGATGGTTTAGAACGGTACTCGTAAGCAATTGCCTGAATTATGAAGCTGAAAAGTATGGCAATCCAAACCCAGTAAGCTCCTCCGAAGCTCGCAGAATAAAAGAGGGGGAATGAAGCAAAGAAAGCGCCTCCGAAAGTGACCAGGGTGGTAAAGGTGAACTCCCATTTTCTTCCCATGGCATTTACCAGCATTGATTTCTGAAGATCGTTTTTCGGAAGGGAAAAAATCATTGATTGTCCGCCCTGGACAAACATCAGGAATACCAGCAGGCTTGCCAGAAGGGATATAATGATCCACCAGTAGCCCTGCAGGAACATATGTGAAATAATTGTTGTCATGGCGTGGTCCTCCTAATGTTTTGGTCCGATTTTTATCTGCCTTATCATTATTGATACTTCTGCTATCAGCAGGACGGTAAAAAGAACTGCAAACATAATGAAGGTTGTTATTACCGATCCGGTGCTGACCCGGGTGACGGCCGTTGTAACCGGCATGAGATCCTGGATAATCCATGGCTGGCGTCCCATTTCTGCAAGAACCCAGCCGAGTTCCCCTGCTACATATGGAAGCAGGATTGAAAAGAGGGCGAGCCAAAGGAACCAACTATTTTTTCTGAGAGTTCCACGGAACAGGAAAACCAGGGAGAGGAAGAATATCAGTATAAAAAGGAATCCGAGCATCACCATAACGTGGAAAGTGTAGAATGCGACCTTCACACCCGGGATAACGTCTTCCGGGCTGTTAAGCGATGCATAGCCGAAATACCTGAAATTATCTTCCATGAATTCCCTGTCGCTGAATAATGCAGCGATACTTTCGGCTTTCCGGGTGTCGTTGCTTTTCCTGGCCTCTTTGTATTCTATAAGAAGGTCGCGAGCCCTTTTTCCCCTCTCCATCTTTTCCGAAACTGAGAGCAGGCCCCTTTCGGAGTTGCCGTTTACAAGATCGTATAATCCCGGCACAAATGAATCAGCACTTCCGCCGGTCATCACAGAAAGGAATCCGGGGATTTCTATCCTGAACGCAAAATCATTCACCGCTTTATCCCCAATCTTTTTGTCTGATTCCTTCAACAGTCCCACTGCAACCAGTCCTGCCCGCTCCTTCCCCTCGTAGAGGGCTTCAAATGCAGCGAATTTTACCGGCTGGGCCTTTGCAAGCGCTCTTGCCGAAGTATCGCCGGTGTAAACCACTAGGAGGGATGACAGCAGACCAAATATGCCTGCTACCAGAATACTTCTTTTAGCAAGGAGAATCTCGCGGTTTTTAAGGAGGTAATATGCACTTATTCCAACCACGAACATCGATCCCAGGAGGAAGCCTGAAGAAATGGTATGAAGGAACTTGGTGACAGCCACTTCATTGAAAAGAACATCCCAGAAACTGACCATTTCATTTCTTGCAGTTTCGGGGTTGAAGACCATTCCGACGGGGTTCTGCATCCAGGCATTGGCGACCAGGATCCATAATGCTGAAAGATTGGCACCGACAGCCACCAGCCATGTGGAAACGAGGTGGGCCTTTTTGCTAACCTTGTTCCAGCCGAAAAACATCACGGCAACAAAAGTCGATTCAAGGAAAAAGGCAAGTATGCCTTCAATGGCAAGGGGTGCGCCAAAGATATCCCCGACAAACCAGGAATAGTTTGACCAGTTGGTGCCGAATTCAAACTCAAGGATCAGTCCGGTTGCCACGCCGATCGCAAAATTGATCCCGAAAAGAGTCATCCAGAATTTTGTCATACGCTTCCATTCCTCATTACCTGTCTTTACATAGATAGTCTCCATTATTGCCAGGATAAATGAAAGACCCAGAGTAAGCGGAACGAAAAGCCAGTGGTATATGGCCGTAAGTGCAAACTGTGCCCGCGACCAGTCCACGAGGGATAAGTCTAAACTTTCAAACATAGGCTAAGGTTGTTTTATTAGTTGTTCCAGAACGTGTTCACTGCGCTGCTCATCCGTCCGGTAGTTCTTCCTGAGGAAATCAGGGAAAAAGAACAGTTTCAGGATAATGAAAATAACAAACAACTTGATCAGCAAAATGATCCAGATGCGTTTGCCCCACCACGACATTGTTGTGAAGCCTTCATAGTAGAACCTGAATACCCTGTTAAGCAAAGAAACAAATGAGTTCATAATATTTCCTGCTGGTTTTCCTTCGCCTGCCCAGGTTTCCTCCTTCGCTTCCTCTTGATTACAATTCCCTGGGGGCCCTGAACAAATGATTCTTCCCCTTCCTGATTCTCATCAGACAGGCTTGAAGTTATTTTCTGAATAGCCTTGAATCCATAAAAGAACTCCCTTGCAAACACCCTGAGAACCGTGTAGGTGGGTATTCCAAGAAGCATTCCCGGAATTCCGGCAGCGAACCCGGCAGCCAGGACTACAATAAAGATCTCAAGCGGATGCGCCCTGACGCTGTTTGAGAATATTACAGGCTGGAATATTATATTGTCAATCAGCTGCGTTACAGCCACCACTAACATCATGTACATCACCATCGGAACCACCACAGTCGAAAAATCGAGGTTAATATGGGTGGCTATGCCCATTATCATCACAATAAAAAAACCGAGCCAGGGGCCTACATATGGGATAATGTTGAGTGTACCGACAATCAGCCCCATAACCAGAGCCTGCTGGAACTCTATACCGGTTATTGTCATTCCGATTGTAATCAGAATCATTATGCAGGTGCTCTGGATAACTATTCCGATAAGGTACCTTGTAAGAAGCTGCTTGATGGAATTAAGCGCCCTGGTTACGTTTTCAACGTAATTGTCGGGTATCCACATCAGGATCGATTCATAGAAAAGATGCTGGTCCTTGAGAAAGAAGAAAGTAATGAAAGAGATAGAGAATGCCGCCACGGCTATATTACCGAGAACACCAACCATCGATCCCATGAAATTCTGGATCACCTCTATATTAAGAACGCTTTCTATCTTGGAGGCAATGTAATCGGTAACTGAAAGCTTGCCTGAAATATTGGGATTAATAGTGGTAACAATCTCTTCGATCTTCTTTACCGGCCCCTCAATCAGATCCACTATTTTGGACCCGTCGATTGTCGAAAGGTAATTTATCTGCCTGGTTATAAGGGGGATGAAGACATACAGAAAGAGAGCTATCAGTCCCCATATGACAAAAAGCGTCAGCAATGCACTCAGGGCTCTCGGAAACTGCCATTTTCCGATTCTGATACGGCTTAAAAGGTCAACCAGGGGCCGGCCCATAACCGAGAGAACCCCGGATACAAGCACATAGACAACAATGCTCCTGAAGTACCAGAGTAAGAAAAGAAAAAGAATGACGCCCAGAATGATCAGGATGGTCCTAATAGAGGTTTTCATCAAAGGGTCTTTTCTATATATATACAAACCTAATCAGAAAAATCGTAATTGTTAAATTTTTGTTGTTCAAACTGTAGTGGCTGCTGTGTTCGTGAGGAAAAACCGGAAGTATTTCGACAAATCCGGATCTGCAGGTACTTCAGAAAAATCTGAAAATAACGATAATTTTTTTACCCAAAACGATAAGCTGGTTATTGTTTTACGATAATTTTTTTACCTGAAACGATATGTATTTCAAAAGGCGTGAAGGCATTGGGGTCATGGTGTAATGACTGCCTACTACTCCCTGCCAGCTGCCATTCTATTTCTCTTCCCTGGATGCTTCCTCAGCTACCTTGCGGGCGAATTTCTTACCGAATTCAATCAGGTCTTCCTTTTTGTCTTTTCCGGGAGCAAATTTGAATCCGGCTGTTTCGTCGAAAGTTTTCAGCTTCAGGTTTCTGAAATTGTCGAGTATTATCTTCGGTGCTTCACCGCTCCATCCGTACGATCCGAATGCTCCTGCAACCTTGCCTCTGTCGCGAAGCGGATTGATAAGAGCCATAAGGGTATAGACAGGCAGAAGTGTATTCTGGTTAATAGTGGGAGATCCTGCAAGGATGGCATCGGCCGATGAGATTTTCAGATCGAGATCGGCGGCAGGTATATGTTCAATATCAGTAACATCGGTAACATAACCACTTTCAGATCGTATCCCCTCTGCAATATACTCTGCTGCTTTTCCGGTGAATCCGTACGCCGACACAAAAGCGATCAGGACCCTTTTTACATCTCCCGCGGCTGTAAGCTTCAGATATTCATCTGAAAGGTTAAGTGTGAGGGTTATGATTTCGTTAATATTATCGCGGTGCACCGGACCGTGACCGGGGCAGATAAAAACTGGTTCAAGCGGTTTGATTTTTTCTATTGCCCTGACCATGAACCTGCTGAAGGGTTTCAGTATAACATCAAAGTAGTATTTGAAAGATCTGAGGTAATCGGGAGTCAGTTCACTGAATATATTGTCGGTACAGTAATGGGCTCCGAACGAATCGCAGGTAAAGAGGACTTTGTCCTCAACCAGCCATGTATAGATGGAATCGGGCCAGTGAAGATTTGGGGCAGAGATGAATTTCAGCGTCTTGTTTCCGAGGTCGAGGGTGTCGCCGTCCTTGACAATCAACGATCTGAAAGGCTTGTTCACGATATCGCCCAGGTATCTTATGGCGTTTCCGCTTCCGACCACCGTGGCATTGGGGGCGAGTTCGAGCAGGCGTCCAAGACTTCCTGAATGGTCGGGTTCGGTGTGGTCAAGAATGATATATTCGATTTCAGATGGATCCGTAACTTCTTTAATCTTGCCGAGATAGACATCCCAGAACTTCTCCTTGGCAACTTCAACCAGTGCTTTTTTCGATGAATTGATGAAGAAAGAATTATAGGTAGTTCCGTATTCGGTTGTCATCACGATATCAAATGTTGTGATATCATAATCAAGAATTCCAATCCATTTCACATCAGGGGTAATATCGATCACCCTATTGTCACTTCTTTCCATGAATAAGTCTTTTCAGATTTTTGCAATAATGCTTTTATTTGCCTTAACCTGCTGCAGGATAGGTACCTCAATCTCGGTACCTACAGGAAGGAAAACATCCACCCTTGAACCGAACTTAATAAATCCAAGTTCTGTGCCCTGGGTTACCTTCTGTCCCGGTTTGGCGTATGTCACTATTCTTCGGGCCACTGCGCCGGCAATCTGTCTCACCAGTATCTCGGTTCCGTTTTCAGTTTCAATAACCACGCTGCTTCTTTCATTCAGTTCAGACGATTTGGGATGCCAGGCAACCATGTATTTCCCGGGATGGTAATTTACCAGCTTTACTGATCCGGACACCGGATACCTGTTGCTGTGCATGTTGAAAGGCGACATGAATATCGATATCTGGAGGCGCTGGTCTTTGAAGTATTCATTTTCCAAAGTTTCTTCGATAACTACCACCTTGCCGTCGGCCGGTGCGTAGATCAGCCCCGGATCAGGCTCCAGGTGTCTCGAAGGGAGCCTGAAGAAAAAGAGAATGAATACATAAAATGAAAGGGAAAAGAGAAGGACCATCCATTTCAGGAGATTATTGTCCGGCCAGGCAATACCAGCGATGATATTTACAAGCAGCAGTATTATAAATCCAATAGCAAGAATTCTGTATCCTTCCCTGTGAATGGCCATTCCTTATAAAATTTCCGCAAAACTAATCAACACTTGTCAATCAACCAAAAAGAGTGATAAAAAGATAAACAAGGGGAAAAGAGAACAGGGCGCTGTCGAAGCGGTCGAGCAATCCACCGTGACCGGGCAGAAGTGATCCCGAATCCTTTACTCCGATGCTTCTCTTGAGCATCGATTCAGCAAGGTCGCCGTAAGTGCCGGCAACCGCTATTATCAGGGCAATAATTATCCAGCCTGTGGTGCTTACGAGTCCGAACCAGCCGGAGAGAAGCCATGCGACCGTAACGGTGATTATGGTACCTCCGAAGAATCCTTCCCATGATTTTTTCGGGGATATCCTTTCCATCATTCTGTGTTTGCCAAAGGCTATGCCGGTAAGATAAGCTCCCGTGTCATAAGTCCAGAGAAGAAGAAGAAATCCGATGATCAGCCCGGGTGAAAACACAATATCCGGATGGGAAAGGATAGATCTGAAACCGGTTCTTGAAAATGCCGCAAAAGGGAAAAGCGAGAAGGGGATGCCCACGTACATGATCCCGAAGAAGGTATGAGCCAGTGAATCGAATGGTCGTTCCTGCTTCCTGTAGAGCTCGGTGACAAGTATGACAAGAGAAGGTATGACAAGCAGGAGGAACCACTCAACGCCGGCAACTCCTGCAGCTGCAAGAGTGGCAATAGAATACATAACGGTTCCGGTTATTATTCCTGCAGCAGTCTGCGGTCTGATACCGTTGCTGAGGGCCATCAGGTAGTATTCATACAAGGCACCGGCAAGTAAAAGGAGTCCGGTGATAAAAAATGAAACCGGATGAAGCCAGAAGCCTCCAAGTATGAAAACCACAATCCATACGGCAGTCAGTGTTCTCGTGGAGAAATTTCCCAATTCAGTAAGCTTTAAGCAGTTTTGTTGCTTATCCTATCCCTGACAGGCAGGCTATTGTGACGGTCTGTTATCATCATCCTGTCCTATGGTGTCACTTTCATCTCCGGGTTCCGGATCTGCGTCAGTGTTCGTTCCGGCGGAATTGGAAAGACCGGGAGCAGTTTCGCTTTTTTCCGGTCCAGGCAGTTCCTGCTCCTCAACCTTTTTTGCCCGTGTTGCAAATCTGTTCCCATTCTCATTTTCATTCTGTTCCCTGATAATATCCGCCTTTCTCCTTCCAAATATCCTTTCCAGGTCCTCGCTGAAAATAACCTCTTTTTCGAGAAGTAGGTCAGCAAGCTCTGTAAGTCCCTTTTTGTGGTGCTTAAGAACTTCGATAGCCCTTTCGAACGACTCTGCGATGATCTGTTTTACCTCGTGGTCGATCAGTTCGGCAGTTTTTTCGCTATAGGGTTTTGTAAAACCGTAATCGGATTGTCCTGATGAGTCGTAAAAGCTGATATTGCCAATTTTGTCGCTCATGCCGAAAAAGGATACCATAGCGTAAGCCTGTTTTGTAACCTTTTCGAGGTCGTTAAGAGCTCCGGTCGAAATTTTTCCGAACATAAGATGTTCCGAAGCCCTGCCTCCGAGTGCATATGCCATTTCATCGAGGAGTTGCTCGCGGGTGGTTATCTGTCTTTCCTCGGGCAGGTACCAAGCTGCTCCAAGGGCTCTCCCACGGGGTATGATCGTTACCTTGACAAGGGGACTCGCGTGTTCGAGCAGCCAGCTTACCGTGGCATGGCCTGCTTCATGATATGCGATGGTCCGTTTTTCATCCATTGAGATTATCTTGCTCTTGCGCTCAAGTCCGCCCACTATCCTGTCGATAGCATCCAGGAAATCCTGTTTCTCGACAACATTTTTATTCTTTCTGGCGGCAATAAGGGCAGCTTCGTTGCAGACATTTGCAATATCGGCTCCGGAGAATCCTGGTGTCTGTTTTGCAAGGAATGAAACATCAAAACCCTTTTCCAGCTTAATAGGACGAAGGTGAACCTTGAAAATAGCTTCCCTCTCTGTAAGTTCAGGCAGTTCAACATGTATCTGCCGGTCGAATCTTCCTGCCCTGAGAAGAGCCCTGTCGAGAATATCGGCCCTGTTTGTCGCTGCGAGAATGATGACGCCTATATTTGTTCCGAAGCCATCCATCTCAGTAAGAAGCTGGTTCAGGGTATTCTCCCTTTCGTCGTTCGACCCGAAATTTACGTTCTTGCCTCTGGCGCGTCCTACTGCGTCTATCTCATCGATAAATACAATGCAGGGGGCCTTTTCCTTAGCCTGCTTGAACAGGTCCCTCACCCTGGATGCTCCCACACCAACGAACATCTCAACGAAATCTGAACCGGAGATGGAGAAAAACGGAACATTTGCTTCGCCGGCAACTGCCTTGGCCAGCAGAGTTTTTCCCGTTCCGGGAGGACCTATCAGAAGAGCTCCCTTTGGTATTTTGCCTCCAAGCGCTGTATATTTCTTAGGATTCTTGAGGAAATCGACTATTTCCATCACTTCCGTCTTGGCTTCCTCGAGGCCGGCCACATCGCTGAAATTGATCTTGACATTTGACTCCTTGTCGAAGATCTGGGCCTTTGATTTGCCTACGCTGAAAATGCCTCCCGCGCCACCGCCGGCGCCTCCTGCCATTCTTCTCATCATGAAAAGCCAGAGGAAGATCAGCAGCACGAAGGGCAGCGTCCATCCCAGTATCTCACCGATATAGTTGTGACGTGTTTCGGTTTCAGGATAAATAACCTCCTTATCATCGTACCCCGCATTTTTTTGTTCTGTCTGAATGAATTCCTCGAAGGTGGCAAGATCGCCTATGTTATGGGTATAATGAGGTTTGGGGACACCGAAACCCATTCTTCCGTTATTGGATTTATGGATATCGGGGTATTTCCCCGACTCGACAACCTCTTTCTTAAGGTAGATCTCAGCATATTCCTTGTTGACCAGCACTATTCTTTCAATCTCCTTACCTGCGATCATCTCCTTAAGTTGCCTGGTCTGAATCTTTGGTGTTGCCTTACCACCGTAGAAAAGGTTAATGGCAAGGAATGAGACAATCAGTATGGCAAAAATCCAGTTCGAATTGAATTTCGGTTTCAGATTTGGTTCCGTTGGTTTAGCCGGACCTGTGTCTTTATTTTCGTTTTCGGCCATAAATGAAATTCTTAGCTTAAGTTATCCCTGACAGCTTCCATGGAAGCATCGGCCCACAATGATTCAAGGCTGTAGAAATGCCTGTACTCTTCCTGGAATATATGAACCACAACATTTCCAAAATCAAGAAGAACCCAGAAGCAATTCTCGAGTCCCTCTACATGCATCGGTTTTTCTCCGGCATCACGGATAACGGTATCTTCAACAGAGTCGCATATTGCATCGACCTGGCTGACAGACGAACCATGGCATATTATGAAATAATCGGTTATCCGGTTATCCAGTTTCCTCAGGTCAATTTTAAGAACATCTTTTCCCTTTTTCTCAAAAATACCTTTTAATATCGACTCCAGGAGCAATTCCGTCCCGTCCTGTCTTTTCTTCATCAAAGAGATCTGTTAAACATCAAGTTGCAAAAGTACAAACTTTTATCTTTATTTTTGTCGCTTTCATTCCATATTGTACAATAACAATGCCACCGCTGGTTATCTTGCCGCTTTCGGTAAAATTGACAGGAGGCCCGGTGAAAAGGTATCTCAATGATTATAGGATCTGAAATTGTTTTTCTGAGTTCCGCCGAATCTACAAATACCACAGCTTCGGAATTAGTAAGATCGGGCAAGGCCCGTGAGGGCATGGTAATTAGTGCAGGCTTCCAGTCGGCAGGAAAGGGACAGCAGGGAAACCGCTGGGAGAGTGAAGACGGGAAAAACCTGTTATTCAGCATCATACTATTTCCAAACATGGTAGATGCGGCGGACCAGTTTATATTATCTGAATTCATATCGCTGGGTATCATCGATTATCTGCAGACTATCATCAACGGATGCAAAATAAAATGGCCCAATGATATTTATGCAGGGAATGACAAAATAGCAGGTATCCTTATAGAGAATTCGATAACGGGAAATACAATAAGCAGTACTGTGGCAGGTATAGGTCTCAATATCAACCAGGAGGTATTCCCCGGCCGGATCCCGAACCCGGTTTCGCTGAAGATGATCACAGGCATTGAATATGACACCAGGCTCTGCCTTGAAGAGTTATTGAAATGCCTTGATATGCGCTACAAGGGACTGATAACCGGTGACAGGGATCATATAAGGGATGATTATTCAGGCTCCCTTTACCGCCTTGGCGAGTGGCATGATTACAGGACGGCCGGGGGCGTCTTCAGGGGCAGGATTACGTCAGTGGGCGAACCGGGGTATCTAAGGGTCGAAAACAAAGCCGGAAAGACGGAGGAATTCACTTTCAAGGAGATTGAATTCATAATATAAAATTCAGACAATTGTAGGAACTGCTAAGCTCATGCTTTCTTATTCCAGCCGTTGAACCGTTCCATTTCCACAATCAGCTTTTCAAGGAAGTCTGAAACGGGCCCCGAAGCCATCATCTTCAGAAAGGGGTTAAGATGTGCGGCAAGCCTCACCATTACACCGGCCTTACCCTCTCCGGTCTCCATTATGTCAAGCACCAGGGAAAAGTCGTTGGATTGCAGGGCATTACCGTTATAGACCACTTTATTCACCGGCTCCTTTTCCGAAAGTCTTATGATTACGTTTCCCATGGCCGGGACCCTGAAGCTGCAGGTATCCTCTTCAATCGCAAGATCCTCAACCACATTTTCAGGGACAAACTGTCGGAGGTTCCGGATATCGGTTACAAAATCATAAAACTCGGCAGGTGTACAGGAAAGGTTGCCTTTACGGCTTTCAAAAGTTGACGGTGATGCCATAATTTATCTGCCCCATCCTGCCGGATCGAGCCTCCATTTTTTAAGAGTCTCAACGTCATGATCAGTTATGCAGCCTGTATCGACGGCAGTCGAGATGAGGGTTGTATAGTTGCTCAGTGTATGCAGTTCGCACCCGGCTTCAGTGAATCCGCTGGTTGCTCTGGAGAATTCATAGGTGAAAATGGCAGCCATTCCAAGCACCTCGCAACCGGCTTCCCTCAGGGCTTTGACGGCTCCAAGGCTGCTTCCCCCGGTGGAAATGAGGTCCTCGATGACCACAACCTTCTGTCCCTTTTCATAATACCCTTCTATCTGGTTTCCAAGTCCGTGTTCCTTTGCCTCCGACCTGACATAGATGAAGGGAAGATCCAGTTTTTCAGCGACAAGGGCCCCATGAGCTATGGCACCGGTGGCGACACCCGCAACAAGCTCTGCATCAGGATAGTACTTATTGACAACTATTGCAAAGGAATCCCTTATAAACGATCTTACTTCAGGGAAGGAGAGGGTACGGCGGTTATCACAGTAAATTGGAGATTTCCATCCCGAAGCCCAGGTAAATGGATTTGACGGTTGCAATTTAATTGCTTTAATTTGTAACAGATATTCGGCGATCTTTTTAGCACTTTTATCCATTGAGTGATGTATAAAGTTCATTTTGAGAACCGGTTCATAATGATCAGCCCGGAGCCTGACCGGCTACAAAAATACTCGTTATTCCATAAGTTTTACGCAACCAGGGAACTTTATAAGCTGATAGCCGAATTCCAGGCCGACACCTCCCTGAATTCAGTTAATGTATTCGGTCCGAATATAACCCACATATGGAAGATATTCAGGATCTACTTCACCGAGGTAGGAGCAGCCGGCGGTCTTGTGAGGCACACTTCAGGCAGGTATCTTTTCATTGAAAAGAAAGGGAAGCTCGATCTGCCGAAAGGTCACGTGGAACCGGACGAAGAGCCTGAAGAATGTGCTCTGAGGGAGGTTTCAGAAGAGTGCGGAATTCATGGACACCGGATTGTGAAGCCGCTCGAGCCAAGCTACCACACCTACAGCTGGGAAGGTATTTCGTATCTGAAAAAGACAAGCTGGTTCCTTATGGATTATGAAGGCGTAATGGTAACCGAACCGCAGATTGAGGAAGGCATAACGAGAGTGGAATGGCTGTCGGCCGAAGAACTGAGCATTATCAAATCGACTGCATGGCTTTCGCTGATGGACCTTATCAATACATCTATTCTCAGGGGCTGAAACAGCTGCCTTTTTAAGGTTCTGGTCGAGGGCAGCTGCCGGAGACTAAAGGTCTTCTCCCTTGTAATCGTTAATGTTGATTGCAGCCGGGACGAACAAAGATGCGTCGCCCCCGCTTCTTATGATGTCGCGGACTATTGTCGAATTCACCGATGCATGTTCAGGTACAGTAAGCAGGAATACTGTTTCGACCTCAGGCATGATTGTCCGGTTGACCTGGGCTATAGCCCTTTCGAACTCAAAGTCGGCTGCAGTCCTTAATCCTCTCAGAAGGTAATGGGCGTCTTTTATCTTGCAGTAATTGACAGTCAGGCCTTCGTAATGATCGACTGTGATCCTTGGTTCATCCCTGAAAACCCTGGAAATCATTTCCTTTCTGGTTTCAAGGGTATAGTAGCTCTTTTTGAGGGCATTGGCACCCACTGCAATAATTATCTCATCGAAGAGTACGAGAGCTCTTCTCACTATTCCCTCATGTCCGATGGTAAAAGGATCGAAGGAGCCCGGAAAAACAGCGATTCTTCTCATTCAAATGTGATTTTCTTGGGATTTTTTACTTTCTGTCTGAGAAGCGTAAGATTCAGCGCTTCCATGATTGTGCCGACATAGTGGAATTTAAGACCTTCCATATAGATCGGCTTGATATCCTCAACATCCTTTCTGTTCTCTTCCGACAGCACTATTTCCTTTATGCTTGAGCGTTTGGCCGCCAGGATCTTCTCCTTTATCCCTCCAACCGGCAGCACCTTACCCCTGAGTGTTATTTCGCCGGTCATTGCCAGGTATTTCTTAACTTTCCTCTGGGTGAATGCCGAAGCTATGGAAGCCGCCATAGTTATCCCGGCCGATGGACCGTCCTTTGGAATGGCGCCCTCGGGCACATGTATATGGATGTTCCATTTTTCAGAGAAATTATCGGGCAGGTCGAGCAATTCAGCGTTCGATTTCAGGTATTCCAGGGCGATCACGGCCGATTCCTTCATTACCTCACCGAGGTTTCCCGTAAGTGTCAGTTTGCCGGAACCTCTGCTGAGACTGGTTTCAACGAACAGAATCTCACCTCCCGAGGCTGTCCAGGCAAGTCCGGTCACGACACCGGCCTGATCGTTCCCGGCATACAGGTCGCGGATATATTTGGGGGGTCCGAGCAGTTTTGTAACCATTTCATCCGACAGTGCAGGATCGTAGTTGCTTTCCGAGGCGATGTTCTTGGCTGTCACCCTGACTATCTTGGCCAGTTTCTTGTCGAGTTCCCTGACTCCAGATTCACGGGTATATTTATCGATTATGGTTTCCATAACCCTGTTACCGATGATCAGCTGATCTTCTCTGACCCCATGGCTTTCGAGCTGTTTGGGAAGAAGGTGCTGCCGTGCGATCTCGAGTTTTTCCTCGACCAGGTATCCGGTGATCTCAATTAGCTCCATCCTGTCCCTCAGTGCAGGGCTTACAGTGGAGAGTGTATTTGCTGTGGCAATGAACAGGACTTTTGAAAGGTCATACTCCATCTCGATGAAATTATCGAAAAAGGTACTGTTCTGTTCAGGATCAAGCACTTCGAGAAGTGCAGAGGAGGGATCGCCCCTGAAGTCCTGCCCTACCTTGTCGATTTCATCGAGAATGAAAACCGGATTTGAAGATCCAGCCCTTTTCAGGTTCTGGATTATCCGCCCCGGCATGGCTCCAATATAAGTTTTCCTGTGTCCCCTGATCTCAGCTTCATCATGAAGGCCGCCGAGTGACATTCTGACATATTTTCTGTTAAGGGCCTTAGCCACCGATTTTCCCAGCGAGGTCTTGCCTACTCCGGGAGGACCGTAAAGGCACAGGATGGGCGATTTAAGGTCGCCCTTAAGCTTGAGAACTGCAAGGTGTTCAAGTATTCTTTCCTTTACCTCGTCGAGGCCGAAATGATCTTCGTCGAGAACTCTTCTTGCATTGTTAAGGTCGAGATTATCCTCGGTATAGTATCCCCACGGGAGGTCGAGAAGAGTCTGGACATAGTTAACCTGAACCGAGTATTCGGCTGCAGCCGGATTCAGCCGGCTGAGTTTGGCAAGTTCCTTTTCGAATGTCTTTGAAACCTCTGCCGTCCAAAGTTTTGTCTCTGCCTTTGTCCTGTATTCCTCGATTTCCTTTTCGACTGGATTCCCTCCCAGTTCATTCTGGATGGTCTTCATCTGCTGATGAAGAAGAAATTCCCTTTGCTGCTGGTCGAGATCGCTTTTGACCTTCGACTGCAGTTCATTCTTAAGTTCGAGAAGCTGTATCTCCTGAACGAGGTGTTCCAGAAGAGAATATCCCCTGTCTCTAAGACTGTTTATTTCGAGAAGCCTTTGCTTATCCTGAACCTTGATATCGGTATTTGAGCAGATGAAATTGATAAGGTAAGTGTTGTTCTCGATATTCTTTATGGCAAATGAAGCCTCGGGACTTATGTTGGGATTGATCTTTATTATCTTGAGTGACAGATCTTTTAGCGACCCAACTATAGCGTCAAAATCCTTGTTTGGCAGTTCCGGCTTTATTTCCGGTATAGTCCTGACACGGGCTATGAAGTAGGGTGAATCTGTTATAAGCTCGTTAAGAACCATTCTCTTTCGGCCCTGGATGATTGCAGTGGTAGAGCCGTCAGGCATCTCGAGCAGTTTCACAATCTGCCCGATAGTACCCACATTATGAAGCTCATCGAAGGAAGGGTTTTCGGTTTCGGGATCTTTCTGGGCCACGGTGCCGACTATCTTGTCAGTCCGGTAGGCTTCCTTAATAAGCTGAACCGACCGTGGTCTTCCGATTGATATGGGAAGCACCACTCCCGGAAAAAGAACTGTATTGCGCAGTGACAGGATGGGTATAGAATCAGGAACATCGATATCCTCAAGGTCTCCGTCCTCGCCATCGGCTAAGATCGGAACAATATCACCTTCTCCGTCAAGAATGTCGGGTAAGAGCAGTTCGCGGACAGGTTTTCTGAATTTCTTTTCCATCAGTCAATAGAGAGCTGTCAAATTTACATATATTTTTTAACTATGATCCCGGCCCGGTATTATGCAATCATTATGCCAGAAAAAGAAAGTGATCCCGGCAGGTAAAAAAAAAAATCCCGGTCGTTGCGGCCCGGGATCATTCTGATAAAGTTGGTTTATTTCTTCTTACCCACGTGATCCTTGTAACGGTTCATGAATTTGTCAACCCTTCCGGCTGTATCGACAAGTTTCATTTTCCCGGTGTAGAACGGGTGGGAAGTATTGGAGATTTCAAGCTTGATAAGCGGATATTCATTCCCGTCCTCCCATTTGATAGTCTCTTTCGAAGGGGCGGTCGATCTGGTAATGAATGAGTGTCCGTTTGACATGTCCTGAAAAACTACCAGCCTGTAATTTTTCGGATGTATACCCTGTTTCATTGCTATGATGTTTTATTCCTTAGTGTTAAAAATATCCCTTGTTTAGGGTTTGCAAAATTAATGAAGTTTATTTGAAAAACAAATCGGGATAAAAAATTATTATACACCGTTTCCCGAGGCCGATTCCTGTTTCCCATACAGTACCATTTCATCCTTGTACCGGACGAACTCAACGCTTTCGTCAATCATATAGCGGAAGGTAATATGGGTCTTAGCCCTTTTTCCGCCCAGGGCTTCGTAAATAGCTATCATTTTGGGATTGAAATCTCCTACCCATGAAAGTTCCAGTTCCCTGTACCATGGTTTGAATCTGAGTTTCTGATAAAGGTTGTAGAAGATGGCTGATTCGACTCCGTTGTTCTGGTATGACGGATGGACTCCCCCTACAAGTCCCCTGATCCTTGTCATTTTGTGATTGGATTTAGCCCAGACGAACCTCAGTTTGTTCCGGAAATTCAGTACTCCCCTGAAAGGTTTTATGATCTGGTTAAGGTCGGGGAAGAGGATAAAAAAAGCTATTGGTTTCCCGTTGTGATAGGCAAACCAGATAAGTTCCTCGTCGATTATCGGTTTAGCCTTGCGGAATGTAGCGTCGAGGACCTCAGTGCCTACAGGGGTGAAATCCTCCTTGAAAACGGCCCATGCCGAATTGTAGACTTCAACGAAATCACTATAGTATTTTTGCCGGTTTGCCATTTCGAAATGCCTGAACTCATATCCCGGCCTTTTTGACAGCCACTCGGCTATTTTCAATATTCTTGGCGGGAATTCAACGATTTTGCCATCAGGCCCGTGTACATCCCTGTGATATGAGTACTGTTCATAATAGTTACGGAATCCGTAAGCCTCAAAAAGTTCCCGGTAATACTTCATATTGTAGGGCATGCCATAACTCTGCTGCATGAACCCGTCGACCAGAAGTCCCCAGTTACTGTCGTTCTCCCCGAAGTTTACAGGACCATCGATTGCATCCATTCCCTTTGATGCCAGCCAATCCCTTGCTGCATCAAAAAGGGCAAAAGCTGCTTCTTTGCTGTTTATGACCTCAAAGAACCCGATTCCGCCTGTTTTCTGTCTGTAAACCGACGATCGCAGGGTATCGTAGAAAGTGGCTATCCTTCCGATAGTACTACCCTTTTCGTCTCTCAGTATCCACCTGATTGCCTCACCCCTTGCAAAGACCCTGTTGACAGAAGGGTCAAATATTGCTTCAAGTTCGGAATCGAGCATACATACCCAGTTGGGATCATTCCTGTAAAGGATTTTTGGCAGGTTCAGGAACTCCTTCCTGTCTTTTTTTGTTTTAACTTCTGCAATCTGCATCAGGCTCCTGGTTAGAGAGGCAAATATAATCAGATTTTCTGATATGGGACTAAGTCACCTGGTAAGAGCCCGGCGGTCCGGTCGTGTTGATGATTGTATCTGACGCCGTAAGGAGGCAACGCAGCAATTACCGGATATCTATTATTCTGTGGTCGATTAAAACAAACAACAAACCCAGCAGGAAGCTGTAAAGCAAGAATATTTTAAGAGGAATGTATTCCGAAGGTTTTATTTTCATCTTTACCCAGAGATAAATAATAAGGTACAGCTTGCTTATCAGGTAAACCACGAAAGTGGCAAAAGCCACACCTACTATATTATATCCCCATTTTATCATCAGGAGACTGAGTGGAATGTTCAGCCCTATTTCCAGGATAGCTGCCATCATGGTAATATGTGTCTTTTTCCTCCCCACTATTATGGTCTGGGGGAAAACCAGTCTTGGTATAACAAGCAGTGAATACAGAAGGAAAATATCGGCGCTTTTCTGGAATTCGGGAGTAAACATCCTTGGGTAGATCCACCTGGCTATCAGCATTATTGCCATGGTTGAAGGGAAGCAAATATGCATCAGGTTCCTCGATTTCTCCCTTATTTTTGCCAGTGATTCCTTCATCTGTGTTCTTGTTGAGAACTCCGGCAGCATGGCATTGTTCAGGCCATTGGCGAGCATGAGGGCCAGCGGGAATTCCTTTGCTCCATACCGGAACCATGCAAACCATCCCGGATCGCGATATACAGCAGATACGATGATACCATCAATATACTGGGCTGAACCGCTAATCAGGGTGGTGATGATGAGAGGAAGGCCGAGGTAGAAATGCTCTTTCATGAATTCTGCTGAGATCTTTATTTCAGCATATCTTTTGAGAAGTATTATCAGCCATATCCACCGTACCCCCGTGACAGCAAGAAGACCGTAAACTCCCCAGATGATGTCCTTCCCCATGAGGATCGGGGCCAGGACAAGTACCAGTTGCAGCAGGAAGGTATAGATCCCGTATTGAAAGATCCTGTATGAGCGGTTGTTAAGCAGGTAGATATATTCGATGAGGCATACCGGGCTGCTCAGCAATACGTAGAGAAGCAGCAGATTAAGGTAGGGGACGTTACCGGTAAAATGAAAGACCGAAAAGCTGCCCTTGAGGGCATGGCCAATGGCAAATACAATAAGGCTGAAAAAGCTCAGGAGCAAAAATGCGTTGAATATCTCAGGCGATTTTCCTGTTCCGTTATCACCGGTTTTGCGGTAAGTTCTGTTCCTGTGATAGAGAGGCAGGAGCGACTGGATGATCCCGGTTACCCAGAAAAAGCTGATGAGTCCAGAAATAAACAGGAACATTTCCCATGCACCTATCTCGGAACGGGTAAGATGGCTTTTGGTAAGGACGATGCTGATGATAAGGAAAATGGTGAACTTCATCAGCTGGAAGAGCTGGAGTCCCGAAATATTGTCTATCAGTTTTATCTTTCTCAACAGTGAAAGAAATGGTCAGGATTCATCAGATAACAAGCGAATGCGCCGATTATTGCCAGGTGACTCCCCGATTTTTGAACAGCAAAGTTAACAATTGGATTAAAGCAGGAGAAAATAAAATGAAAATTTTGCGATTCGGAATTTTTCGGCTTATTTTGCACCCCTGAAACGGTGGATGTAGCTCAGTCGGTTAGAGCGTCGGATTGTGGTTCCGAAAGTCGTGGGTTCGAATCCCATCTTCCACCCCAGCCAGCTTAAGCCTTTCCCGCCCTCAGGCGGGAAGGGCTTTGTTTTTTCAGCGCGTTGAAAGCTTGCTTTCATAAGCAGTGAAAAAACAAAGCCCGAATGAGCGAAGCGAATGAAAGGCTTAAGCTGGCTGGAAAGCTCCCCCCGGGGATCGCCGACGAAGCAAAGCGAAGGAGGCAATCCCCGGACTTTCAACCTGTTGAAAAGGGATCGCCGGCGAAGCGAAGCGAAGGAGGCAATCTCCGGTCCTCTTTAAAATCCACCCCTACCTCTCCGAGGAGGGGTCCGTTTCGACTCCCGCCCTGTGCCCTGAGCCCTGAGCTATTATTCCCGGCTGCCGCTCTCACACTTTCTTCTCCCATTTCCTGTATTTCACCCGGGCCATTACAGCCAGCGAAACAAGTGCAGCAACAGCTGCATAGACAAATAAAGGGACCGGGACCGGATCGCCTCCGGCATAAGAATGAAGTCCGGTAAGGTAATAGTTAACTCCGAAATAGGTCATAAGCACGGAGGAGAAGGCAAACATCGACAAGAGGTTAAAGGTGTAGATGTCCTTCATCCCGGGGATCATCCTGGCATGAATGACAAAGCTGTAAATGATAATGGTTATCAGCGACCAGGTCTCCTTGGGATCCCATCCCCAGTACCGGCCCCACGATTCATTTGCCCATACTGCCCCCAGAAAGGTGCCGATTGTAAGCATATACAATCCTACGGTAAGAGATTTATAGTTGATGACCGTAAGATCGTCGATTGTTGATGATATACTTTCCAGGCTTTTTGCACCTGAGAGTGTCAGCAAAATCATGGCGATGACAGCAAGTATCGCTGAAAGTCCAAGGAATCCGTAACTGGCTGTGATGACAGAAACATGAAGGGTAAGCCAGTAAGACTGAAGAACGGGAACGAGGTTGGTTATTTCGGGATCCATGAAGCTCATGTGGGCCACAAGCAATGTCAGTCCTGAGAGAACTGCCGTGGCAGAAAGAGCAAATGGCGACCTGCTTCTGAAGAAAAACCCGGCCAGCAGTGTAACCCACGAGATGAATATCATTGATTCATACCCGTTACTCAATGGAGAGTGATCTGAGATATACCAGCGTAAGCCGAGTCCCAAGGTATGAAAAAGGAATCCAGTGAATAGTATCCATCCCAGGATACCTGCAATAAAATGAGGTGATCTTTTCCCTTTTATTACCATTAAGATCAACACTGCAAGGAGCAGAATTCCTGTGGCAAGATAAAAAGGAAAAAGTCTTTCAAAGATCAACGTCCTGTAATACAGGGATTCCGCCCTGATCCTGGTCGGTGATGGAAGTTCGTATGCAGTAAACCTCGACTGATATTCCCTCACAGATCCTGTAATCTGTCTGGCAATGGAAGCGTTTCCGCTCCTCAGGGCATCGGACAATACCGGGATTACGTTCGCAATAAACACCGAGTCATCCCTGCTGATCGCAGTTTTCAGGGCGTCATCGGGAGATCCCCAGTTCGTGGTTCCGTCGTGGAGGGGGAATATCCTGGTGAATCCTCCGGTATAGATCATGTAAATAATATTCACCCTTTCGTCAACCTTCATGACCTCCTTGTCGGTTTTTGTTCTTGCGGCTGCGGATTTTGAATAAGCTTCTTCCACGTTCTCTGAGAGTTTGTATTTTCCTGTCTGAAGGTCGACCAGCTCAGAAAATGAGGCATAGGAACCGGTGATCCCGATTATTTTTTGAAGATCACGGTTTGAAATCCTGATTACCTGTTCATCCTTCCAATGATCAAAATCGAGGTATATTCCAAGGAACACCTGCATCGGAGTCAGTCCACGGAATTTGTTTTCCCTTGTTACTTTTCTGAGTATGTCGTAACTAAGGGTGAAAAGAGGCTCGGTACGTCCCTTCTGGTCCTGTACGAGCACTTTACCGAATTCATCAGCAAGAGTCTTATCGGGAACAAGCTTCTGCGACCAGGCATTCAGCGAGCCTGCCATGGCAAACATAACCAGGGCGGCGGCCGATTTTCTTCTTATAGCCGAATCCCAGAATACCGCATGGACTGTATTGAATACCGATTTCCTGTTCAGAAGCGAGAGCAGGATGAAGAGGATTAGAGTTCCGTAACCCGTATAGGTTACCAGCATTCCTGCCGGATCATGGTTGACTGAAAGTATGGTGCCCATCTCATCCTGATCATACGATGACTGATAGAACCTGTATCCATTGTACTTCAGGATGTTGTTCATGAAAATAGTAAAAGGTTTCTCGATACCGGCGCTGTTGTCGATTAAGACAATATCGCTTTTGTACCCCGAGGGGCTGTTCGATCCAGGGTATCTGTCGAGAATGAAGTCATTCAGGCGCAGTGAAAAGGGAAGAGTGATCTCATGCGATCCGTAGGTAATTTCGATGATCCTGTCATCAACCACAGCTGATCCTGATGAGAAAGGCTGATTCTGGCTATCCCACAGTACTATTTCACCTGCAGGTCTTCCGCCTGCAAGAATGTTGAAAATAAAGGCATTTCTTCCAGTTTCCATGTTTTCCATGTCAGCTGAAATGATCCTGGTATCACCGCTCATTTCCATTTGCTGGGGAACAATACTGACATCACTTATCCTGAAGATCTTCATCGCCTCGAAGCGGGCGGTTCCCCCTTTACTGAAAGAAACGGATTCACCAGCCATCATGCCTTCACGGACGAATGGCCGGGTGGAAGTAAGATAGAACAATGATGAATCATATGTTATGGACACGTCGGCTGGATCATCGGAATGAAAGCCTACAGAGATCTCCCCTATTTTAACAGATTCTCCCTCTCTCAGGATATATGTCTGTCTTGCAAGACTATCGGCTGCCACAAATGAAATTATGGCTCCGGCTCCTGTCATACCCTTATCTACAACTTCAGCTGCATTCACTACAATTCTTGCCAGGGTTATTTCAAAATCAGCGCCACCTTCCCGGATCTTCCTGCTGAAGTTACCGGCCGATTTCATGCTCATATAGTATTTTGATGAACTCTGGTTCAGGATCGTTCCCGAAGCATCTTTAAGCTTATAGCCTATGTACCTGTCGGCCGAATAGCATTTGTCCTGTTCCTCTCCCTCGCGTATGTGTATAGATCCCTCCCATCCGGCATAGCGGGTAATTGCTGCCCCGGAAAGGATCAGGATGAACGAGAGATGGAAAAGGAGTATTGTCAGTTTCTGTTTCCTGTAGAGCTTATATTCAATTACCTGGCCAGCAAGGTTGAGGGCCAGTAAGAAGAGTATAAGTTCGAACCACCTTGTATCATAAACAAAGTTATAGGCAGCCGAGGAACCGTAGTCATTTTCAATGAAAGTGGCAGCCGCCATCGAGGCAGCGCTTACAACAAACAACATCCCCATGAAAAACGGGGAAACAAGGAATTTCAGGATTCTCACGCGACAGAATTATTTCTTAACGGATTAAAGACTTTGTGCCTTTAGCTGCCGGACCGCTAAATTATGAAATGTTTCAGAATTTATAAGAATTATCCTCAATCAGCTTGTCGGCTATCCTTCTCCTGGCATCTTTCGTATTTACATAGCAGACGCGCGTAAGTTCTTCGGCTGCCTTTGCAAGCGAAGGCAACATTTCAGGCGAAGCGAACGAACAGGCTGCATCCATGACTTCCTTCCTGACAAGACATGCGGTTTCCCATATGTTTACATCCAGCATGTCCCTGTAAACGGGAATCTCTCCCCTCAGGTTCTCAAGCTTCTCAATCCTGAGAGCAAGCGACTCCGAAAGGTAGGTTTCCATCATCATATTTGCAATGTTGTTCATAACCTCCTGCTCATGAACGAGACCTTTGGCAAACTGTTTCACCGAGCCGTGAATGCATATAAGTGTAAGTTTTTTGAAGTTATCCAGATATCTTTTTTTCTCACTGTGATAAGTTTCACCGGCAGTCCGGCCGTCTTTAAGGCTCTCAATTTCAGCAAAAAGTTTTTCTGCTTCCCCGAAGAGGTCAAAATCTCCCTTCATAGCCCTTTTCATGGCAGTATCGGACACAAGCAGCCTGTTGATCTCGTTTGTGCCTTCGAATATCCTGTTAATGCGTGAATCCCTGTAGGCCCTTTCGACATCCATTTCGGCCGAATATCCCATACCTCCATGTATCTGAACAGCTTCGTCAACCACGAAGTCGAGCATTTCCGAACCGGCCACCTTCAGTATTGCAGCCTCAACAGCATAGTGACTTATGGCATCTATGGCAGCCCTTCCCTTGTCGCCGCATTCCGACTTGTAACGGTTCATCAGATCGTCAATATCCCTGCTGACACGATATACAGCTGATTCAGAAGCATAAAGCCTGATAACCTGCTCTGCCAGCTTGTGTTTGACTGCCCCGAAAGAAGATATCAGCACACCGAACTGCTTGCGTTCATTTGCATATTTGACGGAGTCATTTATTGCTTTTTTGGCGGCACCGAGTACGTTGGCTCCCAGTTTTATCCTGCCCATATGGAGAATGCTGAGTGCTATTCTGAATCCTTCTCCCCTTTTACCGAGCAGATTTTCTACAGGCACCTTTACATCGTTGAAATAAATCTGGGCAGTTGATGAGCCCTTTATACCCATTTTGTGTTCATCGGGGCCAATCACCACTCCCGGATAAGCAGATTCAATAATAAAAGCGCTAAGGACTCTGTCGTTGTCGATCTTGGCGAACACGACCAGGGTGTCGGCAAAGCCCGCATTGGTAATCCACATTTTCTGTCCGTTGATAATATAGTGCTTTCCGTCGTCCGACAGTTTTGCGCTTGTCTTGCCGGCGTTGGCGTCGCTGCCAGCACCTGGTTCGGTAAGGCAGTAGGCTCCTATCAGTTCGCCTGAAGCCAGCTTCGTGACATAGCGTTGGCGCTGATCCTCGGTCCCGTAATACATTACCGGAAGGGTTCCGATTCCGCAGTGGGCCATGAAAGCGACGGAAAAGGATGCTCCGGCGCCCGTTGTTTCGGCCACAAGCATCTGTGTGATGAAGTCCTGTCCGAATCCGCCGTATTCTTCCGGGACAGAGATTCCCATCATGCCAAGCTCACCCGATTTTTTCAGAATGGTTTTCATGAGCTCCCTGTCGCATTTTTCAAGGTCGGTCATTCTGGGCGTAACCTCGGTTTGGAGAAAATCACTGCAGGTCTGGGCAATCATCTTCTGTTCCTCTGAAAACTCCTCAGGAATAAAGACATCTGCCGCCTCAGTTGAGCTTACAAGGAATTCACCGCTCTTCAAAAGTTTTCTGCTTTCCATATTATATGCTTTAAAAAAATTTCGTCAATATCTATTTTCCACGGAGTAAGAATAAACATCCGGTCAGGATTCCATCGCTTCAGCAACAAGCTCCGCAATATCGAGGTTCCGGACATTCTCCTCCCTGTTCTTATATTTAAGTCCGTCGGTGATCATAGTCATACAGAACGGACAGGCTGTTGTTATAATGTCAGCGCCTGTTTCAAGTGCCTCCTCGGTTCGCTCGATGAAAATTTCCTTATCCCCTTTTTCTGCTTCCTTGAACATCTGTCCGCCTCCAGCCCCGCAGCATAATGCAAAGCTTTTGTTTCTTTTCATCTCGATGACATCCGCCGACATCGCTTTCACTATTTCCCTGGGTTCGTTATAAATGCCATTGGCTCTCCCAAGGTAGCAGGGATCGTGGAATGTTATCCTTGTATCCTTTATTTTTTCTCTGTTCAGTCTGAGTTTGCCCCCGGAAACAGAACTATCAATGAACTGGAGGTAACTGCTTACTTCATAATTCCCTCCAAGGTCGGGATATTCGTTCCTGAAAGTATTGAAGCAGTGGGGGCATGTGGTTATGATCTTTTTCACTTCATAGTTCTTCAGCGTCTCTATCACCTGCATCGCCTGCATCTGGAAGAGCATCTCATTGCCAGCCCTGCGGGCAGGGTCGCCTGTGCAGGTCTCTTCCTTTCCAAGGACGGCATAGCTGACATTCATCCGGTTGAGAATTCCCGCAAAAGCCCTGACCACTTTTTTATACCTGTCGTCATATGCTCCTGCGCACCCGACCCAGAAAAGGTATTCAGTCTTCGTTCCGGCAGGCAGTTCGGCAAAAACAGGAATTTCAAAATCAAGGTTCCTTGCCCAGTTAAGCCTGTCTTCGGCAGAATACTGCCATGGAGCACCGTTGTTTTCTATATTGCTGAAAACACTTTTCAGCTCACCTGGAACTGCACCCTCTTCGAGGACCAGATAACGCCGCATATCGACTATCAGTGAGGGCTGGTTTATGTTTACCGGGCACTCCTGCACACAGGCGTTGCATGTAGTGCATGCCCAGAGTTCTTCTTCGGATACATAATCCCTTACAAGCGAGCTGTTGTCGGTGTAGTCTCTGCCGTTCTTCACCAGAAGGGGACCAATTTCCTTCATCCTTGCCCGCAGGTTCATCATTACCTTTCTTGGCGAAAGCTTTTTGCCCGTAAGGTTTGCAGGACATACCGAGGTGCATCTTCCGCAT
This sequence comes from uncultured Rikenellaceae bacterium, assembly GCA_964429295.1. Lineage (GTDB taxonomy): Bacteria > Bacteroidota > Bacteroidia > Bacteroidales > VadinHA17 > LD21. Next base: position 30,948 of record CAYSBL010000012.1, read on the forward strand.
TCTGTGCATGACAGGGAATCAAAATAATTCTTCCAGGTTACATCTCCCGCGTCTTTCACACCGAATCGGTCAGGAGTGGCACCGGCCGGCGCCTGGGAAAAGGCAGTGTCGGGATTGAGCATAAGCCTGACCTCTTTGGTTATACTGTCCATATTGTCGAGTTTTCCGGGAGGGTCAAGCCTGGAAAGGAAAACATTTGGCACCGACATGAATACATGAAAATGCTTCGAATACGGGAGATAGTTGGCAAAGAAGAAAATGGTCAGAATATGCACCCACCAGCTTACCTCGTAGAGTGAATGAAAGCCGGATGCCAAGAAAGAGGGAAAAAGACGGGTAACGAAACTGCTCACCGGGTAGCTTCCATGTATTTCAGCTCCCGACAGTCGCTGCAGTCCCAGATAACCTGTATTCATCAGGATTAGCGAGACCATCAGCAGAAGAATGAGCGAAAGTGACACGATAGCGTCGATATGTGATTTAGGCTTCATTTCCGCTCCGGTGAACCTTTTAACATGAAGAAGGCTACGGCGGATTGTGAAGATGATTATGGAAATGCCCACCAGCAGTGCGAAAATATCTCCTGCAGCCATAAGCACATCATAGACAGGACCCAGAAATCTCAATGATTTTTCGGCTCCGGAAACTCCGTCTATTACCATTTCAATACTTCCGAAGATGATTATGCAGAATCCCCAGAAAACCAGGGCATGAAGGAATCCCACAACGGGACGTCTGAAAATCTTTGACTGTCCAAAAGCCACTTTCAGCAGCAGATTCAGCCTCTTTCCCAAATCCCTGACCGGGAATGCAGGCTTTGTAAGCCTGAAGAGTCTTATCAGCCGGTTTACAGTGTACCCGAAAACTGCAACCGTAAAAACAAGGATAACGATAAAAATCAATTGCTTAAGCATATTAAAGATAGACTAGTGGCTTTTTGTCTTTTTGCAACAAAGGCACTAAGCCGCGAAGATCTTACATCTCAGCACCTTTGTGGTAAATCTTATTTTTTTATATTCTTCACTGCTTCCACAAGTTTCGGAAGGACTTTCATTGCGTCGCCGACAATTCCATACTGGGCAGATTCGAAAATAGGCGCATCCTTGTCGCTGTTTATTGCAACGATGAATTTTGAAGAACTCACTCCGGCAAGGTGCTGAGTAGCTCCTGATATCCCTACTGCTATGTAAAGGTTTGGAGCTATAATTTTCCCGGTCTGGCCTGTATGCTCTTCATGAGGTCTCCATCCCTCATCCGATACCGGCCTTGAACAGGCTGTTGCTCCGTTGAGGAGGGATGCCAGTTCAACAAGGGGTGCCCAGTTATCCGGAGATTTCATCCCCCGGCCTCCTGAAACAACAATCTCGGCATCAGTGAGCAACATTTTTCCTGTCTGTTTCTGTGTTGCAGTGATGGTTGTTGCTGCAAGCGACTGGTCCATTTCCACTTCGATAGTTTCCGGGATGGCACCTGTAGGTCTTTCCAGCGTTTCATATGAGTTCTGGGCCAGGGTGAGTATTTTTATTTCTGACCTGATAACAACTTTGGCAAAAGCGTTTCCGGAGTAGGCTCTTTTGTAAACCGTGAAAGGTCCGGTGCTTTCAGGAAGCCGGCTGACTCCCGAGCCGATACCGGCCTTTAGCCGTACCGAAACCCTTGGTGCCAGTGCTTTTCCGGTCATATTGTTTGAGAAAACTATGACTCTGGAATCCTCTTTTTCAGCAAGATCGGCAATGACCTTTGCCCAGGCGCGGTTGTCCATTACTTCAAGGGCAGGGCTTACAAGGCTGAGTATCCTGCCGGCGCCGTACCGGCCCAGTTCCTTCAGGTCTTCATCACCGGCCCTGCCGATGGTGAAGGCTGTTACCTTCATATTCATCATACCGGCAATGGATGATGCGTAGGAAACCAGCTCATAGGACAGCTTTTTGAATTTGCCGTCCCAGTTTTCAGTAAATACGAGAACTGACATAATATTTGATTTTCAATAATTTCACTTAAATAACCTTAGCCTCGTTCTGAAGCAGTTCAACAAGTTGTGCAGGATCGTCCGGATCGACATATTTGCAGGCGGCCCTCGGCGCCGGTTTTTCAAATCCGGCGATCTCCGTAAGACAATCAGTATCAACAGGTTCATGGACCTTTACAGATTTGGTCCTGGCTGCCATTATCCCCCTCATGGATGCAATCCTGGGTTCCCTGGCGATGCCTTTCTGGACAATTGCTACAAAGGGAACAGGCACACTTACGCTTTCCCTGCCGCCGTCGATCTCGCGGGTAAGTACGGGAGCTCCGTTTTCAATACTCAGGCCGGAAACTGATGACACAGAAGGAATCCCGAGGAACTCGGAGATCATTCCACCGACGGATGAACCATTGAAATCGCTCGATTCAATTCCGCAAATAATTATGTCGAAACCTTCCTTTCCTATTGCAGCTGCAAGCTGAGAAGCCGTATAATAAGCATCGAAAGGATTGCAGTTGACACGTACGGCATCATCGGCGCCTATCGCAAGTGCCTTCCGGATTGTCGGTTCTGAAGCGGCCGGGCCCGCATGAACCACAGTTACCGTCTTTACTCCGCTTGAAGGATCATCCCTGAGTTCAAGAGCCCTTGTAAGAGATAATTCATCCCATGGATTAATAACCCACTGAATTCCCGAAGCATCAATCGAGGCATTCCCTTCCAGGAATTTTATCCTGGTTGTGGTATCAGGAACATTGCTGATACAGACCGCTATCTTCATCCTAAAGAATTTTTAATGAATGGATTTTTCTGTCTTAAAGGCGTCAAATATAATAATTATAGCTTCAAGTGCAAATCGGGATAAATACAATTTTAAAGCTGTTCGAAAGTGTTATATTACATAACAATTTGTTTTACAGGTATTTTATACGCTGCAAACCCGACAAGGCAATGCAACGGTCGAAAGATTGTCACAAACCCGGATCAAATGTAAATTTCTTTCAGGATTGACAACCTATGATTATTAAGATTAAATTCGCACGCCATAAACCATTAAATGTACAGGACAAATTGAAAAGCAGGATAAGGATATACGGAGCTATTTTCCTGGCAATGATCTTCTGGGCTTTTTCCTTTGTATGGTTCAAGGTGGCCAACGAAAAGTTCCTGCCAATCACCATTGTTTTTTTCAGACTGATCATCGCGGTAATAATACTCACCACGTATCTGGCTGTCAAAAAGAAATTTGTAAAAATCCGGAAAGAGGACAGGAAGCTTTTCATAATGCTGGCTCTCTTTGAACCCTTCCTTTATTTTCTTGGCGAGAGTTTCGGGCTCACTTATGTATCGGCAACAGTAGGGTCGGTTCTTATTTCAACCATTCCGGTTGTGGCAACCATCGGAGCCTGGATATTCCTGAAGGAGCGTTTAAAGCTGATAAATTATGCAGGAATAGTCCTGTCGTTCATCGGTATTCTCATCTTTGTGATAGACCGTAACGGGTCTCTTTCATACAACACCAAGGGACTGGCGCTGCTTATGCTGGCGGTTTTCTCCGCTTCAGGCTACAACCTTACCCTGAGCAGGCTGGTTGGGAATTACGGGCCTGTTTTTATTGTCAATGTTCAGAATACCCTGGGAGCCATCCTCTTCCTGCCGGTCTTCCTCATATTTGAAGCCGGTCATCTTGCCGGGTCGGCTATCTCCCTCAAAGATTTCATTCCCATCATTGAACTTGCCGTATTTGCATCATGCGGAGCTTTTATATTGTTTGCGTTTTCTGTAAGAAATCTGGGGATAACCAGGGCGAATGTCTTTACAAATTTCATCCCCATTTTTACAGCCTTCTTTTCTTTTCTTATCCTGGGCGACAGGCTTACTATCCAGAATATTGCCGGGATGATGGTTGTAATAGCCGGGCTTATCATGTCGCAGATGAACGGCCGTCCGAAAAAGACTGACGATGCGCTTATACTGACCGGAAAGACGGCCTGAGATTCGTAACAAAATCCCAGATTTACTACATTTAGCCTGAAATGGCAAAACTGATTTGCATCATATCGCTGCTGTTGCTTTTGGGAGCAGGGGGGATATCCCAGACGGGTGGAGACAATGTATATGAATTTCTGAATCTCACGCAGTCTGGTCTGGAATCATCCCTTGGAGGATCAAACGTCTCGCTGACCGGGAGCAGTGTCAGCCTGGCCTGGACCAATCCTGCCCTTCTCTCAAGGAGCATGTCGGGAAATACTGCCCTGAACTTTACAAACTATCTGGCTGGTGTAAACTACGGGATGGCTCTGTATTCACACACATCGGGAAAATCTGCATCGATCGCAGGAGGAATTTCATACCTTAATTACGGATCATTTACCGAAGCAGATGAAACAGGAGTTATTACAGGGGCATTCAGCGCCTCCGAGATATCTCTCGGGCTGATTTATTCATTTCACCCCGACTCCATGTTTTCAGCAGGCATCAGCTTCAAGCCCGTTATCTCGCAGCTGGAGAGGTACAACTCCATAGGCTTTGCCTTTGATCTTGGAGCCTCGTGGCATGATCCGGAAAATTTCCTATCCGCCGGACTTGCAATTAGAAATCTCGGGCTGCAACTGACCTCCTATGCCGGAGAACCAAAGGCGAGTCTCCCGCTTGAGGTCGTTGCAGGATTTTCAGCCAGGCTCAGGCATGCTCCTTTCAGGTTCTCTCTGACTCTGAGGCATCTGGAGAAGTTTGACCTCACTCACAACTACAACACGGTTGACGGTAACAATGAGCAGGATATCAAGGATATAACCCAAAACATCCTGCGTCATGTCGTCACCGGTGTTGAACTAATCCCTCACAGGAACTTCTGGTTGAGCATCGGGTACAACCACCAGCGGAGAAGTGAGCTTCAATCGGATCTCAAGTCATCAGGCACGGGATTTTCGTGGGGATTTGGCATCAATGCCTCGGTCGCAAGAATTGAATTCGGCAGGGCCTCTTATCACCTGGCAGGAGCATCAAACAATATTTCAGCAATCATTGTGCCCGGAAAGATGTTTAAGAAGCAGCAACATTAGTTTGCCGGACATTTCGGATGAGAAATTTGGTAACTTTGAATCCACAAAAAAATATCCCGGCAAACGTGGACATTATTCGAACAAACTATGAAATCTGGGAAACAGGCCTGAAGCACCCTTAAGATTTTCAAAAGCATTAAGGAAATGGAAATGGAAAAAAGACTTATAATAGCCATCGATGGATATTCATCCTGCGGGAAAAGTACTTTTGCCAGGGCAATTGCTTCAGAACTGAACTACATCTATATCGACAGCGGAGCGATGTACAGGGCTGTGACGCTTTATTGCATCAGAAAGGGATATCTTGACAATGGAGTTCCCAGGACCGGGGATATTATAGAAGATCTGGGCGAAATACATATTTCCTTTGTTTACAATCCCGACATAGGCTCCTATGAGACTTTCCTGAACTCTGAAAACGTAGAAAGGGAAATAAGGAGCATTGAAGTTTCTTCCCATGTGAGCCGTATAAGTCAGATCCAGGAAGTCAGGGCCCGGATGGTTGAGTTGCAGCGCCAGATAGGTGTTTACAGGGGTATTGTGATGGACGGCAGGGATATAGGTACCGTTGTCTTTCCCGATGCTGACCTGAAGATATTCATGACTGCATCAGTTGATATCCGGGCTAAGAGAAGATATGACGAACTAAGGGGCAGGAACATCGATGTTGATCTGGAAGAAGTAAGAATGAACATAATCTCACGCGACATAGCCGATGAAAACAGGGATATAAGTCCCCTGAGAAGAGCGGATGATGCAATTGTGCTGGACAACAGCAGAATGACTGTTGATCAGCAGTTGGACTGGGTTATGAAAATTATCAGGCAAAAGATCAATGAGAATAGAAATTGACCAGAAATCGGGATTCTGCTTCGGAGTTCAAAATGCGGTAGAGGTGGCAGAAAATGCCCTTCGTGAAGGGGAGACCGTCTATTCGCTTGGTTCAATCATGCATAACGATATGGAAATGAAGCGCCTGTCTTCTCTCGGGCTGGTTACTGTCGACCACGACCAGTTCAGGACACTTAAAAACTGCAGGGTCCTGATAAGAGCGCATGGCGAACCTCCGGAAACATACCGGATAGCCATAGAGAACAATATAACGATCATTGAGGCAACCTGTCCTATTGTCAGGAGACTTCAGTCGAGGATAAAAAAAGCCTGGACAGACATAAGTAAAAGGAACGGGCAGGTGGTAATTTTTGGAAAGCCCGGGCATGCAGAAGTGATAGGGTTGCTTGGCCAGACCAACAATGAAGGATTGCTGGTTTCCAATGAAGCCGATCTCGAAATTATTGATTTTTCGCGTCCGGTTGCATTATTTTCCCAGACAACCATGGAGATAAGCGAATTTGGAAAAATCAGACAGCTTATCTTCGACAAAATGAAAACAAAGGGCATTGCCGATCCCGTCCAGGACCTTCTCGTATACAACACGGTTTGCGGTCAGGTTTCCGGCAGAGAACCCAACCTCAGGGCTTTTGCAGCTAAGCATGATACCGTGATATTTGTAAGCGGCAGGGATAGCTCGAACGGCAGAATGCTTTACTCCGTATGCAAAAAAATCAACCCCGACACTCATTTCATTTCATCGGTTGAAGAGATAAACCTGTCGTGGTTTGAAGGCAAAGAATCGGTCGGAATATGCGGAGCAACGTCTACCCCCAGGTGGCTTATAAGGCAGGTAAAGGATCACATCCGGAAAATCAGTGAATAAGGTAATTATTATGACGGACACATCAGTCAAAAAAAGAAGGATTGCCAGGTTGTCAGTGATCTCAAACTCGTTGCTGATAGCTATGAAACTAATTGTGGGGCTTATCAGCGGTTCTGTAAGTATCATATCCGAAGCCATACATTCATCAATGGACCTGGTTGCCGCCCTGATAGCTTTTTTTGCCGTAAGGGTATCAGACACTCCTCCCGATTCAAGACACCCATACGGACATGGCAAAGTTGAAAACATATCTGGTGTAATAGAAGGAATTCTGATACTGATAGCAGCGGGTGTTATAATCGTTGAAGCCCTGAAAAAACTTCTTGGAAGCCATTCCCTGCCTGAGGTTGTGTGGATTGGTGCATTGGTGATGCTTGTTTCGGGTATTGTTAATATAATTGTATCGCGCCGTCTCTATAAAGTAGCCCGCGAGACCGGATCACTGGCCCTTGAAGCCGATGCCCTGCACCTGAAGACCGATGTTTACACATCACTTGGTGTTGCAGCAGGACTTGGAATAATTTATTTTACCGGAATTGTGTGGCTCGATCCGGTGATAGCCATACTGGTGGCTCTTTTTATTCTAAAGGAATCATACAACCTTATAGCCAGGGCTTTTTCTCCGCTTCTGGATGCTTCCTGGCCGGAAGGCGAGATCAAGGATCTTGAGAGACACCTCAGTGACATGAAGGTAACTTTTCACGACCTGAGAACACGTGTAGCAGGCAATTACAGGTTTGTGGATCTCCATATTGAGATACCCGGGGATGAATCGGTTGGGAATGCTCATTCCTACTGTGATATGATAGAAGACAAACTGAAAGATATCTATGCCAACCTGACCGTCACTATACACGTTGAGCCCTGCTGATTGAAGTCTGATCCACGGAGAGTATCATTTCATATATTTAAGTCTCAGACTGTTGCTTACCACACTGACGCTGCTCAAAGCCATTGCAGCTCCGGCTATCATGGGATTGAGAAGGAATCCGGTAAAAGCGTACAGTGCCCCGGCTGCAACGGGGATGCCAATGACATTGTAAATAAAAGCCCAGAAAAGATTCTGCCTTATGGTTCTGACAGTGTTCCTGCTGAGGCGGATAGCAGAAGGTATCACTGAAAGATCGTTACCAATAATGGTCATACCGGCTGCATCAATGGCGATGTCCGATCCTCTTCCCATCGCTATGCTCACATCGGCCCGGGCCAGGGCCTGACTGTCGTTGATACCGTCGCCGGCCATTCCGACAATCCTGCCGGAAGACTGCAATTCCTTAATGAAATCCTCTTTGTCTGAAGGGAGCATCCCGGCTCTGAAATGCCTTATCCCCGTTCTCTCAGCTACGGCTCCGGCTGTTCTGCCGTTGTCGCCTGTAACCAGGTAAACATCTATTCCCAAAGCTTCAAGCTTTCTGACAGCTTCAGCCGAAGTATTACGGATGGCGTCGGAAATGGAGAGTACGGCCAGTACTTTCCTGCTGTCGGAGAACCAGATAACTGTGGATGCGTTTCCTTCTTCCTCCAGGGCAAATTTCATCAGGCTTTCATCGGATGCCACTCCTCTGGAACTAATCAGATCGAAGGTTCCCGCGTAATATGTTTCACTTCCGATTATGCCCGTTATTCCCTTCCCGGTGATGCTTTCAGCTTTTTCCACCTGTACGCTTGAAGCACTTTTCTCAAGAAAGCGGACAACCGCTCCGGCAAGGGGATGTTCCGATAATTTTTCGAGGCTGAAGAGAATATCCCGGCCTCTCCTCTCTTCGCTTTCCGTGACCCATCTGATCCTTTCCACCGAAGGTAAGCCCTCCGTTACCGTTCCGGTTTTGTCGAGTACTATTGCATTGATCCTGTGAGTAAGTTCAAGTGCTGAAGCATCCTTTATCAATATGCCCTTTTCCGCTCCCTTTCCTATCCCCACCATTATTGCAGTTGGAGTTGCGAGGCCCAGGGCACAGGGGCATGCTATTACGAGGACCGTTATCATTGCCATCAGTCCTGTTGCAAAGCCCTCCTCCCCTCCTGCTGCAATCCATAGGGCAAATGAAAGCAGTGCAATTGCAACTACTGCCGGAACAAAGATAGCGGCTATCCGGTCGACAAGCTTCTGGACTGGAGCCTTGCTTCCCTGGGCTTCCTGAACGAGCCTGATAATGCCGCTCAGTAGTGTGTCTGATCCTACCTTTTCAGCAATAAACTGAAAGCTGCCCTTCTGATTAATTGTCCCTGCAAAAACCTCTGAACCCGGTTCCTTGAGCGCTGCAACAGGTTCTCCGCTGATCATGCTTTCATCCACATAACTGCTGCCGGATGTTACTTTGCCGTCGACCGGGATATTTCCACCCGGCTTTACAAGAATTGTATCACCTGGTTTTACCTTTGAGATCAGGAATTCGCGGATCTCACCCTCTGGCAGTACTTTAAACAGGGTAAGCGGCTGGAGTCCAATCAGTTTTTTCAGGGCGGAAGAAGTATTTGCCTTTGCCCTGTCTTCAAGAAGTCTTCCAAGGAGAACCAGGGCAATGACAACCCCTGAGGCTTCAAAGTAAACATGAGCATGAAGTCCCCTGCTGTTCCAGAATTCAGGGAAAAGAATGTTGAAGACGCTGAAAAGATAAGCTATTCCCGTACTGAGAGCCACCAGTGTATCCATTGTAGCATGCCGGTGCCGCAACTGTTTCCAGGCATTGATGAAAAAGGAAGATCCAGACCAGATAACTATCGGTGTTGCCAGGGCCCACATCAGATAGTCGGCTCCCGGAATATCCATAAAGACCATACTTACAAGAAACAGGGGCACGGCCAGGATCATGGCGGCCAAAGCTTTCCGCCGGAGTAGCCTGTGATTTCTCATCTGAAGGTTTTCATGTTCCTCCCTGGCATGAGCTGGATCGCCGGTTATGAGATCGTATCCGGCCGACACTACTGCTTCCCTCAGTTCATCGGGAGTAACCTCTGATTTAAGGTATTCAAGTGTAACAATCTGGGATGCAAGGTTTACAGAAGCCGAAACAACGCCCGGCTGCTTTTTTATTGTCGATTCGATGTTTGCAGCGCATGAAGCGCACGACATACCGGTTACCGGAAACTGTTTCCTGACAGTTTTTCCTGTTGCTGAATCGCTTTCATTATGTACTTCACCCGTCATTTTGCAATGCCTTTATCATCCTATCTTCAACACTAACAAAAAAGGAGGGGCAAAGTTAAATCAATGATGTTAAAACCAACGGGATTTTATCTTGAACGCACCTCTCTTTTCATAAAGGAAACATAGGAAAGCACGAAGCAAATGACAGTTGCTGCCACCAGGCCGGTAATCTGCGGCCAGACTATCAGCAGGCTCTGTCCGAGGGGGAGCGATCCGGGTATTGTCCCATATATCTTCTCAACCGTCAGGGGACCCAGGCTGCGTACAGTCGGAACAAGTATTGTAGTCGTTGCATCGCTGAACAGCTGACCGGGAAGCACCCTGAAGAGGTTCATCACCAGTTCCTGGTAAGCCACCACCTGACCGGCCGAAGCATTGGCGGAAGGTTGTGCTGCCCTTGCAATAAGGCTTACCAGAATGCTGTAGAATACTGTAAGGAAAAGCCATGTTGCTATACCGGCCAGTGCGGATGTGGCAGGCTGGCGGAATCTTACCGAAAAGAAGATCGACAGGTTGAGCCAGAATGAAATATAGAGTATCCCAACAATGATGAAGATTACTATCCTTAGAAACTCATCGGCCGTAGGGGGAATCCCTGTCGCGATGAGCCCCGCTCCCATAACCAGTAAACCCAGGCTGAACATCATCACGCTCAGCACAATAATGGCTGCCGTAAACTTGGTGTTTATAACATAATCCCGGTGAACCGGCTGAGAGAGCATACGGCTCAGTGTACCCTTGTTCTCTTCAGCGTTTATGGCATCGAATCCCATTATCAGTCCGAGAAGCGGTCCCAGAAAACTGATGAACACGAAGAATGAGGGCAATGTCCCGTCCGAAGCGGTGAAAAGTCTGAGGAAAATAAAGGAGTCGCCTGTTGCATTCGCTTTTACCGCATCATCAATATTGGCAATGGCCACCGAGACAGAACCCAGACAGGTAAGGAAAATCAGAAACAGCAGGATTATGAACCGCCAGCTCCTTACGTAATCGGATATCTCCTTGTTTACCATTGCCATAAAAGGATGGATGGCTTTATCACCACCCTGACCTTCCGGCTTGCTATATCTTTTTTTCATATCCCTCGAAATAACGGTTATAAATATCATCAAGGCCGTATTCCTTTCCCGAGAGGGAAGTAAGCACTGCGCCCGAACCGAGGATCGTCCCTGCAATATCACCAGTGACATCTTCAGAGCATCCGATTCTCAGAATTTTGCCGTCTGACTCCAGCGAAACTATTCCTTTCAATTCTCCAAGCTTTTCCTTTAGCCGGGAAAAAATACCGGCTGCAAGGTCAGGGTCTCCGGGCAGATTGACACCCGCCTCCACTACCAGAGGCTCATGGGAGAATAATTTACGGGATAAGGTATTCAGATCGCCCTCAGCAATCAGCCGGCCTCCGACGAAAATCGCCACACGGTCGCACACGGCCTGTATCTGATGAAGGTGATGGGAAGAAAGCAGAACGGTATTCTTTTCTTCACGGGCCAGCCTTTCAATAAGTTCAAGAAACTCAATGACGCCCCGCGGATCTATCCCCAGAGTAGGCTCATCAAGGATTATTACTTCAGGGTCCTTTACAAGTACATCGGCCAGGCCGAGGCGTTGACGCATCCCCCGCGAGTATTTACCGGCCTTTTTTGATTTCTCTCCCGACAATCCGACTCTTTCAAGCAGGTGCATCACTCTTTCCCTGGCTTCTCCTTCAGGAATGGAATTTAGTCTTGCTGTGTACATCAGGTTCTCAAACCCGGTATAGTCGTCGTAAAATCCCACATCCTCCGGAAGATACCCGACTTTTCGTTTCACATCGACCGGATTTGTTACAGGATTTATTCCGCAGATCCTTATTATACCAGTGGTCGGTTCGGTAAGCCCGAGCATCATCAGTATGGTTGTTGATTTGCCGGCGCCGTTAGGGCCGAGCAGACCGAATATTTCACCTCTTCCTACACTCAGGGTAAGCCTGTCGACGGCGGTGAATGACCCGTATTTCTTTGTGAGGTCAGATATTTCAATAACCGGACCGTCCATTACCTACCTCCTTCCGTACTTGCGGAACAGATAAAACACACCTCCCAGAGCTCCGAGAATTACTAATACCCCGATCCAGCCCCAGAGCATCGGTGTCTTCACTGTAACCCTGAACGTTATTTTGCTTGTTGATTCTGCCGTTGATGCATCCATGGTGGTGACATAATCGCCGGCAATGGCCTTTTTGTATGCCTTTAGCGTAGCTTTGACCTGCACCGACTCACCCGGGGCAATCCTGTCGATTCTTGAAGGTTCAAAGGCAAGTTCCCAGTTAAGAGGGGCACCCGATTCAAGTTTCACGTTCAACAAATCGATCGAACCCGTATTCTGGACAACCAGATCGAGGCGTTTTGTCTCTCCTGCCGTGATGCTGGTGCTCAACAGTCCGGCCGGTGTGGTAAGGTTCAGGCCGTAAGTTCCGGTGATGACCACCTCGAGGTCGAGAGAAGCAGTGGATGCACTTGTTGAGACCATCGCCTTTATATTATAAGTTCCCGCTATAGCATTGTCGGGAGGGTTGACATCAATACCCATATCGACCTTACCGTTAGCCAGCACATCGACTGAAGTGGCCTGCTGATAATTGGGTTTGAATGTAACCACCCATCCCGGGGGATAGCTGGCAGCCAGTGCATAATGCTGGTTGTCGGCAGTAAGGTTATTGATTGTTGTCTGAAAATTGAAAGTGGAAGTGGATGTACCCTGCATATTGGCCTGCCTGGTGGTAAGCTCTGTCTTATAAGTTCCCTGGGAAGCTACTATCAGAGTGAGCGGAAGGATATCGAGGTCCCCGGCCTTCACCTGGAAACGGTAGCTACCCTTGCTGACCTTAAGCGGGACCTCAACCCTGAGGGTAAAGCTCTTCTTGTCGCCCGGAAGAACAGAGATCTCTCTTACGTTGAACCCGCCCGATTTAACAGAATAGTTCCAGCTTGCAGGTATCCCTGAGACTATGATCTCCGCATCCTTTACCGAGGAAGAGTTGTTGATCAGGTCGACCGAGTAATCGACCGCCTCGCCGGGTGCGACCGAGATTTTGAGATAGGGTGTGTAAAGCTTCACGCTGTCGGATTGAGCGGAAGCACTGACGTTAAGGGATATTGCGCCCAGAACGGCAAGAAACATCATTTTCAACGAACAAGTACTGATTGACATATTAAATCCTCCATTAATTATAAATGACAATAAATACTGGGGCAAATGTAAAATCTGGACTTTTTTTTTAAAAACCATTTTTTTTAAAATACTCTGCAGATTCTCTTAAATTTTTGTTAAAAATCATCTTGCGCAACGACAATTGATTCCCAACGTCTGGATTTTTGCAGGGGAATACGGCCTTTACCATATTAATCTCTGATCAGTGACTTCAGAGCAGGAGATAATAGAAGGACCTGCACTCCAAATATTTGATGAATTTTTGAATCGGCTGAATGCCTCAGTCCGCAAGCCGGATAACAAGATGCGATATTTAATATATTAGCAGCATAATTATAATTCTAATCTGATAAAGAAAATGTCACTCACAGAGAAAATTGCAGCCGATCTGATAACAGCCATGAAATCGAAGGACACGGTATCTCTTGAAGCCTTAAGGGCAGCAAAAACAGCTTTCCTTCTTGCTCATTCTGAAAAGGGCTCAGAAAGTGTTCTGACACCCGAGGAAGAGATCCGTATAATTCAGAAGCTTGTAAAGCAGAGGCGCGAATCAGCTCAGATCTACAGGGATAACAACAGGGCCGATCTCAGTGAAAAGGAGAGCGCTGAAGCCGGAGTTCTCGAAAAATATCTTCCGGCTAAAATGAGCGGGGAAGAAATGGAATCAGCAGTCAGGTCTATTATAGAACGAGTCGGGGCAAAATCCGTATCCGATCTCGGAAAGGTTATGGGCCCGGCAATGAAAGAGCTGGCCGGCAAAGCCGATGGAAAAGAGATATCAGCAGTTGTTAAAAAGCTGCTGGGATAAAGACAGAAATTGTCGTGCAGGTCGTGCAGGTTATGCAGGTCGTGCAGGTCGTGCAGGCCGTGCGGATCAATGTCACCGAAAAAGCTGAATGCTTAGAGCTGATCGCAGATAGCTGATTGCTATATCTCAATACTTGTCGTAAACAGTCAGTGTAGTGGACGGGCCTCTGCCCATCGTTCCTTCTGATGTCTGGATGATATGAAGTTTTTTTCCTCTCTTCTGAAGGGTCCACACCTCACCTGATTTCACCTCAACAGGTGGTTTTTCCCCGAACTTCATGGTGACTTTCGAAAGAATTGTCAGAGAATCCCTCTCTGCCGACCAGTTTGCATTCTGCACTCTGGGCGAGTTCATAAAGCCGGTCGAAATATTATCCGAACCATCAAGTTTAATTGTCATATCAGACACTTCGTCATCATCCCATTCCACAACCGAAAATGATTTTACGGAAAACATATCTCCTTCCTGCTTCACAATGATCCTGTAGGGGGGAATTGTTCTTCCCTGTCCGCCCGTAGCACTGCTTTCGGATTCATTCAGTCTCCATTCACCCGTAAAATTGGCTGCCCTGTCTATCTTTACGGGTTCAAATCCGCAAGCCCTTCTGTAGTCGGCAGTACCTTCGATATAGTTCCTGTCTTCCATAAAGACCACCTTCGGATCAGCTTTCAGCTTCTCATAATCAGCAATGGAGGTTCCTCTGGCCATTCCGGCCCACACAACCCAGTAAATCCAGGCAGGTTGCCTTGCGATAATTTCAGGAGCTGGCGGATTGCCAACTTCTCCGAGGGTAACAGGTTTACCTTTAGCCAGGGCAAGCAAACCTTCGTAATACGACTGGTTAAAATCGTTCCCGTAGATGTCGATAGATAGAATATCAAGGTACTCGTTTCCCGGATAATAGTTTACGAATTCCCTTCCGGGCTGACTTGGCCGGTCGACGCTCCACACCCATATCAGGTTATCGAGTTTATGGTAATTCACCAGTCTGTCGAACATCTGCCTGTAAAGGGCTGCAGTAGTGTATTTGCCCTGGTATCTTCCGCCCCACCAGAACCAGTCTCCGTTCATTTCATGATAAGGTCTCCAAAGAACAGGGACTCCGGCATCACTTAGTTGTTTAAGGAATCCCGCAATCTCGTCTACCTGTTTAATCCATTTATTGTAAAGGTCAGTACGGCGTGTAAGTATATCCCTGAATTGTTTATCGGTAAGTCTTCCCTGGACGCTTGCCAGAGGTGCAGCAGGGTCTGCACCCCTGACAGGTTGAAATGTCACAGGTTCCTCAGCGGTCGGAGGCACCGCATGCCAGCACAGTGTAATAAGATATCCGTTTCTGTGCTGTCTGATTGCTTCCCTGATTATCTCAGGCCGGGCCAGATATGAATCCTTATCCCCTTCTGCGGCAAAACCGAAATCCTGGCTCCAAACGGGGGGAGTTTTCCCAATGAAATCGCCTGCAAAAACTGTATTCCTCGATCCGGTATTTGGAAAATTATGTTGTCCGGCAAGAATCTGCTTCCCGCTTATACTGTAGAGATATCTTAGCAAGGCTTTTGCTTCCGGTGAAGCATCAGGAGTTACCGGCTCCTGAGCATACGAAAAGCACACAGCAAGACCTGACATTAATAATGCCAGGGCCGTTCTCCTTAATTTAATGTGCATCAGCTATTTCTTGTCGAAAACCATTTTCTCGCTCATGTCGCCGAATGACGAACTTGATGTCGATTCGATAACCAGGTTGCCACCGTCGAGCTTGTAGACTTCATTTATTGTGATATCACCTCCGTCTCCCATCGACATTTTTGAAACCACCTTCAGGCTGGTCTTGTCATCCGACCAGGTGCATGTGGATTTCTTCTGCATGTCCTGAAATACGGTATTCGTACATTCCTTACCGTCGAGTGTTAATTTGTCAGTGCTGACAAATTCCTGTCCCTGGAACTCGGAATGCTTTTCGACCGAAAGGTCATTTCCATTTTGTACGACAATAACATTTTTGGGAGCCATTGAAAATTCTGCGCCAAGGGTGCTTTTGGATGTGTTCAGCGTCCATGTTCCGCTGAAATCAGGAGCCTGTGCAAAAATAGCTGCTGAAAACAATACAGCGACAAAAGAAAGTAAAATCTTTTTCATGATACGAATTGTCTAAGGTTGATAATAAGAAATATTAATACATATTGTTTGTGCGATTGAAATCATTTTGAAGTTGCTGGTTGCTGGCGGTACGTGGCCAACTGCCAACTGCCAACTTCTCTTCCTTTCCTTGCCGACTATTTTTTATATGGTCCGGTTACTCTTCTCAGAAGGGCAATTGTTGCCTTTATACCCTCATCTTCACTCAGCTTGTTGCCTTCATATTCAACATCAATATATCCCCTGTATCCCGAGTCGTAAACGATTTTCATCATTTTCTCGTAATCGATCTGGGTTTCATTTCCGTTTTCATCGAAATCATGGGTTTTTCCGCTAACACCCTTTGCATAGGGCATAAGTTCCTGCACTCCCTTGTACCGGTCGTATTCATAGAAATTGCCAAGGTCGGGGAGTGTGCCGCAGTTAGGCTTATTGATGCATTTCATTATCTCGGCAAGCCATTTCCCGTAGGATGAATTCCCTCCGTGGTTTTCGACTATGACATTTATCCCGTAACCTTCGGCATAGGCGGCCAGTCTTCCAAGCCCGTCTATTGCTGCTTCCTGCATCTGCCCCATTGTTCCGCGACCGGCAGCATTTACCCTTATCGAATGGCAGCCAAGGAATTTGGCGGCCTTCACCCATTTGTGATGGTTCTCAATAGCTTTGTTCCTTGCCGCCAGTGAGGTATCTGCAAGATTTCCTTCCCCGTCAACCATTATAAGAAGGCTTTTCACACCGTACTTCTCACATTCATTTTTTAGCTGGGTAAGGTATTCCATATCTTCAGCCTTCCCCTTGAAGAAGGTGGAAACATATTCAACTGCATCAAGGCCATAGGTCTCCTTTGTAATCCTTGGAAAATCCATGTTCGTAATGGTTCCCTTCCTGAGGGTCCGGTTCAGCGACCACTCGGCAAGTGAAATTTTGAAGGCTGGTTCCTGCCCGTAAAGGCCGAGGCAGGTTAACATGGATATAAGTACAAATGTAACGATCGGTTTGATTTTCATTTTTTATGGATTTAGAGTTTGTAATAGCATCTGAATGCCAAATTTATATAAAAGGATCAAACGCTCTTCAGTAATTGCCGTTTAAAAGATATTATTCTCCGGTCACCGGCTTTTCCACCTGTGCAGCTATTCTATATGCCTGTTATTTACAATCACATTCGTGAGGGTGAATCCCTGAACAACATCTCTGTTAAATGTGTCGTTCTCGGCTTCGATCGACAGATCCCCGAAGGTAAATGAAGAGAGCCTGTCGTTCTCAGTAATGGCCACATCGAAAAAGATCCTGCATTTCAGGTCGATATTACGCATGACTATATTTTCTGAATATGAAACCGGGATATCCTTTCTGCCTTTCAGGTCGAAAAACTGGGTCCAGGGCTTGATATATATGAGGCTGTGTGCTTCGCCGGTGATATTTTCCACTGTGATATACTCGTATTTCTGAGGGGTGTCGGGCCTCATCTTCAGCCAGAGCACCCTCATTGCCTGATCGATCCGGCAATCGCGCATTAATATGTTCCTGTTGTGGATTGATTCACTGCCGCATGTCAGGGCAGAATGGCAAAATCCGAAATTGCATTTCTCTATCAGGATATTGAGGTTTTCGCCGTTGCATTCATCGGTGTCAGCCCAGGGTCCTTTGCCTCCCTTCAGGGCTATTGCGTCGTCGTTCACCGACATGTAGCATCCCCTGACGTGAACATTGGAGCAGGCATCAATATCGATAGCATCGGAGCTCGGAGCCTTGACCTTGTCGTGTGGTGAAAAAATATGAAGATCGAGGATTTTTACATTGCTGCATTTATAATAGTGGCTTGTCCAGAATCCGGTGTTGTGCAGGCTGACATCCTGTACCCTGACGTTATTGCAGTCTCTGATGAACACCAGCCTCGGCCTTGAAACCTCCAGGTTGGTGCACATGGGATTTTCCATCCTCCTCTGCCAGAAGGCCTGCCAGAATTTGAAACCATTCCCGTCAATTGTACCCTTCCCTCCAATGGTGAAACCGTCCACGCCATATGCATTTACAAGTGCCGGGTAATAATCGAGACATTGTCCTTCCATCCTCGAAGACATTAGCGGATAATCGGCTATATCGTCCGAACCTTTAAGTCTTGCTCCCTCAAAAAGCCATAAACTGGTCCCCTTTTTGAAAAACAGGGCGCCCGACATAAAAGTCCCTCCGGGGATCACAATTACTCCTCCGCCCTGCTGCGAAGCTGTATCGATCACTTTCTGAATTTCAGCAGTCTGAATGATGGTGCTGTCGGAAAGCACTCCGAAATCGGTAAGCAGGAACTGCCTGCCAAGGTCGCCGGGCGTGACTTTAGTAGTGTCCCTGAACCAGTCAGGTATCGGAGTTCCGTCGGGGAAAAGATCCTGAGCGTTCCCTCCAGAACATCCCGACACCACCAATACCATGATTAAAAGTGCCCGGGACAAGGCTGGAATAAGGTGAATTTTGGATATCATGATCATAAGCATTTAATAATTAAAGTTGCTTCTTGCTTGCTTTGCCCTCTGAACTTCAGCGAAAGAGGGTTGCTGGTTGCTGCTTGCTTGTGAGTTACCGATTTCCGAATACTGAAGACTGAATACCAGTTCCTCACTGCCAGATAACTTCTGACACATTTCCCCATAAAAATATCAAATAAATAAAAAAAACGGCTTTGAAGAAAGGAAATGAAGATCGAATCTCAGGCAAACTATTCCCTGTATTATCTGTTATTATATTAACAGCCGTGGTACGGGCATCACCGGGAGCGATTTTTCTTACTTTTACAATCGGATATCCCTGCGGTGGCCGGGCTTTTAAAGGCTTATCCGCACGGAGGGCTTTAAACCGCCGCAGGGTTAGCAGGCAACTGTATTCAGACTGTACAAGGACAAATGACTAGATTTTCGTCATACCATCTTGGTATAATATTTTTTCTCATCTCACTTCCCTGCAGTCTGTCAGGGAACACAGACACGTTGCTGACACGAACCGGCGGAGAAAAAGATGCACTGCTTAACGGGAGAATCTGGTGGAACAGGAATTCAAAGGTTTCAGGCGATCCTCATTTCATTTCGGATTCATATCTGAAAGGCAGTGTGACATTCAATGGTCAGAGCTTCGACAACCTCGACCTGAAATACGATATCTTCAGCGACGAACTGGTATACAGGCCCGAATCACACCCGGTTATTTTTCTGAACAAGGAAATGGTGGATAGTTTTGAATTAAATCCTGGGTTACGGAAATATTTCTTTTACAATGCAGGTATAAATCCCCGAAGCGGACCTGCCGGATATGTCAACCTGCTGTATAGTGGTCCTACATCACTTCTGGTCAAGTATGTGAAAAAGATACAGCCACTTGCCGATCAGGGAATTTATGACCTTTTCCTTCAGGTGCACAGGATTTTCGTCATTAAGGATACGGTCATTACAAGTATTGACAGCAGGAAGCAGCTTTTTGGTCTGTTTGAAGACAGGAAAAAGGACGTGAGGGAATATGTGAAAAACCATCACCTGCGCTTAACCTTGAAAGAACCTGGTTCCCTGGTGCCGGTCCTTGAATTTTACGATTCATTAACAAGATAACCGGCATCATTGATGAATTTAAGGATAATAACCGGAATAATCCTGCTGTCAGTATCTCCCCTGGTCTATTCGCAGGAGGGATATCATGTGGACTGGGAATATTCCGGTCAGCCGCTTGAAATGTTTATCAGGCAGGCGGAATCAGTTCATCCTGTTAAATTCTTTTACAGGAGTGAATGGATAGCCGGCATTGTTCTAGGCAATTATCCGGGAAAAACAACTTTAGGGGCGATTCTCGACACACTATTCGCCGGCCGGAAAATTTATCATTATGAACGCCCGGGAGGTAACATAATCCTGACCGGTGAATATGAAGTCAGGCTTCCGGGCCGGAAGAATACCGGTAAAGGGACTTTTATCCCGGCTGCCCCCGGCGGGGATGACAGTGAAACAGGCATTGCATCCGGGTCCATGGTGTTGAATATTGGAAATCCGTCTGCCGCACGGCTGCCGGGCAACGTCACTTTGTCGGGCTGGATAAGCAACCGCGACACAAAGGAAAATGTAGCAGGAGTGACTGTCCAGGTGCCCGCACTGTCAGCCGGTACTATTTCAAATGCTTACGGTTTTTACACTATATCGGTTCCCAGGGGCAGGTACTCCCTGAAGTTCACTTTTATCGGGATGAAGGAAAGGATGGTTGACGTCAATCTGTACGACAACGGGGAGCTGAATATCGATATGGCGAGTGTGCTCATTCCTTTGAAAGAGGCGGTGATTACGGCAGAAAAGGACATCACGCTTCAGAGGCCTGGCAGCGGCATCGAAAAGATAAGTGCAGCTTCATTCAGGTCAATGCCTTCGGCTATGGGCGAATCGGACATCACAAAAAGTCTTCTGCTGCTGCCCGGAGTCAATACCGTAGGTGAAGGATCTGCCGGGTTCAATGTTAGGGGAGGCTCTGCCGACCAGAACCTGGTGCTGCTTTACGGGGCTCCTCTTTACAGCACCTCTCATTTCTTCGGTTTCTTCTCAGCCGTCAATCCCGATATAATCAAAGACGTAACCCTTTACAAAGGGAGTATTCCTGCAAAGTATGGCGGCAGGCTTGCTTCAGTTCTTGACATATCACCCCGGGACGGCAGCAGAAGCGAGTTTTCGGGCAGCGCCGGCATCAGTCCTGTTACAGCACATTTTACTATTGAAGGCCCGTTAATTGCGGACACGCTGTATTATCTTATTACCGGCCGCAGGACCTATTCGAACTGGATCCTGAGACTCCTTGAAGACCCGTCGCTACGGGACAGCAGGGCCATGTTCCAGGACTTTAACGCAAGATTAGCCTGGGATCGGGGAAAGAAGGACAGGATTGATCTCTCGGGGTATTTGAGCAATGACTCGTTCAGGCTCAACTCCGACACAACCTACAAATATATGAACAGTATTGTCTCTCTGCGATGGCGACACTATTTCAACAGCCGTTTCTTCTCCTCCCTGACCTTAAGCAACAGCAATTACAATTATAACATATCAAGCATAAGGGTGCCGGAGGAAGCTTTTTCATTAAGGCACAGGATTAACACGACCGGTCTGAAGGTCGATTTTAACTGGTTCAGGGGAAGGAACGAGATCAACTTCGGAGCTGACCTGATGAGGCACAGTGTCGTCCCCGGCGACTATCTGCCTGGGGATAAAGCCTCGCTGGTGATCCCCAATTCGATTCAGAGACAAAAGGCGCTGGAAACTGCAGTCTGGCTCGAAGATAATTTCACTGTCACCGGGTCTTTGTCGGTAAGCGGAGGAATAAGGCTGGGAACTTTCCATGCCCTTGGCCCCCAGACAGTCATATCCTACAACCCAGGCTTTCCCCGGGATATTGACTCTGTGAGCGACACACTTACTTTTGCCGGGAATAAGATATACAGGAGTTATGCAAGGCCCGAATACCGGTTTTCGGCGAACTTCAGAACCGGGATCAATAGTTCTTTCAAGCTCAGCTACAATCACACCAACCAGTATCTTCACCTGCTGACCAACACCACAGCGATATCGCCAACCGACACCTGGAAGCTGAGCGATTACCATCTAAGGCCGCAGTCGGCAGACCAGTTTGCGGCGGGATTCTATAAAATGCTGAATAAAAACCGTATAGAAGCCTCTGTTGAGATCTACTACAAGAACATAGAAAATATGATCGATTTCAAGGGTGGCACCGATCTTATCATGAATGAATATATTGAAAGAGACCTCGTGAATGTGAGGGGAAAAGCTTACGGGATGGAAATGCTTCTCAGGAAACCCGAAGGAAGGATAAGATGGAGTGCCGGGTATACCTTGTCGAAAATCCTTGTAAAGAACAAGACAAGTTTCGAAGAGGAACTGATAAACGCGGGCAACTGGTTTCCGGCCAGCTTCGACAGACCTCATGACCTGATACTTACCTTTAATTATATCCACTCGCGCCGGGTAAGCCTTTCAGCAAATTACAACTACACTTCAGGTCGTCCGGTCACCTATCCGGTTTCGACCTATTCGATAGGCGATGTGGTGCTGATGCACTATTCGGACAGGAACAAATACAGGCTTCCATATTATTCGAGGCTCGATGTTTCTGTGAGAATTAGCGGCGACCTCAGGTCGAAAAAGCTGGCAAATCCTTATTGGGTCTTTTCTATCTACAATGTAACCGGAAGAAAAAATGTTTATTCAGTATATTTTGAAAACGAAAGAGGCATGGTGAGGGGCTACTACCTTTCGGTTTTCGGCAGACCCATTCCGTCACTTTCACTGAACTTCGATTTCTGACATGAACAGGTTTATACTTATACTTGCAGCTATCCTGTTTGCGGCCGCAGCCGGATGCACGATCGAGTTCATACCCGGACAGGATGAAAATGATAAAACACTTGTTGTGGAGGGAATGATCACCGACCAGGACAGGGTGAACCGGATAAGGATTTCACGATCACAGCCCATTGGTGAAATGCTGAGAAATAAGATACCGGTTACCGGAGCGCTGGTCAGCATTACTGATAATGAAGACAATATCACTTCACTGACGGAATCCCCTCCCGGAACCTATTGCACCGATTCGCTTCAGTTCAGGGGCCGGGTGGGAGCATCGTATTCACTCCGGATATTCGTTGGAGGCAGTGAATACGAGACTGATTTTATGGAGATGAAACCGGTTCCGGCAATCGATTCGCTTTATTACGAAAAAGTCCGTATAAACAACGATAAGGATACTATTTATATCGACGAGGGAGCAAGTATTTATGCCGATACCTGGGATCCATCCGGGAAATGCCTTTTCTACAGATGGGATTACATAGAAACATGGGAATACCGGATCCCCTATGCCGTTACAAAAAAGGTTTGCTATATCACCGAGCGGTCCGACCGGATCCTCATAAAGAACACATCACAATTCAGCCAGGCGAGAGTGACCAGATTCCCGGTGACTTTCATAACCCACGAGACTGACAGGCTTAAAGAGAGGTACAGCATACTTCTGAGGCAATACTCCCTCAATGAACAGGAATATAACTTCTGGAAAAGAGTCAGTGATGTATCTCAGAACGTTGGAAACCTGTATGACGTAACACCGTCATTCATCCCGGGCAACATAAGATCATGCACTGATCCCGGGGAGACCGTTCTGGGCTGGTTCAGCGTTTCAGCAGTATCGGAAAAGAGGCTTTTCATAAAAGATCACTTCTACGGGTTGCCTCATTTCTTCACATATTGCGCCACCGACACCCTGGGAGGGTCGCTTCCCTCAACGGGATTTGAAACTGATTACTGGGTCATAGAGGATTTCAGCGATGAAGTGCCTCCTTTCTGGATAATAACCACTTACAGGGAGTGCGCTGATTGCACCATCAGAGGAACAAGCGAAATGCCGTCATTCTGGCGCGATTATCTCAGGGACAAATGATTAAGACCATAATTACACCTGTACTACTGATGCTTCTTACAGCATTTCCGGCTGCCCGGGCAACCGGAGAAGAGGTTTTGATTCTTCATACCGACCGCCGGATGTATGTTGCAGGAGAAATCATGTGGTTCAGCATTTATGTAAGCAACTTTCAGAACGGCCTGTCAACGGCAGGAAGCAGTGTGGTCAGTGTGGAACTGGTCAATCCATGGAACATGCCCGTGGCTCAATCGCGTTTCGCCCTTTCAGACGGAAGGGGAAAAGGAGATCTTATCATCCCCGACACCCTCAGTTCCGGCACCTATCTGCTAAAGGCTTATGGCGGTCAGATAGGGAACACCCCGGCAGAACGATGCTTTATCCAGAAAATCGGGATATACAATCCATTAGCAGGCGAAGAATATTTCCGGATTACACGGAATAAATCAGGTTCCGGTTTATCTTCTGGTTTTGATTTTTCAGAAATCGAAATAATGACCGACAGTGTAAAAGAAAGAAGGGAAAGTATTAATGTAAGACTAAATACCAATTCAGGGCCTGCCGGTCTTAGTATTTCAATAGTACCCGCCGGAATTTCAGCCGGCAGTCCTGAAGCCGGACTGATGGCTGAACCAGGATATTCATCAGGATCTTTTAAGTCCGGGAATTCCGGTCATTATCTGTCCGGTTCCTTAAGATACCGTAATCCGGTCACAACTGATTCCTCCCGTTTCCTGTATGCTTCTGTGAGAGGAAAAACTGCGGAATTCTATCATGCACGGATTGGCGTCAACGGCCGGTTCGACCTGCGCCTGCCAATAGACAGCAGGGAAAGGGTGCTTATAATCCAGCCCGGGAACGCCGGAAGCAATGTAGCACTTGAAATCGATCCATCCTTTACGTCTTTCCATGAACGGATGGCCCTGACCCGCGACACACTTGATGAATTTCAGCGTTCAGTCTTTTCCCGGCTGAGTTTTAATTTTCAGGCTGCCAGGATTTATGGAATCCCGCTTTTCGAAAACCAACCGGAGAAAACAGAACGAGCCGCCAGGACCAGGAGGTTTTACGGTATTCCGGAGATGGAAGTCCATCTTGACGATTACATCAGGCTTCCTGTTATGCAGGAGGTGTTTTTCGAGCTGCTGCCGGGCATCATACTCAGGAACAAGGACTCCGGATATGAAATTAAAATCACAAATCCCCTTACCGGGAAGTATTATGACGAGCCTCCCCTGGTTATGATCGACGGAGTCATTATCAACGACCTTAACATTCTTGCCGGACTCGATCCCGCTAAGGTAGAAAGGATTGAAGTTGTGATGACTCCGTATCTGACTGGAGACCTGATACTTCACGGAATTGTTAATGTAATAACACTGGAAGGCGATTTCGGTGAGATGACAATGCAGGATTATGCAGCAATACTGCCCTACAGGTCCGTGGAAGAGCCAAAGGTTTTCATCCATCCGGATTATTCGGATTCCACCTTCGGTTCAGACCATATACCCGACCTAAGGAACACCCTTTACTGGGAGCCGTCTTTGAAAACCGATAACCGTGGCAGAGCTGAGGTTGTTTTCCGAACATCCGATCAGCCGGGGCTGTATGAGATAACAGTTTTCGGGCTCACTGAATCCGGAAAATGGGTATATGGCTCCAGGACTTTCAGGGTGGATTGAAACCAAAGGCTGGACAAAGGGCGCAGGGCGCAGGGCACAGGGGTCAGAGCTCAGGGCACAGGGCACAGAGCGCAGGTCCCAATATTGTCCCCGGTGTCTTTTATTCTGCTGTCCTGCGCCTTGTGTCTTGCGTCTTGTGTCTTGCCTCTTCTTCCATGAGCCGTCATTTCAAATTTCTGATTCCGGAACATTTTCATGTTTTATTCGGTATATTTGTCGATTCCGTATCGGATACGGAGTGAAGAATTTAAGCAAAACCTGAAATGGAATTCTTACTTGATGGCATAACCAGCATTACCTGGCAGCAGATAGTGATGTGGATCACCGGCTTCGTCCTCATCTACCTCGCAATAGACAAGAAGCTTGAACCTCCCTTGCTTCTCCCCATGGGATTCGGGGCAATCCTGGTCAACCTGCCCCTGTCAGGGGTATTGAACCAGACACTTCCCGGCATAGGTGAGGTAAGGGGAATTATCGACTGGATGTTCAGTGTGGGAATCGAAGCTTCTGAGGCGATGCCCATTCTGCTTTTTATAGGCATCGGTGCAATGATAGATTTTGGCCCGCTCCTCTCCAATCCCAGGCTTCTGCTCTTCGGGGCAGCAGCCCAGTTCGGGATCTTTGCAACAGTAATCATTGCAACCCTTCTTGGTTTTGATCTCAGGGACGCTGCTTCCATCGGAATAATAGGTGCTGCCGACGGACCCACGTCAATCCTTGTCTCTCAGGTTTTGAAAAGCCGGTTCATCGGACCTATTGCCATCGCCGCATATTCATACATGGCACTGGTACCGATAATTCAGCCGTTTGCCATCAGGCTCTGCACAACGGAAAAGGAAAGGAAGATAAGGATGAAGTATAATCCGAAGAGTGTTTCACAGCTTACCAGAATACTCTTTCCAATTGCGGTCACGATAATTGCCGGCCTGGTTGCTCCGGCCTCGATTGCACTTGTGGGATTCCTAATGTTCGGTAACCTGATAAGGGAATGCGGAGTGCTCAGATCCTTATCAGAATCGGCACAGAAGGAACTTGTCAACCTGATCACCCTTCTGCTGGGCATCACCATTGCAGCAAGCATGAAGGCGGAGTCATTCGTTTCGCTTCAGACTATCCTTATCATGCTGCTTGGACTTGTGGCGTTTATCTTTGATACCATTGCCGGCGCAACCTTTGCAAGGATCCTCAATCTTTTCCTTAAGGAGAAGATTAATCCCATGGTAGGCGCTGCAGGTATATCGGCTTTCCCGATGTCGTCGCGCGTGATCCAGAGGATGGGCCTTGAAGCTGACCCGCAGAACCACCTTCTAATGCATGCGGCCGGAGCTAATGTCTCGGGACAGATTGCATCGGTTATAGCGGGCGGTGTGGTGATAAGTCTTGTACCCGGACTAATGTAGGAGACGGAAAATGAACACTGACTTTATAAATGCACTGAAACTTGCCGGTATGGGAATGGCGGCAATCTTCCTGGTCATCCTCGTCATTTACCTTTTCGTTCACATGATACTTAAAATACCCGGCAGGAAGAAAAAGGCGTGAGCCTGATCACGGAACGTTATATTTATTTGCACATTTGTAAAAATCTAAACAGGGATATACTTATGGAAGATATTGAAATTTGTCACTGCAACGGTATCATGAAAAGCGAAATCGTTAAAGCTATCAGGGAAAAAGGGCTGAGGACAGTTGAAGAGGTACAGGATGCTACTGAGGCCGGTACCGGATGCGGAGGATGCGTCGACGACATTGAAGAAATCCTGAAGGAAGTCAACGGTTAGCGGCTGATAAAGGAATTCATTTTATTTTCACGGGCCTGATCATATTCTCGGGAGCGAGGATCTGATCGAGTTTTTCCTTTGACAGCAATCCCCTTTCCAGGACGAGGGAATAAACAGACAGGTTCTTCTCCAGGGCTTCCCTGGCAATTGAATTCAGGTCCTGATATGCTATATAGGGAACCAGTGCTGTGATTATCCCGATGCTGTTCTGGACCAGGTCCCGGCATCGTTCCTCGTTGGCACTAATCCCGTCGATACAGCGATGGCGGAGTGTGTTCATCCCGTTTATCAGCATCTCGACTGATTCGAATAAACAATGGACTATTACTGGTTCGAACACATTAAGCTCGAGCTGACCTCCTTCGGAAGCCAGGGTCACGGTAAGATCATTCCCTATCACCTTGAAAGCTATCTGGTTGACAACCTCAGGAATGACCGGATTCACCTTGCCGGGCATTATTGAAGAACCGGGCTGTTGGGGAGGAAGGTTGATCTCATTAAAACCCGCCCTCGGTCCTGACGATAGTAGTCTGAGATCGTTGCAGATCTTTGAAAGCTTGACTGCCAGCCTCTTCACAGCAGATGAATACATCACGAATGCACCTGTGTCCTGAGTCGCCTCTACAAGATTGGATGCAAGAACAAGGTTCAGCCCGGAGATCTTCCTGAGGTATTTTACTACCAGTTCCGCATATCCGGGTTCGGTGTTGATTCCGGTGCCGATGGCCGTTGCACCCATATTGATCTCAAGGAAGAATTTTGAATTTAGATTGAGCCGCTCAATTTCCTCCTCAAGGGTGACCGCATATGCCTCGAACTCCTGTCCGAGAGTCATCGGGACAGCATCCTGAAGCTGGGTTCTGCCCATCTTTATGATGTGGGAAAAATCCCTTCCCTTCTTCCTGAACGATGCAACAAGCCTTGTAAGAACAGCAATCAGGTTTTTGTTTGAATTGAACAGTGCAATCTTGATAGCAGTCGGATAAACGTCATTCGTCGACTGCGAAAGGTTCACATGGTTATTCGGGTGACAATATTTGTATTCTCCCCTCTTGCGTCCCAGTATTTTAAGCGCACGGTTGGCAATCACCTCATTGGCATTCATGTTGGTCGACGTACCTGCTCCTCCCTGTATCATGTCGACCACAAAATGATTGTGATATTTCCCGTATCTTATTTCCCTGCAGGCCATGACTATTGCATCCTTTATGGCAGGGTCGAGGAGTCCGAGCCGGAAGTTTGCTTCGGCTGCCGATTCCTTAACCATCGCCAGCGCCTCAATAAGTGAGGGGAAAAAACTTAAAGTGATGCCCGTGATATTGAAGTTCTCCACCGCTCTCAGGGTCTGAATTCCGTAATATGATTCATAAGGCACCTCCCTTTCACCTAACAGATCGCTTTCTGTCCTGGTCTTTCCGGATACATACTGGGCAGCAGGATTCATCATCCGGGTATTGGCATTGCGCATTCGCCTCGATACGATTCCTGTTATATTTGAGAGTATCTTAAGTGTGGTACCGGCATTGTATCCGAAGAATTCGCGGTTAACATCAAGAAGAATGGTCTTCCTTGTTACTCTCGAGGATGTTGAATGCACTGATCCCGGATCGAGAATTCCTTCGCCGAGGAAATCTCCCCTGCCGAAAATGGCCAGCCGGACTTCAACACCGTAAGAATCCCTCTTAAAGAGTTCAACTTCACCGTCAAATATTATGAAGATATCTTCCCTGGGACTGTTTTCCCTGAAGATGATCTCTCCGGCTTCGCAATGTTTCTCAGTAACACTCCGTGAAAGCTGGCCCAGCTCTGCTTCATCGAGGTTCCTGAAAAGTTCAATGTTTCTTAGGAAATCAAGGATTGTGCTTTTCTTGATCATTGCCCTGGCTTTAATTAGTAAGTGAAGAACAGGTTTAAAAACAAAGATATTCGGATTTTTATACCGCTGCAATTTAATTACGTAACGCTTACTTAATTAATTACGTAATTCCGGATTGCAGGTCAGATATGCTGCAAAGCAGAATGTATTGATTTTTTCAGTATCTTTGCGACTGGTTCCTGCTTTTCGGTATCAAGCATTTTCCTCTGATCACACAACCGGTTAGTAAATATTTGCCACTGCCATTCCGTTCAGCCGGAACAATATTTATCCATTTAAAAAAAATCATTTATGGGAAGATCTCAGGAGACAATGGGCAAAAAGGAAGTAAGGAACAAGAAGGAAAAAAAGAGAAAGGAAAAGGAAAAGAAACGAGCTTTAAAGAAAAGCGAAGGCAAAAAGAGCAGTTTCGATGATATGATTGCCTATGTCGATGAGTTTGGAGTGATATCCTCAACTCCCCCCGATCCCACGAGAAAGAAACAGGAAGTGGCAGCGGAAGACATCGAGATACAAGTTGTCAGAACCAATGAGGAAGATGCTCCCGATTATCACAGAAAGGGCATCGTTACATTCTACAATGATTCAAAAGGTTTCGGATTCATTCGCGATCTGGAATCGAACCAGAGATTGTTTTTTCATGCCAGTGATGTACAGGAGCCCGTCAGGGAGGACAATGTCGTGGCCTTTGAAAAAGGCAAGGGGCCTAAAGGCATCTCAGCTATCAACGTAAGGCTCTTCAAAGAATAAACCTTTTCATCACAATACCATCAGGCCTTACAATTTCCAAAAAATCATATTGATTTCCCGGTGAGGAATATTTGATTACCTTTGCGCCCTTGTTAAAAAACAACCCGACCGCTCCCGGAGCCACGAATAAAAATACTTGATGATACAATTTGAAGAAATGGGATTTACTCCCGGTATCCTGAGGTCAATTAATGAACTCGGATTCAATTCCCCCATGCCTGTTCAGGAAAAAGTAATACCCCTCATGCTGGGAGACACCACTGACATTATTGCCCTGGCCCAGACAGGAACGGGCAAGACAGCCGCTTTCGGACTGCCGCTTGTTCAGGCAACGGATCCGGATAAAAACGCCACTCAGGCTCTTATTCTGTGCCCCACCAGGGAATTATGCATGCAGATCACCAACGATCTCAACAATTACTCAAAGCACACAGGCGGCCTCAGGATACTTGCCGTCTACGGAGGAGCCGGGATCGACAGCCAGATGAGGGAGCTCAAAAAGGGTGTTCACATAATTGTAGCCACTCCGGGTCGTCTGATCGACCTGATCGGGAGACGGGCAGCAAAACTTTCCCAGGTCAGGACAGTTATCCTTGATGAAGCCGACGAGATGCTCAATATGGGCTTTCTCGACAGTATAAACGAGATTCTTGAAGAGGTCCCGAAGAACAGAAGAACCCTTCTCTTCTCTGCAACAATGTCGCAGGAGATATCCTCAATTGCACGAAAATACATGAACAATCCTGCTGAGATACTAATAGGCAGGAAAAACTCTTCGGCTGAGAATATAAGTCACAACTACTATATGGTCCATGCAAAGGACAAGTACAAGGTGCTGAAGCGTATTGCCGACTCAGAACCCGACATCTTTGCAATAGTTTTCTGCCGTACCCGAAAGGAAACACAGGATGTAGCCGTAAGGCTGATAAATGACGGTTACAATGCCGATGCCCTTCATGGAGACCTTTCTCAGGCTCAGCGCGATACTGTCATGAACAAGTTCAGGTCCCGTAACCTGCGCATGCTTGTTGCCACCGATGTGGCAGCACGCGGACTGGATGTTGATGATCTCACGCATGTGATAAACTTCAGTCTTCCCGACGATACTGAGGTCTACACCCACAGGTGCGGACGTACAGGAAGAGCAGGCAAAAACGGAATTTCCGTTTCACTCGTGCATCTCAGGGAAAAGAACAATCTGCACCGCATTGAAAAAATGCTGAACAGATCATTCAATCTTATCCCGGTTCCGACCGGAAGTGAGATATGCGGAAAACAGCTTTCCCGCTGGGTCGAGAAACTGGAAACTGTGACAACCGGTCACAGGGAAATTGAGAAACTCCTGCCCGAAATAAAAGCAAAACTCGAAAGCCTTGACAGGGATGAACTGATAAGGAGGGTGGTTTCGCTGGAATTCGACAGGTTCCTCGACGATTACCGGAATGAAGATGAGATTATTGAACCCGTTCCCCTCAAAGAAGAAAGAAGGAGCAGAAATGGTAAGAAAGGCTCCCATGGCCAGCCTGGTGAGGATTATGCAAGACTCTTTATTAATTTTGGCAAATCAGACGATTTTTTTCCTGATCAGCTTATCAGCCTGATCAATTCCAATACAAGGGGCATGAAAGTTCCTATCGGAAAGATTGACCTTTACAGGGATTTTTCATTTTTCGAAGTCGAGGCAGGCTATTCCGATGACCTTATAAAAGCCATGAAAAAGGTAAAATACATGGGTAAAAGGGTTGTGGTGCAGGTTGCCCAGGAAAAGAACGAAGAACGGGGCACGCCTATATATCCCCGGAAAAAACCCGCCTGGAAAAACAACAGGATCAACGGGAAAAAAAGCCGCAGGAATACACGTCGGTCATTTGCATATTAGGCTGCTCTGAGGAATACCGCACCTGCATCCTCAGAAAAGCGGATTTTCAGAACTCACCGTACAGGTCACCTGACATTTTTCAGGAATTTTTCTTATTTTGCATTATCCAAATTGTTGATTTGCAACCTTTGAAAAATCCCTGAATTATGAGACTGATCTGGACTGTAATCTTACCTTTAATCCTTTTGTCATGCTCCCGCGAAACCAACAGCGCCAGGCTGCTGAACCTGAGGTGCGAGTACCTTGTCAATCCTGAAGCGATCGATACGGAGAAACCCCGGTTCACCTGGCAGATGATGTCGGAGCAGTCGGGTGCAGAGCAGACAGCATGGATGATATTTGTCGGAACCGATTCTGCTTCAGTAGCCGGAGGTGAAGGCAATGTGTGGGAATCGGGGCAGACAGACGGATCTTCAGTGCCGGTTGTCTACTCAGGACCCTCACTCAAACCTTTCGCCAGGTACTTCTGGAGTGTCAGAGCCAGGCTTGGCGACGGAAGCTGGACAGAGCTTTCTGAAACTGCTTCATTCGGCACCGGTTTTATGAACAAGGCCGTCTGGAAGGGACACTGGATAACCGACACCTACGATTTCAACATCAAACCCGCACCTTATTTCAGGAAGGAATTCACCATTGACCGGGAGGTAAGCTCCGCCATGGCATATATTGCAGCGGCCGGTTTATACGAAATGAGCATCAACGGAAAAAAGACAGGCGATCACCGGCTTGATCCCATGTACACCCGCTTCGACCGCCGGACCCTTTATGTCGCTTATGATGTGACCCGGGAACTGAGACAGGGAGAAAACGTCATTGGAGTATTGCTGGGTAACGGATGGTATAACCACCAGTCAACTGCAGTCTGGTATTTCGACAGGGCACCCTGGCGTGCAAGGCCGAAATTCTGCATGGACCTGAGGATAACCTATGAGGATGGGACAGAAGAAACTGTTTTCACCGGCCAGGACTGGAAAACATCCCTCTCCCCCGTCATTTTCAACAGCATTTATACAGCAGAGCATTATGATGCACGCCTGGAGCAGCCCGGATGGGATTCTCCCGGTTTTGATGATTCAAAATGGAGAAGTCCTCTAAACACCGGCGCTCCATCGGCAAATATCACAGCCCAGGCCCTTCATCCTGTTCGCAATGTGGAAAAGATACCTGCCGTCAGAATGACCAGGTTCAGCAACAGGAACTATTTGTTTGATTTCGGACGAAACATATCAGGAGTTACCTCTGTTAGGATCAGTGGGGAAGCTGGCACAACAGTAAGACTTATTCATGCTGAAAGGCTTGGATCCGACGGTCATGCCGACCAGTCAAATATAGATGTGCATTACAGGCCCACTGACGACAGTGATCCGTTCCAGACCGACATCCTCATCCTCAGCGGCAAAAAAGAAGATGAATTCATGCCTCGTTTCAACTACAAGGGTTTTCAGTTTGTTGAAGTTGTTTCGGACAGGCCTGTTGAGATCACCAGCGAAAGCCTGACCGCGTACTTCATGCACAGTGATGTCCCTCCGGCAGGAAAAATAAATTCTTCGAACAACACCCTCAACAGGACCTGGATGGCATCTAACGCTTCCTATCTCTCCAACCTCTTCGGCTACCCCACAGATTGCCCGCAGAGGGAAAAGAACGGCTGGACAGGAGATGCTCACATCAACATCGAAACCGCCCTTTACAACTTCGATGCCATCACCGTTTACGAGAAATGGCTTGCTGACCACCGCGACGAGCAACTTTCCAACGGAGTCCTTCCGGCCATAATACCCACGAGCGGATGGGGTTATCACTGGGCCAACGGACCCGACTGGACCAGCACCATTGCCATCATCCCATGGAATATATATCTGTTCTACGGTGATACACGACTGCTGGAAGAATGTTACGACAACATAAAGCGGTATGTAGACCAGATCGACTCCCGGAGTCCTGATGGCATAACTGACTGGGGCCTTGGCGACTGGGTTCCTGTCAAGTCGGTTTCCCCGAAGGAACTTACTTCCACTGCCTGGTATTATTCCGATGCAGTTATCCTTGCAAAAGCAGCCCGGCTTTTTGGAAATGATGATGATGCAGAAAAATACACCCGGCTGGCAGAAAAGATCAGGATTGCCTTCAACAATAAGTTTCTCGACAGATCCACCGGAATTTACGGCAAAGGGCTGCAGACTGAGCTCAGCGTTCCATTATACTGGGGATTGGTACCGGAGGAAATGGTTCCTGCCGTTGCTGAAAACCTTGCTGTCAGGGTGGCTGCCGACAATGAGCACATCGACGTGGGACTACTCGGTACCAAGACACTGCTTAATGCCCTCAGCGCCAATGGATATGCTGATCTTGCGTACAGGGTTGCCTCACAGGAGGATTTCCCTTCGTGGGGCTGGTGGATAGTAAACGGGGCGACCACTTTCTATGAAAACTGGCCTCTTGACGCGAAGAGTGACATCTCGATGAATCACATTATGTTCGGTGAGATAAATGCATGGTATTACAAAGCCCTTGGAGGTATTTTCCCCGACGAGACAGCCCCCGGATTCAAGAACGTGGTGCTGAGGCCGAATTTTGTTGAAGGACTTGACAGTTTCAATGCGGAACATGACGGACCTTACGGAAAAATAGTCTCTGGATGGCAGAGGTCGGAAGGCAAAATAAAATATCATGTATCAATTCCGCCTAACAGCACAGCAACGCTTTACATCCACTCCGGAAATGCTGTGACAGGTGGCCCGGATGTGTCCGGAGCCCCATCCCTCGGCGAAGTCGAAAAGACTGACAGCGGCTTGAAAATACAGATGAAGTCGGGTGATTACGATTTTGAGATTAACTGAAAACAACACAGCTTATTCTTTAACACATGAAAATGATTATCATAAATTAAACAGCCGGTAAGACGGCATTTAATAAACATCAACCATGAAGAAAATCATTTTTATAATCATGCTTCCTCTTGTGATACTTTCTGCCTGTTCATCCTCAGGAAGTTCATCAGGGGGAAAAATCAATGTCAGCAAGGTCAGTGTTGAATCGGGCCTTGTATCAGGAAAGACAAACACCGAAGGCAATGTCAGCATTTTCATGGGAATCCCCTATGCAGCAGCACCTGTTGGGGAACTCCGCTGGAAGGCCCCGGCGCCTCCTGTCAGATGGGAAGGGGTGCGCCAGTGCATTACTCCCCCTCCCAGCGCCATGCAGAGCAAACCGGTTCCCTTCATGATGTGGTCGAAGGAATTCATGGCCCCGGAGGAACCTCTTAGTGAGGATTGCCTTTTTTTAAATATCTGGACACCGGCGAAGAACACCGGGGAAAAACTACCGGTAATGGTCTGGATACATGGGGGAGCTTTTACGGGAGGATCAGGCACGGTGCCTCTTTATGATGGAGAGGAAATGGCAAAAAAAGGAGTGGTGTTCATTACAATAAACTACCGGCTCGGTGTGTTCGGCTTTCTTGCCCACCCGGAGCTGACCAGGGAATCGCCTTTGAAAACATCAGGAAATTACGGTATACTCGACCAGATAGAATCGCTTAAATGGATAAACCGGAACATTGAAGCCTTTGGAGGAGATCCGGGAAATGTCACTGTTGCCGGACAGTCGGCAGGATCGTTCAGTGTTAATGCACTGATGATATCTCCATTGGCAAAAGGACTGTTCCACAGGGCCATAGGACAAAGCGGAGGAATGTTCTCGGGTGGTCCCGGCCTTGTATACGACTTGAAGTCAGCAGAATCGGCCGGCCTCAGTTTTGCACGGCAGTTCAGCGACTCATCGATAGCCGCATTAAGGACCCTTTCTGCTGAAGAGCTGATGAAAGTGCGCGGCCGGTCCGGAGTTACCACCGACAATGTTGTTGTTCCGTCCTCAACGGAAGCTTTCAGGGAAGGAAAACAGAATGATGTCCCGCTGATAGTGGGATGGAATGCCGACGACGGTGTCTCAATGGGATCAGGAGCCGACATTAAGGCTTACATTAAAAATGCCGAAAGCAGGTACGGTGAGATGGCGCCCGAATACCTGAAACTTTTCCCTGCAGGCAACGAGGCAGAATTACAAAATTCAGTGAAACTTTCATCGGTTCTTTCCTTTGGCTGGCAGAACTATACCTGGGCAAGGATGCAGAATGAGACAGGGAAGAACAAGGCTTACCTGTACTATTTTACCCGTGTCCCCCCGGGAGAGCCGAATTATGGAGCTTTCCATTCCGCAGAATTCGGGTATGCCCTCAACACGTTGAAATTGTGGGACAGACCATTCACTGAAACAGACCGCAACCTTGCCGGGATCATGTCATCATACTGGGTCAATTTTGCAAAGACGGGCGATCCCAACGGAGAAGGATTGCCTCAGTGGCCG
Source organism: uncultured Rikenellaceae bacterium (assembly GCA_964429295.1). Taxonomy (GTDB): domain Bacteria; phylum Bacteroidota; class Bacteroidia; order Bacteroidales; family VadinHA17; genus LD21. The sequence continues at coordinate 66,765 of CAYSBL010000012.1, forward strand.
GCATTTAATCCATCCTCGCCTCAGATCATTCAATTCGGCGACGAGGTTAAAACCATGCCTCTGCCTTTCAGGGAACAGCTTGAGTTCTTCGACAGTTATAATAACAGGTGAAGACTTAAAGGTGACGAAGAGACTCAGGGACTTAGAGACTCAGGGACTCAGGGACTCAGGGACTTAGGAACTCAGTGACTTAGAGACTTCTTAGCGGCACGACCTGCAAATTGAGGCGCAATCGAGATCCCGAGAGCAAGGCGATTCGGGAACCTGCACTATTTTTGACTTTTCCCTTGTCAAAAGAAAACAACCCTTTGCCCTCTTTAAACGGGGGTTTATCATAAACCGGGCTTTCGGGAACAACATGGCATGTATATTGTTTTACATTTCGGGAAACAAGGTACATCAGTGTCATGGAAATTTCGAGGTTGACAAATATTATAACAGGTCTGGTTACAGCGGTGATGATCCTTCTTTTCACCAGCTCCTCACCGGAAAGGTTCAGGTTCGTCTCAGAGGGTGATCCTGTACATTCTTCCGGTTCGGCGAATGAAGCTGCTGCCGCTCCTGCCTCTCCGGCATTGTTCAATGAGGATATCTATTCTGCCCTTCATGAGAAAGGCAGGGGATTGCTGTCGCCAAGATGGGACAACACCGACAAGATATTGCAGGTGATCGGCGCTATTTACAACTCTCCTGCTGACGGACTGGATCCGGATGATTACAACATTTCCGGCATTGAAAAGCTGGCAGAAAGTATTGCATCTTCCGGCAAACCCACGTACGACGACATAGTCAGGATGGAGCATCTTCTCGATGATGCATTTATCCGGCTGTCGACTGATCTCGGCAAAGGCAAGGTCTCTCCCGAGCTTGCTGATCCGGAGTGGAAAGCCCTGAAAAGGAACCCTGGTGAAGACTTGATTGCCTATATCGAAAACAGCCTTAATGCAGATGATCCTGTCAGGGCACTCCAAAGACTGACACCTGGACACAGGGAGTACCTGAACCTTAAGAAAGCACTGGCTGAATATCGCCGGCTGGAATCGGCCGGAGGCTGGGAAAAATACAGCACCAGTCTGAAAAAGATTGAGAAAGGAATGAGGCATCCTGATGTGGCTTCTCTCAGAAAAAGGCTGGAAGTAACACAGGGTCAGATTGATTTTAATCCCGGCGAAGAGGAGCTTTTCGACCAGATACTTCACGACCATGTGGTTATCTTTCAGCAGAGGAACGGGCTGGAAGCCGACGGTGTGGTTGGAAAATCGACGGTCGAAGCGCTGAATGTTACAGTATCTGAAAAGATAAGTATAATAACAGCCAATCTTGAGCGCTGGAGATGGGTTGCCGACGATCTTGGAGAACGCTACATCCTGGTGAATGCCGCCGGTTACATCCTCAGGGTTATCGAAAACGGAGAACAGACATTCACTGTAAAAGCAATCGTGGGAACCAGCAAGAGGCAGACCCCGGTTTTCAGCTCGGTTATGAAGTATCTTGTGGTGAATCCCGACTGGACTGTTCCCCCGCAGATACTGAGGCAGGACGTGATTCCTGACATAATCAGGGATTCAACCTATCTGCATAAGAAAAATATGAAGATAGTCTCAAATGACGGTTCAGAAGTGGATCCCCTGTCGATCGACTGGACTCAGGTATCCCCAAACAGATTCCCCTATATGATTAAACAGGAACCCGGCAAAAACAATCCGCTTGGCCAGATAAAATTCATGTTTCCGAATCAATATGATGTATATATCCACGATACACCGTCGCGCTGGCAGTTCAGCAAAAACGTAAGACCATTCAGTTCAGGTTGCATCAGAATAAGCAATGTCCGCGACTTTGCCCTCCATTTGCTGAAAAATGATCCGGCCTGGAACACAGGCAGACTTGATGAAGAGATTGACAATGGCCGGACGAAGACAATCGTCCTGAAAGACCCGGTTCCGGTGCATATACTGTACTTCACAGCCTGGGCTGACAATGATGGAACTGCATATTTCGGGCAGGATATTTACGACCGCGACAAACAGCTTATCAGAACTTTGAAAAAAGACCCCCGTTAAGGGATTCATACATAAAACGTGACAAACCTTCCATAGCGGTGTCGTCTACAAGGAGCGGGGAGCTTTGAAGGTACCCGTTGTCGGGAAAGTGTATATATAGACATGACTGACCTGACAGCAAATTTATTATTTCCTCATGGTTATCCATGGGTATTGACGGGCAGCCGAAACTTCGTCCAAGTCTCCCGTTGCGGGTGATAAAATCCCTGCTCACGTAATCGGCCCCATGCATTACTATTGCCCTTTCCCTTGCCTTGTCATTTATTCCGGGTTCTGCCCCGTCGAGGAGAAGAGACAGCCCGTGCTTACCCGTATAGGTTTCGCCGGTAATATAAAAACCAAGGCTGCTTTTGTATGAAGAGGGTGTATTTGAGAAACTGGAAGCATACTCACCGCCGCTGTTCCGTCCATGGGCGCACAGGCATGAATGGACCACCTCCTTCCTGCCAAGGTCAATGATCCACATGCGCTCGAGGTTTGATGAGAGAGAAAAGTCTATTATCGTCAGCAGGTTCTTTCTGATCCTGTTTTCCGATTCCAGATTGAAGAAACCAGTAAGGGCTTTCCGTAGTACCTCATAGCCGGGCTTTGAGTAATCCAATTCAAAGCTATTGTACAAATCACTGCAAAACCTGTCGATGCCGGCACCGGCTGAAGCGGTTGAAACAGGTTCCCTGCCGGTTTCCGGAACATTAGCGCCGGGGAGCAGCGGAAGGCACAGAAGAAATAAGATGATACCGGCAAATTTCAAAGACTATAGGGTTTGGTCTGTTTCGGGTATAAATTTATCATTATTTCAATATGCTAACTCCAAAACATTCCTGCGTATTATGTGAAAAGAAGTTAAAATTGCTTCAACGGATGGATTTTTGACAAAAATCAAAGAAAACACAAATGGATAGAAGGGGTTTTCAAGTTCCGCCACCAAAATCCCCCTTTTTTGTCTGTTCTGACTGTATTATGTTGGTTTTTCAGCATTAGATCCCCTGATTTCCTGATGACCTCCCTCTTCAGTGAAAACTGCGACAGCGGTTTAATGTGAATAATCGCCGGTGCAAACGGTGGAAAAGACCACCGGCTGATGTAAAACCCTGAAAGGGTTTAATATAGCAGGTATTGATCCGGCAATACCCATATTAAAAGATATAATGATCCTCTATTATTTATTTTTTTACTACCTTTACAGTTGAAAATAAAATAAAGAGAGATTATTCCAGGCAATATAATTTTTCATAAATTCAGCTAATAATCAAACTATTATGATTTCAAGGAAAGTAGAATCGGTTGAAATGAAAGACACTCCCCACAAGGTAGATGTCAGGCAGATATATAATGACCCCTCGGCACAGATCAATCATATTGAGCTTAAGCCGGGTGAATCGCTGAAGCCTCACAAAACTCCGGTCGATGTCACGTTCTATGTACTTGAAGGTACACCAACGATACACATCGGTAGTGAGTCGGTTTCCTTTGAGAAGGACACTCTTATAGAGAGCCCTGCCAATATTGTGCACCACATCAGCAATGAAGGAGAAACTAATGCACGGGTACTCGTCATCAAGGCCCCGAGACCGGAAACCGGCACCAGGGTACTTTAAGAGGTTGGCAGTTGGCAGGATGCAGTTGGCAGTAAGTAAC
>CAYSBL010000012.1:70565-71858 GCA_964429295.1 uncultured Rikenellaceae bacterium
GTATTCAGTATTCAGTATTCGGTATGAGTCTTTCGTCCCCTGCCCCTCGCCTTTAACCAGCAACCAGCAACCAGCAACCAGCAACTTTACTTATAAATATGAACCCTTCTAACAATAACCCTCCACGGCGCAAGGTGGTGATAGCCGGAGCCGGCTCAGTGGGTGCAACCTATGCCTATGCCCTTGCCCAGAGCGGAATTGCCGAAGAGATAGTGCTGATCGACAGGAATGAAGAGCTGATGAGAGGTCAGGTTCTGGACCTGGTACACGGACAACCCTTCTTCCCCACGGTTTCGATAAGAGAAGGGAACGATAGTGACTACGCTGACGCCAGCCTGGTTGTCATAACGGCAGGATCGGCCCAGAAGCCTGGCGAAACAAGGCTCCAGCTTCTTCAGAAAAATGCAGGGATAGTAGGAGGAATTGCCGGGCAGGTGGCTGAAAGCGGCTGCAACGGAGTAATGCTGATTGTCACCAATCCCGTCGATGTAATGACCTATGTTGCATTCAGGTCGTCGGGATGGAATTCACACCGGGTCATCGGTTCGGGAACCGTGCTCGACAGCGCAAGGCTCAGGCATTTCATAAGCATGCATTGCGGAGTCGATCCGCACAGCGTCCACGCCTATGTTCTGGGAGAGCACGGCGACAGTGAATTCGTTGCATGGTCGATGACGCATATCGGCGGAATCTCAATTGCCGGTTACTGCCCTTACTGCAGCAAGTGTGAAGGCTGGAAGGAACAAAGGCTTACCATCGAACAACAGGTGCGCGATTCAGCTTATCATATCATCGATGCCAAGGGATCAACGTACTTCGCTGTTGGATTGGCCATGGTAAGAATAACCTCGGCAATCCTGAGGAACCAGAACAGCATGCTTACCGTTTCTGTGGTCCCTGACGGCCAGTACGGACTAAAAGGCCTTGCTTTAAGCATCCCGTCAATTATCTCAGTCCGCGGAGTTGAAAGGATAGTCTCGGCCCCCCTTCCTGATGATGAGCTGGAAAAGCTTAAGCATTCGTCGGGAGTTATCAGGAAGGCCATTACGGATATTGGGTTAGACTAAGAATTATGAATGTAAAAGATCATGCAGAGGTCTGATGGTCTACTGGTCTAATCTTCTCTCTGAGTCCTTTCTCTGCGTCTCACCTTCTCCTCTTCTCCCATTCTTTCTTCCGTCTTCCGTCTTCCGTCTTCTTTAAAACCATATTGTTTCAGGTAAAATATTTATTATAAAACAATAACTGAGATATCGTTTTACGATAAAAATTCGTGTGTATTAGCGTCAAAAA
>CAYSBL010000013.1:0-52286 GCA_964429295.1 uncultured Rikenellaceae bacterium
ATGCAGTTTATCAGAGATATGCTGAGAAACTGAAAAGGATAAAGGCATACTGATCCAATTCAAAAAGATTCCTGATCTTTATTCAACGATTGTCATCTCATCAAGCAGGTAGCCTGCGCCTGCAAACTTGTCAATTATAAACAGTGCAAATCGGATATCAAGGCTGATGTTGCGGCTCTGTTCAGGATTGAATGCCAGGTCGCTGGCTACTCCTTCCCACGCCCTGTCGAAATTTATCCCGATAAGGAATCCGTCACCATTGATTACCGGACTGCCTGAGTTGCCGCCTGTTGTGTGATTATTGGCTATGAAACACACGGGCATTTCCCCGTTTCGGCCATAGCGTCCGTAGTCACTTTTTGCATAAAGCTCCTTCAGCCTGGAAGGCACATTGTAGTCGTATATGGCGGGATTGTCCTTTTCAATTATGCCCTTCAGAGTGGAAACCGGCTTGAACCAAACAGCGTCCTCTGATTCATAGCCCTTTACACTCCCAAACGAAACCCTGAGAGTGGAATTGGCATCAGGATAAAAGATCCGGGCGCTGTCATATTCCATCTGAACCGTCATATAACGTTTGTTGAGCTTCTGTCGCTCGCTGGTCATTCGTGAGAGTTCAGGGAGAACATTACTTGTAAGAAAGCGTGAAACGTCGATAGCCAGCCTGTAGAAAGGATCTTTTTCAAGTTTTTTCAGGGATGTTTTTCCAAAATGCGTTATGAACGAATCATATCGCTGCTTGTCGGTAAAGACCGACCTGTCGTAGAATTTCGGGGACAAAGCCTTAAAGTCGCCACCTGACACAGCTTTAAGCTTCAGATATTCAGGAGCAAGCCATCTCTGATCGAGCGTTTCTCCATACAGGGAAAGCAGAGCGGAAAAAAGTTCCTGGTCTGTATCTCTGTCATAATCCTTGAAGAATTCATCCGCATATCCGGCAAGGGCCTCCTGTGTTTTTTCGACAGTCTGCTGATCGGGAACCTTCCCTCCCTGATAGAGTGATGCCAGTTCATATGTCCGGCGCGCCAGTACTACAGCCTCAATTCCATTGAATACCTCGCTGGTGTAGTTGTTGACAAGCGTATATTCCTTCAGCCCTTCATACAGTTCCCTGTATGAAGGCAGTATGTCTCCATATCTGAGCTTTCTCGTATTATCAGCCCCGATCCATTCTGTTAGTCTTGCCTCAAATTCCTGTTTTTCCCCAATAGTGTTCATTTTTTCGAGACCCTGTGTCTCCCCTATCCATTTCTTCCAGGAATTGGATATACCGGCTTTCTTTGATGAATACTGTATCCTGATAAGAGGATCCGATTCCATAGCTTTGTCGATAATCTCAAGCTTCCTGGTCCTTATACCCACCATGGCAGGGTTGATATGATTCTTAACCATATCGATATGGTATGAAGGCACATATTCGGACGTAGTCCCGGGATAGCCAAAAACCATGGTGAAATCGCCCTCTTTCACACCCCTGAGCGATACCGGGAAATAATATGCTGGATTGTAAGGAACATTATCGGGCGAATAATCCGCGGGTTTGTTGTCTTTTCCGGCATAAACCCTGAACAGTGAAAAGTCGCCTGTATGCCTTGGCCATACCCAGTTATCAGTATCGCCGCCGAATTTCCCGATGGCTGAGGGAGGAGCACCCACCAGCCTGACGTCCCTGAAGGTCTCATTTACAAAAAGGAAATACTGGTTCCCCATAAAAAACGGTCTCACAACAGCGCTGTAACCGGTTCCCTGCACCGCATTAGCCTGAATGTCGGCAATGCGCGATGAAATCAGCTTTTCACGTTCCTGCGCAGGCATATCGTCACTTATGTCCAGAAGAACCTTTGCAGTAACGTCTTCCATCCATTTCAGGAGCGTCACCGTGACACCAGGATTAGGCAGCTCCTCTGAACGAGACATAGCCCAGAAGCCGTTTGTAAGATAGTCGTTCTCAAGAGTAGAGTGATTCTGTATCTGGCCGTAGCCGCAATGGTGATTTGTGATGAGGAGCCCGCTGCCCGAAATGAATTCAGCCGTGCAACCTCCGTTGAAACTGACAATGGCATCCTTCATGCTGGAGCGGTTAACGCTGTAAATATCCCCGGCAGTCAGTCTGAATCCCTTCTCCTGCATCAGTTTGATGTTATACTTTTCTATGAGTATGGGAATCCACATCCCCTCATCGGGAGGAGTTGCTGAGGAGCCGGCGGTGAATGTCAGAACAAGAATAAGTGTAAAAACCAGTTTCTTCATAGAACAAATTTTTTCAGTTCACGGTAGACCTGTTCAACCGGCAGGCCGACCACATTAAAATATGACCCTTCAATAGCGCTGCATGCGGCAATTCCAATCCATTCCTGGATACCGTAAGCACCAGCCTTGTCGTAGGGTTTGTATTTGCTAATATAATGAACTATTTCCTCATCCGAAAGCTCAGTAAAAGTAACCCTTGTTGAAGAATGGAACGATACTGTTTTCACGCATGACAGTAGGCAGACTCCGGTTATCACCTCATGGGTCCGTCCTGAAATTTTCCGGATTATCCTGAGGGCATCCTCCCGGTCGGCCGGTTTGGAGAGCACCTCGTTATCACACCAGACTATAGTATCGGCAGTAATAACTATCTCATCGGCTTTCAGCCCATCCATAAATGACCTGGCCTTCTCCCCGGCCACATACAGAGCAATATCCGGACCTTTCAGGAAGGAGGGATAATCCTCGTTCCAGTCTTTTGTGACAACTTTAAATTCGAGGCCGAGTTGCCTTAAAAGTTCCTGCCGTCTGGGAGATTTTGAACCAAGGATGATTTTGTATCTGTTCAGTTCATCTATCACCATGTCACACAAGGCTTAAATCGAGGATCAGCTTTACCACCACCGAATAGAGAACACCTGTGCACTGGGCGGCCTTCATTAGAGTGCTCGCCGAATGAAGCTGGCTTTTACCGGGGCTGGAAACAAGATGCCGGATAACAAGTAACAGGGGAACCACCACAGCTACAGATAAATATATAAGGGTTATATTATCGTTCAGGAACATTTTCCATACTGCATAGAGCATGATAATTGTCAATGCAGTCAGTACAACGGCGATGATCCTTGCAGTAAGGATCCCAGTGACAACCGGCACCGTATTCCGTCCGTAGGCCATATCACCTTCAAAATCCTCTATATCCTTGATTATTTCCCTTATCAGGGTTGTTATAAAAGCAAAAAGCGCAAAACCGCCCACCCAGTAAAAGATAATGCTGATATCGGGTGGCGATACGGCATTTACCTCATAGAAGCGGTAGAGTGCGGGCCACTCATAGAAAACCACCAGAAGCGGAACCATGGCTGTAAGAACAGCCACCACGAGGTTGCCTACCAGAAACTGCCTTTTATAGCTTGCGGAATAAAAGTAAAGCAAACCCGAGACAATCAGGAAGAGTATTCCCATCCAGAAGTAACCGGCTTTCCAGGAGATGTAGAATCCGCATGCTACTCCTGTCAGGTTAAGGAAATTATGCCATAGCATGGCCTGTCTTCTGGGTACTTTTGTGCCCACAATAACTTCCCCTCTGTTGATAATATCGGTCCTGATGTCGAAGTAATCGTTGATCACATAGCCTCCGGCGGTAAGGCAGACGGTTGCAAATACAAGAATCAGGAAATCGTACCATGGAAACCTGAGCGACAAGGGTATCAGTTCTCCGGCGCCTCCGGAAAGCGACACTGTGATCCTGCTTATTACAGGCTCAATCACGGCATAGCGCATCAGGATCATTGTAACGGCCACAATGAGCAGATTAGGCCAGCGAACAAGCTTAAGAAACGTTTTCATCCCTTACCAGCTAAATGCATCCTTATCCATCCACTTATCATGAAGACGCAGAACCTGTTCTATCACATCCCTGACACAGCCCTCTCCTCCCTTTTTGTCGGATATATATGATGCGACATTTTTTATTTCACTGTCGGCGTCGGCAGGGCACACAGGGATGCCGGCCAGTTTCATCACTCCGTAATCTGGTATATCGTCGCCCATGAACATCACATCCGAGGGCTTAACATCATTTTTTTTGCAGAAACTGCTGAAGTGTTCGGTTTTCGAGCGGCTGTTGAGATAGATATCGCTGACACCCAAGCCCTTCAGTCTTCTGACGTATTCTTTGGCGTTGCTGCCTGAAATAACTCCCACACGATAGCCCTTCCTGACTGCAAGCTGGATGGCATAGCCGTCGCGCAGATTAACGGTGCGGTTTGGCACACCGAAAGCATTAAGACTGATAGTCTGAAGCGAAAGCACCCCGTCGATGTCAAACACAAAAGCCTTTACCCTGGTCAGGTCTTCCTTAAAGTTGGTCATCGGGATCTTTATTGTATAGTTTTATGATTGATTGTGTTATTTCATTGTAAATTCCCTGAAGTTCGGGTGAGAAAGATAACAAATCAATATGTCTTTTTATAGTGCCGCTATCATTTCTGTAGGCAGGTCCCGTCTGGCTGGTCTCCGGCCCCATTTCCAAAGCCTTTGTAATTGTTTCTTTTATAAGAGGTTCCAGCACATCAAAAGAAAAACCGGCATTTCCGGAGATAATTTTTCCGGCTGTAAGCATATGGTTGGTGAAGTTGCAGGCAAAAACCGCAGCCAGATGGAGCATGGCACGCTGGCTGGCTGAAGTCATATAAACCTTTGCGCCTAAACGGCCGGCGATCGTACGGAGCAATCCCAGCGCTGCATCATCGGATGCTTCGAGGAAAAGCGGAAGCCCGCTGAAGGATATTGATCTGTTTTCCGAAAAAGTCTGAAGAGGATAAAACACCCCGGTATTCCCAAGGAAAGGAGGAAATACATCGAGGCCGAAGCTTCCTGCGGTATGAACAACTGTGGATTTAGCGGGACATTTTATACCCCGGAGAATTCCGGGCAGGAGGTCGTCGGGAACAGCAACTATTATAAGGTCCTCGTTGCTGTCGAATACGGACGACCGTGACCATTCAGCGTTGCACGACCGGGCCAGGGGTTCTCCCCTTAACCCGGTCGCTGACACTATTTTCGTTATACTGAAGCCTTCGCGGTACAATTGTCTGCACAATGCACCAGCTACTTTTCCGGCACCAATGAAAGATATTTTATATCCCTTCACAGGATTAATTATAACCTTCCTCAGGCCTGCGCTGTCGGCCCCCCGAAGGTCAGGGGCAGAACGGGTGCGGAGCCCTTGACATCCTTTATCTTGCCATGCACAGCTTCATATTTCGCTATGTTATCCTCCAGGGCACCAACCAGTCTCTTGGCGTGCTCAGGTGTCAGGATTATCCTTGACTTCACCTGGGCTTTGGGAATTCCCGGCATAATTCTCACAAAGTCGATCACGAATTCGGATGCAGAATGTGTGATTACGGCAAGGTTTGAATAGATGCCCTGAGCCACTTCCTCACTCAGCTCAATGTTGATCTGGTTGGGGTTTTTAGGATCTGACATGGTACGCTAATATTGGTTTTACTTTCTTGCTTCGTGTTCTGCCTCAACCTGTGTTTCGGTCATATTTTCAAGTTCTTCAAGCGAGCCCACTATTATGCTGTTGTAATGACGCTGTCCGGTCCCCGCAGGTATGAGATGTCCGACGATAACGTTCTCTTTCAGTCCTTCAAGCCTGTCGATCTTACCAAGTATGGCTGCCTCGTTGAGCACCTTGGTAGTCTCCTGGAACGAAGCTGCCGAGAAGAAGCTGTTTGTCTGGAGCGCTGCCCTGGTGATTCCCTGAAGCACCTGGTTGGAAGTTGCCGGAACTGCATCCCTTGCTTCGACAACCCTGAGGTCGCGACGCTTGAGGAGTGAGTTCTCATCCCTGAGTTTCCTGGCAGTAACTATCATACCGGGACGCAGGGTCTGTGAATCGCCGGAATCCACAATATATTTCTTGCCATAGATCCAGTCGTTCTCATCCATGAATTCAAGCTTGTCGACAATCTGGCGTTCAAGGAATTTAGTATCACCCGGATCAACGATCTCTACCTTCCTCATCATCTGACGGACAATGATCTCAAAGTGCTTGTCGTTAATTTTAACACCCTGCAGCCTGTAAACCTCCTGGATCTCATTGACGATATACTCCTGAACTTTTGTAGGACCCTTGATCGCAAGGATGTCCGAAGGAGTAATAGCGCCATCTGAAAGTGGAACACCGGCTTTTACATAGTCGTTTTCCTGAACAAGAATCTGCTTCGAAAGGGGCACGAGGTATTTCTTTATCTCCTCGGTTTTTGACTTGATTACGATCTCCCTGTTTCCTCTCTTTATTTTGCCGAAAGTGACCTCACCGTCGATTTCCGATACTATAGCCGGGTTGGAGGGGTTACGTGCCTCGAATAATTCGGTTACCCTCGGCAGACCTCCCGTTATATCGCCTGATTTTCCAACAGCCCTCGGTATTTTTGCAAGAACTTCTCCAGCTTCAACCGTACGGCCTGCCTCAATGACCAGGTGTGCACCCACAGGCAGGTTATAAACCCTGAGTATTTCATTGTCGCGGCCGAGTATGTTAATGGCAGGGTTTTTGGTTTTGTCCCTGCTTTCGATTATCACTTTCTCCTTAAAGCCGGTCTGTTCATCAGATTCCTCTCTGAATGTAACACCTTCAATAAGGTGTTCATAAGCGACCTTACCTCCGAGTTCTGAAATGATTACGGCATTGAACGGATCCCATTCGCAGATCAGTTTACCCTTTTCCATTTCCTGTCCGGATTTGATATACAATCTTGAGCCGTAGGGTACTGTGTGTGTGGTTAGGGCAATGCCGGTCTTCTTGTCAATAATCCTCATCTCGGCAAGACGTCCGATAACTATATCAACCTCACCCCTCTCGGTATCCTTTTTTGCTACGGATCTGAGCTCCTCAATTTCCGCTATACCGCTGTAACGTGCAACAAGGCGCGATTCTGTGGTAATATTTGATGCAGTACCTCCGACGTGGAAAGTACGCAGTGTAAGCTGTGTGCCGGGTTCACCGATACTCTGGGCCGCTATCACACCGACAGCTTCCCCTTTCTGAACCATACGTCCGGTGGCAAGGTTACGTCCGTAGCATTTTGCGCATACTCCCTTCTTCGATTCGCAGGTAAGAACTGAACGGATTTCAACCTGTTCGATCGGTGAATCCTCGATCTTTTTTGCAAGATCTTCAGTAAGTTCCTGTCCTGCTTCCACTATCAGCTCTCCTGTCAGAGGATGGAATACGTCGTGAACGGTAGTACGTCCGAGGATCCTTTCATAAAGCGACTCCACAACCTCCTCATTCTTCTTTATTGCTGTGGCAACAAGGCCCCTGAGAGTTCCGCAGTCCTCCTCGTTGATGATAACGTCCTGAGAAACATCCACGAGACGGCGTGTCAGATAACCGGCGTCGGCTGTCTTGAGTGCGGTATCGGCAAGACCTTTACGTGCACCGTGGGTTGAGATGAAGTACTCGAGAACCGAAAGGCCTTCCTTAAAGTTGGAGAGGATCGGGTTTTCGATAATCTCTGAACCGGTGGAGCCTGATTTCTGAGGTTTTGCCATAAGTCCCCTCATTCCTGAAAGCTGGCGGATCTGTTCCTTTGATCCCCTTGCTCCCGAGTCGAGCATCATGAACACTGAGTTGAATCCCTGTTTGTCGTTCGACAGCTGCTTCATCAGCGACTGTGTCAGACGGGCATTGACGTGTGTCCAGATATCAATTATCTGATTGTAGCGTTCGTTATTGGTAATAAATCCCATGCTGTAGTTATTCAGCACCTCCTCAACCTGTTCATAACCTTCGGTAACGAATTTGGTTTTTTCCTCGGGTATGATCACGTCATCGAGGTTGAAGGAAAGGCCTCCGCGGAATGCCGAATTAAATCCGAGGTTCTTTATAGCATCGAGGAAGGCAGCCGTTTTAGCTGTGCCTGAAAGCTTCAGCACCCTGCCAATAATATCCCTCAGGGATTTCTTTGTAAGGATCTCATTAATGAAACCTACCTCTTCCGGAACGAACTGGTTAAATATTACCCTTCCGACAGTAGTTTCGACCAGGTGGTTGACAAGCTGTCCGTCAACCCTGTCGTTTACCTTTACTTTGATATAGGCATGAAGGTCGATCGTTCTCTCGTTGTAAGCGATATTGACTTCTTCAGGTGAATAGAATGTGAGTCCTTCTCCCCTTACCTTCTCATCGCCTGCGCTCTTTCTACCCTTTGTTATGTAATACAAACCGAGGACCATATCCTGTGAAGGCACGGTAATCGGCGCTCCGTTGGCAGGGTTAAGAATGTTATGCGATGCAAGCATCAGCATCTGGGCCTCAAGTATGGCAGCGTTTCCAAGAGGCAGGTGTACAGCCATCTGGTCGCCGTCGAAGTCGGCGTTGAATGCCGTACATACAAGCGGGTGAAGCTGAATAGCCTTTCCTTCGATCAGTTTCGGCTGGAAGGCCTGGATTCCAAGACGGTGAAGGGTCGGTGCGCGGTTAAGGAGCACCGGGTGTCCCTTGAGAACGTTTTCGAGTATGTCCCAGACCACCGGATCTTTCCTGTCGACAATTTTCTTGGCCGATTTAACGGTCTTAACTATTCCGCGTTCAATAAGTTTTCGTATGATGAAAGGCTTGTAAAGCTCTGCTGCCATGTCTTTCGGAAGGCCGCATTCATGCAGGTCAAGTTCCGGTCCGACCACGATTACTGAACGGGCTGAGTAGTCGACCCTTTTACCAAGAAGGTTCTGACGGAACCTTCCCTGTTTTCCCTTAAGGCTGTCGCTGAGTGATTTCAGGGGACGGTTGGCGTCGGTCTTTACTGCATTGGCCTTTCTGGAGTTATCGAATAATGAGTCGACTGCTTCCTGAAGCATCCTCTTTTCATTTCTGAGGATCACTTCCGGGGCCTTGATCTCTATAAGCCTTTTCAGACGGTTATTTCTGATAATGACCCTTCTGTACAGGTCATTAAGGTCGCTGGTTGCAAAGCGGCCGCCATCGAGCGGAACCAGAGGCCGGAGTTCAGGCGGAATAACCGGAACCACCTTTATTATCATCCACTCAGGTTTGTTAACATTCTTCGAATCCCTGAATGCCTCAACAACCTGAAGCCTTTTCAGTGCTTCATTCTTACGCTGCTGAGAGGTCTCGGTGTTGGCCCTGTGGCGAAGTGAATATGAAAGCTCGTCGAGATCGATCCTGCAGAGAAGTTTATAGAGAGCATCGGCTCCCATGTCGGCCACGAACTTATCGGGATGTGTATCCTCGAGATACTGGTTTTCCTTGGGAAGCGACTCGGTGATTTCGAGGTATTCCTCCTCAGTGAGGAAGTCGAGGTACTTAATACCGTCGGCTGCCTTTATCCCGGGGTTGATTACCACGTACCTCTCGTAATAGATTATTGAATCGAGCTTTTTGGTAGGAAGGCCCAAAAGGTAACCTATCTTGTTGGGAAGTGACCGGAAATACCAGATGTGGGCTATCGGGACCACAAGCGATATATGTCCCATTCTCTCGCGCCGGACTTTCTTCTCTGTAACCTCAACACCGCAACGGTCGCAAACGATACCCTTGTATCTTATCCTTTTGTATTTTCCGCAGTGGCATTCGTAATCCTTGACCGGTCCGAAGATCCTTTCACAGAAGAGTCCGTCACGCTCGGGCTTGTAGGTCCTGTAGTTGATTGTTTCAGGTTTCAGCACCTCGCCGCTTGAACGATCGAGTATCTCTTCGGGTGAAGCGAGACCTATGGAAATCTTTGAGTAACTTGTTTTTGTTTTGTTATCTCTTCTGAATGACATATACAGTAATTTATTTGTCCTTTAATTAAAATAATAAAGAGGCTGGTCAGTCGAGAATGACGCTCAGACCCAGTCCTCTCAACTCGTGCAACAGTACGTTCAGCGATTCGGGGATGCCCGGTTGAGGCATTGGTTCGCCCTTGACTATTGACTCATAAGCTTTTGCACGGCCGATAACATCGTCCGACTTAATGGTAAGTATTTCCTGAAGGATATGGGCAGCGCCGAATGCTTCGAGAGCCCAGACTTCCATTTCACCAAAACGCTGTCCTCCGAACTGTGCTTTTCCGCCGAGGGGCTGCTGAGTTATGAGGGAATAGGGTCCGATTGAACGGGCGTGCATCTTGTCATCGACCATATGACCGAGTTTGAGCATGTAGATCACACCAACGGTTGCAGGCTGGTCGAATCTTTCTCCGGTCCCTCCGTCGTAGAGGTAGGTCTTGCCATATTTCGGAAGTTCTGCCTTCTCGGTGTACTCGGTTATCTGTTCAATCGTAGCGCCGTCGAAAATCGGTGTTGAGAACTGAAGGCCAAGCTTTTGTCCGGCCCAGCCCAGGACTGTCTCATATATCTGTCCCAGGTTCATCCTCGAAGGAACGCCGAGCGGATTCAGAACGATATCAACAGGAGTTCCGTCTTCAAGGAACGGCATATCTTCCTGGCGGACTATTTTGGCAACAATGCCCTTGTTTCCGTGACGTCCGGCCATCTTGTCGCCTACTTTCACCTTGCGCTTCTTTGCGATGTACACCTTTGCCAGGCGCACGATTCCTGCAGGAAGCTCATCACCAATTGTAATATTGTACTTCTTGCGCTTGAAGATACCGTCAATCTCCTTGTACTTGATAATGTAGTTATGAAGGAGCTGTTTGATGCTGTCATTCTTCTTCTTGTCGGTGGTCCACTTGTTGGGATTGACATTGAGGAAGTCAATTTCCTGCAGCTGCTTAAGCGTGAATTTGCTGCCTTTGGGTATCACGTCGACATTTAGATAATCCTTCACTCCCTGCGAAGTCTTGCCATTGACAAGTATGAAAAGCTTATCGACCAATCTGGCTTTAAGTTCATCGGTACTTCTGATGAAATCGGCCTCGATCTTGTCGAGAAGAGGTTTCTCAACCGCTTTTGCCTTTCTGTCCTTTATGGCTCGGGTGAACAGTTTCTTGTCAATAACAACTCCTTCAAGCGAAGGTCCGGCTTTCAGGGAGGCATCCTTGACATCGCCTGCCTTATCGCCGAAGATAGCTCTAAGGAGTTTTTCCTCTGGTGAGGGGTCGGATTCTCCCTTGGGAGTGATCTTGCCGATAAGGATGTCGCCCGGCATGATATGGGCACCTATCCTGATAAGGCCGTTCTCGTCGAGGTTTTTGGTAGCTTCCTCGCTTACGTTCGGAATATCGGAGGTAAGCTCCTCCAGACCGCGCTTTGTATCGCGGACTTCAAGGAGGTACTCATCGATATGTACTGAAGTGAACATATCCTCTTCAACAACCCTTTCTGAGATCACGATGGCATCCTCGAAGTTGTAGCCTTTCCATGGCATGAATGCCACCTTGAGGTTTCTGCCCAGGGCCAGTTCACCGTTTTTGGTTCCGTATCCTTCAGTCAGCACCTGCCCCCTGGAGACTTTCTCTCCTTTTCTGACAACAGGGATAAGATTAATAGTGGTGTTCTGGTTTGTCTTTTTGTATTTCGGAAGAATATAGCGCTTTGTATCGTCGTCGAAGCTCACGAATTTCTCTTCGTCCGAGCGTGTATATCTTATAACAATTTCATTGGAATCGACATACTCGACAACACCTTCGCCTTCTGCTGTAAAGAGAATCCTGCTGTCCCTGATAACCTGACCCTCGAGTCCTGTTCCTACTATCGGGGCTTCCGGATTGATGAGAGGAACGGCCTGACGCATCATATTGGAGCCCATGAGAGCCCTGTTTGCATCGTCGTGTTCAAGGAATGGGATAAGTGAAGCGGCTATTGAAGCAATCTGGTTCGGGGCCACGTCCATAAGGTCGACCTTGTCCACTTCCTCGAAGGGATAATCGGCTTCGTAGCGGCATTTCACCCTCGGGTTCTCGAAATGTCCGTCCTTCAGTACTGGTGCATTGGCCTGGGCAATGACTTTTTTCTCCTCTTCCTCAGCACTGAGCCAGAGTATACCGTCGCCGCTAAGGTCAACCTTTGCTTCCTGAACCTTCAGGTAAGGTGTCTCAATAAAACCCAGGTCGTTTATCTTCGCATAGACGCAGAGCGATGAAATAAGACCGATATTCGGACCTTCGGGAGTTTCAATCGGGCAAAGCCTTCCATAGTGTGTATAATGCACGTCCCTTACCTCGAATCCGGCTCTTTCGCGGGAAAGACCGCCCGGACCCAGGGCCGACATACGGCGCTTGTGCGTCATCTCGGCCAGAGGATTGGTCTGGTCCATGAACTGCGACAGCTGGTTGGTTCCGAAGAAGGAGTTGATTACCGATGACAGTGTCTTTGAATTGATAAGGTCGACAGGAGTAAACACCTCGTTGTCCCTGACGTTCATCCTTTCACGGATGGTACGGGCCATTCGTGCAAGTCCGACACCGAACTGTGCATAAAGCTGTTCGCCGACTGTGCGCACCCTTCTGTTGCTGAGATGGTCGATATCGTCAACTTCGGTTTTTGAGTTGATAAGTTCGATCAGGTAGCCGATTATCTTAATGATGTCTTCCTTGGTAAGGATCTTGACCGACATATCGGTTTCGAGTCCCAGTTTCTTATTGATCCTGTAACGGCCGACTTCCCCGAGGTCATATCTCTTATCGGAGAAGAACAGTTTTTCGATTACATCCCTGGCTGTTGCCTCATCGGGCGGTTCTGCATTGCGCAGCTGGCGGTAAATATAGATGACTGCCTCCTTTTCGGAGTTACAGGGATCCTTCTGGAGTGTATTGTAGATAATGGCGAAATCGGAGAGGGTTGTATCTTCCCTGTGAAGAAGAATTGCCTTTGCTCCTGAATCGACAATGAGGTCGACATGTTCGGCCTCGATGACGGTTTCCCTGTCGAGTATCACCTCATTTCTTTCTATTGAAACCACTTCGCCGGTATCCTCGTCAACGAAGTCCTCCACCCATGTCTTAAGTACTCTTGCGGCGAGTTTGCGGCCGACAAGCTTTTTGATATTTGTTTTGGATACCTTGTGTTCTTCGGCGAGGTTGAAAATCTCGAGGATTTCCTTGTCGCTCTCGAATCCGATTGCCCTGAGGAGTGTTGTTACAGGCAGTTTCTTCTTTCTGTCGATGTAGGCATACATGACATTGTTGATGTCGGTTGCGAATTCGATCCATGATCCCTTGAACGGGATGATCCTGGCCGAATACAGTTTTGTACCGTTGGCGTGGATGCTTTGTCCGAAGAATACGCCGGGTGATCTGTGCAGCTGCGACACCACAACTCTTTCAGCGCCGTTTATGACGAAAGTACCTCTTTCAGTCATATAGGGGACGGTACCGAGGTAGACGTCCTGGATCACCGTGTCAAAATCCTCGTGTTCCGGGTCGGTGCAATAGAGTTTAAGTTTTGCCTTCAGGGGAACGCTGAAAGTCAGTCCGCGTTCAATGCATTCATCAATTGTGTATCGTGGGGGGTCGATGTAATAGTCGAGAAATTCGAGAACGAAATTATTTCTTGTATCTGTTATGGGGAAATTTTCTGTAAAGACCTTAAATAGTCCTTCCTTCTTCCTGTTTTCGGGGGTAGTTCCAAGCTGGAAAAACTCTCCGAATGATTTCAGCTGAACTTCCAGGAAATCGGGGTAGTCGAGCTGGTTTTTCCTGGAGGCAAAACTAATTCTTTCAGTACTTTTTAAAGACATTTATAAAAGGATTAAGTGAACTTACAATTAAAAGAACGAAAAGGCTTAGTCCCGAAAATTCGGGACTAAACCTGGAACCCGGGAATCAGGTATAACTTATTTAAGTTCAACTTCAGCTCCTGCGTCAACCAATTGACCTTTAATAGCTTCTGCTTCTTCTTTTGATACACCTTCCTTAACTGGGGCCGGGGCTGAGTCGACGACTGCCTTAGCTTCCTTGAGTCCGAGACCGGTGATATCCTTAACCAGTTTTACGATCTGTAATTTCTGGCCTCCGGCTGCCTTGAGGATAACGTCGAATTTGGTTTTTTCCTCAACCTTGGGTGCTTCTGCGCTGGCGGCCGGGCCTGCAACTGCAACTGCTGCTGCTGCCGGTTCGATACCGTATTCTTCCTTGAGTATTTTAGCCAGTTCGTTTACCTCTTTAACAGACAGGTTAACCAGTTCTTCTGCAAATTTCTTAAGATCTGCCATTTTTTTATTGAATTTAGATTTGATTTACTTAATTAGTTTTCTTTTTGTGATAGTGTTTCGAGAACACCGTGCAATTTATTTCCACCTGACTGCAAAGCTGAAATAACATTCCTGGCGGGAGACTGGAGCAGGAGAATAAGATCTCCGATCAGTTCCTCCCTTGTCTTGACGGAGACAAGAGCATCGAGCATCTGGTCGCCGATAAAGACTGATTCCTGGACGTAAGCGCCTTTCAGGACAGGTTTATCATGTTGTTTGCGGAACTCCTTGATAAGTTTTGCGGGGGAGTTTCCGGTATTGGAGAACATGATGGATGTAGTACCTTTAAGAACCGGATACAGTTCTTCAAAGTTACCTTCGGACATTTCGAGTGCTCTTTTCAGAAGGGTGTTTTTAACGACGATAAGCCTGATGTCGTTTTCAAAGCATTTTCTTCTGAGTGCACTTGTGTCAGCAGCATTCAACTGAGCGGTATCAGTCAGATAAAAGTGGCTGTACTCCTTTAGTTTCTCAGCGAGGCTGTCTATGATAGCATTTTTTTCTTCCCGTCTCATAGTTTTTTCGAGTTTAACTTTACTGATTAGTCGTCAAGACCTTTAGGATCGATTTTAATACCCGGGCTCATTGTGCTTGAGAGGAACACGCTTTTAATGTATGTTCCCTTTGCTGCAGCCGGTTTCAGTTTGTTTACCATATGGATAAACTCCCTGGCATTCTCAACGATCTGTTGTGGCTCGAAAGAGACTTTTCCGATAGAGGTATGAATGATTCCGCTTTTATCAACCTTGAAATCAATTTTACCCTGCTTCACTTCCTTAACAGCCTTGCCAATTTCCATGGTGACAGTTCCGCTTTTCGGGTTCGGCATCAGTCCTCTCGGACCGAGTATTCGACCTAACTGACCGACTTTGCCCATCACGGATGGCATGGTTATGATAACGTCAATATCTGTCCAACCAGCCTTGATTTTTTCAATAAAATCGTCAAGGCCCACATGGTCGGCTCCGGCGGCTGTTGCCTCAGCCTCCCTGTCGGGGGTGCAGAGAACAAGCACGCGTGTTTGTTTTCCTGTTCCGTGAGGAAGGGAAACAACACCGCGGACCATCTGGTTTGATTTTCTCGGATCGATACCTAACCTTACATCCAGGTCGATGGAAGCATCGAATTTTGTGTTGGTTATTTCCTTAACCAGTGCGGATGCTTCTGTCAACGTATAAAGCTTATCCCTGTCGATTTTACTTTCGGAAAGCTTCTGGTTTTTGGTAAGTTTAGTCATTTCTTCTACTTATTAATTATTTACCTGGGGCGCCCTTGACGGCGATTCCCATACTTCTGGCGGTACCAGCTACCATCTTCATGGCCGACTCGAGAGTAAAACAGTTCAAGTCTTCCATTTTTTCCTCAGCAATTGCCCTGACCTGGTCCCATGTTACGGATGCCACCTTATCCCTGTTGGGTTCCTTGGAGCCCTTCTTCGATTTGGCAACCTCGAGAAGCTGAACTGCGACCGGCGGTGTTTTTGTGACGAAATCGAATGATTTGTCGGCATAAACTGTAATAACCACCGGGATCACTTTTCCAGCCTTATCCTGGGTCTTGGCATTGAATTGCTTGCAGAAATCCATAATATTCACACCTTTGGAGCCCAGTGCGGGTCCTACCGGTGGAGATGGATTAGCCGCTCCGCCACGAATCTGTAACTTGATAATTCCAGCAACTTCTTTTGCCATAATTTAAAATTTGCGTGTTTATTGCGAAAGCTTGGCGGTTATTCAGGAAGCATTATGAATATTATAACCGTCAATATCCTTAGTTAATTTTCCTTTTCTACCTGCATAAAACTGAGTTCAAGGGGGGTTTTTCGTCCGAAGATCTTAACCATTACCTTGAGCTTTTTCTTTTCTTCATTCACCTCTTCGATGATACCTGTGAAGCTGTTGAACGGTCCGTCAATAACCTTCACTGTTTCACCGACAAAGAACGGAACATTCAGTTCCTCATCGCTGGCATTCAGTTCATCGACCTTGCCCAGAATCCTGTTTATTTCAGGTTTTCTGAGAGGCACGGGTTCCCCGTCCTGTGAACCGAGGAAACCAATGACATTTGGAATATTTCTCAGAAGGTGAGGAATTTCACCTGTAAGGACAGCTTCAACCAGAACATAACCCGGGAAAAAAGTCCTTTCCTTGCTGATTTTTTTCCCTGAACGTATCTGGTATACTTTTTCAGTCGGGATCAGAACCTGAGAGACAAATTCTTCAAGTTTAAGGCGGGCCACTTCATTCTCTATATACTCCTTAACCTTCTTTTCCTTCCCTCCAATAGCACGAAGTACATACCACTTCTTAATATTCTCGCTCATCGGGATTGACCTCTTGATTTAATATAACAAACTGTAAATGAATTCCATAATTTTACTGAATCCAAGATCCATAACAGCCACCACGACAGCTATGAGGAGGGTTGCCACCAGTACGAGCACTCCGCTGTTCTGAAGTTCGCTCCAGGTTGGCCAGGTAACCTTGTGGACCAGTTCAGTATAAGATTCCTTGAAATAACCTTTAATATTCATTTTAACATTTTAATTAGCACGGGAGGAGAGACTCGAACTCCCGACACCTGGTTTTGGAGACCAGTGCTCTACCAACTGAGCTACACCCGTGTGGGAAAAAGCAGCATCATTACGTGAATGATGCTGCACTGATATATCCAAAACTCTTATTCCAAAATTTCTGTTACGGCACCTGCTCCGACTGTTCTGCCGCCCTCGCGGATTGCAAAACGAAGGCCTACGTTGATAGCTACAGGGTAGATAAGTTCAACGGTGATGGTCACGTTGTCGCCCGGCATTACCATTTCCCTGCCTTCAGGCAGGACAATCTCGCCTGTGATGTCGAGGGTTCTGATATAGAACTGGGGACGATACTTGTTGTGGAAGGGAGTATGGCGTCCGCCTTCTTCTTTCTTCAGAACGTAAATCTCGGTCTTGAACTTGGTGTGAGGTGTGATGGTTCCCGGTTTTGCAAGGACATGTCCTCTCTTGATTTCTTTCTTGTCAACGCCTCTGAGAAGAAGACCGACGTTATCGCCAGCTTCGCCCCTGTCGAGGATTTTGCGGAACATTTCAACACCGGTACATACTGTTTTGCGCTTTTCAGAGCCCAGTCCTACGATTTCGAGTTCATCGCCTGTCAGAACCACTCCTGTTTCGATACGGCCGGTAGCAACTGTACCGCGTCCGGTGATTGAGAAGATATCTTCAACCGGCATAAGGAAAGGCTTCTGATTGTCGCGTGGAGGAACGGGAATAAAAGAATCGACGGCATCCATCAGTTCCATTACTTTTTCTTCCCATTTTGCTTCGCCGTTCATTGCTCCGAGAGCCGAACCGCGGATAACCGGTGCGTTGTCACCGTCGAACTTGTAGAAATTCAGCAGGTCGCGGACTTCCATTTCAACGAGGTCGAGAAGTTCTTCATCATCAACCATGTCGACTTTGTTCATAAAGACAAGCACCTGGGGTACGTTAACCTGGCGGGCAAGAAGGATATGTTCACGAGTCTGCGGCATTGGACCGTCGGTTGCTGCAACAACAAGAATAGCGCCGTCCATCTGGGCAGCACCTGTAACCATGTTCTTAATATAGTCAGCGTGACCGGGGCAGTCTACGTGTGCATAATGGCGTGTTGCTGTCTGGTATTCAACGTGAGCGGTATTGATTGTAATACCCCTTTCCTTTTCTTCGGGAGCATTATCAATTGAGTCAAAATCCCTTATTTCAGAGAGACCTCTTTTAGCAAGCACCATTGTGATTGCTGCGGTCAGGGTGGTCTTACCATGGTCAATATGACCGATAGTACCAATGTTCACATGCGGTTTCGACCTGTCAAATTTTTCTTTTGCCATAACTCCAAGCTTATTAAATTTAAGTTTATTTATATCAGTTTTGTCATTTCTATTTTTTGTTGAGCCGGAGGGGGGAATTGAACCCCCGACCCCTTCCTTACCAAGGAAGTGCTCTACCCCTGAGCTACTCTGGCCTCAAAAAAAGTGAGCGGGAGACGGAGCTCGAATCCGCGACCCTTAGCTTGGAAGGCTAATGCTCTACCAACTGAGCTACTCCCGCTTAATATCATCCAAAGAGGACCGTATTCTGTGGAAAGGAATTTCCAGGTTTCATATCCTGATCTGTTAGAGTGGGGAGAGCAGGATTCGAACCTACGAAGGCATTTGCCAGCAGATTTACAGTCTGCCCCAGTTGGCCACTTTGGTATCTCCCCTTTGAAACAGAGTTGAACTCTCAAGATATACATTTGCCACTCTTTCAAGAGCCGATGAAGGGATTCGAACCCCCGACCTGCAGATTACAAATCAGCTGCTCTGACCAACTGAGCTACATCGGCAATTTAAAGAACGTCCCGACAGGCTATTAGATACCCTTAAAAATCGGTTTGCAAATGTATGAATTTAAATTTCATTTATCAAAATTATCCAATTTTTTTTTAAAATGAACGTTTTCAGACTCCTCTCTTCTTTTGATTATACTTGGTAATCTGTTTCTTAAGAGCATCGACAGCAAGGTCGGTAGCCTCCTCGAAAGTCTTGCTTTGTTTTCTTGCAAACAAGGGTGCTCCTCTCAGATCAAGCTTGATTTCAGTAATTTTATTCTTACGCTCCTGATCCTTATCAAGCCTCAGGTACACTTCAGCATTAACAATTCCATCACCGATCTGGGTAAGTTTATCCAGTTTCTGGTTAACAAAATCAATTAGTTTCTTGTCGGCATCAAACCGTACTGAGTGAATCTGAACGTTCATAGTGGTCCCTCCTGTTTAATTAATTAATAATTAAGCTCTTGGATGAGCCTGTTTATATATTTTGCTAAGCTTCTCAAATGAATTGTGAGTGTATATCTGGGTTGCGGAAAGGTTGGCATGGCCGAGGAATTCCTTAATTGAATTAAGATCAGCCCCGCGATTGAGCATGTGCGTCGCAAAAGTATGCCTCAGCACATGCGGACTTTTCTTTTCAATAGTAGTAACCATGGCCAGATATTTCCTTACAACATTATAAACATATTTGTCGTATAACTTGTTCCCCCTGTCATCGGTGAAGAACCATTCCGGCTGCATTCCGGATTCAGCATCCCTCTCCCTGACATACTCCCTCAGTTTTACTGAAAAATGACTGAACAGGGGAATGATCCTTTGCTTGTTCCTTTTGCCTGTAACCCTTACGGTGGCTGACTCAAGGTCGACATCGGCATTGCGCAGGCCCGTCAGCTCCGCCCTTCTAATTCCGGTGAAATAAAGCATCTCAATAATGACCCTGTCCCGTATCCCCCTGAACCCCTCATCAAACTGACAGTCGTCCAGTAACCTGTCAAGAGCCTTTTCCTCAACGAAAACAGGAAGCCTCCTGGCCGTCTTTGGAAGGACGACCTTCTCAAGCGGATCACCCGTTACAATACCTTCCTTTCTGAGGAACCTGTAGAAAACCCTCAGCGATGAAATTTTCCTGTGAATACTTGACGGAGAATATCCTTCTTCGATCAATGAAACGATCCATGAGCGTATATCATGGGAAGTAATATCAGTTTCAGCCCCCGGCTGACCTTTCAGCCTGAGATGAGAAGCGAACTGATCAAGATCATTTATATAGGATCTTACAGTATGCGGCGAGTACCGTTTTTCGATTCTTAGGAACTGTAAGAACGATTCCTTATGATCCATAAAGGAACCCCCTTATCCGTTATTGTTAAAAAAAGAGACAGGCGTGCGGATTACTCTTCGCTCTCCTGCATCTTCTGGACATACTGTGCCTTCTTTAATTCTTCCCTTCTGCGAACCGAAGGTTTGACGAAAGCCTGACGCGAGCGCAGTTCACGGATCACTCCTGTTTTCTCAAATTTCCGCTTGAACTTCTTAAGAGCTCTTTCAATATTTTCGCCTTCTTTTACTGGTACAATGATCATAATAATAATTCAGTTTAAAACGAGGCGCAAATTTAGAAACATTAAAAATCTTTTCAAAACATTACGGCGATATTTTTATCATTTTCTTTGCTGTTAAGATATTTGACAAAATTGCTTTTTGAATGCAGAACCGGATAATGATGATGATTTATTAAAGATACGACTTTTATTCGGGGAAGCCAAATAAGTGCTGTTAAATATTAGTTAAATTGTCAGTCGAACGCAAGGTACGGAGCAATCTTCCGCGCTGTTTCAGAGGAGATCACCGCGTTGATGACCAGTTCTTCCACTCCTTCTATCCTGCCGTTCAGTTCCCTGTACTTCAGGATGGCGGGAACCTCGGTCCTTTTAAAATAGGGATGCCTGATAAGGTCGCTGTAGCCTGCAGAATTTATCCTTATCCTTGCAACATCAAGCGAGTCGGCCGTTAACCTGGCTGATATCAGCACAAAAGTCTCCCCGGGCAGTCCGTATACCTCCCTTAGCTGGCCGACCGAAGCATAACCGCCCAGGAGTTTCCTGTATCTGATAATCCTGGCCGACAGGACCGGGCCGATCCCCGGAAGCGCTTCAAGGGAAGCCGAATCGCAGGTATTAAGATCCAGAATCCTGGCGCGTGCTGCAGATCTTCTCACCGGGTCCTGGGCCGGCAACCGCGGATCAGACTTATACTCACCCCCGTCAGCCCCGGTGGTATCCGGCGATACCCATTCCTGAGAAACGGGCAGTTCCCTGAAAGTCATCTCATGAAACGGGAAGAGGTATCTGATCCCGGTGATCAGGACAATCACATTAAGTAGAATAAAGGTTGACCTTCTTTCCCTTCTGGTAAAGCCAAACCAATCCCTGAAGAATTCCCTGAAGACATCCATATGTATAAAAGCAAGCGAGACAGGATGCAATATAGCAAATCCCGGGGTCAGTTGGAAGGGATAGTGAGGAAAAAACTGAATATTCCCGGATTTTTTCTCAGAACGGGTAGCCTATACCCAGAACGAAGGTAATGTCATCTCCAAAGTCGAACCGCCGGGAAGCCAGAATCCATTTCGATCCCTGACTGATTGCAGGGTCCCTTAGTTTAACACCCATGTCCACCCTGGCAGTGACAAAACTGAAGTCGAACCTGAATCCTGTACCTGTACCTACTGCAATATCGTCGAGAAATTTTCCGAATCTGAATCTGGCTCCCTGCCGGGAAGCATCATCATTGAAAGTCCATATGTTTCCGGCATCCATAAACAAAGCGCCCTCAAGCACCCAGAACAGTTTAAACCTGTATTCGATGTTTGCTTCAAGCTTGATATCGGCGGTCTGGTTTATAAAGTTTATAGTATCCGGTACTTCATATGAACCAGGACCGAGGGAACGGACCTGCCAGGCCCTGATGCCGTTTGCTCCTCCCCCGAAATACTGTTTTTCAAAGGGAATGGCGCGTGAGTTTCCATATGGGATCCCTATACCTGTGAAAGCCCTGTAAACAACAGAGCTTATGTCGTTGATAAGAACATTGTACCTCACATCGGCATCCAGCCTTACATACTGGGCAAAAGGCTGTCCCAGGAAATTGTAGTTTTCATTCTTCTTCTGGGCTCCAGCCAGCCTGCCAGCAGCTGCAAGCATATTGCCGGCTGCTTCTGCATTTACCCTGAGGAAAAGATAATCCCTCGATTTCTGGATCTTCTGATTATTGAAAATAAAGGAGTAATTACCTCCGAGAATCAGAACATCCTTGTAGCTGTTTGAAAGGTACGATGAGACATTAATAAGCTTCTGAAAGGCCGTATCAATCTTCATCATGTTTACCAGGTTGAGCTGAACCGGATTCACAATATGGGTTCTGTAGTCGCGCGCCGTAAAGCTGTACCCGAAAGTAGCATTGGCCATGGTCCTGGTGAAGAAACTGAGATCCTGATAGTTGTATGCAGCAAGTATGGTAGTTGTCGGATTCATGGTTTTGATGAATCCTTCGGGTTTAATAAAAGGGACAAGGAATTTGGGAAGTCGCAGGGAAGTCTCCACCCCGTATTCCTGGGTGCTTCTCAGCTTTGTATTCGGCTGCGACATCGCCTCAAACGCGCCCTTCAGCTTCATATTGAACTGTTCTGCGCCGCGGAAAAGGTTCTTGTGCTGGTAAACAAGGTTCAGGGCGCCGCCGAAATTACCTGCAGTGTTGGTGCCTTCAAGTTCAACATTGAACGATTGCTGACTGAGCAGGGTAAGCTGAACATGACAATCGAGGAACATCGCCTGTCCGGGATTTTCTTCAGGAGGGCTGGTCTCGTTGAAGAATATATTCACGAGGCGGTATGTCTTTAGGGTCAGCAGATGGCTCTGGGTTTGTTCGACATCGGTCAGACTGTAATTGGATCCGGGTCTGACATAAAGAGATTTCATTATCAGGTCGTGCCTGACAGCAGGTTTCGAACCTTCGGTAATGAAATAGAAACCCTCATAATAAGTCGTGTCAAGCCTTTCCATGTATGAAACACCCTGTTCAAGCACCGATTTCTGGACGTATTCAGGATAGATATATACGTTTTTGATCTGATAGACCTGATGGGGCCCCTGGGTGATCCTGTTATACTGGTCGATCTTTTGCGCTTTTCTTACATCATAATAAAGGTTTACCTGCCTGTTCCCTATTGTACTGTCGATCCTGAAGGAAATATGGTCGGCGGAAAACCCGTAGAATCCATGGTTTCTGACAAATCGTTCAAAACGTGTCCGTTCTGCCTGTAAAACGTCTGTATCATAAGGCTTGCCCCTCTGGATGAGGCACGAAAGCGAGTCAAAATTAAAAAGCGCCCTGATGGTGGTGTCGTCAATTTCATAGAAAATGTTCCTGACAGTATAGGGAGATTTCAGGTGCACGTTATAGTAAACATCCGATTTTCTCTTCTGGGTCAGCACCGTATCGGACACATTACTGTCAAAATACCCCTTCGACGCAATGTAATCCTCCAGTTGCTGCCGGCTCTGATCCTTTAAATAGCTGTCGAAGATGACAGGTTCCTCTCCTATTCTCCTCAGCCAGCCGTGAGGCCATTTCTGCTTTTCAATGTTGGAGAGGTTGTAAAGCCATAAATGAAACCTGGCCCCGAATATTTTTTTGTTGGGTTTTTGCTTGATATAGGGAGCAAGGTCCGACTTGTTCATTCCCTCCCTGTCTGTCTCCACGTAGTTGTTGTTCAGGAGGGTCTGGTCCTGAGGAACATATTTGACAGGATTGCATGAAAAGACAAAGGGCACCAGGAGTAACAGGAAAAATATCTTCCTCCGGTGTATTATATTTTTATTTGAACCGGTTTTTTTCAAAATTTGCAAATCAAAGCCTGAAGCAAATATATCAATAATAAGAAACAACCATTATCGGCGGCAGGCATTATTAGTTCCGGCAAAAACCATACCTGCGGGAACATAAAAGCTATACTGGGATGATAAGCAGGAATACCATAAGGCATATTCAATCGCTTCAGAAAAAGAAGGTAAGGGAAGATGAGCGCCTTTATACCATCGAAGGAGACAAACTGGTCAGGGAATACCTGGCAGCCGGCTTCAGGGTGAGCCTTCTTGCGGCGAAACCTGAATTCATTTCATCCCTTGGACAAAGAGAGAGGACTCTGATCGGTGAAATAGTGCCCACTTCATATGAAGAACTGAAAAGGATCAGCAGTCTTTCCACCCCCCATAATGCCCTGGCGGTTGTTCATATGACTGAGAGGGCTGCCTTTACACCCGGTTCATTGCAGGGACCTGGAATAGCCCTCGAATCAGTTCAGGATCCCGGTAACCTCGGCACCATCATCAGGGCAGCAGCATGGTTTGGTATAAAAACCGTAGTTTGCTCAATGAACTCGGTGGATGTTTACAATCCAAAGGTGATCCAGGCATCGATGGGAGCCATCCTCAATGTGGAGGTGTATTATGCAGATCTTGACCGGATTCTGCAGGAAGCGGCAAAGACAGGCCTGCCGGTCTATGGAACCTTTCTTGAGGGAGAATCAATTTATAAGGCAGAACTTGAAGAAAGGGGGATTATACTTTTTGGAAATGAGTCAAAAGGAATATCCGGCACCCTGGCGCCTTTTGTCAGCAAAAAGCTTTATATACCGGGATTTTCTATTTCTGACCATGGAGTTGAATCTCTCAATGTTGGGATGGCTGCCTCGATAGTGCTGTCCGAATTCGCAAGAAGAAGAAAATGAGACTGAAGGGTTAGTTTCCTTCTGACGGATTTATGCGTGATGCAACAGCCTCTGCCGTGTTCATCCCGTCAACGGCTGATGACACTATCCCGCCGGCATAACCCGAACCCTCCCCGCAGGGGTAAAGTCCTGAAACAATTATGTGCTCAAGCGTAACAGGATCTCTGGGTATCCTGACCGGAGATGAAGTCCTCGATTCAACTCCGGCAATAACTGCTTCATTTGTAATGAATCCCTTCATTACGGATCCGAAGAAGCCGAATCCGGCTTTCAACCGGTCAGCTATGAGAGGAGGGATCCATTCGTGAAGCGGGGATGATGTTACCCCGGGGAAATACGAAATTGCCGGCAATGAGGCCGAAGTTCTTCCATTCAGAAAATCGGAAAGGCGCTGCGCCGGAGCCGCCTGTGTCCGGCCTGCATGTTCCCAGGCGAGACGTTCAAAGTCTTTCTGGAATTCCAGGCCTGACAGTACGCCGGAGCGGGAATATTCCTTCAGGTCTTCAGGACGTATTTCGACAACAATTCCTGAATTGGCATAGGGGGAATTACGTGTGGAGGGAGACATTCCGTTAACCACTACTTCTTCGGGTGATGTTGCAGAAGGGACTATAAATCCTCCGGGGCACATACAAAATGAATAGACGCCCCTGCCTTCAACCTGCCTGACCAGGTTGTATGAAGCTGCAGGAAGGAGCTTCCCCCTGTCCCTGCCATGGTATTGAATCCTGTCAATCAGTTCCTGGGGATGTTCCACCCTCACTCCCATGGCGAATGATTTCGGTTCGAGTTTTATGCCCCTTTCAATACAAAGTGAATAAATATCCCTTGCCGAATGGCCGGTCGCGAGTATCACAAAAGGAGAAAGGAATCTTTCATTTCCAGTTGTTACGACACCCTTAACAACGTCGTCTTCCACAATGATGTCGCTGATTCTCCTGCCAAAAAGTAAAACACCGCCAGCGCCGGTAATGGTTTTTCTGATCTTTGAAATTATCCCCGGAAGTTTATCTGTTCCCAGATGAGGATGAGCTTCATAAAGAATATTTTCATTCGCTCCGTGAAGGCAGAGCAGCTCAAGGACTCTTCTGTTGTCGCCCCTTTTTTTAGAGCGGGTATAGAGCTTGCCATCAGAGAATGTTCCTGCACCGCCTTCCCCGAAGCAATAATTGCTGTCGGGGTCGACCCTGTGTTCACGGCTGATGAGTGCAATGTCCTTTTTTCTGGATGAGACATCCCTGCCCCGTTCAAGAATTACAGGTCTTATTCCGGTTTCGATTAACCGCAGTGCAGCAAACAGGCCGGCCGGACCTGCTCCCACAATAATGACTTCGGGTTTTCCACTTACGTCCTTGGGGATATATGGCTTTATTGAATCAACCTGTCCGTCTTCCGCCGTAAAGACTTCAACCTCAAGATTCACGACTATATTTCTTCTGCGTGCGTCGATCGACCTTCTTATAATTCTAAGCAGTGAAATTTCTGAAGGAGGGATGCCGGCCAGTGAACCTGCAAGCTTGCGGACCAGTGATTGGTCAGATGCGGTTTCAGGGCTGATATTAAGCCTGACAATCCTTGACATGTCTATTCAAAATGAAAAGCAATCACCCAGATCCTCGACTTCATCTTTTCAATCGAGTTGATATACTGCGGGTAACCGGGATAACCCTGATCGTGTACTATTATATCCCTTAGGCCCCTTGATGTCTTTATTTCCACAGAAAGTTTGAAATAGGGAAGGTAAAAGTCAAGTCCGGCGCCTGCCTCGTAATACAGGTCTGACCTTTTGAGTCGCAGATATATCTTTTTGTCTTCATCATATTCCTTCTTGCCGGCAAGGTCATACCTGTAGTTAAGACCGCCAATTAAATAGGGCCTTACATTGTTCAGCCTCTCTCCCTTGTATTTCAGAAGGAAGGGGAATTCGAGGAAGGACGATTCCAGCCTCTGGCTCTCATCAATAAGCTGGTATTTGGATTCATCAACAGTATCAAAATAATCATAGTAGCGGACGGTCCTTTGACCGAATGAAACCCCCGGCAGAAAGCGAAGATCGAGGTATCTTGTCGGCCGGTAATTTGTAACAACCTGAATGTTAATTCCGGGATTAAGAATACTCACTTCCGGAAAATAACCATCCTGATCCAGATAAGTTTGAGACGGAGTGATGTCGAAATCCATCAGGTTCATTCCGAGACTGAAACCAAAATGAAGCGGTTTGTCATCGTACCATGAATCGTTTTTGGGTTTCTGTTTCTGACCTGATATATCACAGGGAAACAATAGGAATAATCCTGCAATAAATAAATATAGGAATCCTTTTCTCAACTTTCTGGTTGCAGTGATCTGATTAATCAAACGTCAGCCCTCTTTCCACTGCCGGCATCAGGTCTGTTCCATTTGCCGGGTACGGAAGTGGCGGTACCTAAGATATAACTTGAATGACTCCCGTTTATTGTTTTCACTTTCTGGTCCCTGTGTAAATTGAAGCTATTCCGCCCGTCAGCCTGGTCTGGGTGATTTCCGAAAGTCCGGCTGAAGTCATCATCCTGATGAATGCCTCATTTTCAGGAAACCTCATAACCGACTCATTAAGATATCTGTAAGCCTTCCTGTTCCTCGAAAACAGGGATCCGATAGTTGGCAGCATGTAGCTGAAATAGATGTTATAAAGATGTTTAAAAATAGTTCCGTCGGGGCGGGAAAATTCCAGGACGACAACTATCCCATTTTTACGGATTACCCTGGTCATTTCCGAGAGGCCTTTCCGGGGATCCCTGAAATTTCTTACTCCGAAAGCAACCATTGCCGCATCAAAGCTTTCATCGGCGAAACAGATATTTTCAGATTCACATCTTGCAAATTCAATAATGTTTCCGAGGTTTTTCTCCTGAATCTTTTTACTGGCTATCTCGATCATCTTTTCGGAGATATCGATGCCTGTTATCCCGGAGGGGCTCATCCTGGAGGCTTCGATTGCAAGATCGCCGGTTCCGGTCGCCACATCTATAATGCGGGGATTACGGTAGCGCTTTGAAATTTCCCTGACTGCCCTTCTTCTCCACCTTCTGTCGATCCCGAACGAAAGGAGGTGATTCAGAAAATCATACCGCCATGCGATGGAGTCGAACATCCGGCCTATTCCTTCCTTGTCAGGGAGCTCCCTTTCGTCCTTTTCTGCCATTTATTAAGTATTGACCGCAAATATAAGTACAAATATTATTAATACTTTTACCCGCAGTAACAGCTGTCATATACTATGGAAAAGATAATAATGGTAACCGGCGCAACAGCCGGATTCGGCCGTGCAATAGCGGTCCTCTTTGCAAAAAATGGTTACAGGGTTATAGTTACGGGGCGCAGAAAGGAAAAACTGATGGATCTCGAAAAAGAGATTGCGGAGACTGGTGCTGAAGTAATGTCGTTAAATTTCGATGTCAGAGACCTTGATTCGGTAAAGTCAGCTATTGAAAGTCTGCCTCCCGGATGGAAGAACATCGACATCCTTGTCAATAATGCCGGACTGGCCGTCGGGCTGTCCCATATTGATGATGGTGACACGGACGACTGGGACAGGATGATAGATACCAACGTGAAGGGTCTTCTTTATGTTACCAGGACAGTGGCACCCCTTATGGTTGCACGAGGCGGAGGACATATTTTCAATATATCATCCATTGCCGGAAAGGAAGTTTATGAGAACGGAAATGTGTATTGTGCCTCCAAGCATGCCGTTGATGCTCTTTCAAAAGCCATGAGGATAGATCTTCTGAAGCATGGCATTAAGGTCACCAACATTGCGCCCGGCATGGCTGAAACGGAATTCTCGATTGTAAGGTTCAAGGGCGACAGGGAAAAAGCCGATGCTGTTTACAGGGGGGTTAAAGCCCTTACTGCCGGTGACATCGCGGATGTGATCTGGTTCTGCACAACACTACCGGAGCATGTCTGCATAAATGATCTGACCATTACACCAACGCAGCAGGCCGGGACAGGATATCTCAACAGAAATCCTTGAAAGAACATCTCCTTCAGCCGGAAATAAAATGTATTTGAATTGAATTCTGACAGGCAAAGAATACAAAATAACAACAATATTTTATTGTAATTTAATATATTTTTATCGTTATTCGATAACTTTTTAATGACAAACGATAATGTTTTCAGATTAATGATTTCTATTTAAACCAACCAACAATCTCATGTATACGAAGGATTTTCTGTTCGATTTTACCAGAAGGGTTTTCCTGAAGATGGGATGCAGCGAGACCGATTCCGTCATAATTGCAGATGTTTTCCTTGCAGCTGAGCTCAGGGGTCATGCATCGCACGGGATGATCAGGATTAAGGATTACCATGAATTATGGAAGGCAGGGCGGATCAATGTAAAGCCAGATGTAAGGATAGTGCATGAATCACCCGGTACCGCAGTTATTGACGGTGACAATGCCATTGGAATGATAGCTGCGCGAAGGTCGATGGAAATCGCCATAGAAAAAGCCCGTTCAGCCGGAACGGGATGGGTGGCGACACGCAATTCGAACCATTTCGGTATTGCCGGCTACTATGCAATGATGGCGCTGGAACATGAAATGACGGGCATCTGCCTTACCAACGCAAATCCCCTGGTTTCGCCCACCTTTTCAGTCAGCAGGATGATGGGTACCAATCCGATTGCGGTCGCAATACCTGCCGGGAAGCAGCCCCCGCTGGTTGCTGATTTTGCGACCACTCCCATAGCCAGGGGCAAACTGGCCGTAGCGGAAAAGAAAGGAGAAAAGGTACCGCTTGGCTTTGTGCAGGATAAATACGGGAATCCTTCTGATGACCCGTCAATACTCAAATCGGGAGGATCGATGCTGACTCTCGGTGGCGAC
Organism: uncultured Rikenellaceae bacterium; assembly: GCA_964429295.1. Lineage (GTDB taxonomy): Bacteria > Bacteroidota > Bacteroidia > Bacteroidales > VadinHA17 > LD21. The sequence continues at coordinate 29,161 of CAYSBL010000013.1, forward strand.
AGGCTTCATGGGAGTCACAAGGGGTACTGTCTGTCATCGCTGGTGGATATTTTTTCCGCTGTATTCAGCGGAGCTAATTTCGGGCCCTTTGTTCCTCCCAGCGTAGCCTATCTGCCGCTTCTCGACAGGAAGGTCGGTGAAGGTACGGGACATTTCTTCGGAGCCATGAGGATAGATGCCTTTCAGCCCGCCGATGCCTTCAAGGCCAAGATGGATGAATGGATAGAGACATTCCGATCGGCCATCCCGGCACAGGGTCAGGAAAGGGTTCTGATTCCGGGTGATCCCGAGCGTGAAGCCGAGCTTAGGATCATGAAAGAGGGCATCACGCTTGTACCGGCAATAGAGAGGGATCTGGATGAAGTCGCAAAATCACTCGATATTCCTTTCAGATAATGAGAGATACGACGGAACGGCTCACTTACTGATTCATGAATCCCTGATCTTTCAGAACCTTAAGCAGGATTTGGGAGAAGTTTACATTATCCTCTTTTTTATACCTCACATCGGTAAAAACCTGGGCAAGGGTTTCTTTGTTGTTTTCCCGGATGAACTGTTCTGAATCCTCCCTTGCTTCCTTTGCAGAATAATAATTCCTGATATCCTGCTCATTATAGTCGGAGTAGACTTCCCTGTGCACTACTGCACCGGCCGGCAGCCGGTCGGGCTGCCCGGGGCTCTCAGCAGGCCAGCCCAGCGTTACTGTGGTTACCGGGACAACCCCTCCCGGAATTCTAAGAACTTCTATTATTTTATGGGCCATATAGGTTGTTGTACCGAGATAGCAAATGCCGAGCCCCCTTGCTTCGGCGGAGATGCAGATGGTCTGGGCCACAAGAAGAGCATCGATGGCTGCTGTCATAAACGACAGGAAGTTATCATAACCCGGAGAGGCATTATTGAGAAGGCACCATTTACTGAACCTGTTGAAATCGGCGCAGAAAGTAAGAACCACCGGCGCTTCGGTAACCATCTTCTGGTTGAAGTGAAGAGGCAGCAATTGCTGCTTAACTGAATTATCCCTGGTAACAATAATACTGTAAACCTGCATATTGCCTGTTGTGGATGTCCTGCATCCCTCATTTATGATCTCATTAAGCAGGTCATCGGTAACATCCTGGCCCGTATATTTTCTGATAGTTCTCCTCTGAAGGAGAAAACCGGTATTGAATTTCATAGAATGATGCTTCAGATTATGCGCAAAGTAAACAAATTCTCAGCGAAAGGGTGGAATTGATGAAAATGATTTTACTATATTAGCATCATGTATCCATCCACCTGAGTTTTCAACAGTCTAAAAAACAACAGATATGAGCAGACCGGTAACACTTTTCACGGGCCAGTGGGCAGATTTGCCATTTGAAACAGTTTGCAAAAAAGCGCAGTCATTCGGGTATGACGGGCTGGAACTTGCATGCTGGGGCGACCATTTTGAAGTTGACAAGGCCGATGCAGCCTATTGCAAGGCAAGGAAGAAACTACTCGACAAATACGGACTAAAAGTATTTTCGATATCAAGTCATCTTGTCGGTCAGGCTGTGTCCGACCGTATTGATGAAAGGCACAGGGCAATCGTTCCTCCCTATGTCTGGGGAGACGGGGATCCGGAGGGTGTCAGGAAGCGTGCTGCCGACGAGATGATAAAAACGGGCGAGGCTGCACAGAGGCTTGGAGTGTCTGTTGTTAACGGTTTCACAGGAAGCCCGATATGGCATCTTGCATATTCATTTCCTCCGAACCTGCCAAAAATGATTGATGACGGTTTCAGGGAATTTGCCCGCAGGTGGAAACCCATTCTTGATGCATACAAGGACCTGGGGGTAAAGTTTGCACTTGAAGTACACCCGACTGAGATAGCCTTCGATATTGCTTCAGCCAGGAAGGCACTTGCTGCTCTTAAAAATCATCCGGCTTTCGGTTTCAATTATGATCCGTCACATTTCGGTTACCAGGGAGTTGATTACATAGAATTCATCTATACTTTCAGCGACAGGATCTTCCACGTCCATATGAAAGATGCCGGCTGGTCGGACGGACCAGCCGAGGCCGGAGTTTTCGGAGGACACACGGAATTCGGGACAAAAGGCCGGTACTGGGATTTCAGGAGCCCGGGAAGAGGTAACATTAATTTTGAGGAGATCATAAGGGCGCTTAACAGAATAGGATATAAAGGCCCCTTGTCGGTTGAATGGGAAGACAGTGGCATGGACAGGGAGCATGGTGCAATGGAAGCCTGCCAGTATGTGAAATCGGTTGATTTCCCTGCGTCGGATATTGCATTTGATTCAGCTTTTGACAAATAAAAGGGGAATTCACGGAAAGAAAAGCACCATAAACCCTAATACTAATTTAATTGCCACTTCTATGGACACAATCAAGAAAACACAACTATTCAATGCAAGCTGTGTTGCACTGGTAGTTACGGCACTTGCTTTTGCAACCAGGGGCTCCTTTGTTGAAGCCTGGGCTACGGAATTCAATCTGACTCATACACAGGTGGGATGGATTGTAGGTACGGCCTTCTGGGGATTCACCCTGGCCATGGTATTCGGAGGTCCCCTGGTAGATATTATTGGACTGGGACGGATTATAGCCATAGCCTTCTTCTGCCATGTTGCAGGGATTGTTCTTACAATTATTGCCACAGGTTTCTGGACTCTCTTCATCTCCACCCTTTTCATAGGCATTGCAAACGGAAGCGTGGAGGCAGCCTGCAATCCCCTGATAACAAGTATGTACACTGAAGAAAAGACAAGACGGCTCAACAGATTCCATGCCTGGTTCCCCACCGGAATAGTGATCGGAGGACTGGTCGTTTACCTGTTCAACAACATTGGTCTTAACGACTGGCGGTATGCCATGGGGATAATGCTTCTTCCCACATTCCTTTATGGCTATATGTTCCTCAACAAGAAATTCCCGCAAACGGAAAGAGTGGTGGCAGGATTCTCATACAAGGACATGCTCAAGGCCTGCGTCAGTCCGCTTTTCCTCTTTATGGCATTCTGCATGATACTCACTGCCGCTACGGAACTTGGAACGAACCAGTGGATTGCCGCCCTGCTTGCAAATGTCTCTGATAACCCGATCCTCCTGCTTGTATGGATATCGGGTATCATGGCCCTTGCCCGTCAGTTCGGAGGAACGATCGTTCACAACGTCCGTTCGACTGTGATACTTCTGGTATCATCGGTTCTGGCTTTTATTGGTGCGCTTCTCATGGGATATGTCAACGGAGCATTCCTTGTTTTCACTGCTGCCGGGATTTTTGCACTCGGAATAGCTTTCTTCTGGCCTACCATGCTCGGATACGTTTCGGAAAACATCCCCGAAAGCGGTGCCCTGGGTCTTGCCATTATGGGAGGCATTGGATTCCTTGGTGGAGCGATAGCCCAACCTGTGCTGGGGGCCATCTTTGATGCCCAGACTGCAGCATCGGTTCCTGCCGGTCAGGCCATTGAGGTTCTCAGATCAGCAGCTGAAGGAACACAGGAAGCTGCCGCCTGGGCTGCAGCGCAGCTGAGCGGTGGTTCGCGTACTCTCAGGTTCGTGGCTCTGGTGCCGGCCTTCCTTATTATCAGCTTCTCATTCCTGCATTTTTCAAGGAAGAAAAGTGCCAGGTGAAACATCTTCTGACAGGGAAACAGGACCCATTAAAAGTTCATGATCCGGCTTTGTCTGCAACTTACAATCAGTCAAATTTTGAAAGAATATTATAAAATAAACCAACACAAAAGACAAGAAACAAATAAAAGTTAAAAACTATGAAGAAAATCAGGATGGGAATGATCGGAGGCGGCATTGGTGCATTCATTGGCGATGCCCACCGCCGGGCCTCGCGTATCTGTAACGATTTTGAACTGGTTTGCGGAGTCTTTGATGCAAATTACGAACGGAGCAGGGAGTTTGCCGCGATGGAGGGAATAGATCTGAACCGCTGCTATGAAAGTGTTGATGCCATGATCGTGGCCGAGTTGAAATTGCCCCCCGAAAAGCGGATGCAGAGTGTTTCAATTGTAACACCCAATGCCCTTCATTTTCCGTTTGCCCTAAAGCTCCTTCAGAATGGATTCCATCTGGTATGCGAAAAGCCGATGACCATGACTGTAGAGGAAGCTGTTGAACTGGAAAAAATGGTTGCAGATACAGGGCTTACATTTGCCCTTACCCATACCTATACGGGGTATCCGATGGTAAGGCAGATGAGGGACCTGGTTGCAAAGGGAGTTCTGGGGACCATACAGCGGATTGACGCACAATATTACCAGGGATGGATCAACTCTATAATTCATGGAACGGAAAGCAGGATCACCGGGGTATGGAGGCTCGATCCCAGGCATGCTGGTGTCAGCAGCTGCATGGGCGACATCGGTGTTCATGCCTTCAACCTTATTGAATTCACCACGGGGCTCGAAGTAAAGGAAATCCTGTCAGACCTGAGCAGTGTAAAGGATGATGTAAAGCTGGATCTCGACGGTACCGTTCTGCTCAGGTTCGGAAAGAACCTGAAAGGAGTCATAAGGGCAAGCCAGGTGTGCGGCGGCGAAGAGAATGCGATCACCCTTGCCATTTACGGATCCAAGGCCAGCCTTAAATGGGGACAGGAGAATCCAAATTACCTTTACATGCTCAGCGACACTGAACCTACAAGGATATTCAAGCCTGCTCACAGTTACAACGAAAAGCTGGCCGAGGAAAGCCACACAATGCCTTCCGGACATCCCGAAGGGATATATGAAGCCCTTGCCAACATATATAAGGGAACTGCAAAATCGATCAGGGGCGAGAAATTCAATCCGGGTGAGTTCCCGACAGTCCGCGACGGAGTCAGGGGAATGAAATTCATACACTCAGTGGTTGAATCAAACAGTAAGGGCAACGTCTGGATCAAAATCTGAACCCGTCCGGGACACACCGGCCGGAGATCTCATATCTGCCATGTATTACCGGCAGCCTGACAATCGGGTTGCCGGTTTTATTTGTGCCTCCTTCGAAGAAGAAAATAACCTGCAGTCACTAGTATTACAAGTAGGATGATTACTGAAATCAGTATTGTGCCGTTTTCAATAACAGCGCCCGTCATCGATAAAACTGAGTCTTTCATTATTTTATGCTGAAGTGATGCTGCGTTCAGAATCTTTTTGTATAACCGTGGCAATAGGGCACCTTGCCGTTCTTAAAATAGTAGTCCTGATGGTAATCCTCAGCATCCCAGAACTCGGCAGCCCTTGTAACGGCTGTGGCAACCTTGAGTCCCTTGGATTTAAGAATTCCGATATATTTATCGGCAATCTGTTTCTGCTCATCATTCATATAAAAAATTTCGGACCTGTACTGGTCGCCGAGATCCGGTCCCTGGCCTCCGACCTGGGTGGGGTCATGGATTTCAAGGAACAGTTTGAGAAGGGTTTCGTATGATGTTAGCTTCGGGTCATAGATCACCTTTACCGCTTCAGCATGACCTGTGTTGCCTGTGCATACCTCCCGGTATGACGGATTCCTAACATGTCCGCCCATAAAGCCCGAGGTTACGGAGATGACTCCGGAGGCTTTCTGAAGAAAATACTCAACACCCCAGAAGCAACCGCCGGCAAAAACTGCGGTGCCGTACCTCCCGGGCGCCAGTTCTGAAGGAACGAAATCGAGTGACACGGAATTGACGCAATGCCTTAGATTTTTGGAAGTAAGGCGTTCACCTGTAAAAACATGACCGAGATGTGCACCGCAATTCGCGCAGACTATTTCAGTTCTCATGCTGTCGGGGTCAGGGAACCTTTTGACAGCTCCTTTTATTTCGTCGTCGAAACTGGGCCAGCCGCAGTCGGATTTAAACTTGGAGGAAGAATTATAGAGAGCTGCTCCGCATTTTTTACAAATATAAGTTCCTGCACCGGAATGATCGGTGTATTTGCCTGTAAAGGGAGCTTCTGTCCCCTTTTGTTCGATGACTCTCGACTCCTGCTTTGACAGGGTGTTGTACGGAAGTTTCTCCTGGGCAAAAGAATTCATGCTCATGAATGCTGCTAATAATATTATGGTTAATAGACCTTTCATCACAAAATGATTGTGTGATTAATACAACAAAAATGCAAAAAATATGTTTAGTATATGTTATAAATTCTGACCATAATCTGGTTGTGTTTTTTTTACCCGGACAAAATAATCCGGCATGGAAATTGTTTATTAAATGATTGTTTTACTTTTGTGTCTTATTAAAAGCAAGGTTTTATGAAAAAGTTTGCTGTAATCCTGCTCGTCTGTGTAATCACCGCTATTTTTGCCGGAGCCTGCAACAACAAGGCATGCCCCGCATATGCTGAAGCTGAGACCGGGCAGGCAGGTAATGTCGGCTGAAAACCGGAGTTGCCTGGTTTCTGGTCCTGTGAGTTAGCATATGTCAATGAAGAAGCTGCTTATAATTTTTTTTGTTGGATTTTGTGCAATTCCGTTATTCGGACAGGGAGAACTTGACGAGCAGCAGAAGATCTTTTTCAGAAATGAAAGATCGTTCGGAATTCTTCTCAATTCGGATGGTTATGGTATAAGCTTCCGTGAAGCTAAGAGGATCAACTACCGGAATAAGAGATATTTCGAAATTGAAGCTGGTACGATCAAGCATCCCAAGGAATACAGGGAATCGAATCCCTATTACCAGACACCGGGCACTTTTGTTTACGGAAAAATGAATTTCCCCGTTTACCTCAGGGGAAGCTATGGTTTCCAGCGCGAGATGTTCCAGAAAGCCGATCTTGGAGGAGTTGCAGTAAGATACTTTATTTCAGGCGGACCTTCCCTTGCCATCTACAAGCCCATCTATTACAAGGTCCTGTATCCTGTCTCATCATATGAATTTAATATAGTGGAGGAAAAGCTGGATGTCAATTTGCATCCGCCTTATGACGTTTACAGCAGGGCTTCTTTTACAAAAGGCCTTGATGAAATGAAGTTAATTCCCGGACTGTACGCCAAAGGAGGCCTGAATTTTGAATACAGCAAGGAAGAAAAGCTGATACATGCTATTGAAGCCGGGCTTGCCTTCAGCGCTTATCCGAAAAAGATCCCGATCATGGCAACTGCCGACAACAAAGCCTTATACTTCTCATTATTTGTTAGTTACAGATTTGGCGTGGTAATAGATCCATTGAATCCCGAGACAAATAAGATTTCCTATATTTTCAGAAGGAAGAGGACGCCCGCAAATTATTAACATCCGGTCGTTTGCACGGAAAAAATCCATATCTTTGTGCGTTTAAAAATTATTAACCCTTAATGATATAGTTATGTCAAAGATTAAAGTTGGAATCAATGGCTTTGGCAGGATCGGCCGACTGGCTTTCAGGGCTGCCTGTAAAAGGAATGATATGGAAATTGTCGGTATAAATGACCTTCTCGATGTCAATTACATTGCCTACATGCTCAAGTACGACACCATTCATGGAAAGTTTGACGGTACTGTTGAAGTAAAAGACGGCAAGCTTGTGGTTAACGGAAACAGCATCCGTGTAACAGCCGAAAAAGATCCCGCCAACCTGAAATGGAATGAAGTCGGAGCCGAGTATGTACTTGAATGTACTGGTTTTTTCCTTACCAAAGAGACCGCCATGGGTCATATCAAGGCAGGAGCGAAACGCGTTGTAATGTCAGGTCCCTCGAAGGATGATACCCCTATGTTCGTCATGGGAGTTAACAATGAGAAGTACAAGGCTGACATGCAGTTTGTATCAAACGCTTCATGCACCACCAACTGCCTTGCTCCTGTAGCCAAGGTTCTTCATGACAATTTTGGTATCGTTGAAGGTCTTATGACGACAGTGCACTCGACCACAGCCACGCAGAAAACAGTCGACGGTCCGTCGAGCAAGGACTGGAGAGGCGGCCGCGCAGCTGCGGGCAACATAATACCCTCTTCAACCGGTGCAGCCAAGGCAGTAACAAAGGTTATCCCCGAACTCAAGGGAAAACTGACAGGTATGGCTTTCAGGGTTCCAACACTCAATGTATCAGTTGTTGACCTTACCTGCCGTCTTGAAAAGGCAGCCACATATGATGAAATTAAGAAGGCAATGAAAGATGCTTCAGAAGGTCCTCTTAAAGGAATCCTGGGATATACCGAGGAAGACGTTGTTTCGAGCGATTTCATAGGTGATGCACGCACCTCCATCTTTGATGCCAAAGCCGGAATAGCACTGAATGACAATTTTGTTAAAATAGTATCCTGGTATGATAATGAATGGGGTTATTCCTGCAAGCTTCTCGACCTGGTAGCCCATATGGAAACTGTTAAATAACAACAGTTCCTTATATAATATTATTGATTATAGAAAAGCTGTCCTCAGGGACAGCTTTTTTTATTCGTAGTGGAGGGCCCTTATCGGATCGATGTTGGCAGCCTTTACAGCAGGAGCATATCCGGAAACAACTCCCACTATAAAGCATACCAGTATTCCCATGAATACCCAAAGCCATGGAACAACAAAACTCGACCTGAGCATTGAGGATACTGCATTGCCTATTGCTATTCCAAGGATGATTCCGAAAATGCCTCCCATCTGGCCAATAAGGATCGACTCAAAAAGAAACTGGTATTTAATTGTTTTGGGCTTGGCTCCCACAGCCTTCCTCACCCCTATCTCGCGGGTACGCTCGGTGACTGAAACAAGCATTATATTCATCAAACCTACAGCGGCACCGAAAAGAGTTACAATTCCGATGAGAGTTGCCGCAAGGGTGACATACCTTATATTCTTGAGAAGCATGTTAAGTATGGTATCACTTTTCACTATGTTGAAATCCGACTCATCTGCAGGGGCGAGGTTACGTACTATTCTGAACACGCCTTCGGCCTGTCCGGCAAGCACATCAAGATTGACAGGATTCAGGGGCATTATGGTGATGTTGAAATTCATATTGGGCCGTGAGAAATACTGACGCGCCGTTGATACCGGCATCAGGCATATATTGTCGTCCGACATCTGGCTGGCTCCCTTGCTTTTAAGGACACCTGCCACCTGGAGCTTCAGACCTGCAACCGATATATCCCTTCCCACCGGATCAACACCAGACGGAAAAAGACCGGATGCAATATCCGACCCCAGAAGAACGAGACGCCTGTTAAGCTGGATCTCGTCAGAACTGAAATTCCTGCCGCTTTCTATCTCATAGCCCGAAACTGCCAGGTAATTTTCGTCAACACCAACCAACCGGACGTTCGGATTTGTTTCCTCAGAACCATATTTTACAGTCGACATACTTGTTGCATTGAAGGAAACCGACACCCAGGCCGGCTCGGTGAACATTTTCCTGAACTCCATAGCCTGCCGGTAGGTAATTACGGTGTGATTGCGCACCCTTCGCCTTTCATTTCCTATCTGCACGTTCATTCCGCGCGAAGAAATGGTGAAGGAGTTGGCTCCCATCATTGTAAACTGTGATGTAAGAGACGACTTTATTGCATCAATTGCGGTAAGTATCCCGACAAGAGCCATTATTCCGAAAGCTATAATGCACATAGTAAGGATAGCCCTCACCCTGTTCGACCTGATTGCCCTGACGGCAATCTTAAGGTTATCCTTGAAAATACCTATTCTTTTTACCAGATTCATTTCCCCGATTCTTAAACCACTTCAAAAAAAATAAAAGTACACTATTTTTCAATTGGACGGGCAAACACTCAAAATAATTAACGACTTAGTTGTAAAACTAAATTATTCGTTTTAAATTTGTATAAAGGATCCCGGATACGGTTCCTGAACTGAAAGAAGCATAATACCAATCAGAAACAATATGTTATGAGAGAACTAACACGCGCCGAGGAACAGGTTATGCAGGTACTCTGGAAGATCAGAAAAGGATTTGTCAGGGACATTCTCGAACATTTCGATGATCCCAAACCGGCTTACAACACTGTAAGTACCATCGTAAGAATACTTCAGGATAAGGGATTTGTGGCGCATAAGGCCTATGGCAGGACGCATGAGTATTTTCCCCTCATATCGAAGAATGAATACTCGAAAGCGCATCTGAATAATTTTGTGAAGGATTATTTCTCAGACTCCTTTGGGAAAATGGTAAGTTTCTTTGCCAGGGAGAAGAGCATATCGGTGAGCGAGATGGAAGAGATAATGAAGATCATGGAAAAAGAAATGAAGAAACAGAATTCCGAAATATGAACCTGCTGATTGTTTATACAGCCAAAACCGCAGTCTATCTGGCTGCCTTCTACCTGGTATACCGGATATTCCTTCACCGCGATACCATGCATGGCCGGAACAGGGCTTTCATCATTCTTTCAGTTCTGGCAGCCCTGGCGCTTCCCCTTATTACGGTACACACAAGCAAGCCAATGAATTTCCCGGTTTTCGGGAAAGTCCTTTCGGAAGTCCTGGTTACAGGCAGCGAAAGTGAAATTGCACTGACCGGTGATGCTGCCATATTAGTTTCAGTTTTCAAATGGATTAGCATTATATATGTTGCAGGACTCCTGCTTTTCCTGGCCAAATTCGCTGTCGACCTTTCAGAACTGGTAATATTGATAACCCGGAAAAAGAACCTGGGGTCCAATCTTATAAGGCTTCACGGGCTAAACACGTCAGGCTTTTCAGCTTTCGGACACATATTTGTCACCGACAGTCTGTCTCACCGGGAGGAAAATGAGATAATAAGGCATGAACAGAATCATCTCAACCATAAGCACTCTTCCGACATCGTCTTTATTGAATTCATAAAGGCCGTGCAGTGGTTCAACCCTGCAATCCACCTCTTTGAAAGGTCGCTCAGGGCGGTCCATGAATATCAGGCCGACCAGGAATGTATAAACAAGGGGACTTCGGTAAGCACCTACCAGAAGATACTCCTGAACCAGATTTTCAGATCGCGTGTCTTCAGGATTTCAAACAGCTTTTCAAATCCCTCGCTGGTAAAAAAACGGATGATTATGATGACGAAGCGACCAACCTGTTCACTTGCAAATCTGAAATTATTGATCATCATACCTGTAACGGCCTCCGTTTTGCTTGCGTTCTCCACCTGCACTGAACAGAAAACATTTCAGGAAGAAACACAGCAGGAAGCATCTCCCCCTCCGCCTCCGCCGCCCGTTCCGGCAGAAAGATTGTCAGTACATGAACAAACAAACATCGAAGAAAGTCCCGAACCCTTCGTTGTTGTTGAACAGATGCCTTACTTTCCCGGAGGTGAAATCGCCCTCCTCAAATACCTTACGGACAATACAAAATACCCCGAATCAGCTAAGATTGCAGGCATACAGGGTAAGGTAATTGTCAGATTCGCGATTGATGAAGAAGGCAGGGCTGGCAGGGAGAGTGTTCTCAAGGGAGTAGACCCTGAACTGGATGCGGAAGCACTTCGGGTGGTAAGATCACTCCCCCGCTTTGAACCGGGTCGCCAGGGTGGAAAAGCAGTTCCTGTCTGGTATATGGTCCCCCTCAATTTTTCTCTTAAATAACTGAATTAGTTCCTGTCATGAATTTATTTGAGTTTCCGTTATTCCGGTACAGGCAACTATTATCTTAATGAAAATCCAGTAAATTTAATCTGCCGGGGATTTGGCAAAAACAACCTGTTGTCCTTTCAGCATATTTGATAAATTTGCTCCCTCAAATGATTTATCAATGAATCTGGAAGAAAGGATAGAAACGTTCTCTGAGCTCGGACAAATTCTCAGGGATGGGCTGGCGGGCAAAAAAGGAAGATACGGGGAAGCACTTGAACGACTTGTCGCAGAACAGCAATTCCGGAACGGCTGGTTCACACCCCGGAATGTGGAGCAAGCACTAAGGGCAATCGCTGAAGTACTGACAACAGGGAAGCTTGCCATATGGACCGGCAGGTATCCGGAAATTTCAGAACAGCACGAACCGTCGGATGTTGCTGTTGTCATGGCAGGTAATATTCCCCTTGCAGGGTTCCATGATTTCCTTTCGGTTCTTATCACCGGAAACAGGATAATTGCCAAAACAAGTTCAAAGGATCCTGACCTGATTGTTTTTATTGGTGATATACTCGGGGAAATAAATCCATCATTCAGGGATAGGATAAAATTCACAGACGGACTGCTGAAGGAATTTGATTCAGTCATTGCCACGGGAAGTGACAACACATCAAGGTATTTCGAATACTATTTCGGAAAATACCCCCATATTATCCGTAAGAACAGGAACAGCATAGCAATAATTCAGGGGGACGAAACAAGTTCTGAGCTTTCAGGCCTGGGAACAGACATCTTTTCATATTTCGGCCTGGGCTGCAGGAGTATTTCCAAGATATATGTGCCTGAAGGATATGATATCAGATCCCTTGCAGAATCATGGACTGAATACAGCGATCTTTCAGAGCACAACAAGTATGCAAACAACTATGATTACAGCAAAGCTGTTTTTATTGTTAACAGGGATGAATTCATAGACACAGGTTTCCTTCTATGCAGGAATGACAGCAAACTGTCCTCTCCCGTTGCCGTACTGCACTATGAATTCTACAAGTCATTAAGCAGCGTTTACAGGGAAACAGAGATTTTGAAAGACAGAATCCAGTGCATTGCCGGCAGGAACTTTACACCGTTTGGAAGGGCTCAGATGCCTGAACTGTGGGATTATGCAGACGGGATTGACACCCTTGAATTTCTTCTAAAAAAAAACAGATCAGGAATATTGTAAAGTAAAAAATATTATATTGCACCAGTCGAATCATAACAGGATATGGTATATAAGTTTGTTGTATTATCGGATGAAGATGAGTCGTTTGTGAGGGAATTTGAGTTCCTGGACTCGCAGACTTTAATGGATTTTCATAACATTATTCAGGAAGAGCTTGAGTATGACAAATCGCAGATGGCTTCGTTCTATCTTGCTACCGACAACTGGGAAAAGGAAGAAGAGTTTACGCTGTTCGATATGGGAACAGGTTCATCGACCATGGAATCGGCAATACTCGAAGAAATAATCTTCCGCAAGAACCAGAAGCTGCTTTATGTATTCGATTTCTTCAATGACAGGGCTCTGTTCGTTGAATACACGGGGGAGACAAAGGAAGTTGATGACCGCGAATATCCGATATGCACCAACTCAAAGGGAATTCCTCCCAAGCAGGTAGTTTTTGGCGCCAGTTCCCGAAAACTTTACAATAATATTGTCGTTTCAGACGATGATGAGGATGAGGATGACGAGGCTGAAGTTGATGAACTCTTCCTCGATGAGGATGATGAGAATCCTCTTTCCGACTTTGACAATCCCGAGGCTCTTGACGAGGAAGAAGAATAGTCTTCGCGCACCGCAGCTTAATGAATAATTTTCTTATAGTTTTACTTGGTCCGACAGGAGTCGGTAAGAGTGATCTTGCCGTTGAGATAGCCGATCATTTCGGAATTGAGATCATTTCAGCCGATTCAAGGCAGTTCTACAGGGAAATGACTATCGGAACAGCTGTTCCCGAGCCTGTCCTGCTTGAAAGAATAATACACCATTTCATACAATTCATTTCAGTCACTGAGTATTACAGTTCAAGCCTTTACGAAAGAGCCGTTCTCGCTTTGCTGCCCTCGCTCTTCAGCCGAAAAGGGGGAGCATTACTGACCGGAGGCTCAGGATTATACATTGATGCCGTTTGCAGGGGAATTGATGATATTCCCGATATTGATCCGGAAGTAAGAAAAAAATACAACGATAAATACATGGCTGAAGGGATTGAAGGCCTCAGGGCTGCACTCAGGCTTACCGATCCGCAATATTATGCACGTGTTGATCTCAGGAATCACTTGCGGATCATCAGGGCTCTCGAGATAAGTGAAAGCACCGGCAGGAAATATTCGGAATTCCTTACCAGCAGGAGTGCGGAAAGAGATTTCAGGATAATAATGACCGGGCTGGCAAGGGACAGAAAGGAATTATATGACAGAATAAATTCCAGGGTGGACAGGATGATAGAGAAAGGTCTGGAGAAAGAAGCCCGCGGATTATTGGGGCTGCGCGGACTGAATCCGCTGAAAAGCGTCGGTTACACTGAGCTGTTCGACTTCTTCGAAGGCAGAATCTCAAGGGAAACGGCAATTGAACTGATAAAACGGAACAGCAGGAGATACGCCAAAAGGCAGATGACCTGGTGGAACAGGGACCCCGGTATTGCATGGTTTCACCCCGGTAATTTCAGGGAAATCATATCACATATTGAATCAGAGATCGGGAAATAGGGATTTCCTCCTTATTCAGAAAAAAGCTTCAGTTTCTTAATTGTGCCTTCGGGATCGGAAGAGCCAAACACTGCATTGCCTGCAACAAGGACATTCACCCCTGCCTCTGTCAGGGCCCGGGCATTGGTTGTATCCACACCCCCGTCGACCTGGATCATGACATTGAAACCTCCCCTGCTTATCATCCCTGAGAGTTCACTGATCTTATCATAGCTTCCCCCAATGAACGATTGTCCCCCGAATCCCGGGTTTACAGTCATGATAAGCACCATATCTATATATGGCAGAATATTCCGGAGAAGTGAGACCGGAGTATGCGGATTGACTGCCACGCCGGCTTTCATCCCCAGTCTGCGGATTTCTGAAACTGTTCTGTGAAGATGGGGGCATGCCTCATACTGTACTGTAAGAATATTTGCGCCGGCATCGTTGAAGCGTGAAAGGTATCTGTCGGGGTCCATGATCATCAGGTGAACATCCAGCGGTTTTTCTGCAATCTTCCTTATATGTTCAACGACAGGCAGTCCGAATGAAATGTTGGGCACAAACAAACCATCCATTATATCACAGTGTATCCAGTCGGCGAGGCTCCTGTTTACCATCCGGACATCCTTTCCGAGTTCGAGAAAATCGGCTGCAAGCAATGAAGGTGAAACAAGGTGGTTCATGAGAGCGGTTTTAGGCAAATATAGGAACAAAAAACTAACCCAGGTAGGTTTTCAGGATTTTGCACCTGGTCGTGAATTGTATCCGTTTTATTGCCTTTTCCTTTATCTGGCGCACTCTTTCGCGTGTAAGACTGAGTTCCTCTCCTATCTCTTCAAGGGTGTACGGGTGTTTCATACCCAGGCCGAAGTAAAGTTTCAGTACTTTGGCCTCTCTCTGGGAGAGGGTGCTCAGGGCGCGTTCAATTTCCCAGGCGAGTGATTCATTTATAAGGTTTTTGTCGGGACTCGGAGTATCAGGATTTTGCATGACGTCGTACATGGTATTTTCATCCTCGTTGCTTATCGGGGCATCCATGCTTATTGTACGACCGTTGGTTTTCAGTGATTCCTTTACATCCTCGGGGATCATTTCGAGCAGGTCGGCTATTTCCTGTGATGAAGGTTCCCTTTCAAATTCCTGTTCAAGCCGGGCAAATGCCCTGTTGATACGGTTTATCGATCCGATTTTGTTTACCGGAAGTCTTACTATCCTTGCCTGTTCGGCGAGAGCCTGCAGGATTGACTGCCTGATCCACCATACGGCATAGGAAATGAACTTGAAACCCCGTGTCTCGTCGAAGCGCTGGGCGGCTTTCATAAGGCCGAGGTTGCCTTCATTAATCAGGTCGGGTAGCCCCATGCCCTGATTCTGGTACTGTTTGGCTACCGAAACTACAAAACGAAGGTTTGCCTTTACAAGCCGCGCCAGGGACACTGAATCACCCGTTTTGATTTTCCTTGCCAGTATAACTTCCTCCTCGGGGCTGATAAGATCCACCCTCCCAATCTCCTGCAGATATTTGTCGAGGGATGGAGTATCGCGGTTTGTGACCTGCTTTGTTATTTTTAGCTGACGCATAACCGGGAAAAGGATGGTTAGTTACCAAACAGAAGGCTCAGCCACAATTTTAATAAAAAAAATAACTAAAAATTCATATTACCGTAATTTTTTTTTGTAAAACCCCGGTTTTTGCGTATCTTTAAAAGATATAATTTACAGGAGTGGGGGGATCCTGGAAACATTTAGTTGAATTTTCGCAAATCTTTTTTTGATAATCGAGTGGGATTATTATTTATTTTGCTATTATTGTGCCAGTTTTCTCGCCGGCTCAGATTCATTCACTAGTCTGGTTATCCGATAACAAACTTTATAATCTCTTTATCTACATTCTTTTTAATCATGTATGACATTCTTGAGTTAAGCAACAAGCTTCTGCCCGAGTTGCGGGAGATAGCCAAAGGACTTAAAATCAAAAGGACGGAGTCTTTAAAAAAACAAGATCTGATATATAAAATTCTTGATCAACAGGCAATTGAGGCCACTGAAAAAAAGAAAGTCAATATTCAGGAAAACAAGACTTCCGGTCAGCCAGCTGACCAGCCCGGTCACCAAAGGGACAAGCAGGGCCAGAGGAGGGGAAAAAGGCCGAGGATGGTAAAGCCGGTTGCAAGCCGGCCTGTCGAATCAGTTATTTCTGTTTCTCCCGAGGGTCTCAGAAAAACCGAAACTGCCCCGCCCGAGCGCAGGGAATACGAGCCCAGGCCTGAAAAGACTGAAGAAAAGCCTGATCTTTTCAAAAATGCAGATACGCCAAAACAGGAACCCAGGCCACAGAAATGGCAGCATCGTGACCAGAACTTCCGGGAGAGGAAGGACAACAGGCCACAGTTCAGTGAAAGAAAATTCCCGCCGAGGGAAGAAAGAAAACCCGAAGTTGTAATTGAGAATACCCTGCCACTGAATGATGATGAACCTCTTTTTGAAGAACCCAGACCGGTAGCAGACATCATTCCAGGCGGAGAGATTATTGTTGAGCCCGTAATCAGGGAGCAGCAGCCTGAAGTGCAGCCTGTTAAAGAAGAAAAGAAGGAAAAACCATATGATTTCGAAGGTATCATATATAATACAGGTGTCCTCGAGATCATGCCCGACGGTTATGGCTTCCTCAGGTCGCCCGATTACAATTATCTTAACTCTCCCGATGATATATATGTATCCCAGTCACAGATCAAGCTTTTTGGCCTGAAGACCGGTGATACCATCAAGGGTTCAATTCGTCCTCCCAAGGAGGGAGAAAAGTATTTTCCCCTTATTAAGGTTGATGAGATAAACGGAAGGAGTCCCGACTACATTCGCGACAGAGTTCCGTTTGATTTTCTTACGCCTCTCTTTCCCAATGAGAAGTTTACACTTTGCACTCCCGGAGAAGGCTCCCTCTCAGTAAGGGTAATCGATATGTTCTGCCCTATCGGCAAAGGTCAGAGAGGTCTTATAGTTGCCCAGCCCAAAACCGGTAAGACAATACTCCTGCAGGAGATTGCAAATGCAATTGCCAAGCATCATCCGGATGTTTACCTTATGATACTGCTGATAGACGAGAGGCCTGAAGAGGTGACTGACATGGCGCGCAATGTAAAGGCAGAAGTTATTGCCTCCACCTTTGATGAACCGGCTGAAAGGCATTGCCGGATAGCAAACATAGTGCTTGAAAAGGCAAAAAGGCTTGTTGAGTGCGGGCATGATGTTGTAATACTGCTTGATTCTATCACCAGGCTTGCAAGAGCCTTCAACACCACGGCGCCTGCCTCGGGCAAGGTACTGTCGGGCGGTGTTGATTCCAATGCCCTTCACAAACCAAAGCGTTTCTTCGGCGCTGCCAGGAACATTGAAAACGGCGGATCGCTCACCATCATTGCCACCGCCCTTACAGAGACGGGATCAAAGATGGATGACGTGATCTTTGAAGAATTCAAGGGAACCGGCAACATGGAGCTTCAGCTCGACCGTAAGCTCTCGAACAGAAGGATATTCCCCTCAATCGATATTCCCGCTTCGAGCACGCGGCGTGAGGATCTCCTCCTCAATAAGAACATCCTTCAGAAAATATGGGTGCTCAGAAACTATCTTACCGATATGAACGGTGTTGAAGCAATGGAATTCCTGCGCGACAGGCTCATGCAGACCAAGTCGAATGAGGAGTTCCTAATTTCAATGAACGGCGGATAAGAAACAGATAATTTTTGTACCTTTGCACTTTCGTTTGAAAATCATCTTTAATCAAACATATTATTCATTATATCATGGGAAAGAAAAAATTCATAACATGCGATGGCAATCAGGCTGCATCGCATGTTGCATATATGTTTAGCGAGGTCGCTTGCATATATCCTATTACACCTTCATCGACAATGGCTGAATATATTGACGAATGGGCTGCCAACGGATTGAAGAACATTTTCGGCGAGACAGTCAGGGTAGTCGAGATGCAGTCGGAGGGCGGGGCTGCCGGTGCTTTGCACGGCGCACTGCAGACCGGAACGCTTGCTTCCACCTTCACTGCTTCGCAGGGTCTTCTCCTGATGATCCCGAACATGTACAAGATCGCGGCTGAGCTTCTTCCCGGAGTTCTGCACGTAAGTGCCAGGTCAATAGCGGCTCATGCCCTTTCCATATTCGGCGACCATAGTGATATATACGCTACAAGGCAGACAGGTTTTGCATTTCTTGCCAGCGGCAGCGTACAGGAGATTATGGATCTTGCTGGTGTTGCTCACCTTACTGCAATCAAATCAAGAATTCCCTTCGTTCATTTCTTCGACGGCTTCCGTTCTTCCCATGAGATCCAGAAGGTTGAAGCCACAGACATGGAAGACATGATGAAACTTGTTGACTGGGATGCAGTTACGAAATTCAGGAACAATTCACTCAATCCTGAGCATCCCGTTATGAGGGGAACCGCCCAGAATCCGGATATCTTCTTCCAGGCCAAGGAAGCAATAAACAGCTTTTATGAGCCTGTTGCCGACATTGTCAATTCATACATGACCGAAATAAGCAAGCTTACCGGCAGGCAATACAAGCCCTTCACCTATTACGGTGATCCTGAGGCTGAAAATATTATAGTTGCCATGGGTTCCGTTACCGAAACCACCAAGGAAGTAATCGATCACCTCAGGGCAAAGGGCGAAAAAGTTGGTCTGGTTACAGTACATCTTTACCGTCCCTTCTCTCCTAAATATTTCTTTGATGTTTTCCCGAAGTCTGTTAAAAAGATAACTGTCCTCGACAGGGCAAAAGAGCCGGGAGCTCCCGGTGAACCTCTTTACCTTGACATAGTTGACCTGTTCTATGAAAAGGACAGTAAACCTGCTGTCATTGGAGGCCGCTACGGACTGAGTTCCAAGGACACTACTCCGAGCCAGATACTTTCGGTTTTCGAGAACATGAAATTAAAAGAACCGAAGAACCAGTTCACCGTTGGTATAGTCGACGACGTTACATTCACTTCCCTTCCTGTCCTGCCTGAAATAAACGTCTCACCTGCAGGTACATATTCAGCCAAGTTTTACGGTCTTGGATCTGACGGAACAGTTGGAGCCAATAAGAACTCGATAAAGATCATAGGTGAAACGACCGACAAGTATTGCCAGGCATACTTTGCCTACGACTCGAAGAAATCGGGCGGAATAACAATTTCACACCTTCGTTTCGGCGACTCGCCTATCCGCTCACCATATTATGTCAACACACCTGATTTTGTTGCCTGTCATGTGCCTTCATACATCGACAAATATGATATGCTGAAGGGCCTTAAGAAGGGCGGGACCTTCCTTCTCAACTCAATCTGGGATTCAGAGGAAACAAAGGAACGTCTTCCTGACCACATGAAAAAGTACCTGGCTGATAATGAAATAGATTTCTATATTATCAATGCTACTGCTATTGCCGAAGAACTGGGACTTGGTTCACGAACCAATACGATAATGCAGGCCGCTTTCTTTAAGGTGGCAAATGTCATCCCCTATGAAAAGGCAGAGGATGAGATGAAGAAATTCATCTATAAAAGCTATGGAAGAAAGGGAGAAGATGTCGTAAAAATGAACAATGCAGCCGTTGACAGGGGAAGCGGTGTTACAAAAGTTGAAATACCGGCCGCCTGGGCAAAAATTGATGTCAGAAAGCAGAAGGATACCAGGGATATACCGGAATTCATCCGTGAAGTGATGGAGCCCATCAATGCGCTCAAGGGTGACGATCTTCCCGTAAGTGCATTCGTTGGAAGAGAAGACGGAACATTCCCGTCGGGCACCAGCGCCTATGAAAAGCGCGGTATTGCGGTCAACGTACCGGAATGGCAGCCTGATGAGTGCATACAGTGCAACCAGTGCTCATATGTTTGCCCTCATGCAGCAATTCGTCCTTTCCTTCTCACCGAAGATGAGCTGGCAAATGCACCTGAAGGAACCGCCACCATACAGGGAATACCGGGAGCGCTCAAAGCTTATAAATTCAGGGTGCAGGTAAGTGTTCTCGATTGCACTGGCTGCGGTAACTGCGCCGATGTATGTCCTTCAAAGAACAAGGCCCTTATCATGAAGCCTCTGGAAAGCCAGATGGGTGAAACTGAACGCTGGAATTACCTTCACGACAAAGTGGGTTACAAAGATCATGTGGTTGACAAGTTCCTGAATGTCAAGAACAGCCAGTTTTCACAGCCTCTGTTCGAGTTCTCGGGCGCATGTGCTGGTTGCGGGGAAACACCATACCTCAAGACCATAACCCAGCTTTTCGGCGACCGTATGATTGCGAGCAACGCAACCGGATGTTCCTCTATTTACAGCGGATCTGCACCGTCGATGCCTTATACCCACAATAAAATGGGACGCGGTCCCGCATGGGCAAACTCATTGTTTGAGGACAACGCTGAATTCGGATTCGGGCTTTCACTGGGAACAAGCAAGATGCGTGAAAGGATCACTCTGAAAATGACAGAAGCCATTTCAGCCGGATCGGTAAAAGAAGAGACCAAAGCCGCTTTCGAAGAATGGCTCAGGGATAAGAACAATGCTGAAGCATCCAGAACCGCCTCTGCGAAAGTAATTGAGGCCTGCAGCAAGGATAAGACTGACATATCTGCGGAGATACTCAGCCTCAGGCAGTATCTCATTAAGAAATCCCACTGGATCATCGGAGGTGACGGATGGGCTTATGATATCGGTTACGGAGGCCTTGACCATGTTCTTGCATCGGGCGAAGACATAAATGTCATTGTACTCGACACCGAAGTTTACTCCAATACCGGAGGACAGGCATCCAAGTCTACACCAGCAGGGGCTGTTGCAAAATTTGCGGCATCAGGCAAAAAGATCCGCAAGAAGGATCTGGGGCAGATGGCAATGAGTTACGGATATGTATATGTAGCTCAGGTTGCAATGGGTGCAAATAACAACCAGTATCTGAAGGCTCTGAAAGAAGCTGAAGCTTATCCGGGACCCTCGCTGATCATTGCTTACTCACCATGTATCAATCACGGACTGAGAAATGGAATGGGCAAGACCCAGGCACAGCAGAAGTTTGCAGTCGAAGCCGGATACTGGCATCTCTACCGCTTTAATCCCCTGCTTGAACAGGAAGGCAAGAATCCTTTCACTCTCGATTCAAAAGAGCCAGACTGGACAAAATTCCAGGACTTCCTGCAGTCGGAAGTACGCTACACATCACTCATCAAGACATTCCCCGATCAGGCTGAGATCCTTTTCAAGGCAGCCGAGGAGAATGCAAAATGGAGATACAAGGCATATCAGAGGCTTGCAGCGATGGTCTTCGAACCCGCAGTCAGGGAATAATACAATGACTTAACATAAGGAAGGTATCTCGAAAAAGATACCTTCCTTTTTTTGATAAAACCATGGGCAGACTAATGGGCATAGATTTTGGTACAAGGCGGATCGGAATAGCTGTCACCGACCCGCTGAACATCTTTGCCTCTCCCCTCGAAACAGTCAGAAATCATGAATTTGAGGAATTCCTTAAAGAGTACCTCAGAAAAGAAACAATCGACGGATTTGTAATAGGCTATCCCCGTAAAATGAACAACGAAGCCAGTGAAGCTGTTAATTACATCAATCCGTTCATCAGGAAACTGGGCAAAACTTTTCCGGAGATCCCTGTCCACCTTGTTGACGAAAGGTTCACTTCGGAGATGGCACTCAATGCCATGATAGAAGGAGGAGTGAAGAAGAAACAAAGAAGGAACAAGGCAATGGTGGATAAGATCAGTGCGGCAATAATACTTCAGTCATTCCTGGATCAGGCAGCAGGGAGCAGGGAGCGAAGGTAGCTGGGCGCAGGGCGCAGGGCACAGGGCACAGGGCACAGGGCGCAGGGCACAGGGCGCGTGATACTGGCTGGTTTTAAGGCTGACACCTGACAGCTGACAGATTAATAGATATTTAATAAATTTGCATCAATTATGGTTTATCCTATTGTAGTATACGGACACCCTGTCCTGAGAAAAGTGGCGGAAGATATAGACAGAGACTATCCTAATCTGGATCAGCTGGTTGCAGACTTGTTTGAGACTCTCTACAGGTCGGAAGGTCTTGGTCTGGCCGCTCCCCAGATTGGTAAATCCATCAGGGTGTTTGTTATCGACGGTGAACCCCTTGCGGAGGATGAACCGGAGATGGCCGGCTTTAAAAAGGTCTTCATCAATGCCAGGATAATTGAGAGAAGTGGTGATATTGAACTAATGGCTGAAGGCTGCCTCAGCATTCCCAACCTGAGGGAAGAGGTAAAACGTGAGGGACATGTCAGGATCACTTACTATGACGAAAAGTGGGAGTTCCATGATGAGGTATACCGGGGATATCTTGCAAGGGTAATACAGCATGAATATGATCACCTCGATGGAATTCTTTTCACCGACAGGGTAAGCCCGATCAGAAAAAGGCTCATCAAGGGAAAACTGACTGCAATAAGCAAAGGGAAATTCGAGGCAGATTACAACACGATCCTTGCCGGGCAGAAGATTAAGGCTTAAATCAATAGAAAATATTCCGTCCCTACGGGACGATACTAACGGGGTGGGAACGGTTTGCTACCAATATCTGGTCCCTGCGGGACCGGTATTTCACCGGCCTTGATATAATTGCCTCTGGAGAACCGGTTACAACCAACCGTCTTTCCATGTCCCGTCAGGGACAAAATATCGGTAGGACGCAACATCGTGTGGTGCGTTTTGTCCCGTCAGGGACAACATATCGGTAGAATGACAGGTGAAATGACCAATTTCCATGTCCCGTCAGGGACAAAATATCGGCAGAACGCAACATCGTGTGATGCGTTTTGTCCCGTCAGGGACAACATATCGGTAGGATAACAGGTGAAATGACATTTCCATGTCCCGTCAGGGACAAAATATCGGTAGGACGCA
>CAYSBL010000013.1:52386-64561 GCA_964429295.1 uncultured Rikenellaceae bacterium
ACAGGTGAAATGACATTTCCATGTCCCGTCAGGGACAAAATATCGGTAGGACGCAACATCGTGTGGTGTGTTTTGTCCCGTCAGGGACAACATATCGGTAGGATTGTGTAACAAAAACCGAATCCAATCTGAATTTTATTTATCTTTATTCGAAATGGTCTCATAGCTGCTGACCGTGCTGAATAAGGAAATTCCTTTCCTGAGGATTGTGATCCCGTTTTGTGCAGGGATCATTTCAGGCCTTGTGGTAAAGCCTGCCATATGGTTTCTTGCCGTTTGCCTGCTGATATTGATTGCCGGTTTTCCCGTAATCAGGATCTTCGATAAACGGCAGTCAAATCATTTGTATGGCATTCTGATGACCCTTTCCATATTCCTCTGCGGTTTGCTGCTCTATACCCTGGGGAAGAATCAGTTATCAACTCTTGAGCAGAAAGAAGGGCATTATATCTGCACCCTTTCAGAATACCCTGAGGATAAGCCGAACAGCCTGAGAGCGATATTAAAACTCCATGCTGTCGTGAACGGAAGGGATACTGTACCTCTCAGAGGTTCGATGATGGTCTGGTTCAGAAAGGATCCTTTTATCGGAAAACTTCTTCCGGGAGATATTCTGAAGTTAAAGTGTGAACCTGCACCTGTAGTAAACAGGGGTAATCCACATGAGTTCGATTACAGGTTTTACTGTGAGAACAAAGGGATCAGGTATTTCACTTTTGCAGGCAGGGAGGACATCCTGGCACATTCCAGTCCTGATAATCCGGGTCTAAGATACAGAGCACTCATTATCAGGCAAAGAATCATTGAGATGTACTCTGAGAGAGGAATTACCGACGATCGTATAGGACTTGTTGCAGCTATCACCCTTGGAGAGAAAAACCTTCTGGATCCCGAGCAGAAACAAATATTCATAAAAGCTGGAGTAATGCATATTATGGCTGTATCCGGACTTCATGCAGTCATACTTAGTGTGTTCATAATGAATCTGCTGTTCTTTTTTCGCGGAAAGCTCGAATTTCTGAGGATACTTACCGCTGTTGCCCTTCTCTGGGGATTTGCCTTTGTCACAGGTCTGACTCCGTCTGTGCTGAGGGCTGCGCTGATGTTTACATTTCTCCAGGCTGGCCGGCTCATGAAACGGGATGTCAACAGTATCAACTCTGTGCTTGCCTCAGCCATGGTTCTCCTGACAGCGCATCCGTCTGTTCTGTTTGATGCCGGATTTCTCCTCTCCTATTCAGCTGTGATCTTCATTATCTGTTTTTACAGGAACTTTTATATGAAAATCCGTTTCAGAAATTTTGCAGCAGACAAGGTCTGGCAATCGGCCGCAGTTACAATAATTGCCCAGGCAGGCACCCTGCCTCTGACTATTTCCCTTTTCAACAGATTTCCTGCATGGTTCCTGCTGACCAATATAATCATAGTTCCCCTGTCGTCGATAGTAGTTATCACAGGCTGTCTGGTGCCGCTCACCTACCCGGTGGTATTCATTTCGCGTCCACTGGCCCTGCTGATGAACAAACTGACCGGTGTAACGGAACAACTTACTGCAAAAGCTGCCTCATTGCCTCTGGCTACTATAGAAAACATAGGGATGATCCCGGCTGAGTCGTTCCTGCTTTTTGTCTTTGTCTTTTTTTTCACTATTTCCCTTCTGAACAGAAAAACCATTCCCCTGCGCATTCCTCTTATTGCACTTTTGGCTCTGACAGGCGCTGGTACGGTCAGAAGCATCCACGACAGGATTTCCGGGGAGCTGATTGTCTACAACGGGATCAGCGAATCACAGGTTGCCATCAGGACTGGAAGGACGCTTGATCTCTGGTCAGAATCGGACACCATATATCCTGAAGCTGCAAGGCACAGTATGACGAGAGGGCTGAAAGTGAATCCTGTTCATACTCTGTCAGGCCCCTGTCTTATTGAATCAGGAGGTAAAAGGATTCTGATTTGCAGCAGCCTGAATGAGACTGTAATGAACGAAACCCTGCCTGACATTGTGGTGCTCAAGGGGAAATATCCTGTAATTGACAGGGGAATAAATCCGGACAGGATGCCGGAGGTTGTTATAATTGGTTCAGAGTCTTCTGCAAAAGTGAGGTTAACAAAAAGCCAGAGAGAAAGCCCCGCCATCCTTCATGATACAGGTAAAGCGGGTGCTTTCAGGAGAAGGCTTTAAAGAGTATTTCCTTTTTATCCGATTTATGTATTACTTTGTGCTCAATTATACCACGTTTCAATGAGAATAATAATTGCCGGAGCAGGGGAAGTGGGAACTCATCTTGCCAAGATGCTATCGAATGAGAATCATGAAATCATACTTATCGACACTGAAGAAGAGAGGCTGAAACCTGTAAGCTCAACTATGGATGTTCTCACTTACGTGGGATCTGCCACCTCCATTAATATCCTTCAGGAGCTGCTCCATAAGAAGACCGATCTGTTCATTGCAGTGACTCACTGGGAGGACACCAATATAACGGCCTCCATCCTTGCAAAAAGGCTTGGCGCTGTAAAAACCATTGCCAGGATCGACAACCTGGATTACCTTGAACATTCAACCGTTGAATTCTTTCAGTCGCTTGGAATTGATTCTCTTATTTACCCTGAGCTGATCGCTGCCAGGGATGTTCTAAGTCTACTCCATGAGACAGGGACAACTGATTTCATGGAGTTTTGCGAAGGAAAGCTTGCGATGTATGTCCAGAAACTCGATCAGAATGCACCCATTATCGACAAATCACTGGTGGAGCTTGCAGCCTCAACAGATACGGAAAAATACAGGGCTGTGGCAATAAAGCGCAATGATGTTACCATTATTCCGAGGGGAAATGAAGTATTTCGTATGGGCGACCTTGTATTCGTCATCTCCACCATCGACGGCATAGATGAAATGATGACCACATCAGGAAAGGAAAATTTCGAGGCAAAAAGCATTATGATACTTGGAGGAAGCAGGATCGGGAAGCATGTGGCACTATATATGCAGAAGACCTGCCAGGTTAAGCTTATCGATTCTGATCCCCTCAGATGTGAAGCTCTGTCAGACGTGCTTGAGAACACGCTGATAATAAACGGTGATTGCCGCAACGCCGATCTGCTGCAGCATGAAGGAATAGCACACATGGATGCATTCGTAGCCGTCACAGGTAATTCAGAAACCAATGTCCTCTCCTGCCTGCTGGCAAAAAAACTGGGAGTGAAGAAGACGATTGCGGAAGTTGAAAATATGGAATATATCAATCTTGCCGAAAACATCGGGATCGATACCATTATAAACAAGAAGATAGCTGCAGCGAGCAGGATTTTCAGGCACACGACAAATCCTAATGTGACGCAGGTTAAATACATGACCGGAACTGAAGCTGAAGTAATAGAATTCAATGTTCCTGCTGATGCAAGGATCACAAAAGGAACTCTGAGGAGCCTTGAATTTCCGGCAAATTCGATTGTGGGAGGTGGAACCAGGAACGGTATTCCGTACATCGCAACAGGAGATACAATAATCAGGCCCAACGACAGGGTAGTAGTATTCACGCTGCCTTCAGCATATGAAAAGGTGTCGAAATTCTTTAGTTAGCCGCCATGATTAACTCAAGGATAATTGCCAGGGTCTTCAGCCAGGTCCTGATCCTTGAAGGGATTCTGATGCTGATCACAGGAGGTGTTTCATGGATTTACAGAGAACCTGCAGCAAAGTATTTTCTGTTTTCGGCGCTTATCACACTTATAACAGGGATACTTGTTTTCACTCCTCTTCGTCATCAGGAAAAGGCTTACGGCAACAGGGAAGGCTACATAATTCTGACCTTTATCTGGGTACTCTTCAGTGCATTTGGCGCCCTGCCATACCTGTTCACTTCATCCTCAGGCAATTTAACTGATGCCTTTTTCGAATCCATTTCCGGTTTTACCACCACCGGTGCGACCATTTTCAGGGATGTTGAATCTCTTCCAAGGGGAATTTTGTTCTGGCGCAGTCTGACCCAGTGGATTGGAGGAATAACTGTCATAACCCTGGCATTTAATGTTCTTCCTGTTTCAAAAAGCCTTAACATACAGCTCCCTACGGCTGAATTCTCAGGACTGTTGACCGACAAGATCCATCCTAAGGTGGTCGAGACCACAAAAAGACTTCTGGTTGTTTACATCGTCCTGACCATTGCTGAAGTCGTGCTTCTTTCAATTGGGAAAATGCCTGTTTTTGAAGCTGTCTGTCATTCCTTTTCTACCCTGTCAACAGGCGGATTTTCGACAAGAAATGCAGGAATAGCGGCATTCCCGGTCCCATTTGTGAAAGCCATTCTGATCCTGTTCATGTTATTTGCAGGGATGAACCCTGCCCTCTTTTATTTTGCTTTCAAGAGGAATTTCTCTAAAATCATCCGGGACGATGAACTAAAAGCTTATCTTACAATGGTGGTTTTATTTTCTGTGCTTGTTATTTTCCTGATATTCAAGCTACAG
Source organism: uncultured Rikenellaceae bacterium (assembly GCA_964429295.1). Taxonomy (GTDB): domain Bacteria; phylum Bacteroidota; class Bacteroidia; order Bacteroidales; family VadinHA17; genus LD21. The sequence goes on from CAYSBL010000013.1 coordinate 56,857, forward strand.
GGCATCCCTTTTTCAACAGCCGTTCTGGACGGGTTGTTCAACACTGTGTCAATAATTACCACCACCGGTTTCTACACTGCCGACTTCAGCCAATGGGGATATCTTGTTCTCCTGCTAATTTTCTTTCTGATGTTTACCGGTAGTATGGCCGGATCGGCAAGCGGAGGCATTAAGGTGATCAGGCTGCTGATTGCATCCAGGAATGCGCGGAATGAGTCAAGGCGGATGATACATCCCAATGCTTTTATTCCCGTAAGGATTGACAGCAAGAGAATGGCACAAAACTCGGTCAACAACCTGCTTGTCTTTATAATCATATATTTCATAACCTTTTGCGCGGGTGCACTTCTGATATCATTTCTCGGGTACGACATTGTTACCTCCTTCAGCACCTCTGCGTCAATGCTTGCAAACATCGGACCGGGGCTGGGTACGTTCAGCCCGTTTAACACCTATGCTGATATGGCCGCGGCAGGCAAGTGGATACTCAGCGGGCTGATGCTTCTCGGAAGGATTGAGATCCTCAGTGTAATAATATTATTTACAGGTAGTTTCTACAGGAAATAGACTTAATAAGGAAGATTTTCCGGCGGCTTTAAAGCTCGAGCATTCCCAGCCCCTGCCTCAGGATAGTAAATTCACCTGTAGTGCAGTCAACCACAGTTGAGGCTTCATTCCTGCCATAGCCTCCGTTAATGATTATTTCCGCGAAGTCTTTATACTTCTCATATATCAGTTCAGGATCGGTTGTGTACTCGATAACCTCGTCGGGGTCGTGAATTGAAGTAGTTATTATTGGGCGGCCGAGTTCCCTGACAAGTTCCAGGACAATACTGTGATCAGGTATTCTGATCCCTACCGTTTTCTTTTTGTTCTTGAACATCTTCGGGATCTGGTTATTGGCCTGAACAATGAATGTGAACGGTCCGGGGAGGTTCCTTTTGAGAAGCTTGAATACAGAGTTATCCCTTATCACGGTATACTCAGAGAGCTGGCTCATATCGTGAAATATGAGCGACATATCGGGGTTTCTCGGATCCAGTCCTTTCATCCTGGCTATTTGCTCAATCGATTTATTGGCTTTTATATCACAACCTATGGCATATACTGTGTCGGTGGGATATATTACTATCCCTCCCTTGTCAAGGACATCGATCACTTTCCTTATGCGACCTGGATCCGGGTTCTCCGGATAGATTCGGAGCAGCATTCTTTTAACCTTTCTTGCGACCGGCTGATGATTCCGGATAGCAGTAATTAAAAAAGGGTAAGCTACTTATATCGCACCGCTACAACCGCCTACCCTTGCTACCTTCCGATCCTGGGGGAGTTCAGCAGGAGCTGGTCGTATAAGACTTACCCGATGCAAAAGTATTAATTTCCCGTGATACATCAAAATAAATATCCTGATTGAGGTGATGCCGTCTGATGGAGAATTGCATTATATTTGTCTTCAGTCTTATAATTAACACTGAAAACCTGAAATTACCATGGAAGAAAAAGTATCTGTCTGGAAAGCCAACCTGACAAACGGATTGATTCTTGGCCTTATCGGAATTGTCTATTCCCTTGTTGTGTATTTCTTTGATCTGACCCTCAACAAAGTACAGGGTTATGTATTTCTTGTTATTCTGATCGTGGCATTATACTTCCTGATCAAGTCTTATCGTGACAATCATCTGCATGGTCAGATGACCTATGGGCAGGCAGTCGGTGCCGGGATGGTGATTTTTCTTTATTATTCAATTATCACGGCAATTTTCACCTGGATACTTTTTGCCGTAATTGATCCCGGACTTATTGACAAGCAGATTGCGTTTGCAGAAGAGCTTTTGCAGAAGCGGGGATTACCCCAGGAAGCCATGGATGCAGCAATGAGGGTTCAGCAGAAAATGATCAAACCGGAAATTATTGCTCCCATGAGCATTCTTTCGAACATGCTTTACGGACTTATAATGTCGCTGATAATAGGCATCTTTGTAAAGCATGAAGGCAATCCTCTTATTGACCCGGCCGATGTAAGATAACAGAATTTGTATGGACGTTTCTTTAATCATCCCGGTTTACAATGAGGAAGAGTCACTTCCGGAACTTGAACGCTGGATAACAAGGGTTTGCACAGAAAACAACATCAGCTTTGAGATAATCTTTATTGACGATGGCAGTTCCGATTCATCCTGGAAAGTGATCCGGGATATTTCACAAAACAACAGAAATGTAAGAGGAATACGCTTCAGAAGGAATTACGGAAAAGCTGCAGCGCTTCATTCCGGTTTTGGAGAAGCCGGTGGAGATGTTGTGATAACAATGGATTCGGACCTTCAGGACAGTCCCGATGAAATTCCAGCGCTGGTGAAGATGATATCGGAAGGCGGTTACGATCTTGTTTCAGGGTGGAAGAAGCGCAGATATGATCCGTTCATAAAGAGATGTACAAGCAGGATATACAACCGGACTGCGCGTATGTTTTCAGGCATTAAGCTTCATGATTTCAACTGCGGTCTTAAAGCCTACAGGAATGAGGTGGTAAAGGGGATCGAGGTATATGGTGAGATGCACAGGTATATACCCTTGCTTGCCAGGAAGGCAGGATTCGGAAAGATAGGTGAAAAAGTCGTCGAGCACAGAGCCAGGAAATATGGCAGTTCCAAATACGGGATCGACAGGTTCATAAAGGGGTACCTCGACCTGGTGACAATCGGCTTCATAACAAGGTTCGGGAAAAGCCCGATGCACCTTTTCGGATCAATAGGAACACTGATGTTCCTGATAGGTTTCATTATGGCAGGATACCTGGGCATTCGAAAGCTCGTCTTTTTGCACAACCACATGAGGGCAACGCTTGTAACTGACAGTCCTTATTTTTATATAGCCCTTACGGTGATGGTGATAGGATCTATGCTTTTCCTGACAGGATTCCTGGGTGAATTAATTAACCGGAATTCATCAGAGAGAAATAATTATCTTATAAAAGACAAGATAAATCTCTGATATACATCAAAATACAGAGAATATTGAAAATACATATGTTATAACAATGTTATAACCGTGTTATAACATTGTTATAACGTTCACTACAGATCTTTTATCAGTTGTTTAAGCAGGCACCTGTAGAAAACCTCGGTCACGGCGTCGGTCATTCTGTTCCATGAAAATTTCACCTTTTCCTTCCTTACACATTCCGTGAATTCTTCGTTTCTGTCCCTGCTGAAGAAGTCGATAATGGCAGCGGAGATATCTTCCGGTTCCGGTTTCACAACGTATCCGCATTTTTCATGAGCTACGGTTTCCTTTAATCCACCAACATCAGTCACGAGCATCGGCTTATCGAAGTGGTAAGCTATCTGTGTCACGCCGCTCTGGGTTGCGGTCTTGTAGGGTTGCACCACCAGATCGGCCGCGCAGAAAAACAGTTTTACCTCATCGTCTTTGATAAACCTGTTAAAGAAGATTACATCCTTCTCAATTCCCGATTCGGAAGCCAGTTTCCGGTACGATGCCTCGTTCTCATAGAATTCTCCGGCGATAAGCAGTTTCAGCTTCTTTTTCTTCAGTTCCGGGTTCGAAAATGCTTTGAGGAGGATGTCAAGGCCTTTGTAGTTCCTGACAAACCCGAAGAAAAGAAGGTATGAGAAATCAGGATCAAGCTTAAGTGCCCCGAGTGCCTCCCGGCGGCTGATTTTTTCCCCGTAGTTATCGAAGAGCGGATGAGGAGCCATGCTTACGGGAATATCTTTCCTGAGGTCAACCACATCCCTCTCTACTGTATCGGAGAGAACGGCAGCACCATCAATACTGTTGATAAAAAATTTTGTAAGACATCTGTCCCCCGGATGCTTCTCGTGCGGGAGAGCATTATCGACAAGTGAAATGACAACCGTATACTTGTTGGATCTTACAATTCTTGCCAGTGTACCGAGGCATGGTGCAAGGAATGGAGTCCAGTATCGTACAAGAAGAATATCGGGTTTTTCATTTCTCAGTCTGAAACCCCTGCAAAGCCAGTTAAGCGGATTAATAGCGTTAATTTCTCTGAGTATCCTTATCCCCTCTGGTGCAGGATTATCGGTATACTGTGTCTTTCCCGGAAATAAAAATCCGGGATACTGCAGGGAAAAAGTACGGATATCCACCTCCTTGCATTCCGAGATAAACTGGCGTGCAAGCCTTTCATTAAAGGTGGCAATACCCCCCCTGTAGGGATGTGCTGGCCCGAGAAAGGTGATCTTCATCAAGAGAAAATAATCGGTAAAAATATAAAATCAGTTCTATTACCTGTAAGGCAGAATGATTTTTTTTGCGTTTTGCTCCTTTTAATATCTAAATTTTTTCAGCTGGTAACGTCAAGGTAATCTTTCAGATATTTAAAATCAGGAGTCAGACTTCCTTCCTTGATTATTGTAGCTTTGTTTATAATCTGACTATCCTTGCTGGTAAAAAGGTCGTGAAGTGCATTTCCCATAAGCTGTACTCCAAAATCCTGGGAAGCATCACGGGGAAGCTCTCCCGGCAGATTATCAATGGACATCACGGTTACATTGGAAGCCCTTGTGAATGCCGGCTCCTCCTTTTCCAGGAAGGGATTGTACCCATAGAAGGGGTCGGATATGGTTGTGGCTCTGAGGGTTGAAGGAACAGGGCCATTAATATCGCAGCTTATATCAGCAATAACGCTGATTCTGAACCCGCTCCGCTTCATATCATCGTTTGTGAAGAAAACCGGTGAGCGGGGATCCCAGAAGTGTCCTGTAATCAGTATATCGGTAACCTCTGTAAAGGGCAGAAAGGATGAAACATAATCTGACGGGTGGCTGTAGAAGTGGCGGTAAGTGAAAGGATGATTTTCTTTGTGCCGGACGTAATTCTCGGGACCAATCTGGCAGACCACGGGCACATCAAACTCACGGTTAAGAAAATCCTCCGGCGAAACCTGTACCAGGTTACAAACACTGAGAGTTTCCATGGCCCCATTAGCGACACGTCCTTTACCGGTAACCAGTATCTTTAGCCCGGGTTTTAACTCAATAAGCCTGAGACCTGCCCACATCTCGTCCAGATCGCGGCACTGGTACGCAGGCTTAAGCCTGAACCTGTTTGTCCTTATTCCCCTTGCCCTGAGTGCATTATATGCTCCAACTATTCCTGCCCACCTGCCGAATGCGACCACCCTTTCGCCCTTATCCGTTGTAAGGTATTCATAATCGACAAGTGTAATTCCCTTTGAAGCCATATCCCTGAACATTTCCCTGTTGTGTTCCTGTTGTTTGGCTACATGAGCAAAGAACATATAGGTTTTGCCCGGTATAAAAGTTCTGCGGTCTACTTCCTTCACACCCATCAGGATATCGCATTCATGAAGATCTTCTTTAAGCGGGATATTGAGATATTCATACTCTTCATTTGAATAGCACCTGTAATCGCTTGGCTGAACAAAGAACTCCACGTAAGGATAAAGTTCCTCAAGTGCTATTATCTGAGGCGGAGTAAGCGGTACTCTCCGGTCAGGCGGATTTTTTGTTTCGCGGAGGATTCCGACTTTCAGTGTTTTATCCATGTTCTGTGGACTATATGGTTAAATCAAGCTGGTGGTTAGTTTTGGCGCAGGGCGCAGGGCGCAGGGCGCAGGGCTCAGGGCTCAGGGCTTTCGACTTAATGCCCTCAGGCCTTAACGCTTCAACACCTCCATACCTTCCAAATGTAATCAATTAAGTAACAATTACCCTTATCCATAATCATGTTAGGCACAAAATTTGTAAATTTGCGTCATACTCCGGGGCTGACCTGGTTTTGACAGCGTGAGGGGTGGTATGTAAGCATGCAGGATGTGGTGACGCGTTCCTTAAACAGTGTTACAAAACAATAACTGGCGAATCTAATTACGCTCTCGCTGCTTAAGCGAATAAAGTAGTTTAAGCTTCATCCCGGCACAGGTGCCGGGACGGGACGTCTCCCGGGCGGTCAAGCCCTGATCCAACCCGATACGGAGGCGCACGCAATCCGGGGCTAGCCTGATGATCGTCCCGCTCTGAAGGCGAAACAACAGGGACTAAGGGCACTTTAGGTTGTTCTGCAGCTGAAATGTCATGAAAATCAAGCAGGACTAAGCATGTAGAAAGCGTATGGTCTCCATGTTTGGACGCGGGTTCGACTCCCGCCAGCTCCACTCTGAACCACATTCTTACGAGTGTGGTTTCTTTTTTTACCCATCTAACTCTCACAAATTCAATAACATCACCCGACCCTCAAGAAATGTCCCCGCCAGTCGGATAGGCTAAAATCGGGTAAAAAAAGTTGACTATTCTTGACCCCAATTTTTTTTACCCCAAAAAGGTCAAGAATTTTCAAATCGGATTTCGCAAAGCCACACTGTGACAGACTTTCAGAATGTCAAATTTCTAAAGATTTTATCATGAAAAGCAATGTCAAAGTCACATTTTGGCTCCCATAACGGTTGACACACTTCCTAAACTCATATTCATTGACAAGAGACATGATTTGCGCAAAGATTGTTTTTCCTGTATTCATAGTTTGCGGAGAGCGACTTAAACGCCGGTTCGCAAAACCATGATTTCTAATCAAAAAATATTTTTAGACTTGTATATTGTTGAATTTTAATTTATAAACCAGCATTTGAGATAATTTTTCCGGACAGCAATGGTTTTGGATAAATGAAACTCGTAACCACTGTCTTTAACATCTTAAGCTGCAGCTAAACGGGCAATTTTCTCAACATTATTTACAGGGTTTTGATCTAATTTAATTAAAACTCATTTAAAAAACAAACATTCAAAGACCATATGTTATTAACTATCAAGTTGTTAATAGTTATTAAGGATCAATGAATTAGGTGTGTATTATTATCAAGTGCGAGACTTAAGTTAATAACATATTGAAATCTATTTATAGTTTAAATCCCAGATTATTAGTTCACTTTGAGATGTTATACTGCATAGCTTTCCCCCATCCTTCATAAAAAACACAAAAGCAGGATGTGTAATTTTGCCTTTAGAATTTATAAGATTTATAGTACCAACTTTATCAAAATTCTCAGAAATATTCCATAAGTTGATTGATTCCATTCCTGAACATGTCACAAGTAGATTGTTCGGCGCTATATCAAAGTCATTAATAAATTTTTCATGAGCGGCAAGTATTTTAATGATTTTACCGGAGGAGATATCCCAAATAACGATATTATTCGCAATGCTGCCAATTAGCAAAGATCCATCTGATGAAATCTTACAATTTTTGCTCAACAATCCTTTACCGGGGTCAGCGAATTCTAGAAGCCTTTTTCCTGATGAAAGATCATATAAATAAATGCCTTTAGAAAACCCTGAAGGCCAAGCAATAGCAAGAGGTTTTTTCGGCACAAATTCAAGCTGCATTAAAATTTTTGCAGATTCCATTTTAAGATCTCCATTCCCGTTGTTTAATAAAGTAAATAAGTCGCTTTCAGAAGAAAGTTTTTTTACCTGAAAACCGTCTGCAGAATAAATAAAACTGTTATTAGTTTCAATACTCCGTGATTGTTCATTATATGTCAAGCCAGGATAAGAGATACTTGGCATACTAAATTCCTTCTTTCCTTTGAAGTTGTATAATTCATTACCTGTATTGACGTCAAAAAACTGTAATACATTGCCATTAAGCAAGGTATAAAACTGGTTTGAAAGGGGTGAAAATGAGCTAAAAGAGTTTAATG
>CAYSBL010000014.1:0-33886 GCA_964429295.1 uncultured Rikenellaceae bacterium
TGGAGGAAGCTGGCTGCTCCTTCCCCCCTGGGGGAAGGTTGGGAAGGGGGTAAATTTAACAGGGGAAGGCATGGTTGGGGGTAAAACTTATTCAAGCCAGATTGCAATTACCCCCTTTCCCTTTTCCCTCAGGCTTTTCTTACGTCAAGCTTACCCCCTTTCTTCTTTCCCAAGGGGGAAATGAATTCTCCTTTGTTAAATTCTGCACTTTTAAAGGATATTGCAGGCTCCTTCCCCCCTGGGGGAAGGTTGGGAAGGGGGTAAACATAAGAAGGGAAGGCCGGGTAGGGGGTAATAATAAATATGGTTAGGGGGTAATAATAAACAAAAGGAAGGTCGGGAAGGGTGTAAAAATTAAAAAATAATGCCGGGAAGGAGGTGGAAACACAAAAAGTGAATGTTTTGTCCATATTTGCAGATAGTTACTAAAAGCAATATATTGCAAACAACAACAAACCTGTTATATGCACGATCCCGGCCACAAACCTCACGAACCTGGCGGCAAGAACCTCGGGTTTGCCATCTTTCTTAATCTGCTGATGACCCTGGTCGAGGCTGCCGGCGGGATCATTTCGGGAAGCATTGCCCTGATGAGCGATGCCGTACATAATTTCAGTGATGTGATATCGCTTGCGATCAGCTGGATTGCCAACAGGCTGTCCAAAAGAGAGGCTACCCCCGGGAAGACCTTTGGCTTCCGCCGCTCGGAGATCCTGGCGGCATTCATCAACTCGGCAACCCTGATAATCATCTCGGTGGTCATAATTATAGAAGCCATAAAACGGATATCAAGCCCTGCGGAGGTTTCAGCCGGCATGATGATCTGGCTTGCCGTTACCAGCATAATCGTGAATGGGCTGAGTGCCTTATTTCTTCACAAGGATTCCCATGACAATATGAACATACGGTCGGCATATCTGCACCTCTTCGGTGATATGCTAACCTCAGTGGCAGTCCTGGCCGGCGGCCTGGCCATCAAATACATGGGATGGTACCGGGCCGACAGCATTATCTCGGTCGCAATAGCCCTTTATCTTTTGTGGCTGAGCCGGGGGATCTTCATTTCATCGCTCCGGATTATTATGCAGTTTACACCTGAGGATATTGATGTAACCTCCTTAGCCTCTGAAATTGAAAAGATACCCGGAGTCAGGAACATCCACCATGTGCATGTATGGCAGATAAACGAGCACGATCTCATGTTCGAGGCACATCTTGATCTTGAGGAAGATATAAAGGTAAGCGGATTCGAGGAAATCCTCGGCAAAATAAAAGTACTGCTGGCAGAGACGAATATAAGGCATGTCACCATCCAGCCGGAGTTTTCGGTAGACGACCGGAAACAGATGATCTGGTAGGGATCCTTAAAGTATATGCGTCCGAACATACTCAATGTATTGTTGTTTATGTTTTAAAACCGTTTTTTTTTATTGAGGAATTACTATTTTTCGGACCATCAAAATCAATCCTAAGTAAATCAGCGAAAAATGAAAAAAGGAATAAAACTGCTTATGCTCATCATCGCCGGAGCAACCCTTGTATCGTGCTCCCCTTCAAGGATAGGAGCTTTCCGAACCGATAAAAAAGTCAGAAATGTTATTCTCCTGATTGGCGACGGAATGGGTCTGCCCCATGTTCATGCTGCAATGACAGCAGCAGGTGTTCCCCTGAATATTCAAAGGACCGAAGTAACAGGGCTTCAGACCTCCCATTCGGCCGATAATTATGTTACTGATTCAGCGGCTGCAGGGACTGCACTATCTTCCGGGACCAAAACCAATAACGGAATGATCGCTGTTGATCCCCAGGGAAACAAGGTAAAAACCATACTGGAAATTGCCGAAGAGCATGGCCTTGCAACCGGACTTGTCGCCACGGCTTCGGTCACTCACGCAACTCCAGCAGCATTTATTGCGCACCAGGCTTCAAGGAGCAGTTATGAGGATATTGCAAGAGATTTTCTCCGGACTGATATTGATGTTTTCATCGGCGGCGGGTACGATCATTTTGCCAAAAGAGCCGACGGCCTCAACCTGATCGACAGCCTCACTGCAAAGGGGTACGAAGTAACAACCTCAGCCGATTTCCTCAAAAATCCGAATTCACCTGAAAAACTGGCAGCACTTGTTTATCCCGACCAGCCTCCGCTCAGGCTTAACGGCAGGGGAGACATGCTCTATGATGCCACGAAAAAAGCGCTTGACATATTAAGACATAATCCCAAAGGATTCTTTCTTATGGTCGAAGGATCACAGATCGACTGGGCTGCCCATGCAAATGAAGCCGAAGCTACTATTGATGAGACACTTGATTTTGACAGGGCTATTGGAGTTGCTCTCGACTATGCAAAGAAAGACCGCAGTACCCTGGTAATTGTAACCGCCGACCATGAAACCGGAGGGATCACAATCCTGGGAGGCGACATCAAATCAAGGCAGACAAAGCTGCATTTTTCAACCAAGAGCCATTCAGCAGTTATGCTCCCGGTGTATGCATCCGGACCGGGCGCCGGCAACTTCACCGGCATTTATGACAATACCGATCTGCAAAAAAAGATCCTGAATGCATTCAGGTTTAACGGGAAAAAATAATCAGAGGGCCTGTCACCCCCGTTTCTGCCAAATGTTACATTCCCAAAATTATTTAACTTTGGCGCTTCGGGAATTATTACTGAATAATAGTGACAGAAAATCTCAAACCCTACGGGGAAAAGCAAAAGGTCTTCGACCAGCGATACCTTCAGATGGCTTTGATCTGGGCCCGGAACTCATACTGCAAACGCAGGCAGGTCGGCGCTCTAATTGTCAAGGACAAAATGATAATCTCTGACGGCTTTAACGGCACTCCGGCGGGATTTGAAAATGTCTGTGAGGATGAAAATAATGTGACCTTGCCGTATGTTCTTCATGCTGAAGCAAATGCCATTACAAAAGTTGCAAAGTCAAACAATTCAAGCGAGAATTCAACGTTGTATGTAACGACATCACCGTGCATGGAGTGTGCAAAGCTGATCATTCAATCGGGAATCGGACGGGTAGTATACTGCAACAGGTACCGGATCACCGATGGACTCGACTTGCTGAAGCGTGCAGGGATTGAGATTGTTTACATTGATCCTGATAACGACATCTATGAAGTACAATAATACAAAAAGGAGCATAATTCTACCCCTTGTTGCTGCATTTGCCCTCGCAGCGGGAATCGTGATCGGCATATATCTTCCGGGAAAAAACAGCGCCCCCCAGCAGGCAGGATTCAGGGCAAGGAACGACAAGATAAACAGCATCCTCAACATTATTGAATCCGACTATGTCGACACCGTGAACCGTGCCGAGCTCGTAGAAGCCGCCATTCCGGCCATTCTCAAGAAACTTGATCCCCATTCGGTTTATATCCCCGCCAGGGATCTTCAGCGCGCAAATGAGCCCCTGCAGGGCAACTTCGACGGAATAGGTATATCATTTAATATGCTTACGGATACCATCCTGGTAATAAGCACAATACCGGGAGGACCCTCCGAAAAGGTAGGGCTGTTGGCAGGAGACAAGATTATCTATGTCAACGATTCGCTGGTGGCCGGAAGACAGCTGAGCGACGAAAAGGTAATGGGAATGCTCAAGGGACCCAGAGGCACCGTTGTCAGGATAAAGTTGATGCGAAAGGGATTCGGCGAACTTATTCCATTTGATATAACACGCGACAAAATACCCATCGCCAGCGTCGACGTAAGCTACATGATGAATGAAAAAACCGGCTACATCAAGATCAACAACTTCGCGATGACCACCTACGATGAATTTCTTAAAAATATCAGGGAACTGAAGTCGATGGGAATGGAAAGACTGATACTGGACCTCAGGGAGAACTCCGGGGGTGTGATGGAGGCAGCCATCAAGATAGCGGACGAATTCCTCAGTGAAGGGGAAATGATAGTATACACCCTCGGACGATCACAACCCAGGAATGAGGCAAGGGCAACGGCAAACGGGGAATTTGAGACTGGCGACCTGGTTCTTCTCATTGACGAGTGGAGCGCATCTGCCAGCGAAATACTGGCAGGCGCAATACAGGATAACGACAGGGGAACAATAATCGGAAGACGCTCTTTCGGCAAGGGACTTGTACAGGAACCTGTGCCTTTTACCGACGGATCGGGAATGAGACTTACAATAGCCCGGTATTATACACCTACCGGCCGATCGATCCAGAAGCCATACAACAATGGTTTCGATGAATATTTCGATGACCTCAACTCAAGGTTTGAGAGGGGTGAATTCACTGTATCCGACAGCATTCATTTTGCCGACTCACTCAAATTCACCACCAAGGGAGGTAAAACAGTCTATGGCGGCGGCGGGATCATGCCCGATATCTTTGTACCGGTCGATACCACAGGCCGTTCTTCCTATTTCCTTGCAGTAAGACCTCTGATATACAGATATGCTCTTAACTATACCGAAAAAAACAGGGAGACGCTTAAAAAATTCACAGAAACAGGGGAAATGGAGAAATTCCTCAACCGGCAGGCCCTGCTCGACCAGTTCACAAGATTCGCTGAACAAAACGGCATTAAGAGGGACCCGGAAGGACTAAAACTCTCAGGCCAGGTAATATATATTCAGCTGAAAGCCTATATTGCCCGGAATATCCTTGACAACAAAGGATTTTATCCAATCTGGAAAGAGCTTGACACAACATTGAAGTTTGCGGAGGATTACCTGGACGGGAATTGACCCGGGAAGCGGAAGACACAAGACGCAAGGCGAAAGATACAAGGCACTCAAACACCGGATCTGAGACTGACGGCAAAATCCGAAACCAGTTTCACTGACAGATCCTGCTCCTCGATAAATCCCATATGTCCGGAGTTCTCAAGTATCTCCAGCCTGGCATTTGAAGGCAGTCTAACCTTTGATATCACATCATTGCAGGAAATGTAATTATCCAGGCGTCCAAGAATCCAGAGACAGGGCAACTTTCCTTCCTCCATCACCTTCAGCCTCGATGGCCTGTTCATCATACCGTTGAGAACCGCAATTATCCCCTCATCCCTTATTGTAGCAGCAATGTCCTTCGATCTCTGGAGTTCGGCACTGAACTTACCGAGGTTCCGGGTGGCATACATCTGCGAAATATTGTCGGGATAAAGCAGGTATTTTTTCGCGGCGCGGACCACTTTTATCTCCCTCTCCCTTTTGGCAATTGCTTCCGGTCTGTCTGCAAAAGGATGGGAATGGAAAAGGCAATAGCCCGAGAGCAGTCCCGGATAGAGTTCAAGAAAAGCAAGCGCTACATAACCTCCAAGGGAATGACCCGTGATGAATGCCTTCGGGAGATGAAGGTTCTCCATAAGACTCTTCAGGGCTCCGGCCATGAACTCCATGCTATGGCTCTCGCTGTATACCTTTGAAAGACCATGGCCCGGAAGATCGACCGATATCACACGAAATTTCTTTGCCATCTTATCGGCAAAACCAGCCCAGATATCGGAGGTCTCGAGATATCCGTGAAGCAGAATGACCGGTTCTCCCTCGCCTTTATCGTAGTAATATACCTTACCGCCGTTGTAGTGGATGTAATAATTCATGATAAAATTTATTATTATATCTATTCAAGTTGGCAGCTGGCAACCTGGTTGGCAGTTGACAGAATGCAGTCGGCAGTAAAGCCCTGCGCCCTGCGCCCTGTGCCAACACCAGCAACAAGCAACCCCTGTCTAAATATACTTAATCCGGGGAATTGATAATATGGTTAATTAATTTTAATTTTATAAAAATTGTTCCGGTCTGAAATACCAAAAACTCACGGATCATGGATAAAGTATTGTTCTCCTCCGTTTCCAAAAAATTTGTGATGGCACTGGCAGGTCTGTTCCTTATTGTGTTCCTGCCCGTTCATCTAGTCATTAACTTTATGCTTCTGAAAAGTGATCCGCAGCCTTTCAACGAGGCAGCCCATTTCATGGCAACCTTTCCGCTGATTAAAATTATAGAAATCGTACTGATTGCTGCCATCATTATCCATGTAAGCTATGGCATTTACATCCAGATCCAGAACTGGAGGGCAAGGCCGGCAGGTTATGCCATAAGCATTAAGACAAAGACATCCTTCTTTTCAAAATTCATGATCTGGACCGGAGCTGCCGTGTTTACATTCCTTGTCATTCACTTCTTCAATTTCTACTTTATCCGGCTGGGACTTGTAAGGGGAAATCCCGAAGATTTCTATTCGGTGGCGTACGGCCTCTTCAAAATACCAGCCTACAACTACATTTATCTGTTATGCTTCATTCTTCTCGGATTGCACCTTTATCATGCAATCGTATCGGCATTTCAGACTCTGGGACTCAATCACAGGCTATGGACCCCCGTTGTTAAGGCTTTCGCCTGGATATATGCTGTTATCATCCCTGCCGGCTTTGCTGTTATTTCAATAACAATATGGCAGTTCAGATAGAAAAACCCAAGAACATGGAAAAACTCAACGCTAAGATCCCCGATGGCCCGCTCGCCCTGAAATGGACAAAATACAAGGCTTCGGTGAAACTGGTCAATCCCGCCAACAAGAGAAAAATAGACATAATTGTTGTCGGCACTGGTGTCGCGGGAGCAGCAGCATCTTCTGCGCTTGGAGAACTGGGATACAATGTTAAAACCTTCAGTTATCACGATTCTCCGAGAAGAGCACATGCAGTGGCTTCCCAGGGAGGAGTCAATGCGGCCAAGAATTACCAGAACGACGGAGACAGCGTTTACCGGCTCTTCCTGGATATGATAAAGGGGGGAGACTACAGGTCGCGCGAAGCCAATGTCTACAGGGCCGCCGAAGTCAGCAACCAGGTGATCGACCATTTTACGGCGCTGGGCGTACCATTTGCCCGCGATTACGGAGGCACTCTCAATACCCGATCGTTCGGGGGAGTTCAGGTCTCAAGGACCTTCTACGCCAAAGGGCAGACAGGCCAGCAATGCCTTCTGGCTTCCTATGCTTCCCTCAACCGGCAGATCAGGAACGGAACGGTTACCATGTACCCCCGGAGAGAAATGCTCGACCTGGTGGTGATCGACGGAAGAGCCCGCGGTATAATCGCGCGAAACCTGATAACCGGTGAACTGGAAAGACATTCGGCACATGCTGTGGTTCTCGCAACCGGCGGCTACGGAACCATTTTCTATCTGTCAACGCTGGCAGTGAACTCGAACGCCACAGCCGCATGGAAGGCTTATAAAAAGGGAGCATTCTTCGCAAATCCCAGCTTCGTCCAGATCCATCCCACTTCGATACCTCAGATGAATGAATTCCAGGCCAAGCTGACACTTATGTCGGAGTCGCTGAGAAATGACGGCAGGATCTGGGTTCCGCTTGCAAAAGGAGACAAGCGGCCTCCGAATGAAATTCCTGATAATGAACGGGACTATTATCTCGAAAGAAGATACCCTGCCTTCGGGAACCTGGTGCCAAGGGATATTGCATCAAGGGCAGCCAAGGAAAGATGCGATGCAGGCTACGGGGTAGGGCCGACAGGACTCGCCGTTTACCTCGATTTCAGGGACTCCATCGGCAAACAGGGCAAGAAGGCCATCGAAGGAAAATATGGAAACCTGTTCGAGATGTACAGGACAATTACAGGAACCGATCCCTATACGGAACCAATGAGGATCTATCCCGCCGGACATTATACAATGGGAGGCCTTTGGGTCGATTATGAGCTTATGACAACCATCCCCGGACTCTATGCCATTGGAGAGGCCAACTTTTCAGACCACGGAGCAAACCGACTCGGTGCAAGCTCGCTGATGCAGATAGCAGCCGACGGTTATTTTATCCTGCCGGTAACCATCAACAACTACCTGTCCGACCAGATAAGAGTCCCACGGATCCCTGCCGATGGTCAGGAATTTGAAGAAGCCGAAAAATCTGTTGGTGAGAGGCTTGAGAGACTAATCTCCATTGGAGGAAAACAAACCGCCACCACATTTCACAAACGGCTGGGTCATATCATGTGGGACCATTGCGGGATGTCAAGGAATGAAAAAGGCCTGCTGAATGCACTTAACCTTGTTAAGGAACTCAGGGAAGAGTTCTGGAAGGATCTCAGGGTACCAGGCTCGGTCAAAGACCTTAACCAGGAGCTTGAGAAGGCATCCAGAATTGCAGATTTCCTTGAACTCGCCGACCTGCTGATCACTGATGCGCTTAACAGGAAGGAATCGTGCGGGGCACATTTCAGGGAGGAATTCCAGACTGCCGACGGCGAGGCCCTGAGAAATGATGAAGAATACACATGGGTGGCTGCATGGGAATATGCAGGAGAGGACAAACCTCATATTCTTCACAGGGAAGAGCTTAAGTTCGAGGAGGTGGAAATGAAGGTAAGAAGCTATAAATAAAGGCATAAAGGCGTAAGGGTGTAAAAGGAGACCGCATGACCGCAAGACATTATTAAATACTAATCATCAAACAGTATGAAACTGACACTTAAGATATGGAGGCAGAAGGATGCTAAATCAAAGGGGAAGTTTGTCACCTACAAAATGGCTGATGTTTCGCCTGAGATGTCGTTCCTGGAGATGCTCGATGCCCTTAATAAAAAGCTTGTGGAATCGGGTGAAGATCCGGTGGCTTTCGAACATGACTGCCGGGAAGGCATTTGCGGATCATGCGGAATGTACATAAACGGACATCCCCACGGTCCTGTTCCCGCTGTGACAACCTGCCTGCTGTCGATGAGGCATTTCAGCGACGGCGATACAATAACCGTTGAACCCTGGAGAGCCTTACCATTCCCGGTCATCAGGGATCTTATTGTGGACCGGAGCGCCATGGATAAAATACAGATAGCCGGAGGCTTTATTTCAGTGAATACCGGTGCAGCACCCGAAGCCAATTCCATTCTTGTTCAGAAGAAGAACTCTGAGGAGGCATTCGATTCAGCCGTCTGCATTGGTTGCGGAGCATGTGTGGCAGCATGCAAGAATGCCTCAGCCATGCTTTTCGTTTCAGCCCGGATCTCGCAATATGCACTCCTGCCCCAGGGAAGGGTGGAGGCCAGAGAAAGAGTCAGAGCAATGGTTGAGATGATGGATGAGCTCGGATTCGGAAACTGCTCGAACACCGGAGCCTGCGAAGCCGAATGCCCGAAACAGATCAAACTTGTGAACATAGCACGCCTCAACAGGGAATACTACAAAGCCTATTGATCGGATCCGATAATTTATCCTTCCGTCCACGGGAAGGAAAATTCCCCATGTTATGTTCTCAGGAGCACAGTGCTTCTATTTCAGCAACCGTTTTGGGGATTGGCTTGCCAAGAACCTTGTGTCCCTTTTCGGTTATTAGTACATCGTCCTCGATCCTTATTCCCCCGATATCCATCCAGTCAGCAAGCTTCCTGAAATTTATGAAATCCTTGAATTTTCCTTCTGCTTCCCATTTGCTTATCAGCTCGGGAATGAAGTAAATACCCGGTTCAACGGTGAAAACGTGACCCGGCTTGTAGGGAAGAGCAAATCTTAGGAAGCCCAGACCGAATTGAGTGCTTCTCTTCACCTCGTCACTGTAACCGACATAATTCTCTCCAAGTCCCTCCATGTCATGAACATCTAGTCCCATCATGTGTCCCAGCCCGTGAGGCATGAAAAGCGCATGGGCTCCCCTTTCAACAGCTTCGGCGGGGTCGCCTTTCATCAGTCCGAGTTCCTTCAGTGAGGAGGCAATGATGGTGCATGCATTAAGGTGAAGATCGCGGTTGGAAATACCCGGCTTTGCAGCCCTTATCGATTCCGTGTTTGCCTTAAGTACTATTTCATATATCTCCTTCTGTTTTCGGTTGAATTTCCCCCCAACCGGCGTGGTGCGGGTGATATCGGAACTGTAATGCATTTTTGATTCGGCCCCGGCATCAGTTACCATCATCCGTCCTTTGACCAGAATGTTGTCGTGATTATGGTTATGAAGTGTCTGTCCGTTGATGCTCAGTATTATAGGGAATGCAGGCCCACCTCCGTGCGACAGGGCAATACCTTCCAGGGTGCCGAATATCTCCTGCTCCTTCACTCCGGGTCTGCACATCTTCATCGCGGTGGTATGCATCTCGTAAGCAATGGCAACTGCTTTCTCAATCTCGTCAATCTCGACCTGCTCCTTTACCGACCGCATCGAAACAACAGCCTTTATCAGATCGACCGAAGCCAGTGTTTTCATCTGGCACGGATTCTCCCTGAGAAGAGATCCAAGTGTCATTTTGTTCTCACCCCTGCAGGGAGGCAGGAAATGAACCCTGCGCTTTTTTGAAAGAGCATCCCCGATCACGCTTTCAAGCTTCGCCAGGGGAGCAGTGTTAACCACTCCGCATCCCAGTGCCAGATCCTTCACGGTCGGCTGGGGTCCCATCCAGACGATATCGTCAATGTCGATATCATTCCCGAAGATCCAGTCCTTTCCGGTATCAAAATCCATCAGTCCGGCAAACCCGGGCAGATCGAGACCGAAATAATAGAGAAAATCACTATCCTGCCTGAAATGATACTGGTTGGCCGGATAATTCATCGGTGAATCCACATTGCCGATGAAAAGTGCGAGACCCGTTTTCATAATGTCATGAAGCCCGGCCCGCCTGCTGGTATAAACTTCTTTTTTGAACATATCTGAATTTTTACTGATTTTACAATTCAGCTAAGTTAACATCATAAGCGGGAAAATCCCTTTTTTAAGATACTTAAAATCAGGGCAGATTAAATTATCAACAGGCAGATCTTACATTCCGTAAGCAGAACACATTGTCAACAAATATTTTGCTTTGCGAATACTATTGGATATTAACAAAACGTTATTATATTCGCAGTAAAGTTATCAACACTTTGTTAACACCAACCTGATCTTATGCCTTACCGTAGATTGCCGAACACTGATGCCGCACGAATCAGGGCGATGAGAATCGCACTCGAGAAAGGACGGGAGGTTCCGCCGAACCAGATGGCCTTTTCTCCAAAACTGATCGTCAGACTGCAGAGATTTCTGCCCCAGTTTGAGAACATGATAATGCTGCAACGCCAGTCCTATGCATCCCAGAACAACAAAAGCAAGGATTACGCCGAGACTGTCAGAAAAGCAAGGCTTTATCTCACTCATTTTATAAGAGTTATGAACATGGCGATTTTCAGGGGCGACCTGCCGGCTGAAACCAGGGCATTCTACGGTCTGGCAACAAATGAATCTACCGTGCCCTCGCTGAACACCGAAAACGAGCTTATCAGCTGGGCAAAAAGGATAATCGAAGGAGAGGAATTCCGGATCAGGAAAGGCGGAACACCGATTACAAATCCCACAATAGCTGTGGTGAAGGTGAGATACCAGAATTTCCTGGAAGCATATAATTTCCAGAAAACCCTGGCAAAAAGGACCCTCGATTATACTGAAAAGAACTATGAACTGAGAAAGGAAGCCGACGACCTGATCCTGCAGATCTGGAATGAGATCGAAAATACCCACAGTACACTTCCTGAAGAGAAAAGAATGCCGGCAAGCGAGAATTACGGCATAGTCTATTTCTACAGAAAGAGTGAACTGAACAAGGCAGGATCGCCTGCCGAGGCTCAAAGCTCAATCTGGCCCCAATAAAGACCTTCTTGACTATAGGTAATATACAGCTCGGAGAATATCCTTTGTTCCTGGCTCCAATGGAGGATATCACTGATCCATCATTCAGGTATTTATGCAAGCTGAACGGTGCTGATTTAATGTATACTGAATTCATTTCATCCGACGGACTGATAAGGGATGGGGAAAAAAGCGTCAGAAAACTCGATATCTACGATTTCGAGCGGCCAATAGGCATCCAGCTTTACGGACATCTTACCGAAGCTATGGTGGAGGCTGCTCTTATTGCCGAGACAGCCGCACCCGAGCTGATCGACATCAATTTCGGATGCCCCGTGAAAAAAATTGCCAACAGGGGCGCGGGCGCCGGAATGCTTCGCAACATTCCCCTTATGATCTCGATGACCGAAGCCATTGTAAAGGCAGTTAAGCTTCCTGTAACCGTAAAAACCCGCCTGGGGTGGGATGAACAGGGTAAAAACATAGTTGATGTGGCCGAAAGACTTCAGGATGCAGGAATCAGCGCACTGACCATTCACGGAAGGACAAGGGCCCAGCTTTACAAAGGTACGGCAGACTGGACTCTTATCGGCGAGGTTAAAAACAATCCCAGGATGAGAATTCCCATAATCGGTAACGGGGATATCGACAGCCCTGAAAAAGCCCGGGAAATGTTCAGCAGGTACGGAGTCGACGGGATTATGATCGGAAGGGCCACGGTTGGGCGGCCCTGGATCTTCAGGGATGTAAGGCATTACCTCGGATCAGGCGAACTCCTGCCGGAACCCACGGTTTCTGAAAAGGCAACGCTCGCACTGCTTCATCTCAATAAATCAATAGAGTTCAAGGAAGGGAAAAGAGCAATTTTTGAAATGAGAAGACATCTCTCGAATTATTTCAAGGGACTCCCGCATTTCAGGGAAACAAGGCTGAAACTTCTCACCTCCACTGAACCCGATCAGATAAGGGAAATTATTAATGAGATAGCTGTCAGGTGGGGCAACTACCGTACCGATGACAGGACATCCGTATACGGAGTCTGATCGCCCCCGACCGGCGGTTCTACACGTGCCGTGAGCAGTGACCATGATTCCCACTTCAGGATCATCTTCATAATAATAATAAACACCAGACCTGTAACAAGCAGCCCTGCGAATTCGGTCATGGGATAGATCTTTAGCTGCTCATACATAGCGTCGGTCTGCAGGGCTGACGACTCATGGGTGACCATGATGCACAGGAAAATGTTGTTGGCCGCATGGGCTCCTATTGCTGCCTCAATGCCATCGTCAAGAATTGTAACCACACCGAAGATCAGCCCGAAGGTAATATACTGAGGCATCATAACAAGAAACCCGAATTCGTCGACCTCCGGATTAAAGGAGTGCATCAGTCCGAACAATATTGATGTCATCATTACAGGAAGCCATCTGTTGCGGGAAAGGACGGCAAAGCCCTGCATCAGATAACCGCGGAACAGTATCTCCTCGAAGGCGGCCTGGAAAGGAATCAGGGCCAGACAGATCAGTATCAGCGGCACCAGCGTTCCGGAAGTGTTGTTAAGCCTGAAATTGGAGGGATCGGCTTTCATGTAAACAAACAGATAGATCGCCGAGAGGATCAGCCATACCAATGCGGAAATCATCAGCCTGTCCCACCTGAACCTGCGGCCGCCGTTTATGGTAACACCAAAGGTCCTCTGATTAAGTGGTTTAATAAGGAGCAGGAAAGCCAGAATACCGATGATGAAAGGAAACAGATTCAGGAGAAGACCAGTATTAGGTTCAAATCCGAGAACCCCGATGTTCGCCGGATCTTCGGCGATCCTGCCAATCATATCCGGATCATCGGCAACTTTTGAAGCATATCCAACCAGCAGGGGCAATGCACCTATTGTATTTGTGGCCAGAAGTATGGCAGCAAACATCACTATATATCTCCATGCGGCATTTCTGCCAGTGAATGATGATTCAAGATGGTTCATTATGAACTTGTTTTATTTATAGGAAGTTGTTCTCTTGGGATAATCGATCGAATAATGAAGTCCTATGCTCTCTTTCCTGTTCATAGCCATCTTTATTATCAGGTATCCGACATTGATAAGGTTACGGAGTTCACAAATCTCCTTGGAGATCAGCGACCGCTTGTAAAGGCTTTCCGTTTCCCTGTATAGTATCTCGAGCCTGACCATCGCCCTCTCAAGGCGAAGGTCGGACCTTACTATTCCGACATAATTGCTCATTATCGACTGGAGTTCCTTCAGGCTTTGTGTAATGAGCACCATCTCCTCGAGGTGTGTTGTCCCCTTGTAGTCCCAGTCAGGTACATTCTCTTCAAAGTCAGGCTCATTCAGCCGCGCTGCTGAGTGCATAACAGCCCTGTGGGAATAAACCACAGCTTCCACAAGCGAATTTGAGGCCAGGCGATTTGCTCCGTGAAGTCCCGTGGATGACACTTCTCCGAGTGCATAAAGCCGGTCGATATTGCTCTGCCCGTTGATGTCAACCTTTATCCCGCCACAGGAATAATGCACGCACGGCACAACGGGGATCTTATCCCTGGTGATGTCAATACCCCTTGTAAGACAGTGTTCATAGACATTTGGAAAATGATCCTTCAGCCCGGCAGGATCGAGATGAGTGCAGTCGAGCCATACATGATCCTCTCCCCAGATCTTCAGTTCATTGTCAATAGCCCTGGCAACGATATCCCTGGGAGCAAGCGAACCACGGCTGTCGTACCTTTTCATGAACTGCTCCCCTGCCATGTTCCTCAGAATGGCTCCGTATCCCCTGAGAGCCTCAGTTATAAGGAACGACGGCCTGTTTTCGGGATCATAAAGTGAAGTCGGGTGGAACTGAATGAATTCCATATTCTCAATTGTACCCTTGGCCCTGTATACCATTGCAACACCGTCACCTGTCGCAACCTCGGGATTTGTAGTTGTCTGATAAGCATTTCCCAGCCCCCCCGTGGCCATAACTGTGATTTTTGCCAGAAAGGTATGAACCTTCTTCTCAGCAAGATCGGCAACATAAGCCCCAAAACATTTAATATCGGGGAAACCTCTCTTAACCTCTATCCCCAGATGGTGCTGAGTCAGTATCTCAATTGCAAAATGATGCTCGAAAATCTCAATATTGGGATGACTCTTAACCTTGGTTATCAGTGTGTTTTCTATGACTTCGCCCGTCCTGTCCTTGGCATGAAGTATCCTGTGCTCGGTGTGTCCGCCCTCCTTTGCAAGGTCATAGGTGCCATCTTTCTTCTTGTCGAAAGGAACGCCTATGTCAATCAGATCCTGGATCCTCGAAGGCGCCTCCTGAACGACCATCCTCACCACTTCCTCGTTGCATATCCCGTCTCCGGCTATCAGGGTATCCCTGACATGCTTTTCAAAATTGTCGGGCTCCCTGAAAACCGCCGCTATACCACCCTGGGCATATTTTGTATTCGAATCGTCGAGTACTGATTTTGTAACAATTGCAACTTTTCCGTAATGAGCTGCCTTTAGTGCGAAGGTCAGCCCCGCTATTCCCGACCCGATAACCAGAAAATCAGTCCGCTTTCTCATTGCACCAATCATAAATTTTGACCGCTAAAGATACAAATTAATGCTAACCGTTGGGCCTGCCGGTTCAGGTACGTCATGATATAAGGAGTTTCAAAACAAAACATGATTGCTAAACCGAACTTTTTAATTTACTTTTGCTCACCAAAAAACTAAACGACTTATGGCTCAGGATGATGTTTTCAAGAAACTGGTAGCCCACAGCAAGGAATACGGCTATGTTTTCCCCTCAAGTGAGATCTATGACGGATTAAGCGCTGTTTACGATTATGGACAATACGGCGTCGAGCTGAAGAACAACATAAAGAAATACTGGTGGGACAGCATGGTGCTTCTGAATGATAACATAGCAGGCCTGGATTCGGCTATTTTTATGCACCCTACCATATGGAAAGCATCCGGGCATGTCGACGCCTTCAACGACCCGCTTATCGACAACAGGGATTCCAAAAAAAGATACAGGGCCGACGTACTTATTGAAGAACATCTGGCGAAAATTGAAGATAAGATAACAAAGGAGGTTGAAAAGGCCAGGGAAAAATTCGGTGAAGCTTTCGATGAGAAAAAATTCAGGGAAACCAATCAGAGGGTAATTGCAAACCAGACGAAGATCGACGTACTGAATGCAAGGTTCTCCAGGGCAATGAACGACACCGATCTTGCCGAACTGAGACAGATCATCATCGATAATGAAATAGTCTGTCCTATTTCGGGCAGCAGGAACTGGACCGAAGTAAGACAGTTCAACCTGATGTTCTCGACTGAAATGGGTTCGACCCTCGAGGGAGCAAGCAAAATATACCTCAGACCTGAAACAGCTCAGGGTATCTTCGTCAACTTCCTGAACGTCCAGAAAACAGGAAGGATGAAAATACCGTTCGGTATAGCCCAGATCGGAAAGGCTTTCCGCAATGAGATCGTTGCCAGGCAATTCATCTTCAGAATGAGGGAATTCGAGCAGATGGAAATGCAGTATTTCGTCCAGCCCGGAACAGAACTGGAATGGTTTGCAAGATGGAAGGAAGCCAGGATGCTCTGGCATCAGGCTCTTGGATTCGGCGCCGCCAATTACCGGTTCCACGATCATACAAAGCTTGCACACTACGCGAATGCGGCCACGGATATCGAGTTCAGATTCCCCTTCGGATTCAAGGAGGTTGAAGGTATCCATTCCAGAACCGATTATGACCTGAGCCAGCATCAGAAATACAGCGGCAAAAAAATCCAGTACTTCGACCCTGAGAAAGGTGAATCGTACGTTCCCTACGTGATAGAGACATCAATCGGCGTCGACAGGATGTTCCTTCAGGTTCTTTCCGCCTCATACGCTGAAGAGGAACTCAGAAAAGAAGACGGTTCTTCAGATACCCGCGTAGTATTGAGACTCCCGGCCTGCCTTGCTCCGGTCAAGCTTGCAGTGATGCCGCTTGTAAAGAAAGACGGACTACCCGAAATTGCCGAAAAGATCGTTCATGATCTCCGGTTTGAATTCAACTGCCAGTACGATGACAAGGATTCAATCGGAAGAAGATACCGCCGGCAGGATGCTATAGGAACACCATACTGCATCACAATCGACCACCAGACAATCGACGACGGATCAGTAACAATCAGGTACCGCGACTCTATGGAACAGGAGCGGGTTAAAATTGAAGCTCTCCGGGATATCATAAAGGAAAAGGTCAGCATAGTTAGCATACTGAGAAAAATATGAAATGAAAAGAGTCCTGGTGATAACCTACAACTGGCCTCCATCGGGCGGTATAGGCGTTCAGAGATGGCTCAAATTCTCGAAACACCTTCCCGAATGCGGCTGGGAACCGGTTATCCTGACAGTTGATCCTGTATATGCAACTTACCCTGCAACCGACAACTCCCTTATAGGGGATATCCCTCCTGTCGAGGTCCATAAAACAAGAGCGACCGACTGGTTCAGACTGCTGACCAGCGACAAGTCGAAAGTTCCCTCGGCAGGATTTGCCATGAATACCGACAATTCATTCAAGGGCAGAATATCGCGCTTCATCAGGGGAAATATCTTCATCCCCGACCCCAGAAGAGGCTGGAACAGATATGCCTTCAGAAAGGCATGCGAAATAATCGAATCACAGAAGATCGAAAGGATAATAACAACCAGCCCGCCCCATTCTACCCAGCTCATCGGATACAGGCTCAGGAAGAAATACCCGGCGATAAGATGGATTGCCGACCTGCGCGACCCCTGGACCGATATTTATTATTATAAAAAATTCTACCCGACCCCGCTTTCAAAGATGATCGACCGTGGCTGGGAGAAAAAAGTACTTCAATCGGCTGACCTGATTACAACTGTAGGAATATCACTGAAAAAGCTGCTTGGATCAAAAGCTGAAGGAATAGAAGAAAAGATCCATGTGATATCAAACGGATTCGATGAGGATGATTTCAAAGGCATTGAGGCTGAAACTCCGGAGGTTTTCACAATATCCTACATTGGTTCACTTTCCGGTGTCCAGCCCGTTGACGGGTTCCTTGATGCACTTAAATTAGTTGCCGGAAAAGGTATTCGATACAGGCTAAGCTTCACTGGCCCGGTGCCACCGGATATCAGGGATGCTTTAGCCAGAGGTGCAGGAGAAGCCAGTGTAGACTTTACTCCCTTCTCAAGCCACCAGACTGCACTGCTTAACATGCTCAGATCCAGCGCCCTGCTTCTGATAATACCCGATCATGAAAGCTCACGCAGCATTATTACGGGGAAAATATTTGAGTATCTGGCTGCCGGCAGACCAGTGATATGCCTTGCCCCCACCGACGGTGATGCGGCCAGAATTCTGGCTGAAACCGGCCACGGCAGAACCTTTGATCACTACGACTCAGCAGGGATCGCCGGCTATATCGAAGAACTTGCTCATAACAGTCATCCTGTCGTCATGCCTCCTCCTGAGTCGTACTCGAGAAAAAACATCGTAAAGAGTGTTGCAGAACTTCTTGAAAAATGAGAATCGGTGTTGCAGTTGATAATGACCTTAATGATGATAAGCGTGTACTGAAGGAGATAGATATCCTGAAGGAAGCCGGGCATAAGGTCTTTGTTCTTTGCTACGGATTTGACAGTAAGAAATACCTGACCACGGGTGACTATAGCATAAACAGGATACGGATCAGCAAAAAATTGAAAAATACCCTTTTCTTCCTGCTGAACACCATACCGGTCTATGAATGGATGTGGAGCAGGAGGATCAGAAGTTTCATCACCGAAAACAGTATTGACATTCTGCATGTTCACGATCTGTACATGTCGCGGGCAGCTGCAAATGGCATAAAGAAAACCGGCCTCAGCATCCCCCTTGTACTTGATCTTCATGAGAACTATCCGTTTGCCGTCACATCCTACAACTGGACAAAAGGTTTCTTGAGGAACATGATAGCCAGACCTCTTGCATGGCGCCGCAAGGAAGGGGAATATCTCGGCTATGCTTCGAAAATTGTAGTCCTCAGTGAGGATTTCAGGGATCTGCTTACCACCAGGTACCCCGCACTCAAAAAGGAAAGATTCACCGTCTTCCCCAACGTGCCCGATCTGTTGAAAACACCCTCCGCCTCCATAGCAACAACGGCGATTAGCCCCGACAGCAGCAGGCCGGTGGTGCTCTACTTCGGCGTGGTGGCTGAACGACGCGGAATCTTCGATGTCCTTAAAGTCTTTGAGGAGCTTGCAGGTGAAAACCATCCCTCGAGACTCCTTGTAATAGGTCCCGTGGATAAGGCCGACCGGCAGAGGTTCTTTGAGATCATAAACTCTGAAAATCTCCACAACATTGTGTTTTACATTCCATGGATCGACCTTTCGGAACTGATGGTTTACCTCGATATTTCAGATATCTGTATCGCTCCGTTTCACAGGAATCCGCAGCATGAATCGGGGGTGGCCAACAAGATATATGACTACATGCTGGGAAGGAAACCACTGATCGTTTCCGACTGCAAGCCCCAGAAGCAGCTGGTTGAAAAGTACAATTGCGGAATTGCCTATTCAGGCAATCAGCAGATGAAAGCTGCAATAATAAAGCTTTCATCTGACCCGGTACTCAGGAAGGAACTGGGCGAAAACGGCTACAATGCAGTCACAAGTGAGCTGAATACCAATGTTTTCAAAGATAACCTGCTTGGAATATATTCGAAAAGATGAAGATCCTTCTTCTCACACACTCCTGGCCCGAAGATAAAATCAAGTGGAGGGGCCTTTTCATTAAGGATCAGGCGATGGCACTTGGCACCGTCCATGAAGTTTTTGTGGTGTTTTTCAAGGTCGATTATTCCAGGATGGCCCCGTTCTCACATTATTCATTCACAAAAAAGGTAGAAGAAGGGGTGACAGTTTATGAAATCACTACCGGCAGGTCATTCCCGGTTATCAACCAGCTGAAATATTTCCGGGACACCCGGCGGTTCATCCAGAAGGAGATTCTTTCGAGACAAACGATCGATGTAATTCACAGCCACCTCTCCTATCCTGCAGGTTTTCTCGGCACCATAACCGGAAAAAAGGAAGGAATACCCTGTGTCGTAACTGAACATACCTGGGTGCATAAATACTTCAGAAGCCCTGTTCACAGATACTGCGTAAGATACACCCTTAAAAACTGCAATCGGGTCGTTGCCGTCAGCAATGCTCTGAAAAATGACATACTTAAGTATTGCAACAGGCAGGTGGATGTAATTCCGAATGTGGTGAATATGGACCGGTTTTATATTCCTGAAACATCACATGACGGAGTACGGTTCAATATAGGAATTCTCGGCGGGATGGGCAACTACCGGAAAGGCCTTGATATTCTGATAAAAGCCCTTCCGATGATAAAAGACATTGATCTTACTGTTCACATCGGAGGCGACGGAGCATTGCTTGAAACATTCAGGAACCTGGCCAGGGAACTCGATGTGGAACACCTTTGCATTTTCTACGGTGAAATAAAGCCTGAAGGAATAATGGATTTCTACTCAAAGCTTGATGCATATGTTCTGCCAAGCAGGGATGAGACATTTGGAGTTGTTGTGGTTGAGGCCATGGCCTGCGGACTTCCTGTTATTGCTTCGCGGTGCGGGGGACCCGAAGAGATAATCACTCCGGAAAACGGACTTCTTATCGAAAGGGAGAATCCTGCCCGGCTGGCTGAAGCCATCAGGAATGTCAGCAAAAATATGGCTTCTTACGACAAAAACGTCATCCGGAAATATGTAATGGAAAGATACTCCCCGGCTGCCTTTGAGAAATCAGCCGCCGGACTCTACAGGAATATAGCGGCAGGCAGCACATACCGCTGATCACTCCTTGTTCTTCAGAATATAAACCAGCGAACGTCCGCGTTTCGGACCCGACATAAAGGGATAAAGCAGCGGCAGAATGGTGTTTCTCAGAATTGTAAACCTCGAAACCTGATATAGATGGATAAGCGGAACAGGTCCGGCATGCCCGGTCTTTACAATTTCGAGCGACAGGCTGCGGCACAGGTTTTCTATCTGCACGAACGACAGCGGGGTGATATGGCCGTGCTTAAGGTCGGCAACTTCGAAAGCGAGCAAAGCGCCCTTCATAAAGAACCTCAGCCTTGAAATGAAGTTGGAGATGTTAGGGGTTGTCAGTACAATGAAGCCGCCGGGCCCCAGAAGTTTACTGCAGTCGTGCAGGTATTTCCAGGGATTCTGAAGATGCTCTATGATCTCGACAGCCAGGATCACATCGTATTTCGTGGTAAAAGTTCCGGACGGGATCTCCCTGTTCAGGTCAAGTTGAATTTTCCTGTTAACTTCAGCTTTTATCTGGGAGACATCGATATCGCACGCGTCAACCATCATACCCCGGTCGACCAGTCGCTGGGAAAAGGCTCCCTGCCCGCATCCGAAATCGAGAACCTTACTTTTGCCTTTAAGAAAAGGTTCCAGAATCGTGAATATGTCGGAATGCAGCCTCCAGGCAGCCATTTCAGGTATGCCCTTGTAATCTGACGGCTTCAGGTCACCAGCTTTGATGAACATGGTTATTTCCTTTAACTGTTTCACGGTAAAAATAACAAAAAGCATTGATGATAGAGCGGACTGATCTTTCAGTGTATTTGGTATCTTAGCAGGAAAATTAGCTGAATCAATCCGCGGCCGTGACCGGCTGGTGCCGGTCGGGTCCTGAGCTTACTGACAATGCCGAATGCCGTTAAGACATCCTTCAGGGACAGTATAGTATACGGTCTGGGAAACATAGCCGTCAAGGTTGTGGGCTTTCTTCTGATCCCCCTCTATACTGATCCGAGGTATTTCTCTGTGGATGATTTCGGGATAATAGCCGTACTTGATATTTCAGGCCTTATCCTGATCTCACTTATGGCTTCCGGCCTCCCCCAGAGCCTGATGAGATGGTACTGGGACAAGGACTTTTCCCAAAACCGGAAGGGGATTTTCTTCATGTCCCTTTCTTTCCAGATACTTATCAGCATTCTTTTTTGCACCTTCCTGATCCCGGCAAGCGGACCTCTCTCAAGGGCAATATTCGATACGGATGTGATGTCGGATGCCATAAAACTTCTGGTAATATCCTCCGCACTTCAGGCAATAAACAACCTCATAAACACCCTGATGAGAGTACAGGCCAGGTCGGTTCTCTTTTCGGTTGCCAACCTGCTTAAACTGATCACCGTCCTCGGACTGACAATTTACCTGATCACAGCCAGGGGCATGGGAATAGCAGGGATCTACCTCGCCCAGGTGATCGGGAACCTGCTCTTCATCGTATTTCTCTCAGGTTATTCCATAAAAAACAGCAAACCGTATTTCAATGCTGACCTGTTCAGGTCAATGAGCCGCTTCGGATATCCCCTGCTCCTGGCAAATTTTGCTTCAGCTGTCCTGACCGCTATCGACCGGTATGCACTGAACTCAATGGCCCTGCTGAAATTTGTGGCTATTTATACCATGGCCTACAAAATAGCATCGGTCCTGAAACTTGTGATAGTCGATTCTATTAAGATGGCCCTTACTCCAATGGTCCTGAAAAAAATGAACACCACCGATAACCATGTTTTTTACAAAAAGTCGATGCTGTATTCCTCATTCGTTCTGATGCTGGGCATTATTGCAGTTTCACTTTTTTCATATGAAATCCTTAAGGTAATTACCAAATCGACCAGTTTCTGGAGCGCCTGGATGGTGGTGCCATTACTTTCCCTTTCGGTGTTCTTTGTTAATATGAGGGAGACAACCAGCTATGGTCTGCTGATCAAAAGAAATTCAAGGGTGATTGGAATTAATGTTGTAATCTCGACAGTCCTCAACATTGTTCTCAACATCCTGCTAATTCCCCTCTGGAACATTTTTGGCACCGCTGTGGCAACCCTGGTGACTCAGATTGTATACTGGCGGCTGAACTACCATTTTTCTCAGAAGGAGTATTATATCCCCTACGAACACAGGAAAGTGATAATAATGTTTGCAGCCGGAGCAATTTTGTCATTCGCCGGACTGGTCCTAAATGAAATAAACGTTGTGCCGCGCCTTCTGCTGAAAGCCCTGTGCGTTGCCGGATTTCCATTCATTCTTTATTTTTTCAATTTCTACGAACCGGCTGAGCTGCAGGCCTTAAAAGGACTTGCACGAAAATGGTCCGACCTCCGGAAACTCGGGGAAAACATCCGGTCGCTTAAAGATGCGGAAGATGAAACTTAGAATACTGTCAGGAGTAAGTCCAAAGTACAGCTTAATTAGATAATTTTGCCAGATATACCATTGATTATGGAAATCAAAGACAGGATCAAACCGGCACTGCCCCATGTCATTGCACTGGTGCTTTTCACTCTCATATCATTCGTGTACTTCTATCCGGTGCTCGAAGGGAAGGTGCTTAAAGCCAACGACACCACGGTCTCAAATATCAACTCAAAGGAAATAAGGGATTACCGTGAACAATTCAACAGGGAACCTCTCTGGACAAACTCCATATTCAGCGGGATGCCTGCCTACCTGATATCCACCCGGTACCCGGGCAACCTCTTCAAACATGCCGATACAGTGCTGAGAGTTTTCAAAATGCCTGTTTCGGTTCTCTTTCTGTCAATGGCTGGATTCTACCTGTTGCTGCTGCTGTTAGGACTTAACCAGTGGCTTGCAATTGCAGGTGCAATTGCTTTTGCTTTTTCTTCCTTCTTCTTTCAGATACTTGCAGCCGGACACAACACCCAGGCTATCGCACTGGCATACATGGCTCCGGTGATAGGGGGAGTCTGGTATGCCTACCGGCGTGATGCAATCAGGGGAGCCCTGATCACTGCTTTTTTTCTTACCCTTGAAGTTACTGCAAACCATTTCCAGATAACCTATTACGCCGCTATCATCATCCTTGTATTCATCATAACCGAATTCATCTGGTCACTGAAGGAAAAGAGCTTTCCAAAATTTCTTAAAACATCGCTTATAATGCTTGTGCCGGTTGTGCTGGCTGTTGGCATCAATTTCGCCAGCCTCAGCACCGTGAGGGAGTATGGCAAATATTCGATCAGGGGCAAGTCGGAACTGCAATCGGAACACAGGAATGTGTCGGCCGGACTCGACAGGGACTATATCGTTTACTGGAGCTACGGAGTCGACGAAACCATGAACCTGCTGATACCCAACTACAAAGGAGGCTCATCAAGGCCATTTGACAGGGATTCTGAAACGGTAAAGGTTCTCAGGCAGAATAACGCAGCCGATTACACAAACCAGATGATGAAATACTGGGGAACACAACCCGGAACCGATGGACCCCATTACATGGGTGCAATAGTGATCTTCCTGTTCGTGCTTGGACTGGTCATCGTAAAAGGAAGGGAAAAATGGTGGCTTCTGACAGCCACCCTGCTGTCGGTTATGCTGTCGTGGGGTAAGAATTTCATGCCATTCACCAACCTCTTCATCGATTTCTTCCCCGGTTACAACAAGTTCAGGGCAGTCTCCATGACACTTGTTATGGCCCAGTTCTGCATTCCGCTTCTCGGTTTTCTGGCGCTGCGGAACTACATGAACGGTTTCCTGCCGAAAAAAAACCTGTTGAAGGGACTTAAAACGGCAGCCGGAATAACAGGAGGTATTGTGCTTCTGGTGCTGATCTTCCCAGGAATTGCAGGTTCGTTCCTGAACCCAATGGAAACAGAATTTCCCGACTGGCTCAAAGATGCACTTGTAAATGACCGCAAGGGATTGCTGAGAGCCGACAGTTTCCGGTCCCTGCTGTTCATCCTGCTTGGCGCCGGAACACTCTTCGCTTTTGTCCTGGGCAAGCTCAAAAAGGAATATGCAACACTGCTTCTGGGAGCGCTGATACTTTTCGATCTCTGGGGAGCAGGAAAAAGATATCTTGGGGCCGACCGTTTTGAACGGCCTTCCGTCATCCAGAAATCATTCACTCCGGGGGTTGCCGATAATGAAATACTTAAGGACCACTCATACAAACGAGTGCTTAACCTTACCACTTCGGTGTTCAACGACAACTCACCCACCTCCTGGTTCCACAAATCAATTGGAGGATATCACGGAGCCAAGCTTAAAAGATACCAGGAGCTGATAGACACGGCAATAAACCGTGAACTTGGCATGTTTCAGACCGCTTTTCAGAATGCCGGACAGGTCAGGACCGTGGAAGAACTGACCGGCCACCTGATCCCTGTGTTCAGTAACACAAAAGTCCTGAACATGCTGAATACAAAATATATTATCGTCGATCCCCAGTCACCGCCTGTTGTTAATCCGAATGCCCTCGGAAATGCATGGTTTGTAACAAAGCCAATGATGGCCGCAAATGCTAATGAGGAACTTGCTGCATTGAAAACATTCAATCCCGGAAGTGAAGCAGTTATAGACACCCGGTTCAGTGAATACATAAAATCGACTCATTACGAAGTAACGGAAGGTGACCGGATAGAACTGGTGTCATATCAGCCCAATGAACTGGAGTATAAGTATGATGCTGGAGGAGAAAGACTTGCTGTCTTCTCGGATATTTACTATCCCGCAGGATGGATTTGCTATGTAGACGGAAACGAAACCGGTCACTTCAGGGCAAACTACATACTAAGAGCGATGGTCCTTCCCGGAGGCAGCCACCAGGTGAAATTTGTATTCGAACCGGCAACCTACATTAACGGCAACAGGGTATCGCTTGCAAGCTCGATAATCCTTATCCTCCTTGTTGCAGGATATTTCGCTGCCGGATTTATCAGAAAGAAAAAATCGTGACGGATGAAAACCGGTTCAATCTGTCCGCTATGCTCCTCTGCCGGTCCCTCCCGGTATCTGACCTGCACCGATTACCTTGCGAGCAGGGAGGAATTCGACCTGTATAAATGCCCTCAGTGCGGTTTTTTATTTACATATGACTATCCCGGTGAAGATGAAATATACCGGTATTATGACTCATCCGGATACATATCCCACGACGACAACGCAGGGGGCTTTGTGAATCTGATCTACCTCCGGGCAAGGAATATTATGCTTGGCAGGAAAAGACGACTTGTTGAAAAAAGCACAGGGATTACAGGTGGCAGTATACTCGACATTGGATGCGGAACCGGCTGGTTCGCGGGAAAGATGAAGAAAGCAGGATGGAAAGTCACAGGTATTGAGCCTAACGCGAAAGCCAGGGAATTTGCATCATCCTATGCCGGAATTGATGTCCTTGATCCTTCGGGTATCTCCCGGCTGCCCGGAACAAGCTTCGACTGCATCACGTTATGGCATGTCCTTGAACATTTGCACAAGCCCTCAGATTATGCTTTTGAAATAAAAAGACTTTTGAAGCCGGGAGGTATATGCATTGCAGCCCTGCCAAACAGCAGCTCGCACGATGCCATGCATTACATGAAGGATTGGGCCGCATGGGATGTGCCCAGGCATCTTTGGCACTTTAATCCCGATACCTTAAGTATCTTTGCTGAAAAGGAAGGATTTGTAATCATTAATACAGTTCCGCTTCCCCTCGATGTTTTCTATATCTCAGCCCTTAGTGAAAAGAACCGTCGATCGGTGATGCCGTTCATGAAGGGGATTGTGAAGGGTTCCGGATTTGCAATTAAATCTTTATTCAACAAGGAAAGAAGCAGTTCGCTGGTCTATTTTCTAAGAACCTCAGACTGACCGGGGCAGGAATCCTGACCGTGGTTTACTGAAGATGCTAATAACGGTCAAGCCAGCGGTACTTTCGGGCACTGTCCCCGAACCTGACGGCAACCGTAAGCTCATGAGTACCATAGGTGATTCGCTGTATCTCCTGAAGGGTGAAGTCGAAAGAATAGCCTATGTGAAGATTTGTATAGTTCACTCCGAAATTTGCTATGACGGCCTTGCTTGTCCTGTAGGAAATACCTGCCCATACCCTCTGGTCGTAAATATAGGTTAGCCCTATGTCAGCCATGGGCTTCATCTGTTCCGACATCATCACAAGAGCTGAAGGAGACAGTTCTCTTTTGTTTGCAACATCAAAGTAATATGAGCCGAAAAGGTAATAATGCCTGTCCATAGTGAAATTCCGGTAGGCTGCATTACCTATTTTGGCAGCCGCGCCAAACATCTGCTGGGTTGAAAATCCCGCATTGTACCTGGGATTAAGAACATATATCCCGAAATCGGCATCTGTAACAAATACTCCTCTCCGAAGCTCATTGTTCAACCAGGGATCGCTTGGATCCTCAAAGACGATTTCCCTTTCATTTATCTTGAAATGATAACCTGTTACTGCAAGACCCATCGAAAGCTGAGTATTGCTTCTTACCCACATATGGTATGAGTAAGACGCCTGGAAACCTGTACGCTGAACAATACCGTTCTTGTCGCTGAAAACATAGCCTCCCACACCAACCTTACCGTCTGTCTTGGGCCTGTAGACATTTCCCCTGGAAGTACTTCTAAGATTATAACTTTTTTTCAGCAGTCTTCCCTGACCGCTGAATGAAAATGTCCTCGGCGCACCGCTATAACCTATCCACTGCTCCCTTGCCGTTAGATTGAAGCTCGTATAACCATCACTGCCTGCAACGGCGGGGTTTATCAGGAACTTATTGTAAAGGTACTGGCTGTAAAGAGGCAGCTGCTGTCCGGATGCGACCGCAGCGCAGAATATAAGTGCCGATATTAAAACCAGTTTCCTCAATCCTGTTTCTGTTAATTATTTCACAATCGTTATGTTGCCAATAATTGGTTTTCTTCCGTTATTCAGATCAATTATGTAGTGATAGGAATCCATAGGCAGTATGTTGCCGTTGCTCCTTCCATCCCATGGAACCGGATATCCCCTGCCCGACTTCCAGACTGTCTCTCCCCACCTGTTGAATATGGTGACCTCCATCCCGGGATAGAGCTCCCTGAGACCTATATTCCAGATATCATTTATGTTATCACCGTTCGGTGAGATTGCATTAGGAAGTTCTAGGCACAGATCATTCACGGGTCTGATCGTTACTGAACTGGTTGCACTGCACCCGTTCGCATCCGTCACTGTTACAGTGTACGCTCCGCTTACAGCAGTATTTATATCGGGAGTTGTGGAGTTGTCCGACCACAGGTAGGTGTAGCCAGAACCGGTGCCCCCGGTTACAGTGGTTTGTATCTGGCCATCAGGCATATCGGTGCATTGCGGCTGGGTGACGGCAAATGATATTAAAATTGAGTCGGGTTCGGTGAGCAGAATGGTCGTATCGGCCGTACAGCCGTTCGAATCGACCGTTATAACTTTGTAATAACCTGCCATAAGACCGCTGCGGTTCCTTCCAACCTCGCCATCCGACCACAGATAATCCACGCTTCCTGCATTATTGACGGCTTCCACCGATATTGACCCTGTCTTTCCTCCTGCACAATCTATATTATACCCTCCGGCGGCGCTCTCCGAAGTTATAACCGTGATTCCCCTTATTCCCGGTTCTTCAAGATCAATTGTATCGGTCACGCTGCACATCTTGCTGTCGATGATGTTAAGAATGTATCGACCTGCCTTCAGGTCTGAAA
This sequence comes from uncultured Rikenellaceae bacterium, assembly GCA_964429295.1. Lineage (GTDB taxonomy): Bacteria > Bacteroidota > Bacteroidia > Bacteroidales > VadinHA17 > LD21. Next base: position 28,172 of record CAYSBL010000014.1, read on the forward strand.
TGCTGCTGTTTGTCGATGTGAATCCATCAGGTCCCACCCAGGAATATACATATGGAGGTGTTCCGCTGGTGGGATTGATATGTATGTAACCGTCGGATAGCCCGTTACAGGTGATGTTGAATCCGTTATAATCTGATACAACAGGCTCAAATGAAAGCGGCGGCGGATCTTCTATCGTTATGCTGTCTGATTTCTGACAACCATTGGCATCTGTTACAATGACCTTGTATCCTCCCTGGGTCAACCCTGAAATATCCGGAGTTACCTCACCATTCGACCACAAATATGTGTACGGTGCAATTCCTCCTGTGACTTCAAGGTCTATTGAGCCGTTGTTGAAACCCGATACCTGGCAGGTGATGTGAGTGGGAGTAAGCTCAGTCACAATGGCAGGAGCCTCAGTAAGGATAATTTCAGTTTCAGCAACGCATCCGTTTATGTCTGTCACCCTGAGGTGATAGGTGCCTGCCGTAAGACTGTTCTGATCCTGCTCGCCTGCTGCAATCCCTGAGCCGTCTATAGTACTCCATGCATAGGTATATGATCCTTCACTTCCGCCGGTAACTGTAACATCAATCGATCCGATACCTCCGGCACAACTGATGTTAAAGGAACCATCGGTTGAGACTGATGGAATGGCACTGATCGTCAGCGGTGCCGGTTCAGTGAGGGTGAATTCGGGCATGGGAGTAAGCACGCAACCGTTGATATCTGTTACAGTACAAATATAAACACCTGCGATCAGCCCTGAAATATTTTTTGTAACAGCCGAAAAACCGCCAGGCCCTGTCCATAACCAGGTATAATTACCTGACCCTCCAACGACTTCAATGTTTATATAGCCGTCACTTGCCCCGTGGCATGAAATATTGAAAACATTATCGTTGGTGTGCGACACCTCACTTGAGGCAAGATCCATCCCCGGAGGATCGGCAAGGGTGACGCTGTCGGTTAAGGTGCATCCCATGAAATCGGTAACCAGCAAATAATACTTGCCTGCAGGAATACTGTCGAGCCTGCTTGTATTGTTGCTGACAGAAAGCGCTCCGGATTCAGGATACCAGAAATATGTATATGGCGCAGTTCCGCCCGAAGCTGCTGCCTCTGCAAATCCGTCGCTGTAACCGCGACACGAAGTATTGGATCCCATGTAATCGCTGAGACTCATGGTTACCATAATGGGTTCAGGGTCCTTAAGCTCTGCCTGCCTTGTCGTTTCACATCCGTTTATATCCCTGATCAGAAGAGTGTAGATCCCGGCTGTCAGGTTTTCGCAAACCTTGAATGTCGCCGGAATACCCGTATCATAGTTGCCAGAGAAAATACCACTGTACAGAGTGTCAACATCATTCCTTATGAACCAGTATTCATAAGGATAAGTGATGCCATCCCTGACATATATTCTTGCAGAACCGTTATTACCGCCCGGACAGGAGACATGGATATTGGGAAGAACAGGAATCGGAATGATCCTTGGGCTGGCACTGAGATTTGCAATGTTGATCGACGAGTCGCCACTGCAGCCAAGATTGTCCGTTACATTCAGCTCATAATATCCTGCGTAGAGATTTGTAATTATGACAGAATCTTCCATACTGTAACCTACAGGCCCTTCCCACGAAATGGAATAAGGACCTGTACCTTTGGATAAGTCAGCTCTCAGCGTTGCAAGACCGACGCTTGTTTCGCAGGTGAAAGGTTCGATGATGGTAATGCCCCTTACAGGCCTGGGATGAAGCCGGACTTCCTGAACACTTGCATTTCCTGCCGGACAGCTTAGTCCTTCAACCCTTGGAGTGATGCTGAAGAACACCGATTGAACCGTATCGTTTGTATTACTGTACTTTAACGACAGAATATCTCCCGGTCTCATTCCGGCGCCGGAATCAGGATCTCCTGCCACCACCCCAGACGGAACAGATATGTCATAATCAAACCTGATCTCCCCGGAAGTCATGATGGTGGGTGATTCGAGCCGTATGGCCGTAAGATCACCATAGCAAATGGCAGGACTTACATTCACAGGAACAGCCCTTGGTGTCGGATTTACCGTAACCTTTACTTCGATAGCCGGACCGTCATTGCATACTACTCCGCTCACAGGTACAAGCCTGTAGGTTACTGTTACGGGAGCATCAGTGGTGTTGACCAGATTATCACTGATCATGAATCCGCTTGATAACCCGGAAGCTGTTTCAGTATATCCCGACAAGCCTGCAGGAGCTGATGCAGTATAATTTATGGTTACCGATCCACTGGTGAAAGTGCTGGGGCTTTCAACTGTAATACTGGTGGTTGTGCTGTCGCAGATAATTATATCCTGAGGAACGGGGAAGATCCTTGGTGTGGGATTTATGGTAACTGTGATATCAATTCCGGGACCGTCGGCACAAGACAAAGGACTTACAGGAACGACATGATAGGTAACTGTCTGGGGTGAATCAGAGAGGTTGATCAGATTGTCAGTTATCACGTGGTTGTTCGGAAGCCCTGTTGAACTTGCTGTATATCCTGTAACTTCAACCGGAGCGGAAGTTGTGTAATTGAAAGCTATAAAGCCGCTTGTAAAGGTGCTCGGACTATGAAGGGTGATAGCTGTGGTAGTGCTGTCACATTGTATCAGAGGTGCAACAGGTATAACCCTGGGCGTCGGATTGACCGTTACAATGACATCTACTGAAGGTCCGTCGTTGCATCCCAGCGGACTTACCGGCGTAATGGTATAGGTCACGGTCTGGGGCGAATCGGTTGGATTGACAAGATTATCTGCGATAACATAGTTGTTCGGAAGACCGCTTGCATTGGGAGTGAAACCTGTTACTCCGCCGGTTGCTGAAGCCGTGAACCTGAATGCTATCAGACCGGTGGTAAAGGTGCTCGGGCTCTCAAGCGTTATATCCGTGGCAGTACTGTCGCACTGAGTTATATCCCCGGGCTCAGGATAGATACGCGGAGTCGGATTAACTATAACTTCTATATTTACCGACGGTCCGTCATTGCATCCCAGCGGACTTACAGGTATCACCGTATAGGTAACTGTCTGGGGCGAATCGGTTAGGTTGACAAGGAAATCTGTTATTACGTGGTTGTTCGGAAGATTGCTGGCAGACGATGTATAACCCGTTATACCGGCAGGAGCCGTAGCAGAATACCTGAACGTTATAACACCGTCAGTGAAAGTGCTCGGACTGTGAAGCGTAATATTCGTGGTGGTGCTGTCGCACTGAGGCGCCGGAACAACAGGCAGTACTCTTGGTGTCGGATTGATCCAGACTACAAAATCAACAGAAGGGCCGTCAGAACATCCTCCGACCGGATTCACAGGTGTTACTGTGTAAGTAACGGATTGAGGCATATCGGTCGGGTTGACAAGAATATCTTCAATAACATGATTGTTTTGAAGTCCGGTCACATTGGGCGTGTATCCTGTAACTCCTCCCGTTCCTGCGGCCGTATACCGGAATGTCACTGCTCCGCTTGTGAAAGTGCTTGGGCTATAAAGTGAAATACTGGTGGCGGTGCTGTCACATTGAGGCTCAGGAACAACAGGAATGACCCGTGGTGTAGGATTGACAGTTACCACGACATTAATGGATGGGCCGTCTGAACATCCGGAGACCGGACTTTCCGGGGTAACTGTATAGGTTACAGTCTGGGGCGAATCAGTAAGGTTAACAAGGAAGTCTGTAATAACATGATTGTCCGGAAGGCCGCTTGCAGCCGGGGTGTACCCTGTAACTCCTGCCGTTGCTGTTGCCGTGTACCTGAACGAAACAGTTCCGTCGGTAAAGGTACTGGGACTCTGGAGCGTGATGTTAGTGGTTATGCTGTCACATTGTATTATGGGGGTAACCGGAATGATCCGGGGAGTTGGATTGACTGTTACAACAATATCTGTCGAAGGTCCGTCATGGCATCCCGAAACCGGACTTACAGGAGTAACCGTATAGGTAACAGTCTGGGGTGAATCGGTCGGGTTGACAAGATTGTCAGCTATCACATGATTGTTCGGAAGGCCGCTTAAACCTGAAGTAAAACCTGTAACACCTCCGGTTGCAGTGGCTGTGTACCTGAAAGATATTAAACCGTCTGTGAAAGTGCTCAGACTTTGAAGAGAGATATTCGTGGTGGTGCTGTCGCACTGAACAACCGGATCAACTGGAGTTATACGCGGCGTTGGATTTATTGTGACAATAACTGTAACTGAAGGTCCATCCTCACAACCGACCGGACTTACGGGAGTGATGGTGTAGGTTACTGTCTGGGGCGAATCAGTCGGATTGACAAGATTATCGGCAATCACATGATTATTGGGCAGTCCGCTTACTGAAGGAGTAAATCCGGTCACTCCTCCCGTAGCAGTTGCAGTATATCGGAAGGTTATTAAATCGCTTGTAAAGGTGCTGGGACTCTGAAGAATGATGCTGGTTGTCGTGCTGTCGCACTGAGTGACATCAACCGGTACCGGATAAATACGTGGGGTTGGATTCACTGTGATGGTAAATACCCTCGGCTGACCGTCGCACATAAAGCCTTCAAAGGTAAAATGCGGTATAAGCCTTATTTCTGCAACAACAGGACTATCGCCATCATTAACGGCTGTGAACGAAGGGATGTTGCCATCTCCTGATGCCGGAAGACCTATTGACGGATCATTGTTGGTCCATGTGAATGTAACATCTCCAACTGTCAGGGTACCGGGTATTACTTCATCTGATGCATGGCCGTTGCATAGTACCTGGTCATCAGGAGTGTCGACCAGTGGTGTCGGAAGCACGGTTACAACAACGGTAGCCGGACCAGATCCGCATCCTGTTGCTGTGACAGGAGTTATAGTATAGGTTACTGTCTGAATTTCGTTGGTCGGATTGAACAGTATATCTTCGATCACATGATCCTTTGGAAGGCCTGTCACTGGAGTCGTAAAACCTGTAACTCCACCGGTTGCTGTAACAGTGTAATCGAAAGTTATTACACCGTTGCTGTATGTGCTGGGACTGCCTATAACAATATTGGTCTGCCCGTTATTGCAGATGGTCTGGGTAAGAGTGCTCGGAATTATCTGTGGAGTCGGATCAACCGTGATGGTAAAGGTTTTTGGAGGACCATCGCAGGTTATTCCTCTATAGGTAAAATGAGGTGTAACCACTATTGAAGCAATCACGGGAGCATCACCATTATTAACCGCAATGAATGAAGGAATGTCCCCAAATCCTGAGTCTGCAAGACCTATAGAAGGTGTATCATTCTCCCAGGTATAGGTTGTGACACCATCTGTGTTGCCAGTGGTAAAGACAATATCCAGAGTCGGAGCATCATTGCATACCACCTGGTTGGCAGGCTGCTCAACATCGGCTGTCGGATTGACCGTAATGGTAAAGGTCTTTGCAGGACCATCGCAGGTCACTCCTCCGTTCTCAAAATGAGGCGTGACAACTATCGTTGCAACTACTGGCGACAGGGTGGAGTTCGTTGCAGTGAACGACGCAATATCCCCGGAGCCTGCGCCTGCAAGACCTATTGAAGGTGTGTCATTGGTCCACGTGTAGGTAACCGCTCCTCCGCTGTTACCCGTAGAAAATACTATCTCTGACGTCGTACCGTCGTTGCACACCACCTGGTCGTCAGGCTGCTCAACATCGGCTGTCGGATTGACCGTGATGGTAAAGGTCTTTGCAGGACCATCGCAGGTCACTCCTCCGTTCTCAAAATGAG
>CAYSBL010000014.1:33986-35234 GCA_964429295.1 uncultured Rikenellaceae bacterium
CGTTGCACACCACCTGGTCGTCAGGCTGCTCAACATCGGCTGTCGGATTGACCGTTACACTGACGGTAAAATCAGAAGGATTGGTGCAGCCGTCTGCCGTAAGCCTGTATACATAGCTGACAGTGACCGGACTTAATGTTGTATTTGTAAGAGTCTCGCCAGGATTACCTGAACCTGAAGCTGGTCCGGAGGGCTGGATCCCGGCAACGTCTGCCCTGGTCCATTCGAAATCAGTACCCGCTGTAAGGCTTATAGGAGAATAATCGAAAACTGATCCGCTGCATATGGGTGCCGGTGTCAGCGTACTGCTTAATACAGGCATGGGCTTAACAACAACATCAACATTGAAAGAGGTGGCATTGGTGCAGCCGTTTGCGGTAAGAATATACTGGTATCTTACAGTAACAGGGTCAGGAGTTGTATTTATTAGGATCTCATTAGGATTTCCGTTACCCGAACCGTCAGCTGCGGGAAGGATACCTGCAACTGAGGCCCTGGTCCAGGTAAAACCTGTGGTAGGCACTGAACTCACCGGATCATAACTGAAGACCGATCCACTGCATATGGGGGAAGGAGTTTGAGTGCTTGTCAGAACAGGATAGGGATTTATTAACCAGGTAACGAGGGTGGCCCATGTTGTTCCGCTGCAGCCCGACTCAGGAGTACATCCCGTCCTGCGCCCCTGGATCTCAACCAGGGTGTGGCCTGTGGTGTTTATTGAGCTTCCCGGTGTATATTCAAACCAGGTCCCTGTTCCATCAAACTGGAACTGGAATGAATCACTGCATCCGACACCTCCCGTACCAGCTGTGAATGTTGCTGATACAACTTGTCCGTCACAAACTGCAGCAAGATCGGGTGTCTTTGCATCAAGCGCCGGTCCTGAAGGCTGTGGATTTATGTCCCAGGAGGCAAGGGTGACCCAGCTGGTTCCCGTACATCCTGATCCTGCCGTGCAGCCTGTCCTCTGTCCGCGTATCTCAACCCTGGTATGACCGCTTGTGATGATATCTGTACCCGGTGTGTAGGTGTTCCATATGCCGCTGCCGTCATAACTGTATCCGAAAGCATCACTGCAGCCTACTCCGCCTGAGCCTGACGTGAAGGTTGCCGATACAGGCTGGCCGTCGCAAACTGTGGCAAGATTTGGTGTCTTTGCATCAAGCGCCGGTCCTGAAGGCTGGGGATTTATATCCCAGGAGGCAAGGGTGACCCAGCTGGTTCCCGTACATCCTGATCCTGCCGTGC
>CAYSBL010000014.1:35334-64234 GCA_964429295.1 uncultured Rikenellaceae bacterium
TGGCCGTCGCAAACTGTGGCAAGATTTGGTGTCTTTGCATCAAGCGCCGGTCCTGTCGGCTGTGGATTTATATCCCAGGAGGCAAGGGTTGCCCAGTCAGTTCCTGTGCATCCTGAACCCGATGTGCAGTCTGCCCTTCTGCCCTGTATCTCGACAAGTGTGTGACCTGTTGTATTTAATGCGCTTCCAGGAGTATAGTTAGTCCAGGCGCCTGATCCGTCAAACCGGTACTGGTATGAATCTGAACATCCTGCTCCTCCGGCTCCCGGATAGAATGTAGCCGAGACCTGTGTGCCTTCGCAAACGGCAGTCAGATCCGGTATCTTGTTCTCAAGGGTGGGGGAAACTGGTTGAGGATTTACTATCCAGGATGCCAGATTTGTCCACAATGTTCCCGTACATCCTGATCCTGAAGCACATGATGCCCTTTGTCCTCTTATTGTGACACTTGTATGGCCAAAGGTATTCAGCGATTGCCCTGGAGTGTAATTCTGCCAGGCACCTCCATCAAAACGATACTGGAATGCATCCGTGCAACCCACACCTCCTGAACCCGGATTGAATGTGGCCGAAACAGTCTGGCCTGGACAGACCTCGTTAAGGGCAGGTGTTTTTGATAACAGTGTTGGCGGCGACGGATTTGGGTTGACATTCCATGATGCCAGTGTGACCCAATCGCTTTCGGTACAGCCTGTAACGCCTGAGCATCCTTGTCTTCTGGCCCGGATCTCCACAAGTGTGTGTCCTGCCGTATTTAGTCCGGATCCCGGGGTATATGTCAGCCATGTTCCCGCCCCGTCAAAGCTGTACTGATACGAGTCAGTGCATCCCACCCCTCCGGTTCCCGGATTAAAAGTAGCGGAAACCGTCTGTCCGACACAGACTGCCGGAAGGTTGGGTGTCTTTGTATTCAGAGTCGGGGAAATTGGCCTGGGACGGATTATCACGTTATAAACCGGTGAATTCCTGTCACAAAGACCATTGTCATCATTCAGCATTATGGTTCCCGTTCCTGCGGTACCCCAGGTTACTGTGACCGGATTGCCAACATAAGTTGCCGGTGTCCCTCCTGTTATCGTCCATGAATAAGTGTGCCCTGCCTGGAAGGGTATGCTGTATGCAACTGATGCCCCCTCACAAACATCAAAAATATAGTTTGACGGAGAATTATATTCACTTTCTGAACTCACGCTCTGTATGAAGCGTCCAGTCCCAATTGCCTGATCGTTCTGATTATTATATTCAGTGGTTATCCATTCTGCCGATCTGGCTTCAACCGCGTAACGGGCTTCATCGAGGTACCCGTTGAAAAATTCTGCGCCGCCCGAACCATCATTGTATCTTCCCAGGTTTGCCTCATTTGGTATGCCTGTCTGTGGCGCCGTAGTGCCTTCATAGTAAACCCCGTCAATGTATAAACGGTGCCTTGTTCCGTCATATGTATAAACATAATAATGCCAGGCTGAACTGGATGGTGAAGAAGGACCTGATGCAAGCGCCGCCCCTCCCCATTTCCAGGCAGTCGGAGAGGCTCCCCTCATTCCAACCTGAACGGCACTTGTAGCCCCGGAATTCTGGAATGAAATAAAATTCTGTTCGTTGGAGGGTACAGAACTGTAATATGCCCAGATGCTTATTGTTTGTGGCTGATCTGGTGCAACAATACCTGTGGGTGAGGGTATCCTGACATATGAGGAGTTGGTTGACCTGAATCTTGCTCCTCCGGCTATCTTTCCTGAAATGGAACTAACACTGTTCGGAATTCCGTCGTTACCGGTGGGCGAAGCGTCGCCATAATCCGAGCCGTTCAGGTGCCAGACTCCCCTGTAGCTTGAATTCCAGACATTTTCCGTAGACTGGACCGTTGAAATCTGACAATTTCCGTACAGTACCCTGAATGTAGTGTTACCGGTATTACTAAGTATCGGGAACCTGACCCATGCTACAAGCTGCCCGTTAGCAGGGCTGTAGCTCTCGATCTGGTGATCAAGCCTGTTGTAATTGACATCAGTAAAAATTATATCATTCCCGTTAATATCACAAACATGTCCGCCGTTGCTGGTATGGGCAAGATCAGTGCTGTGCGGTACGGATAATGTTACCAGTACGGGAAAGTTGATAAGCACTCCGCCTACTTTTGAACCGTTGATTTCAAAATTCTTCTGATACTGATACCCGAACGGGGCTGCCGGGCAAAGCTGCCCGGGTGACCTGATATTTCCGGCTGCAGCGAGGATAATAATAAAGAGGATAAACCTCAACTTAAAGTTTAATTTCCTGATTATCAGACCTTCGGACTCTGAAGCTAAAGTAAATCGTATGTTCCTGTTACCAATCAAACTACCAGGTTAATTTTTTCAACACGGCTGAAAAATCCGGACTTTGCATCTATCCGCTTGCCGGATTGTACTGCATTTTATGTCAAGCCCATTTAATAACGGTCTGCTTATGGCTTTTCTTATTTGTTACCAACAATTTATTAACAACAAAAAAGCCGGTCGCTTTATGCGGCCGGCATATTTGTTTTAGAACTGGTTATGTACCCTAAATTACAAGCATTGCATCACCATAGGTTCCGAACCTGTATTTCTCTTTAACCGCTGTCTTGTAGGCATCGAAGAGCAGGTCATAACCTGTAAATGCAGAAACCATCATTAAAAGTGTCGAATAAGGAAGATGGAAATTGCTTATCATCATATCCGGAACCTTGAACTCGTACGGAGGAAAAATGAATTTATTAGTCCATCCGTCAAAGGGTTTCAGATACCCGGTCGTTGATACGGAACTTTCAAGTGTCCTGACAACCGTTGTTCCCACAGCACAAACCTTGTTCCTGTTGTCCTTTGCCTTGTTAACAAGCTCGGCTGCTCCATCGGTTATCCTGATTCTTTCAGAATCGACCTTGTGCTTGGTAAGATCCTCAACGTCGACACTGCGGAAATTCCCCAGTCCTACATGAAGGGTGATCTCAGCAAATTCAACACCGATGATCTCAAGTTTCTTCAACAGTTCCCTGCTGAAATGAAGTCCGGCTGTCGGGGCTGCAACTGCCCCCTCATGCTTGGCGAAAATCGTCTGGTAACGCTCACTGTCCTCCGGTTCAACCGGCCTGTTAATGAATTTTGGAAGAGGCGTTTCACCCAGACTATATAATGTCTGCTTGAATTCTTCGTAAGTTCCGTCGAACAAAAACCTCAGCGTTCTTCCCCTCGATGTTGTATTGTCAATTACTTCGGCCACAAGCAGATCATCCTCCCCGAAATATAACTTGTTCCCAATCCTGATCTTTCTTGCAGGATCAACCAGAACATCCCACAACCTCTGCTCCCTGTTCAGCTCTCTCAAAAGAAAGACTTCTATCTCTGCCCCCGTCTTTTCCTTGTTCCCGTACAACCTGGCCGGAAAAACCTTTGTATTGTTGAATACAAGAACATCATGCTCATTGAAATATTCAGTGATCTCCTTGAAAACCTTGTGTTCAAAAGCCCCTGTTTTCCTGTTTACGACCAGCAACCTCGATTCATCCCTGTTTTCTGCCGGATAAAGCGCAATCAGCTCCTGCGGCAAATTATACCTGAATTGTGATAGTTTCATTTCCCGATAATTGATATTTGTTTTTTATGAAATCCTTTATACGGATGATTTTCCATTATGTTTCATTTCTGTGATGAAATTTTCAAATTTTTCCAGCGAAAAAGCATCCTTCAGAATATAAGGGCCAATTGCAGTCCTTACAAGGCCTGTCAGACAGGCTCCGCTCTCCAGCGCTTTTCCAAGATCCCTTGCAAATGACCTTATATAGGTGCCCTTGCTGCAGACAATCCTTACAGTGATATCAGGCATGTCGGCAGATATGAGCTCCAGCTCCCTGAAATGGACTGTAACCGGTGTCATCTCCTTCTCGATTCCCTTCCTTGCATATTCATAGGCACGCTTCCCTTCAAGCAGTTTAGCAGAATGAACCGGGGGTACCTGCTTCTGCTCCCCGATGAAGCTGTTCAGTATCTTTATAACAAGTCCTTCAGTAATATGTTCAACAGGAAAGCGACCATCCACTTCAGTTTCACGATCGTACGAAGGGGTGGTCTCCCCGAGTCGAATGGTAGCAACATACTCCTTGTCGAGATCCCTGAATTCCTCTATCCTTTTCGTTGCCCTTCCTGTACAGATAATCAGCAGACCGCTTGCCAGGGGATCCAGCGTTCCGGCATGACCGGTCTTAATTTTTTTCAGGCCAAAAGCGCTCCTGATCATTATCCTTACTTTGTTCACAAGATCAAATGAAGTCCAGTAAAGGGGTTTGTCAAACAACAGGACCTGCCCTGCCTCAAAATCCATGCTTTTCTGGTCTGGCATCTAAAGGAAAAGAATAGTTAGCAATCCAACCAGAAGACAGTAAGCAGCAAACCAGATCATTTTGCTTTTTCTTACAATGCTTATCATCCATTTGCAGGCAGCATAGCCTGAAATGAATGCTGTAAGAGTGCCTGCAATGAGAACGGCAGGTTGAAGGCTGCCCGTTGCCTTTTCAGTCGTTGAAATAATTTCAAGAAAATTGGCACCCAGGATCGGAATGAGAACCATCAGAAAGGAAAACCTGGCCAATTCATCCTTTCGGTTGCCCAGCATCATTCCTGTCGAGATGGTGGCACCCGATCTTGATATTCCCGGTATGACAGCAAATGCCTGGGCTATCCCTATAACTAAAGCATCCCAATAACCAATGCTCCGCTCCTTCTTTGGTGCAAAATGCCCTGTTGCAAGAAGCAGGGATGTCACCAGCAGCATAAGTCCGATGAAAAACATGTTTCCGTTGAATAATCCTTCAACTTCATCCTTCAGGAAAAAACCTACCAGAGCTACCGGGATCATCGAAAGCATTATCTTCAGAAAGTATTTGGTCTCTTCGTTCATCCTGAACTGAAAGACACCCTTTGTCATTTCCAGTAATTCCTTCCTGAATACCACAAGGGTGCTAAGTACTGTCGCTCCGTGAACAGCCACTGTAAAGTAGAAATTTTTACCCTTGTCAAGATCAAACAATGCTTTCCCGATCTCCAGATGACCGGAGCTGCTTACGGGCAGGAATTCCGTCAGCCCCTGGACCAGGCCAAGGACAATTGCTTCAAATATATTCATCCGGGATTATTCAGGTTTTTTATCCGAATCCTTCGGTTTCTTCATTATCGCCCAAATCTCAAAGATGAATCCGATAAGGACCACAATGGGAGCAAGGGTAATCCTTCTGAAACTGAATATTTTGTCACTGAATTCATTCGGATCTTCCGACTTTCCCCCGAGCATAAGCAGAAATCCTGCCACAATAATCGCAAAGCCTATGGCAAGAAGCTTGTAGTTCTCATGACCCAGGGCAAAATTCAGCTTTTCCTTATTATCGTTCTTTGCTGCCATGATTCAATTATAAAGTTTATCTTCAGAAATATCCAGGTACCGGTTAACAGATAAATATGTAGAAACAAGATTGATCAGTATTCCTGCCAGAATGAGGACAATGCCCAATATGATAAGAAGCTTCGTACTCTCAAATGAAAACAGCATCAGAAATTCCTTTTCTATGAGGTACAACAGTCCGATAAGGAGCAGCATTGCAACAAGAGAGGCAAGAACGCCATGATAGACACTCCTTACCAGGAAGGGCTTTCTTATGAACGACCGGGTTGCGCCCACAAGCTGCATTGTACGTATAAGGAACCGTTTCGAATAAATCGCCAGCCTTATTGTGTTATTGATGATAGTAACCGCAATGAGAAAAAGGAAGGAACTTATGATCAGAAGAAAGATACTTATCTTCCTCACATTCTCATTAATAAGATAAAGAAGTGAATCTTCGTACCAGACCTCCTTCACAAAGGGATATTCAAGTATATACCTCTCAAACTTACCCACGCTGTCGCGGGTCGTATAACCTGCATACAGGTAAACATCTATTGAGGGCGGAAGCGGATTGTCTCCAAGGAAACTGATAAAATCCTCTCCCATTTCCTCCTTCATCTTAATTGCTGCATCATCACGCGAGACATATTCCGTGGATTTTACATAGGGTTTAGCATCCAGATCCTTCTGAAGCATTCTTATGTCAGCTTCCCTGGCATCCTCATCAAGTATTACTGAGAAGGAAAGGCTTTCCCTGAAATAATCCGACAGCTCTTTGGCATTGATCAGCACCAGACCCAATATTCCCAAAAGAAAGAGAACCAGCGAAACACTGATTACCAGGGTAAGATATGATCCTCCCAGCCGGGCTTTTGAAAATCCTGTTTCCTTGCTTTTCATAACCTATGGACCGACTGTTTATTCCACAATGGTAATCCAGCCGAATTCATCTTCAATGTCACCATACTGAATACCCACCAGCTTGTTGTAAAGCTTCATGGTAACAGGTCCCGGCCTGCCGTCCCTGCAGTATTCATAGACCTTGTTTTTGTCAGGATCCACAATCCGTGCAATGGGACTTATCACGGCAGCTGTTCCGCATGCGCCAGCCTCCGAGAATTCAGCAAGTTCTTCCACCGGAACCCTTCTGCGTTCTGTTTTAATCCCAAGCGACCTGGCAACGTCGATCAGACTCATGTTTGTAATCGATCGCAGGATCGATTCCGATTTCGGCGTTATATAACTGTTATCCTTTATACCGAAGAAATTTGCCGGACCGCATTCATCTATGTACTTTTTTCTCTTTGCATCCAGAAATATGGTACTTGCATAACCCCCATGCTTTGCTTCCATCCCGGCTCTTAAACTGGCCGCATAATTGCCCCCGACTTTGTAAACGCCGGTTCCCTTGGGCGCCGCCCGGTCGTAGTTCCTGCATATCAGCATGTTTACCGGCTTGATACCTCCCTTGAAATAGGGGCCCACCGGGGTTACAAACACTATGAAGGTATATTCAGATGCCGGCTTGACACCAACTTCCGCACCGCTACCAAACAACAGCGGCCGGATATACAGAGATGCCCCTGAACCATACGGCGGAATAAACCGCCTGTTAAGCTGAACAACCCTGGTAATCGCTTCCCTGAACATTTCAAAAGGGAACTGGGCCATCATGACCCCTTCTGCAGAAAAGGCAAACCTTCCGGCATTCTCTTCCCACCTGAATAATCTCACCTTTCCATCCTTTCCCATGTAAGCTTTCAGTCCTTCAAAAGCTTCCTGTCCGTAATGAAGACCCGTGGCGGCAATATGAATATCAATATGATCCGACTTGGAGACTTCAAGATCACCCCATTTCCCGTCCCTGTAAAAACAACGGATGTTATAATCGGTTTTCATGTAGCCGAATGGCAGATTTTTCCAGTCAAGATTCTCCATACCAATCCTTTTTAGAATTCCCGGTAAAAGTACATTTTTAAAAGCAAACTGCGCACGATTTACGCCCTTAATATGCTTTGCCCCTGAGCCGGGCAACCTGCTCTGCTATCGAGACACTTCTCAGCAGACGTCCTGTGCCTGTCAGAAAATCGTGATCGTGAAGGTACTTTTCCTGCATATCAGTCCACTCACCGGGATCGATTTTTACTCCATGCTCGGTCCTCTCCCTCAATTCCTTACCGCTTAACTTAACAAAGTCAACCCTTCCCAGGTAATCATACCTTGCATCATGAATGATCCTGTCTGAATCCGATTCATAATTGTTCTCAAATGAGTTGATAATAAGCTCTCTTGCCCTGCCGACAAAAGCCTCGTCAAAACCAAATCCCTGAATAGCTTCTTCCATAATCCTGCAGGAAGCACCGGCAGGATTTTCATACTCCCTCAAATATCCTGAAAACAGAAAAACAGAAGCAAGCTTCAGAGGAATGTACTGCCCTGTCGGCAATCCTTCGGCAATGGAAAGCAGCTCGGCCTGCGTTGCTACTCCCATAGCATACTGGGCGTTATGGAACCAGAGATTTGGATGGACTTCATCAAGGTAAAGCTTCCCTGCCTTTTCCTCAACATCCTGAAGCTTCAGAACCTGCAGCATGAACCTGAACTTTTCGTTGGGCAATCCATTCTCGTCCCTTAGCTCCGGTAATATCCCCTTTATGAAATACATGTCGAGTTCACCCTTGTACTTCACCGGCATTCTGCCCCTGTATTCGCATTCAAAGAAATCCCTGACAAATTCCCAGGTAGCCCCGGAGATGTTTATCTTCCCTCCTTCACCAGACGACTCCATGCGACTGGCAATATTGACAGTATCACCCCAGATATCATACGTCAACTTCTTATGCCCGACCACTCCGGCTATGACGGTACCCGTATGAATGCCAATCCTGATATCCCAGTACTTAATCCCCCTGGTAAGGGATTCTTCCTTGAGCTTCATCATGTAATCCTGCATCTCAAGGGCAGCCATAACTACCTCAACAGGATTGGTTCTGTTCTTTTCAGGAATGCCCCCGGCACACATATAGGCATCCCCGATGGTCTTTATCTTTTCAATACGGTATTTTTCCACCACCGAATCGAAATGAAAAAAGAACTTGTCTAGCTCATCGATCAGAACCTCGGGATTCATTTCCTCGGCAATCTGCGTAAATCCCTGTATATCTGAGAACAATACTGTAACAAAATTGTACTTGGTCTTTTCAACCTTACCCCTGGCCATCAGTTCCTCCGCAGTGTCCTTCGGCAATACATTGGCGAGAAGGGCTTCTGTCTTTTCATTGATCCTTACAAGATCCTCATTCTTTTTCGTGATTACCTTCTCCAGTTCTTCCTGCCTCTTCCTGAACTTTATTTCAAGAAGACGGTAAAAAAGGTACTGTGCTATCAATAGCATAACCACACCGGTCAATATTACCGGCAGAGTCAGTGTTACTCCTGGCTGATCATCCGAAGCTGCAAAAGCGGGAAAGGAAAGCAATGCTGTAACAGTCATCATGCAGATTGAAAGGTTCAACTTCTTCATTAACAGCATTTGCTTTAAATACAACCCGGGCGGTTTCAAATTTATCACTAAACTTTATTAACGCCAAACTTTAGAAGCCATTGTGACATTCAGGAACTTTCGTCACTTTTATTAAATTCGCCCTGAAAACAACATGCCGGATGGAGATTGTATTTGCTTCGAATAACCTGCATAAGATCAGGGAAATCAATAATGTTCTTGGTGACAGCTTCAAGCTGTTGAGTCTCAGGGATATCGGAATGGAGGAAGACATTCCGGAAAACGAGCCGACACTTGAAGGCAATGCCCTTCATAAGGCCCGGTTCATACACAAAGCCACCGGGATGAATGTCTTCGCCGACGACACCGGGCTCGAAACCGAAGCCCTGAACGGAGAACCGGGCGTGCACTCAGCCCGGTTTGCAGGAGAAAACAAGGATTCGGAAGCCAATATAGACAAACTCCTGTCACTCCTTGAAAATAAGACCAGCCGTAAAGCCAGGTTCAGGACGGTAATTGCTCTCATCCTCGAAGGAAAAGAATATCTTTTCGAAGGAATTGTTGCAGGAGAAATAATTACCCGAAGAAGAGGCAGAATGGGATTCGGATACGATCCAATATTTGTACCGGACGGAAGGAATTCAACATTTGCAGAAATGGACCTGGATGAAAAGAACAAAATCAGTCACAGGGCCAGAGCTTTCGCAGGTCTGAAATCTTTCCTCTCCGATCATGCGCGGGAAAAAGAAGCTGATCCGTCATTATGACGAACTGACAGATGAAATTACTGCTTTCCATTACGGTAACCGTTTTAATCATGTTCAACCTGAACGGCCAGGCACCTGTCGGTACATGGACTGATCACCTGAGCTATAATACTTCCGCAGGTATTGCAGGCAATTCACAAATTACTTATGCGTCAACCGGAGCTTCAGTACTGGTACATGAATCCGGAATGAATGAGATCAGGAAACTATCGCCGGTAAGCGGCCTGTCGGAAACTGGAATTGCTGCCATCGGCTGGTCGGAAGAAGCCAGATCGCTCGTGATAGCCTATAACAGCCTGAACCTTGACCTTATAAACGGAAGCAAAATTGAAAACATACCTGACATCAGGAACAGGTTTCCCGGCAGCAAAAAGAAAATCAACAGGATAAGAACCAGGGGAGAATTTGCATATCTGGCATCAGGGTACGGTATTATTATCGCCGATATTGCCAGGAAAGAGATCCGTGATACCTGGAAACCCGGGCAGTACGAGGAGGACAATGAGGTCTTTGATATTACCTTTGGGAACGGAACAGTATACGCTGCAACCTCTAACGGATTATGGCAGGCTGATATTCAAAACCAGGCACTGGCTTACCCGGGTAACTGGCGAAGAGTGCCCGGAATGCCTGATGCACATTGCAATCTGGTAATATTTTCCGGTACGACACTCTATTGCAACGTGCCCGGAGAATCATCCGGCGATATTGTCTATGCCATAAACGAAGCTGTTTCTGTCTTTTCCCAGGCTCCCGGAACTGACAACAGATCGATGGATATTGCCCCTGATGGTTTCACTATCTCCTCATCACGTTCGCTCAGATACTACAATTCGCAGGGATTGCTTATAAGAGAAATAGATTCCTACGGATGGGGACAACCGGATATATGCCAGGCCGTGATTTCAGGCAACGACCTATGGATAGCCGACAGAACAAACGGTATAATCCTTGGAAAAAACATGACTGGGTTTACACAACTGCCGGTTACCGGTCCTGCCTCAAATAAAGTGGCTTCGATAACTTCAAAGGGTGGTAAAACAATTATTTGCGCGGGAGGAACAAACGGTTACCTGACCGGTCTGAACAACCCTTTCACGGTTTCAGTCCACGACGGTCAGAAGTTTGAAAAGATATCATCCCTCCCACATAAAGATGCCATGAGAGCCGTTATCGATCCAACGGATCCTTCAGTTTATTATGTTTCATCCTGGGGAGGTGGCTTGTTCCGGTATAAGAACAACGTCCCTGAAAAAATATATGATTCTTCAAATTCCCCCCTGCAGGAGTCGGGTGTATCAGGAGAAACGAGAGTTCTTGGTCTTGCATTTGACAAGTCAGGCAACCTCTGGGTGAGCCAGCCCGACGCTGCTGAAAAAATCAAAATATTGAAATCCGACGGCAGCTGGATTATCTTTCCCCGCAATATTGATGCGCCCCATGCAGGCGATCTGATATCAACATCAAAAGGACAGCTCTGGATAATCCTTCCCGGAGGCTACGGATTATTCATAATCGACGACAACGGAACACCGGATATAAGCACCGACGACCTTTCCAGAAGACTAACGATCACCGACACCGACAACAAGGTAATTAATTCCGTTTTCGCTATTGCCGAAGACCTCGACGGAAGCGTATGGGCAGGCACTGACCAGGGTCCTGTGATCTACCATAATCCGGGCAGGATCTTTGACGGTGACATCAGGGGAAGCAGGATCAAGATCCCGAGGAATGATGGATCGGGTCTGGCAGATTATATGCTTGGTACAGAGACCATAACTTCAATATCGGTTGACGGTGCAAACAGAAAGTGGCTTGGAACATCCGGCTCGGGAGTTTACCTCCTTTCGGCCGACGGCACTCAACTGCTCAGGAATTACAGCGTTTCCAACAGTCCGCTTTTCTCCGATTCAATAGCTTCCATTGCCATTGATCAATTAACCGGCGAGGTATGGTTCGGCACCTCCGAAGGAACCCTTTCTATCAGGGAAACTGCAACTTCGGGGAAAGAATCGTTCAGCAACGTCTATTCATTCCCAAATCCTGTAAGGGAGGACTTCACGGGAAATGTGACCATCACCGGACTGGTAAGGGATACAGAGGTAAAGATCACCGACATTAGCGGAAATCTTGTGTTTGAGACGACCTCCGAAGGCGGACAGGCATCATGGGACCTGTCGACCTGGAACGGCCGTAGGGTAAGATCGGGCGTTTACCTTGTATTTTGCGCCGCCGGCGACGGCTCCGAATCGTGCATCACCAGGATACTTGTCATATCCAGGTGATCAGTCCATGATGAGACTCCTGATCCTTTCTATCTGAAGCTTCTTGTTGACCTCTCTCAGACGCCTTGCAGTAAGTGTGAAATACTGGTGCCCTGAAATGAATTTGACCTGGAGCTTGTTCCATTCATTCAGATCCTTCATCTTGTTCTGAGCTTTAAGCTCTTCGAAAAGGGTGTTTGAAACCGGTATGAAATCACTCCTTCCAAGATAGTCGAGATCCGAATCACATATTATCTCCTCAAGAAGGTCCGAAGGTCTGGGTGGAAGCTTCGTTGCCATAATAATTGAACAAATCCTGTCAATTTGTTCAGGCGTATAACCGAAATCAGGAAGCACCTTCCTTGCATATTCCGTTCCATGAAACTCATGATCATCAAATGAAACGGTTATACCGGTGTCGTGGAACAGAGCTGCCGTCTTGAGAAGCAGTATTTCCTCGTCGGAGCATCCCTCAGCCCACCCTATAAGTTCAACCTCCGTGACTACATCAACCGTGTGCTTGACATTGTGATAAAAAACGAACCCGGGAAGCTCTCTCTCAAGCTTGTCGAGGATCATCTCCTGAAGGTCGGTGAACTGGATCAATCCGAACTTTGTCTTAAACGACGCGTTGGGATACATTCCTTTTCCCTCGGCAGAAAATTCAGGCTTCAATCCCCTTACCCTGTAAACCAGCAAATCGTTTTTGTATTTAACCGGAAGCCTTCCAAAATAATTACAGTCAAAGAACTCCTTCACGAGTTCATAGGTCATCACGGATATCAGGATAGAGCCTTTCTCAGAAAGTGACTCCAGCCGGCTTGCGTTGTGGACAGTGTCTCCCTTTATATCGTAGCTGATCTTTTTCCGGCCCGATACGGTGGCCGTGACCGGGCCGGTATGAATCCCGATCTTGAGATCCCACATCCTGAGCTCCGCTCCCCTCTTCGCCGTCTCATATTTATCGAGGAAATTCCTCATCTCCATTGCGGTCATCACAACCTCAACCGGATTTGTTATATTTTTCACGGGAATGCCCCCTGCACACATGAAGGTGTCGCCTATTGTCTTGATCCTCTCAATCTTGTATTTTGCCGCAATCGAACCGAACTCATAGAATATCTCATCCAGTTCATCCATGACCAGCGAAGTATCTATTCCTTCAAATGTTTTATCCAGGCGCTGAACGTCCGCAAACAGGATGGTCGCCATGTTGAACTTCAGCGATACATCAGTTGCCGGCTGAACTTCCTGATTGTCTGCCTTGTGCTTTTCAACCTGACCGGCCAGCCTTTCATTTTCCTTCTCAAGCTTTCTGATCCTGTCCTCAAGCTCCTGGTTGAGCCTTGCAAGTTTTGCAACCCGCTTTACTAACTCCTCATTCCCTGATGATATCATGATGGTATGATTGACAGGTAAATATAATAATTTTAAATTTGAGCCATGTAAAAGCCATAATGCTTCAAAAAACAAAAGGCATAATACTTCATCAGATAAAATACACCGACTCGGGAGTAATAGTGCAGTTCTATACCCGCGATTTCGGACGCCAGCCGGTGCTGATAAGGGGAATGCACAACAGAAAATCGGGCCGGCACAATGCCTTGTTTCAGCCTGCGTTCATTCTCGACCTGGTGATCTATTACAAGGAATCACGCGAAGTTCAGATGCTGAAGGATTTTTCGGTTGCCTACGCTCCGGCACGGATATATTCGGATGTCAGGAAGAGCTGCATTGCCGTCTTCCTCTCCGAGATCCTTTCAGCTGTTCTCAGGGAGGAGAGCCCGAATTATGAGCTTTTTGACTATATCGAACACTCAATAAGATATCTTGACCAATGCGATGAGGAATACTCAAATTTCCACATTGCCTTCCTCACGGGCCTCACCCGTTACCTGGGATTTGAACCTGCCGTAAGGGATGATCCTTCAAAGAAATTCTTCGACATGCGAAACGGCAGCTTTCTTGCCCTTCCTCCCTCTCACCCCGACTACTGCGAAACTCAAATAAGCGAAATCCTGGCCCGGTTCTTCAGCGTAACATTCGACGAAATGCAAGACATCCCGCTTACAGGTAAGCTCAGAAATGAGTTGCTAGGGACCATGATCAGGTATTTCGGGATCCACCTCCCCTTACTGAAAAGAGTGAATTCGATCGAAATACTACGGGAAATTTTCAGCTGACTCCCGGCTTACCATTGGAAATCTTTTCTCTATCTTTAGACCTTAAACAGGTCCTGTCGCCAATGGCTCTCATACCCCCAATAATCAGGCGTTTATATGCCTATCGCCTGAATCAGATAGATCAATTCAGAAGAAATCCGGTTGAGATCCAGCAAAAAGTCCTTTCAGATATTCTTGCCTCAGCAACTCCGACAGAGATCGGCCGGCAATATGATTTTTCTTCCGTACGCTCGGCAGCCGATTTCCAGTCGAGGGTTCCTGTCAGACCCTACGAGGATTATCTTCCCCTTATTGAAAGGCTGCGCTCAGGCGAAAGCAATCTGACATGGCCGGGCAGTATCAGATGGTTCGCCAAATCGTCAGGTACAACATCAGGTAAAAGCAAGTTCATCCCTGTAACTGCGGAATCGCTTCACAAATGTCACTACCAGGCAGCAAGGGATATACTGGCCATCTACTGCAGCAACTATCCCTCCACCCGCATGTTCAGCGGCAAAGCCCTTACCCTCGGTGGCAGCACCCGGATCAATCAGACCGGCAACAATTCCGTTTACGGCGACCTTTCTGCAGTACTTCTTACCAACACTCCTTTCTATATAGAACTTATCCGGACCCCAAAACGGGAAATAGCACTTATAGAGGATTTTGAGAAGAAGCTTGAACTCATTACCACAATTGCTTCAAAACAAAATGTTACAAGCTTTTCGGGGGTCCCATCATGGTATCTCACACTTGTGAAGAGCATTCTGACCTACACTGGTAAAACAAACCTGCTGGATGTCTGGCCTAACCTTGAGGTCTTCTTTCACGGCGGAATAAGCTTCGCTCCCTACCGTGAAATATACAAAAAGCTGATACCGGGCGACCAGATGCACTATATGGAAACATACAATGCATCGGAAGGTTTCTTCGGGATACAGGATGACCCAAATAAGAACGACATGCTCCTGATGCTCGATTACGGGATCTTTTATGAGTTCATACCGGCAGGACAAGCCGGATCAGATTCAGCACCGGCCCTGACCCTCGGAGAGGTTCAGAAAGATGTCAACTATGCAATGGTTATCTCCACAAACGGAGGCCTGTGGAGATACCTCATCGGAGACACAATCGTATTTACTGAAACCAGTCCGTACAGGTTCCGCATTACCGGCCGGACCCGGCATTTCATAAATGCTTTCGGGGAGGAACTTATCGCTGAAAATGCCGAAAAAGCCCTCGAAGCTGCATGCCGGGGAACAGGAGCTTCCATACTGGAGTATACCGCCGGACCGGTCTTCATGGGAGAATTATCACGGGGAACACATGAATGGCTGATCGAATTCGAAAAAGAACCCGACGACCTTCAGAAATTCACCCGGATTCTCGATGAGACACTCAAATCGATCAACTCCGACTACGAAGCCAAAAGACATAAGGACATCAACCTTGTGATGCCTGTTGTCAGAAGCGTCCCCGCCGGGACGTTCACCAGATGGCTCAGGTCGCATAATAAGCTGGGCGGACAGAACAAAGTTCCGAGACTCTCAAACACCCGTGAATTTATTGAAGAACTTTA
The DNA here is from genome assembly GCA_964429295.1 of uncultured Rikenellaceae bacterium. GTDB lineage: Bacteria > Bacteroidota > Bacteroidia > Bacteroidales > VadinHA17 > LD21. The sequence continues at coordinate 51,006 of CAYSBL010000014.1, forward strand.
TGGATTTTTAGTATTTTAGAGGCTGAAAAGTAAAATCCCGGAAAATGCATATAGCTATAGCAGGCAACATAGGATCAGGAAAAACAACACTGGCAGGACTTCTTGCCAAGCACTACGGATGGATCCCTCATTATGAAGATGTTGACGACAATCCCTATCTCAACGATTTCTATGAGGACATGCAGAGATGGTCATTCAACCTGCAGATTTACTTTCTTAATTCCCGGTTTAACCAGGTAATACAGATAAGAAAATCCGACCAGAGCATCGTGCAGGACAGGACCATCTACGAGGATGCTTATATTTTCGCACCTAACCTCCATTCGATGGGATTGATGTCAACCCGTGATTTCGACAACTATACTTCCCTCTTCAACCTGATGAGTTCACTGATCCAGCCCCCCGACCTCATACTCTACCTGAGGGCATCGGTACCGACACTGGTAAACCAGATCCAGAAAAGGGGAAGGGAATATGAAAGCTCTATCCGGCTCGATTACCTCAAGAGACTCAACGAAAGATACGAGGCATGGGTGCAATCATACAAGCTTGGAAAAATGCTTATCATTGAAGCCGACCATTACAACTTCCCGAACAACAACGATCACCTGAGTGAGGTCATCGACAAGATCAATGCAGAACTGCACGGGTTGTTCTGAACCAGTATTGACAAGTTTTCCTGCCGGCCCTAATCCTTTCCCTTTGCTTCGCCAACTCCGGGAGCAGGCACCAATGCTACCTTAACATAGTTTTGGTTATCAAGGTACTTCTTGGCTATCTTTTTGATATCCTTTGGAGTAAACGAGTTTACGAAACTTTTATATTCATCAAGGGTTCTGAGTATCGTGCCGTACATGTAATGACTCTGAAGAGCTGAGAGCCAGAAACTGTTTTCCTTCAGAGCAGTCTCCCTGCCCCGGATCAGCGTCTCCTTTACCTTAGCCAGATCCTCCTCCGAAGGGCCATACTTCATTATTTTCTCAATTTCAGACAGAACAGTCCCCGTAAGCTTAGAGATGCTGTCGGGATGGCATCCCCAACTGGAGGTTATTGTATATTCAGGCCTGGGAAATTTCGAGGGTGAACCTTCAAAACTTATCCCGTAAACTCCGCCCTGCTCCTCGCGCATTGCCTCCCTGAGTTTTATCGACATCAGGTCCATCAGCATCCCGAAACCCTGCCGTTCAGTATCCTTCCATTTAAAATCACCGTTCCATACCATTGCAACTATACCCTGAGGTTCTGAATTCCGTGGTACATCTACTTCAACACGTCCTCCGGGGAACCCGGGAGTAACATCCCTCCACGTCTCCTTCCTTCCCGTCGAGGGCAATCCTCCGATATACTTCTCAAGTAAAGGCATGACCTCATCAATGCTGAAATTCCCAACCATCACGTAAGTGAAATCACTTGCATCCGAAAAACGGTCTTTGTAAATCTCAATGATCCTGTCGAGATTTGCCTGATCGAGCTGGGCTTCAGTCGGCACGGCAATCTCCCTGGGTGAGTTCATAGTCACAATCTTCGTAAGGGTATCGGTGAATATTACCTGCGGATTGGACCTCATCGGCCTGATCATATTCCGCATCCTCGAAACATAGGAACTGAATGCATCCTCATCCCGGCGGATAGCTGTGAAATAAAGAAAATTAAGCTGAAGCAGGGTTTCAAGGTCCTTCGGCGTGCAACTTCCGTTGATCCCCTCCCTGAGTTCGTTGATGAACGGAGTGAGTTTTGCCGTATTTCCCGACAGTTTTTTCTGCAACCCCATATAGTCATATGACCCGATCCCGCTTTGAGTGACAACGGCTGATGCCAGCATGGCCGACATGATATCATTATCGGGATAGAGGGAAGTTCCTCCGGGGCTTGTTGATGAAAGGAGTATCTGGTCATTCTGGAAATCGGTAGGCTTGAGGATCATCCTTACGCCATTTCCGAAAGTAAGTTCAGTAAACCCGAAAACAGCATTCTCAACTCTTCCGGTAACATCCGAAGGTGCAGGGATTTCTTCAAGAAGAGGAACATCGGCTACTGCATCCTCATAGGGTTCAATTTCCTTCGCCCTTACAGACCTGATAATGTCCGCCGTCAGTTGTTCCGAAGGGATGCTCATGTCCTCCTTCTCCTGGGCGGTAACCAGAACCAGCATGTTGTTTTCAGTGGTCCAGCTTCTTCCAAGTTCATTAACTTCCTCAAGGGTGATGCCAGGAAGAAATTCCTTAACCAGTTCAAATTCCTTAAGGTAACCAGGAATTGATTCCATGGTCAGGTAATTTCTGATGAACTCGTCGGCAAATGTTCCCGACTCTGTCTTGTCGGCTTCCTTTGCTGCGTTTTCATAGGCAGTATATATTTCCTTTTTCTCCCTTTCCAGTTCGGTTTTGGTGAATCCATATCTGGAAACCCTCTCATTTTCAGTCATTATTACTTCAAGACTCTCCTCAATCCTGTCTTCCTTTGCAGCAGCATACAAACCATAAACATCGACCGATCGTCCGATAAATGAACCGTATTCAGAGCCACTCACCAGGAACGGGGCATCAGGCTTCCTGGTTATTTCCATCAGCCTCTTGTTAAGCATCCCTGTAAAAATCATTCTCAACAGCGAGTTACGGTAATCTCCGTAGGTAACGGAATTTGCTGCAGGGTGTTTGAACATCACCTGAACATTGTAGCCAGTGGCTTCCTTGTCGGTAACTATGCTTATCAGAGGCTCTTCATTCCCTGGCACCGGATATAGGATTCTCGGCTTTGGTTGTTCAGCTTTCAGGATCTTACCGAAATGATCGGTTATCTTTTTTTCGGCAACCCCGGGATCGATGTCTCCAACCACCATCACAGCCATCAGGTCAGGCCTGTACCATGTCCTGTAAAAAGCCCTGAGGGTATCATAGGGAAAACTCTTAATTATATCAATTTTGCCTATCGGGAGCCTTTCTGCATACCTCGAACCCCTGAAAAGGACCGGAATATACTTTGACTGCATCCTTTCATCGGCGCCAAGTCCCATCCTCCATTCCTCAATGATTACTCCCCTTTCCTTGTCTATCTCCTTCTCCTCCATGCTTACCTGGTGAGCCCAGTCCTCAAGCACCTGAAAACCTCTCTCTATCCATTCTTCCCTGTCCGAAGGTATTTTTAACATATAGACCGTTTCATCAAAACCGGTATAGGCGTTGAGCTCCGAACCAAAACCGACACCCATCTCCTCAAGCATCTGGATCATCCGGTTGCTGGGGAAATTCTTCGTGCCGTTGAAGCACATATGCTCCATAAAGTGAGCCAGACCCTGCTGGCCGTCAGTTTCACATATCGAACCGGCATTAATAACCAGCCTGAGCTCAATCCTCTGCTCCGGCTTGCTGTTTTTCTTAATGTACCAGGTAAGCCCGTTTTCAAGCTTCCCGATCCTTATCGCCGGATCGGCAGGTATTGCTTCAGAAAGAGAAGCGACCTGTGCTTCTGCACCTGTCATAATTATAAACCAGATCATGCTGGTTAAAAGAAGCTTAAGTCTTTCCATAGCCTTTTTCCTTATTGAGACTTTTTCCGGTTTGATTGCTCACATCATAACCTGCAGCTATTGCACAGATTTTCAAATGACGGTATGATTCCACAAAGATGCAGAAAGAATTTGATCAAATATCAGGAAAATATTAAATTGCCGGATATTATCAAAAAGAAGCTAAAATTATGAATTCATCACGCAGGGACTTTTTAAAAACAGCCTCCGTTGTTGCTGCCGGTTCTGTGCTTCCGGTTGATCTGCTGGCTGAAGCAGGAAAAAGGAAAGCAAGTCCGAACGATAAGATCCAGGTCGGACTCATCGGAGTAAGGAGCCAGGGTTACAGTAATCTCGCATCCTTCCTGAAAAATCCGGAGGTCGAGTGTGTTGCACTGTCCGATATAGACAAAAATCTCCTGGAAAGCAGGACAGCCGATATCGAAAAGCTTGGCTTTGCCCGACCGAAACATTATTCTGATTACCGGAAGATGCTGGATGACAAGGATATTGACATTGTTATCATTGGCACACCCGACCACTGGCACTGCCTCCAGTTTGTCCATGCCCAGGAAGCCGGAAAGCATATTTATGTTGAAAAACCCGTCGGAAATTCCATAGCTGAAATAAACATCATGCGCAACGCAGCCCGGAAACACGGTAAGATGGTCCAGGTAGGGCAGTGGCAGAGAAGCCAGCCCCATTTTGTTGATGCAATCAATTACCTGAAATCAGGAAAGCTCGGAAGGATCCGAACCTGCAAGGCCTGGTCGTATGTCGACTGGAAGGGCGCTGTTCCGAAAGTACCGGATGAGCCGGTTCCGGCTGGTGTCGACTACACAGCCTGGCTCGGACCTGCCCCCATAAGACCTTTCAACATGAACCGCTTCCACTTCACATGGAGATGGTACTGGGAATATGGTAACGGCCTGATGACCGACTGGGGCGTTCACCTGATAGATTATATACTTTACGGAATGGGCAAGTCAATACCCTCTTCGGTAATGGCTATCGGTGGAAAATATGCCTTCCCCGAGGATGATATGGTAACCCCCGACACCATGACAGCCGTTTACGATTTCAACGACTTCACCATGATATGGGAACACACTATAGGGATAGGACTCGGCAACTGGAGAAGACCTCACGGAATGTCGTACATAGGCGAGAACGGCACCCTTGTACTCGACCGCAGCGGATGGGAAGTGGTCCCCGAAAAACAGAAAATAGAAGCTGTGCCGGTACAGAAAAATGTAGGTAACGGACTCGACCTGCACGTCAGGAACTTCCTTGACTGCCTGAAGAACAACACTCCCGAAAAACTGAACGCGGGTATTGATATCGGAAGGAATGTGGCGCTGGTTGCCCAGATGGGAAATATTGCATTCAGATCAGGAGAAAAGGTAAGCTGGAATGATACCACACAGTCGTTCGGAACTGACACTGCCAATGCATTTATCACTCCCGTTTATCATAACGGATATAAACTGCCCGCCTATTAGTATTGTTTAATAAATCAAAACCCGGATTGAGTTACAATCCGGGTTTTTTATTTCTGGATGGTATCAGCTTTTACTGTCCCACAATTTTCAGCGTCTTCCCCGCCACAACCTTATCGTTGAGCTCCATACCATTGAGAAGTGCAAGCTCTGCCTGCTGGGCCTGGGGAACCCTGAAATATGTAAATGCATCAGCCAGAGTACCTGCCCTGGCAACTTTTACCACATTTATCCTCTTCGGTTTTACATTGATTTTCGAAGCATCGGTCAGATTCGAAAAGGTAGTCATCGCCGTATTCATGGTGGTGGCATAGGTGTTGAAATCAGCTTCCGTCGACACACCATGGAATACATATATCAGACCGCCATGGCTTATAAAATAACTGAGGACAAGGTTTGTAGAAGTTGCTCCGGTCGACTGGTCCTGCTGAACCTGTTTTGACTGTGTCATAATAGCCTGTAACCCGTTAACCGTCGTCCTCTTGCTTCCCGTCGGGGTAAGTCCGTATCTTGCCAGAGTTGTATCGACAGCTGCCTCAAGAGTCTTCTGATCCGACAGTGTGAACAGCATAAGGGCTTTGCCGTCGGGAGGAGTCACCGTGACCTGAAGGGGTGAATTTTCAAGCGTCCAGCCCATGGGATATCCGAACTTGAATTTCAGTTCAGGATGATAAAAGACATTATTCTCAACATACCCCTGCTTGGGATCCTCGCCATAGATGATGCCATTGACCAGCTGAAGGTACGGATCCTCGTTAACCTTGTAGGTTCCCAGGTTCAGCTGTGTCTGCCATTGAGAAGCCTGCCTGTTTACATCATTGTACCTGTCGCCCGGATCGGGATGAGTCGACAGGAATGTCGGGATGCCTCCCTCACTCTCTGCAAGGCTCATCTTTTTCAGTACCTTGAAGAAATCAGCCATTTTATGCGCATCATAACCAAGCTTGGATGAATACTCCACACCAAGGGCATCGGCCTGCCGTTCGTCGTCGCGGCTGAAACTGAGGAAGAGGAGCTCAAGTCCCTGCATTGCATACTGGGCATACTGGGCAAACTTCTCGGAGGCTATCATACCACCGATCAGAAGAAGCTGGGCAAGCTGCTGCTTGCTCTGGGTAGCGACAGTATGACGCGCTGTTATGTGCCCCATTTCATGAGCCAGAACACCCATCAGCTCAGCCTCGCTGTTAAGCTGCGCCAGAATGCCGCGGGTGAGATATATGTATCCGCCGGGAACGGCAAAAGCATTTACAACGGGCGAATCGACCACCTTTACATGGTACTCGAGATTAGGGCGATGCGATATCTTTCCCATTTCGGTGCCCTTTGCCTGGACAAAATTCTGTAGATTGTTATCGTTGTACACTCCAAAGGTTGCTAGAACCTGCGGATCATATGACATGCCAAGCGCGATTTCCTGCTCTTCCGACATAAGCATTATCTGCTTCTTGCCGGTTACAGGATTGACCGCACACGATATCACCAGCAGAAGTGTCGCGGTGAACAGCGTTAAAACTACCGGAATATTCAGTTTTTTCATTTCATGGAAATTTAGTTGTATAATCTTCAGGAATTCTGGGATGTTAAATTTTTCTGTAATACAAATCAAATATCGCAAAAAAAAGACCATTATTTAAACCCAACCCTAAAATAGTGTGTGATTTTGTAATTAATTCATTATATTTAATTAATTATCAGGATACTAAAAAACTTGGGCGTGATGCAAGCCAGGGCATTGGACTTATAGTAGTCCGGTCTTATTCCTTAACGGCCACCGCTATCCTTGAATCCGCGGTCCCGTAGTAAAGGAACCACTTGTTCCTGAAATATACCATACCCTCCACAAAACACACTTTGTTCACTTCTCCTGTGAGCTCATATGGCTTATTGGGATAAATAAAATAACTGTCCGTCCTGTCAGTGAGTCTGTAAGGCCGTTCAGTATCGAATAAAGCCTGCCCTGCAGCATAGGTAAATTCGGGCAGGCCCGGAGCGTTGTAATCCGATGCATTGCTCGCATTGTATATAAGAAGAATTCCCTGATCCCTGATCAGGGCAAAGGGTCCTGGTTCTACAAGCCGGCTGTCGAAATAACCGGGCCGGGGATGAAGGACAGAGAGCATCCTTCCGCTTTCACTGCTCTCAACGACTTCCCAATGTATAAGATCGCCGGATGTGGCCATGAAAAGATCCGTATCACCGAAATACATCCAGTAACGCCCGTTTATCCTGGTCGCAATAATCCTTCCGTCCTCCAGTCGTGAAACAATAGCCCCCGACTTCGACCATGTATCCCTGTATTTTCCTTCTCCAAGCACAAGCCCGTGCTTTTCCCAGGTCCTGAGGTCTTTGGAACTTGCCAGGCACAATCTTGCTGTCTTTCCGTCATAGGATGTATAAGTGAGGATATAGGTGCTGTCCTCACTTTCAACAATACGGGGATCCTCTACCCCTCCGGGCCATTCATATTGCTTCATGCTGTCGTTGTCAGGATAGAAAACAGGTTCCGGCTCCTTTCTGAAATGAAGCCCGTCTTCACTGACTGCCAGACCGAGTCTCGAGGTCATCCTGTTATCCTGTGCCCTGTAAAGCAGGTAAACCTTGCCACCCCTTACCACAGCAGAGGGATTGAGTACGTTCCTTTCCTCCCACCTCATTTCCCCGCCTGCAACCGGACAATTGAAAAACAGTCCGGAATCAGCCTCAAGGATGGGATTGATACTATCTGCTTTTACAAAACCTGTCATTGTCCATCCTGCATCACCTGCATCAACGGGTAAGTTTTGTTGCAGGTTCTGACAACCGCACAAGAGAAAAGCAAAAAAAACGAGCCATCTGAATTTCATAATCATATCATTCTTTATTGACAGAGAATATTTCAATGAGATAAATTTAGAAAGATTGAAGTACTTGTCAAAACATCCCGCTTTGTTCCGGTTCAGTTGAAGTTGAAGGGAAATGTGCACCTTAATGCTTGAAAATCATATTGTTTTGGGTAAATAAATTATCGAATATCAATAACCTGCTTATCGTTTATCGATAAATTTTCGTGTTTTTTTTTAATTATTTGACCCGCTATCGTTTTAAGATATCTTAAGATTTTTTTCATATTTTTATATGCTTTGAATATTGTTTAATTACCCTGATTATTTACATAAAACAGATCCTGCCATGAAGAAACTCCTGCATGTTATCCTGATTATTGCAATCGTTGCTTTTTTAAGCGGATGCACACAAACGGTTGAAAAAACCGCCCCCGTCAAAACTGACATATCAGAATTCCTCGGTCAATGGACCATCGACATTGAAAACGGTTCCGTCGGCTGGATTGAAGTACGCCAGGAGGACGGTTACCTCGACGCCGATATCCTCTGGGGAGGGGGAAGCGTATTGCCTGTATCATCAGTTTTTCTTGCAAAGGATCATGTCCTGACCATACAAAGATCGAACAACGTGGTAAGGAAGAGAGATGAAGAAAGAAATCCTGTTAAGACCCAGACAGTAACGAGCTGGCTCGAGATCATCAGGGATGGTGAAAAGATAACGGGGATCCTTCTTTCTCCAAGAAGGAATGCCTTAAGCGTTGATACCACAACCTTTGAGGGAGTGAAGCTCCCGCCCGTTCCGCCTGCTCCCGATCCTGCCGCAATCAAATTTGGAGAGCCCGAACAGCTCTTCAACGGGAAAGACCTGACCGGATGGAAGCTTGTAAATGATAAGCAGACAAACGGATTCAAAGTAGTTGAAGGGACCCTTGTAAATGATCCGGTTCAGAAGGAAGGTGAACAGCATGTAAGCTATGGAAACCTCCGGACCGAAAAGGAATTCGGCGACTTCAACTTAAAATATGAGGTAAATGTTCCGGAAGGAAGCAACAGCGGCGTTTATCTCCGTGGAATTTACGAAATCCAGGTTGTGGATTCCTACGGCCGTCCGCTCGATCCTCACAATATGGGGGCGGTTTACAGCCGCATTACACCTTCGGTTGCTGCCGAGAAACCGGCCGGTGAATGGCAGTCACTCGACGTTACCCTGTGCGAGAGGCATATAACCGTTATACTGAACGGCATCAAGATAATAGATAATCAGCCTGTCTACGGACCGACCGGAGGAGCACTTCATTCTGATGTTTTTGCTCCCGGCCCAATATACCTTCAGGGCGATCACGGCAAGGTGGCATACAGGAATATTGTGCTGACGCCGGTTGTAAAATGATCCGGGAAAAAGTGTGAGGGTGAGTGTCGTGTCAGTTTTGAGGAAAAAGCTGCGATAACCAGAATTTTCTTAATAATTGTATTGAATAAAGTGTTAATTTCCTGTAATTAGGATTCTTGCACGGCAAATTTTGCAATTTCCCAGGAAATTATCCGCAATTAGTCGATATTCTTAGATTTGATGGTCCAGACAGGGTAGTCCTTTTCCTGGACTTTCTTATCTGTAAATACCTTCTTGTAGTTATTGTCTGCCCTGAACTGATACTGGAGCCATGCAATAACGATGCGTGACATTTCTCCGCCGTAAGGCTCGTGTACTGTACCCATATGACCGAAGGTGGAACCTGAGCAGAATGCAACAGGGATATGGTTGATTTCTTCAAAATCAGTTACTGCATTGCGATAAGCCACATCAGTCTCGTTGCCGAGCATATAGAGCATAGGAACCTTTATCTCGTTGAGACCGCCTTCCGGAACTGTAGTGCCGCCCATAGAGGTGGGACGATTTTTGAAATTGCCGCTGTTCTTCATTATGATAGTCTTGATCCGTGTGTCGAATGAAACTGAGAGAGCCTGAACTCCGCCGCAAGAACTTCCCATAATACCGATCTTGTCCACGTCAATCATCTTGTAGTACTCTCCGCCGCGCAGGATCGCCTTAGCCTGAGCCCAGTTGATAGCTTCTGTGAGCTGTTTCGGATCTGATTTTCCACCAGGCTGGAGACTCTTGATAAGGTTTCGGATCGAGTTGGCCTTCGATGTGTCTGCGCCTGCCTTTACAACCTCCTCTCCGAGAGATTTTACGAGCTCGTGATAGGTTTCGAGAGAAATTGGATTGTAATCGCCGATTCCGATGAGGATGAATCCGTGGGATGCAATCTCGGAATTGAAGTTCTCGTCATCACGCGGATTGACGCTGCAACCGCCATTTGCGAAAACGACCACTGGGAGAGGTCCGGCTTTCTGGACTGCAGCTGCAAGATTCTCAGGACGATAGATTGTGAAGCCCGGAAGAGATGCGTCGTTGGCTACAATTGCAGGAAATTCTCCTGAAGTGTTGATTCTGCGGAATTCTTTAGTCTGCGCGGAAGCGCTGATGCATATTGTCAGCAGTGCGATGAATGGTAATATTCTTTTCATCAGTATATAATTTTGATTTTAATGGTCTGAAGCCTGCCTGTCGGCAGACAGGGAATCCACATGTCTGAAAATTAAACACATGGGTGTCTGTGTATGCAATACATGTGGGTTTCAACATGCTATTGGAAATTATTAATGTTGTCCAATGTGTTCATCAACAAATCTACAAATTAAGATGATATCTTTATCAGGGAAGGCTGCACCAGTTATTTTGATGAACCAAGAGCGCAGAGAAAAAAGAAGAGGAGTGAAATAAAATGATTGTAAAGTCAACGGAAAATATTATTAATTGATATTTGTATCGATTGGCATTATTTGATCAAGCGGACTATTGTGCTGTCAAAATAGCTGCGTTACCTGCCTGGCTTAAATAGAAACTAAATTGCTATATTTGAATTATGCTTACAAAAGAGAACATATTAAGCAAGCTAATTGAACTTAAGCCTACGCTTTATAAAGAGTATGCCGTTAAAGAGATTGGTTTGTTTGGTTCATTTTCTGACAACACATTCTCTGAAAACAGTGATATAGATCTGCTTGTCGAACTGGAAAAACCAATTGGCTGGAAATACTTTTCTCTTGAAATTTTTCTTGAAAGTGTATTTAATCGCAAAATAGATCTCGTGACAAAAAATGCACTTAAAAAACAAATCAGAGACCGCATTCTGAAACAAGTTTATTTCGTCTGATTTGAAAAAAGGAGAACGCACATACAACATGTATCTGGAAGATATGCAACTAGCGATGAGCAGAATTGCAGAATACGTGTATGGGTATGACTTCAGTCAGTTTAAAAAAGATTATAAGACGGTTGATGCAGTTATCAGAAATTTTGAAATAATTGGAGAAGCTTCCAGAGCTCTGGATGATATAATTAAGGACAAATATCCAGAAGTCCTCTGGAAAGAAATGTATTACCTGAGAAACAGAGTATCACATGAGTACTTTGGGATTGACTAAGAGATAATCTGGGATTTGGCAGTCAACCATCTCCCGGTTAACAAGCTCCAGATAGATTTAATAATCACTCGTGAGAAATAGGCAATAGGAGATCAGTTAAAGCTTTTTTCTGTCTGTGAAAGGTGACTGGGGATAAGAAACAAGGCGTTGAGTTTGCTGTATGCGGTTCGCGGCATGCTGAAAACCTGACTGGGTTTTATAAGCAGGCTGATGGTCAGACAAAAAGGAAAATCCCTGGTTGCATCTTTTCAGAAATACTCGTTTTTGAAAAAGGAAAAGTTGTAACCAGATGCAAGATTTTTGATGTATCATTTTCTCATCAGAACCTAACTGGAGGGGGAAAATATAACTCTTTATTCTGTACCAAAGATTTATTCTATGTGGGTATCCAAGTGGAAATTGAGATATCTCAGACCCTGGATAGTCACGGTAAAATCCACTCTCCTGAATACAGATATCCATTTTATTTTTTGAGAGGTGATTATCAGAGTGAAATCCTGACCGATGATCTGATTTTTCCAAGCCAGATCCTTGCATTATCGTGTACCAGTTTATCTTTATCAATCTGAGAAAGAAATCCCGGAAAGAGGAATGTTACTGTATATTCACCGGGAGCAATCGAAGATGACAATGGATAGGTAAAGTTGAATGTTTTTGCCTCTCCTGAGTTCAGTTTTGTAAGCCATTCAATTTCCCATGTATTATAGGATGCCGGAGATTCATAAGGAACCTTGATATAGATATATGGACTATTCTCTTTTTTGAGTACTAATCCATTTGTGAAATAATGAAAAAGGTTTATACCCATCTTGTCCGGATCCATTATCCAGAGCGCTGACTGGTCCTTGTTCGTGACTGAAAATGAAAATGCAGCCTGGGTGCCTGTTATTTCCAGATTCTTGATTTCGATAAGAAGTCCTGAATGCAGCAGGTTATGTCCCTTCAAAGCTTCGATTATTGCCGGTGCATTCCTCAGATCGGGTTTAATATTGCGATCGTTTTCAATCCAGAGTGCATAATTCTGGAGCCAGAAGGGGTAAGTCTCAATTATTACCCTTTGAGGAGCATCTGAGCGGAACATCGGCCAGAAATCTCCCTTGTAAACTGTATCACTATTTACAATGACAGAGAAATATGACTGGGAGTATTTCTCAAATTCAGGATGATTGGTTTTGAAGTAAAGGATGTGAGTAGAAGAATCATATAATTCAATATCGCTGTATCTGTAATAAAGATTGTTGCCAATCTTGAAGAAGTATTCGGGATCAGGTCTGATATCCTGAATGGAATCCTTATCAGTTATAGATTCTGATTCCTGATTATTAATCTCACATGAAGCCAGAATGAGACCAATGAATAGAACGTATGAAACCCAAAAATACCTCATGCAATCAGTTCCTAGATCACAAGATAATAATTTCTTTCCAAATCCTGGCGTTATACTGGTGTGAAAACAAAAAACCACAAGGATTAGGAAAGTGTGGGAGTGAGTTTTGAGGAAAAAGAATGAGAGTGAGAGTGATTGCTCTCGCACTCACACTCACTCTCACTCTTTTTCATGCTCCCCTGACTGCTGAAAGTTGCAACCGGATTAAAGACTTACAGTTGAATGTCACTTGAATTAGAGGGCACCAAATTGGCACCTCCATTTTTATGCTTTTACCTGGTTCAGACCAGGAATATGACAAAGAAAGTTAATTAAATATCGGTATCCAGACAAATGAGGCAAGATGCACTGTGAGAGATTAAAAGGGAATGAAACTATATATTTTGATTCCCGGAAGTCTTAAAGCCAATGGCTTTTCTTGGTGTTGGATTTTCTTGCTTTTCAATTAACTCATCAAGATAACTGAAAACCGGGAGTGTAAAGAATTTTGTGTAAATGAATTGGTAGCTGATTAGGGACCTCAA
>CAYSBL010000015.1:0-15231 GCA_964429295.1 uncultured Rikenellaceae bacterium
ATGTCCGGACTGGTTTCCGCCCAGCCCGGCCTTGCCCCTAAGGTGGAACCGCTTCCGGAAGGTTTTAAACCCGCCTCAACAAACACGTTCATATCGGTGTATCCAGGTGTCAATCCTCAGACCCGGCAGGCAATATTCAGGGTTGTGGCACCGGATGCTAAGACCGTTCAGCTTCAGCTGGGAGGTAACCACGACATGAAAAAGGATGAAAATGGAGTCTGGTGGTTTACCACCGATCCGCAGGTGGTGGGTTTCCATTACTATTCAATCGCAATCGACGGTGTTCCTGTGATGGACCGGGGAAGCAAGGCCTACTTCGGGAGCAACTGGGAATCGTCAGGAATTGAAATCCCTGAAGGTCCCGAAGGTGATTACTACAGGTTTAATAAAAGCATCCCGCACGGACAGGTTCGTTCAATTCTTTACTGGTCCGCTGTCAATGGAATGGAGCGCCATGTCAATGTTTACGTCCCTGCAGAATATGAAAAGAACCCTGGTAAAAAATACCCGGTTCTTTACCTGGTCCACGGCTGGGGAGAGAATGAAGACGGATGGTCAATCCAGGGACATATGGCAAACATTATGGACGGGCTGATCGAATCAGGGAAAGCTGTTCCCATGATTATTGTAATGCCCAGCGGAGACATCCAGACAAATTCAGATGTAAGGCAAGCTTCCGGCAACATAACCGACATATATATAAAGGATCTTATTCCCTTCATCGATAACACCTTCCGCACATACACCGACAGGGAGCACAGGGCCATGGCCGGGTTGTCAAGAGGAGGCATGCAGACAACCATGACTGTTTTCAGCAATATGGACAAATTTGCCTGGATGGGCACCTTCAGCGGATTCTTCATGGGCGGAATGGGCCGGCCGGGTACTGAACCTCCATCGCCCGCGACCGCTTTCAACGGAGTCTTCAAAGATCCTGCAGCTTTCGACAAACAGATAAATCTGCTTTTCATCAGTACAGGGACTGAGGAGCGTAGTCCGAAAGAACAGGTCGAATCGCTGAAAGCCCACGGAATAAAAAACATTGTTTTTCACGAGTCGCAGGGAACTGCCCATGAATGGCTGACATGGCGCCGGGCTCTGAATGATTTTGCTCCGCGTTTGTTCAAATAAAAGGATAGCGGATGGGGGGACAGGCTTGAAAAGAAAGATTGATAAAGGCAGGGATCAACCCTGCCTTCCTTAGCCTTGCTCCTGCCGGGAATCCTGGCTGGTTTGCTAATAACCCCAGCTCTTCATTACCTTCAGGTCCTCCTCAATACACTCCATAGGGGTCTTGCCCTGGTATGACTCCTGTTCAATTATGTAAACCTCGGTCCCCCCTATTTTTGTTGCAAGATCGATGACCTCCCTGGCATTAACTATTCCTTTTCCGATTATCGTGCTTTCATATTTATCCCTGCCTTCCGCAGCGGCTATTTCGTCCTTTACATGGAGGTTCTCGAACCTACCGGGATACTGACGCACAACATCCAGCGCCACTGCTCCCCCGTTGTAAAGGTTACCCATATCGAGCTGAACGACAACCTTGTCGGGATCCATGCTTCTCATCATGATATCGAAAAGCTTTTCATTGTTCAGTTTCTCGCTGAACTCAAAGTCATGGTTATGGTAGCCAAACTTCATTCCCTGCTTTTTGCAGAGTTCTCCGCATTTGTTGAATATCTCCATGTAATGCATGAAGTCGTCATATTTGCTCCTCATGCTGTTGTCCATTGACGGGCTGACGACATATTTCTGGCCAAGTACGGCTGCATCGTCGACCGTGTATTTCCAGCTGTCGGAGAAGTCCTTCCTGGACTCATCCCAGTGCTGACGTCCCATCACGGTATGTCCGCTGATCATCTTAAGACCAAGATCGTCAAGGACTTTTCTGAATTCCTGCGGAGTGTAACCGTAGAATTTCCTGTCTACATAGTTTGCATGCTCCACATATTCATAGCCCATAAGGGCAACTTTCTTCAGGGATCCGAGAGGATCTTTACTCATATCTTCACGTATGCTGTAAAGCTGTACCCCTATGATTCCCTTTTTGCTTTTTTTTGCGGCAGTTAATTCTCCCGGCATTAAGGCTGCTGCTGCAATCAAAGCAGCGCCCGATTTGATGAATGTTCTTCTTGATGTGTTCATATGCTGGCTAAGGATTATGGTTTGGACCAAATTAATCAAAAAATCCTGTTCATTCAGGAACTACAGGTATTCTTTTATTCTTTTCCAGTAGAGTTCAGTCATAGGTCCCGATCCATTCCAGTCTTTTGCAATCTTCTCAAGGTTTTTGTGGCTCTGCAGCGATGCATAGTACATGAATACCCTGATTGACAAGTCGACATCGTACATCTGCCGGAGAGCAAGATTGCTTCCTGTCCTTCTGTTGTAATCATCTATCCTGACCTGCCTGATCTGGAGCAGTCCGACTGCATTCTCCTCCTCGTTGTATGCAAGGGGATTGCCGAGTGTTTCGACCATTGCGACAGCCATGAGCAGGTTGAAGTACGGGTTTACGGCCTGTGATGCGGCGATTGCTACCGTCTGGTTTCCCGGGGCAAAAAGGCCGGAGCAGATAAGGGAGAAAACTACGACAAACACAAACCTCCTGTACCCCGTATCTGCCCGGCGGGCCTTCTTTCCGGAGCTCTCATGCGCAGCCTGCCCGGAAAATTCTTTTCCTTTGAAAATGTCCGGTGGGACCTGGTAGGATTTAGCTTTCAAAGGGTCCTGATTTTTATGATATCTTTTCAAAAAACCTCCTTTTTAGGTAAAAGCTCCAGCTTCCGCCGCAGGGAGAAATTCAGGAAAAGTATCTATCAGAAATTTAGTACTTTTTCTTCTGAAAATATCTAAAAACCCCTCATAGTTATCAACAACCGGGGCACATGGTTTATTTTCAGCGGCAGTAACCATATCAGGAAGTCAACAACACAGGAAAAGATTTGTTCATAAATCTGTTGCATTGAATCAGGGCCGGGTTAATGCGTTATCAATTTGATTTTCTAAATTGCCGCCGTAAAAGAAAGAGCGCCATGCCAAAACGTGAAGATATCAGCAAGGTTATGATAATAGGTTCTGGACCGATCATTATCGGTCAGGCCTGCGAATTTGACTATTCAGGAACCCAGGCCTGCAAGGCACTCAGGTCGCTGGGATACAAAATAGTCCTGGTCAATTCAAATCCGGCCACCATTATGACCGATCCGGGGATTGCGGATGCAACCTATGTGGAACCGCTTGATGAATATGCACTCACCGAGATAATCAAAAAAGAGAGGCCTGATGCATTGTTGCCTAACCTGGGCGGTCAGACCGGCCTTAATCTTTCGTCCCTGCTGGCAAGGAAGGGCATCCTTGAAAAGTACAACGTGAAGGTGATTGGTGTCAATATCGATGCCATTGAAAGAGGAGAAGACAGGGTTGCCTTCAAGGAGACCATGAACCGTCTCGGCATAGAGATGCCGCTAAGCCAGGCTGTTAACAGTGTGGAAGATGCTGAAAAAGTAGCTGCCGACCTGGGTTATCCTGTAGTAGTTCGTCCTGCCTATACCATGGGAGGCACCGGCGGCGGTCTGGTTTACAATATCGAGGAGCTTCGCACAATTGCCGGCAGGGGGCTGGCGGCAAGCATAGTTAACCAGGTCCTTATTGAAGAATCTGTTCTTGGCTGGGAGGAGCTGGAACTGGAGGTGGTCAGGGATTCAAAGAACCAGATGATAACTGTCTGCTTCATCGAGAATGTTGATCCCATGGGTGTTCATACAGGCGACTCATTCTGTACTGCTCCGATGCTGACCATAAGCCAGGAACTCCAGAACAGGCTCCAGAAATATTCTTACAACATTGTTGAGGCCATTGAGGTAATCGGCGGAACCAATGTACAGTTTGCCCACGATCCGGTCACCGACAGGGTAGTCGTAATAGAAATTAATCCCAGGACATCCCGTTCTTCGGCCCTTGCATCTAAGGCAACGGGCTTTCCTATAGCATACATCTCCTCGCTTCTTGCAGGAGGCCTCACACTCGATGAACTGCCTTACTGGCGCGAGGGTACACTCGACAAATACACCCCCTCGGGCGATTACGTTGTTGTGAAGTTCCCCAGATGGGCCTTCGAGAAATTCGAGGGACTCGAGGATAAGCTTGGCACCCAGATGCAGGCAGTGGGTGAGGTGATGAGCATAGGTAAAAACTACAAGGAAGCCCTTCAGAAGGCTGTCAGGTCGCTTGAAACAGGGCAATACGGACTGGGATTCGCAAAGAATTTCAATAAAAAGCCCCTGGAAGAACTGATTAACATGCTTAACCATCCATCAAGCGAGCGCCAGTTCATAATGTATGAAGCGCTGAGGAAGGGAGCTACCGTTGAGGAACTTCACCTGAAGACCAGGATAAAGACCTGGTTTATCGAACAGATGAAGGAACTGGTTATAATGGAGGAAAGGATACTGGACTACAAGGGCATGATGCTGCCCAACGATCTGCTTATCGCTGCAAAGAAGAACGGATTCGCAGACAGATATCTTTCAAGGCTCCTCGGTATCCATGAAAAAGTCATCAGGGCAAAACGTATATCCCTTGGTCTCACCGAGGCATGGGAACCTGTTCCTGTAAGCGGTGTTCCCGACGCTGCCTATTACTTTTCGACATACAACGCACCCGACATTGTACCCGTCAGTAACAAAAAGAAGATAATGGTCCTGGGAGGCGGGCCCAACAGGATAGGTCAGGGCATTGAATTTGACTACTGCTGCGTTCATGCCGCCTTCGCAATCCGTGACGAAGGATATGAATCAATTATGGTCAACTGCAACCCTGAAACTGTTTCCACCGACTACGATACCTCCGACAGGCTTTATTTCGAACCTCTTACGGCGGAGGATGTCCTGAGCATATACGAAAAAGAAAAGCCCGAAGGAGTGATCGTGCAGTTCGGAGGCCAGACACCGCTGAATCTTGCCAGGGAACTTGCTGAAGCCGGGGTGAATATACTCGGGACCTCCCCCGACACCATCGATCTTGCCGAAGACCGCGACCGGTTCAGACATGTTATCAATAAACTCGGTATTCCTCAGCCCGAATCGGGAATGGCAAGCAATATGGACGAAGCCCTCAGGATAGCCGGAAGGATAGGTTACCCGCTGATGATCAGGCCTTCATACGTGCTCGGAGGAAGAGCGATGAAAATCATCCTCGATGAGAAGATGCTGACGGAATATGTGGCTGCAGCCATCGGCGTATCACCCGACAGGCCCCTTCTTCTCGATAAGTTCCTCGAAGACGCCATTGAGTCGGAGGCGGATGCCATTTCCGACGGTTCCGATGCCTTTGTGCCGGCCGTCATGCAGCACATCGAATATGCAGGTATCCATTCAGGCGACTCAGCCTGTGTGATACCGCCGGTAGTCATCTCCAAGGAGCATAAAAAAACAATTTACGACTACACCAGGAAACTGGCAATGGAGCTTAACGTAGTCGGACTTCTGAATATCCAGTATGCAATTTACGAGGATACGGTGTACATCCTGGAAGCAAATCCCAGAGCATCGCGTACAGTTCCGCTGGTGTCAAAGGTCTGCGACATATCCATGGCGCGGATAGCTACCCAGATCATGCTTGGCCGGCCGCTTTCGGACTTCGGCCTTAAGAAGCGTACCATAAGGCATTACGGTGTCAAGGAAGCGGTCTTCCCCTTCAACATGTTCCCGGCGATTGATCCTCTTCTCGGTCCTGAGATGAGGTCGACGGGGGAGGTGCTCGGAATGGCCGACTCATACGGAATGGCCTTTTTCAAATCGCAGGAGGCTACCCTGTCGCCCCTTCCTATAAAGGGTACAGTGCTGATCACCATTGCCGACCGCGACAAGAACAGGATACTCCCTGCAGCAAAGAATTTCAGGGACATGGGATTTACAATCATCTCAACGGGCGGTACCAGGCAGTTCCTTATCGACAACGGCATCCCTGCCGATCTCATTCTTAAGGTCCACCAGGGAAGGCCCAATATTGTTGATGCAATCAAGAACAAGGAGATTGATCTTGTTATTAACACACCGGCCGGCCGGCTCAGCGAGTATGATGATTCCTACATCAGGAAGAATGCCATCAGGTACAAAGTGCCCTACATCACAACCACCTCAGCGGCGCTCTCGGCAACCGAAGGCATCTTAGCCCGCCAGAAAGGGGAATACATGGTTAAATCACTGCAGGAGTATCATGCGGAAATAGAAGACTGAGGGGTGAGGAGTGAGGCGTGAGGCGTGAGGAATAAGGAATGAAGAAAGAAATGAGGTTTGATTAGTTGCACCATTTCTGTGGATTATTGATCATAGATATCAGCATTTTACGAACTTCATCATAACCTGATATCATTTCATGATGTTTTTCTTGGGTTATGTAGCCGCAGTCCCTGGAGTAATCAAGCCAGTCTTCAGTTTCATATTCTTCACCTAATGAATCAGTTAATTTGTTTATAAAACACTTTATGTATCTGCGTTTTGCCCAGGATTCAGCAATGGAAGTGCTTACAGATCTTGAGGACCTTCGAATTTGATCTGTCAAAGAAAACATTTCTTCCCTGGGGAACTTCTTTGTCATTAAAAAAACCTCCATTGCCAGATCATGTGACTTTCTATAAACAATAAGTTCCTTAAAACTGTTTACTCCCATAACAAACAGATTTATAAGTTACATAACCTCACGCCTCATGCCTCATGCCTCACGCAAAGGTCTTCGGTCTTAATCCTGGAACAGTATCTCCTTCCTGAACCGCTGGAACAGAGTCTCTTCGTCGTCACCCTTTCTGATCCCGTCAAGAAGGAACTCGATAAGTTTTGCAATGGTCTTGTCACTGAATCCGGCTTCGATGGCAAATCGCTTAAGTAGTTTTCTTTCGCCTTCGGTAACATCCTCGTCAGCAAGGATCATTTCCGCCACGTTGTAGAGATGGTCGAATTTTTCCTGTAGAAGGTAGGGCGGATTGTAATGGCTTGATTCACTCACAATCAGTTTGTCTATCTCCGGATCGGTAAGACCGAATTTCCTTCCCTCTTTGTGAAGTAGTTCAAACTCCTCAGGCTTTATTTTGCCATCAGCTTTTGAAACCTGAATCAGATGAAGATAATACTCCTTGTTTATCCTCTTGCCGCTATCCTTAATAAAATCTGAAAAATTCATATTATTATACTTATTGATGCTCCCGAAATAACAAACGTCAAATATATCATGTTAAATTCAAATCCTGTGCTCTGGAAGAGCAACAAAAAATCAATAAAATTGTTTCACGCTTTCAAGCCAGAAACTGTTAAAGCTTCCAAGAGGCTCTTCCAGCAGCCAGACCGGAGTTCCATATTCCCTCGAGAGAGGGTTTGATATACTTCCGATCTTTGTAACCTTTCCGAAGATCTGATTCACATCTTCGCCCACTTCACCGTTAATGTATACAACTGACTTTATATCAGGTTTAAAAACAAAAGGGATCCAGTACCTGAAGCTCTCATGAAAGCTGACTGCTTCGGGGAGTCCGTACTTCTTGCCGATTACCGTCACAGCGCCTGCATATCCGTAATTTTCACAGAAGATGAATGCCGCGTCCTTATCTTCTATACTGTTCCAGGCCCGGGCTGCCAGTCCCGTGAGTTCTTCCCAGCCGATCATGTCGGCATAATCCTGGGGAAGGGCCCGGATTGATCCATCCTCGAACCTGCACACAAAGTCCATTTTATAGTTTCGTTTCAAGCCATCGAAATAAGCGGCCAGCTTTTCGGGACCGAACAGTGGGATCCCGATCGGGAGAGAAGGAATAGTAAGAAGTACAATCAGCAATATCAGTGTGAGCCTCGACCATGTTTTTTTCAGGGTCATTTCCCACGACACCGCCCCGGCGGCCATAAGGAATGGGTACACTCCCATTGTGTAATAATTCTTCCCCCGCATCATCATAAGCGAAAGGATCACAGCCAGCACAACGATTCCGAGAAATCTGTACTGCCATGCATGCCTGCTTGCAAAAAGATGAAATATCCCTGCGACGGTCAGGACTGATGCCATTCCGGGAATGATAAACTGCTCGATGATGAAAGCCGTCCTGTCGACATTTACCAGCTGTGTCCGTTCAAGTTCTGCGAGGTGGTTCAGTACCGGCAGCCCATTCACAATCTGCCAGATGAAATTTGGCAGAAAGATGATGAATCCGGCCAGCAAGCCGATCCAGAACTTCCTGCGGGTAAAGATGGTCCTGTAACGCGTGAATGGAACGATCAGCAAAAGAGTAAGGATCAGCAATCCGGGAAGGTATTTGTTAAGCAGGCCGGCCCCTGCCGTTATCCCGATAAGCAACAAAAACTTGTCGGATGAGGTATTGATATATTTTACAATAAGGTAGAATATCAGCGTCCAGACAAAGACGTCGATGTGCACCGGCTGAAAAAAGAGAAAGGCCCGTAAACCGATGATGGAAAACAGAAATCCTGTTGCCGCGAGTATCCTGGCATATCCTGAGCCCCCAAGTTCCCTGGTGATGGCGGCGACCAGGTATACCATAACACCGCTCATCACTGCAGGAAACAGCCTTACTGCAAAAACCGAGTTGCCGAATATTCCCTGTATGATTCCGGCTATCCAGCCTATCATGGGCGGGACGGTGGCATATCCGGCAGCCGGGTGAAGCCCAAGTGAGAAATACAGGAGCTCGTCGCGGTGATATTCAAGATTATCAGATACATATAAATGAAGCCCAACATTGAGGATGGCCAGAAGAAAAATGACAATGCCCGAATAACTGTTTCCTGGTTCATCTTTCATATGCTCAAAGGGAATGGATGAGACTATACAACTGATTAATGGTCAGGGAAAGTTATGAAAAGATTTTTAATTGATTTGTAAAATGAAAATTATATATTGGCCGCAATTATTCCGGAGTGTACCCTGTTATAAAGTCCTGCCGGAATACTAATAAAACCTGCTGCAATGAAAATCAAACTGTTCGCAACCCATGCAATCCTTTCGTTTTTCCTTGCTGTTCCTGTACTGAATGTAACCTACTGCCAGACAGGTCAGGCTGATGAAGATCTTGACAGAAGGGTCAGAAAATTTCTCACCGAGCACTCTCATTACTGGTTCGACATGAACATACCTGCATCCGACGGGCAATTGCTGTATGACCTTGTAATAAAGGGCAATTACAAGTCAGCTCTCGAGATCGGAACATCCACAGGCCATTCTGCCATCTGGATAGCATGGGCTCTCAGTAAGACCGGTGGAAAGCTTATTACCATCGAAATCAATGAAGAAAGATACAAGACTGCTCTTGAGAATTTCAGGGAAGTAGGACTTTCTGATTACATTGATGCAAGGCTTGCTGACGCACACAAGCTTGCCAGGGAGCTTAAGGGACCCTTTGATTTTGTTTTCAGTGATGCAGACAAGGACTGGTACAAGAATTATTTTATAGAGCTTGACCCCAAACTGACTGTCGGGGCATGCTTTGTAACTCACAATATAACCGAAAGGGGAAGGGGCGGCAACCGCGGGTACGGAGGACCCGCCATTTACCTGGAATATGTAAGGAGCCTCGACAACTATGAAACAACACTTAATAATAGTGGGGGAGGAATGGCGATCAGTTATAAAAGGTCAAAGCAATAACCCGGACGAAAATGGCGGAAGATAAACTGGAGAGAAAGCTGGGTCTTTTCCCTGCAACCAATATAGTTGTTGCAAATATGATAGGCGCCGGGATATTCACCACATCCGGGCTCCTTATGGCTGAGCTTCATAATCCTCTTCTTATGGTGACTCTGTGGGCGGTGGGAGGAATCATTGCCCTCTGCGGGGCACTTTCGTACGGAGAACTTGGCGCCGCAATGCCCGGAGCAGGAGGGGAATACCTGTTCCTTTCACGGCTCTACAGCCCAATTTACGGTTTCCTGAGCGGGTGGGTCTCATTCATTGTGGGTTTTTCGGCACCGATAGCTGCTTCAGCACTCGGATTCAGCGAATACTTCACAAGGGCAATACCGGGGCTTGGCGACTGGCTTCATGCAAACGGGATCATGAGGCTGGAAATTACAAAGAAGACACTTGCTGTGGCTGTTATCCTCATCTTCACTTTCATCCATTACAGGGGAATTAAATACGGTGCACGTATCCAGAATGCCCTGACCATACTGAAGATACTTCTCATTGCCATACTTCTTGCCGGAGGATTTGCTTCAGGAAGAGGAGATTTCTCGAATTTTCATAACGCAGGCTCAGTTGCGCCGGGACTGGCAGGATGGAAGACCGTGGGACTGTCGCTGATGTGGATAATGTTCGCCTACAGCGGATGGAATGCCTCCACCTACCTTGGAGCCGAGATAAAGGATCCAAAAAGGAACCTGCCTGGTTCGCTGATCTACGGAACACTGATTGTAATGGTCCTTTATGTCGGCATTAACATTCTGTATGTATATGGGATAGATCCGGGGGCCATGAAGGGAGTAATATCAGTCGGCGGTCTTGCAATGGGAAACCTGTTTGGTAAATCGGCCGAGATCCTGTTCTCCATTCTCATTGCCTTTGCATTATTCTCCTCCCTCAGCGCCTTCATAATCATAGGTCCGAGGGTGTATTACTCAATGGCTAAGGACGGGCTCTTCTTCAAGGCGGCTGCGAGGATCCACAAAAGATTTCAGGTCCCGTCTAATTCAATTCTCCTTCAGGCCCTTATAGCTGTCATACTGGTTCTGTCGGGGACTTTTGAACAGGTTCTGACCTATATGGGCTTCGCACTGGGGATATTCCCTGTGCTCTCCGTTATCGGAATATGGAAACTCAGGAAGACTCACCCCGAAGCACTCAAAATAAAAGGATTCCCGATCCCGCAGATAATCTACATTACAGCCGGAGTTATGATACTGGTGCTGTCGTTTATGGAAAGTCCGCTCGAATCGTCAATTGCAATACTCACCGTTATCGTCGGTATTCCAGCTTACTATTTCTTCAAAAGAAGTTAAGCGGACCCTTCAATTAAGAACCTGTCATCTCCGGATCCCAGCCAGATCGCGTATCGCCACAGATGCGCAGGCGATCCCGAATGCAGCAGGCATATACGACATAGTGCCCACCACCGAAGCCTTGTTCCTCTCGCCGGCAATCCGTTCCACCCTGCTCTTGTCAACCGGTTCGGGGGAATAAACTGCTGTAATGCCTTCACGGATACCAAGTCGGTGGAGCCGTTTCCGTAACATTCTGGCGAGAGGGCAGCTGTTTGTTTCCGAAATATCGCTTACGGATATGCTTACGGGATCAAATTTACCGCCTGAACCCATGGAACTTACGACAGGTATTTTCATCATGACCGAATGGTACAGCAGGAATAGTTTCGGTGAAAGTGTGTCTATTGCATCAACCACGTAACCGAAGCCCCCGCCAAGCACTTCAATCATCCTTTCGTCCCTGATGTATTCGTTAATTACGGTAAGTTCGAGGGTCGGGTTGATATCCTTCAGCCTTTCTGCCATCACCTGAGCCTTAAGCTTTCCTTCCGTGCTGATAAGAGCTGGTAACTGCCTGTTCCTGTTGGTCGCATGAACAGTGTCGCCATCGACGATGGTCATCTTTCCGACACCTGCCCTGCATATCATTTCAGCTGCCCACGATCCGACGCCACCCAGTCCTGCAACCAGCACATTTGAAGATTGCAGCCTGAGTACACCTTCAGGTCCGATAAGCATCTCTGTTCGCGTTAACCAGCCAGTCATTGGTTCAGAATATCATGTTATAACATTGTTATAACAATGTTGCGGCTATGTTATAACATTGTTATAACGTATGATTTTTTAAAAAGAGAGCATTGTAATTGTGCAAAATCTGTTCCTTCAGCCTTTCAACAGTCATTCCCAGATCAGCAGCAACCTTGGAGTAGATGTCCCTGATATCAACTCCGGCCCCGTCTGTTTCAAGGAATATCTTTTCGGGAGGCAGCGACTTCAGCAGTCCGGATGATTCCGGCCGAACAACAAAATCGAACCAGAAGGAAATATACATTCCATGCCTGACAAGCTGATTGGCCAAATCCTTTTTGCCTCTGAAACCATGTACAAGCCACGCCGTCAATGGCTTTGTATCCCGGTGTGCTTCAAGCAGTTCATTCCATGCTTTGACACAATGTATCACCATTGGCTTACTGAATTCTCCTGAAATCTTAACCTGTTCGGCAAATACGTCCATCTGGATTTCAGGTGAAGGACCGCGGAGCCTGTCAAAACCGGCCTCACCGAAAGCAATCAGGTTTGGACCGGAGGCAATTTTCCGGATATAGTCGAGAAGTTCTCCGCTGTTGTTCTCGTTGAGGTACCAGGGATGTATACCTGCAGTGTACACCGGGGCGCTGATCTCTGAAGGATCACGGTTTTCATGTGCCATGATGTTCTCCACGCCAAAGATTCCCCGAGCGGGGATGAAATCGTGGGTGTGTACATCAATATATTCACCTGGCCCCGGAGAATTCATTTATTTCTTACCGATTAACGACAGTCCTTTTTCAATCCGGGACAGGGTTTCTCCCTTTCCAATCCAGCTGATGATATCGAACATATGAGGGCCGCGCAGCGATCCGACAATCACAATTCTGAAGGGATTCATAACTGCACCCATGTTGTAACCACGGCTTTCGATCCACGATTTCACGGCAGTCTCCACGCTATGGGATGAAAAATCATCAAGTCCGCTTAAAACTCCTCCGAGTTCCTGAAGCATGGTTCCTGTATTTTCCTGCCATCTTTTTCTGACTGCATCCTGATCATATTCTTCGGGAGCCTTAAAGAAGAAGTCGGTCTGGGCCCAGAATTCCTTAACAAAATTCACTCTCTCCTTCACCAGGGTCACAAGCATCTCGAGACGCACAATATCGACATGAAATCCTTTTTCCCTGAGGAATTCCCTGAATTCCATCGCAAGCTGTGTATCTGTCTTTTTCTGCAGGTACTGATGGTTGAACCATTTTGCCTTTTCGGGATCAAACCTCGATCCCGATTTCCCCACTCTTTCCAGGGAAAATGCTTCTGTGAGCTCATCCATTGAGAAGATCTCCTGTTCCGTACCGGGATTCCATCCGAGAAGCGCTATCATGTTAACGAATGCTTCCGGATAATATCCGTCCTCCCGGTATCCCTTTGCAGTTTCGCCGTAGGGCCAGAACAGAGGGAACACAGGGAAACCCATGCGATCGCCGTCACGTTTGCTTAGTTTCCCCTTTCCGTCAGGCTTAAGAAGCAGGGGAAGATGCGCGAAAAAGGGAGCTTCCCATCCGAAAGACCTGTAAAGAAGCACATGAAGCGGGAGCGACGGAAGCCACTCCTCTCCCCTTATCACGTGACTTATTTTCATCAGATGGTCATCTACAAGATGTGCAAGATGATATGTAGGCATGCCGTCGGACTTGAAAAGTACCTTGTCGTCAAGAGTGGAAGTATTTACGACTATATGGCCTCTTATAAGATCGTCGAAATGAACATCCTCGTCGTCGGGCATCCTGAACCTGATAACATAAGGCTCTCCCCTGTCGAGTCTGGCATTCCATTCCACTGCATCCATCGAAATTGAGTTGGCCAGCTTCCCGCGAATCTCACCGTTATAATTAAAGGTTTTGCCGTTTTTCTCGTATTCAAGCCTGAGGGTTTCCAGTTCTCCGGGAGTGTCAAATGCATAGTATGCCCTGCCCTTGTCGACAAGCATGTCAGCATATTTCTTATAGATCTCCTTCCTGTCGCTCTGCCGGTAGGGACCGAAATCACCTCCTTCCCTGATACCCTCATCAATAACTATTCCGCACCATCTGAGCGACTCCATTATATAATCCTCGGCTCCTTCAACAAATCTTGTCTGGTCGGTGTCCTCGATCCTCAGGATAAAGGTACCGTTGTTCTTTCGTGCAAAAAGATAGTTATACAGAGCGGTTCTGACTCCTCCGATATGCAGGGGACCTGTGGGACTCGGTGCAAATCTTACTCTTATCTGCGGCATGATCTTGTCATAATGTTAATTGGAATAGTCAAAGATAGCGAAAACATGCGATTAATATTGCCGGCCGGAAAGCTATTTGAGTTTCGTGTAATCTGGTGATAATAATCATGAGCCGGCTGAAAGGAATTGTATTAAATTAGTGCTTTAAAACAGGCATTCATGAAGAAGATGAAAGCTCTCGTCAAGGCGAAGGCTGAGAAGGGGATCTGGATGGAGGAAGTTCCTGTTCCTGAGCCCGGCCTTAACGACGTAATAATTAAGATAAAGAAGACTGCTATATGCGGAACCGACCTCCATATATACCTTTGGGACCCATGGGCGCAGAAGACAATAAAGGTGCCGATGGTGATCGGGCATGAATACATGGGTTACATTGAGAAGGCAGGTGCCGGTGTCAAGAATCTCAGACCCGGCGACAGGGTGACCGGCGAGGGGCATCTGGCATGCGGGCATTGCAGGAACTGCCGCAGGGGAAAGGAACATGTCTGTGAAAACACAATAGGTATCGGTGTGAACATCGATGGCGCCTTTGCGGAATACCTGAAGCTTCCGGCGATCAACGTGGTTCCCCTCGATCCGAGGATCCCTGATGATTGGGCTTCCATTATGGATCCGTTCGGAAATGCAACACACACGGCTCTCTCCTTCCCGCTGCTCGGAGAAGACGTCCTCGTAACAGGTTCAGGCCTTATAGGAAGCATGGCTGTAGCCATTGCAAAATATGCCGGTGCCAGATTTATTGTTGCCAGCGACCTGAGCGACTACCGGTTAGAAATAGCGAGACAGATGGGAGCCACACTGACGATCAATCCGGCAAAGGGAGAAAAAATTGCGGATGCCGTCAGGAAGCTCGGGATGAGAGGCTTCGATGTCGGACTTGAAATGTCGGGATCGCCAAAAGCCTTTATTGAAATGATAGGGAGCATGTACAACGGCTCCAGCATTTCATTGCTGGGCATACTGCCGTCGAACTTCGAGGTTCCCTGGAGCGACATTATTTTTAAAGCCATCACCCTGAAGGGAATTTACGGCAGGGAAATGTGGGAGACCTGGTACAAGATGGAACAGATGATAATCGGAGGGATAAACCTCGATCCGGTCATCACCCACAGGTTCGGAATAGACGAATTCCAAAAGGGTTTTGACGTTATGGAAAGCGGCGACTGCGGGAAGGTGATACTTGACTGGGATTAGACTGAGACTAAGGGACAAAGGGACTGA
>CAYSBL010000015.1:15331-17030 GCA_964429295.1 uncultured Rikenellaceae bacterium
CGGGAAGGTGATACTTGACTGGGATTAGACTGAGACTAAGGGACAAAGGGACTGAGGGATGGTGTAAGCAGTTACCGGTAACCGGTATTCAGTATTCAGTATTCAGTATTCAGTATTCGGTATTTTGTCGAACCTTTAACCTTGAATCTTGAACCTTGAACATCTGATACCCTGAAACTTTCAAACCCTGAGACTCTGACATGCAACCAGTAACCAGCAACAAAATGAGCTTTAAGAAACTAAATAGATTTGATTATGTATAAGGATTATCAGCAGCATCTGGCTCAGGTTCTTTCCGAAATCAGGGAGGCAGGTCTGTACAAGAATGAAAGGGTAATCGTATCTCCGCAGGGAGCTGAGATAACCCTCGACTCCGGGCAAAAGGTCCTCAATTTCTGTGCAAACAACTATCTGGGACTGTCGGCTAATGCGAAACTGGTTGAGGCTGCCAAAAAAGCTCTCGACACTCATGGTTACGGTATGTCGTCGGTACGATTCATATGCGGTACTGGCGATCTTCACAAGGAGCTCGAGCAAAAACTGGCAGGTTTTTTCGGAACCGAGGACACCATCCTCTATGCAGCCTGTTTCGATGCCAACGGCGGGGTTTTTGAACCCCTTCTAACCGAAGAGGATGCCATCATCTCGGATGCCCTGAATCACGCATCGATCATCGATGGGGTCAGGCTCTGCAAGGCCCAGCGTTACAGGTATGCCAATGCCGACATGAACGAACTGGAGGAGAAACTCAGGGAGGCTCAGGCACAGCGGTTCAGGCTTATAGTAACCGACGGCGTCTTCTCAATGGACGGCAACGTGGCTCCTCTTGATCGAATTTATGAGCTTGCCGGCAGGTACAATGCCATGATTATGGTCGATGAATCGCACTCGTCCGGTGTTGTGGGTGATACGGGCCGCGGTGTTACAGAGCTCTACAGCCTAAAGGGAAAGATAGAGATAATAACCGGGACCCTTGGCAAGGCTTTTGGCGGGGCCATCGGCGGATTTACCACAGGGAAGAAGGAAATAATTGAAATGCTTCGCCAGCGATCGAGGCCTTATCTCTTCAGTAATTCCATCCCTCCCCTGGTTGCAGCTGCCGGTATCAAAATGATTGAGATGATGACCGGGACCAATGAACTCCAGGACAAACTGCATTTCAACACGAAGTATTTCATGGAGAAGATGATAAAGGCAGGGTTTGACATCAAACCCACCAGGTCGGCCATCTGTGCAGTTATGCTTTACGACGCCAAATTGTCGCAGGAAATGGCGGCCTTGCTGCTTAAAGAAGGAATATATGTAACAGGATTCTATTACCCTGTGGTTCCGAAAGGCCAGGCAAGAATAAGGGTTCAGCTATCTGCAGCCCATGAAAAAGAACATCTCGACAAAGCCATCGCCGCCTTTGCCAGAATCGGCAAGCAACTTAATGTGATTAAGTAACAGCTTCCAACAGAACCCCCTTCAGGGGGCAGGGGGTAAAACCCGGCAAGCAACCTGATGTGTGATTAAGTAACAGCTTCCAACAGAACCCCCTTCAGGGGGCAGGGGGCAAAACCCGGCGAGCAACCTGATGTGTGATTAAGTAACAACTTCCAACAGAACCCCCTTCAGGGGGCAGGGGGCAGGGGGCAGGGGGCAAGGGGCAGGGGGTGTCATCCGCATTTGGATGATCCGCAGTCCTTGCAGATCAGGC
>CAYSBL010000015.1:17130-60915 GCA_964429295.1 uncultured Rikenellaceae bacterium
AGGGGCAGGGGGTGTCATCCGCATTTGGATGATCCGCAGTCCTTGCAGATCAGGCAGCCCTCTTCATACACCAGGTTGTCGGAGCCGCATTCGCTGCATTTTCCCTTTGCTCTTGTTCCGTTAGGGATGTATTTCTTAAGTGCCCTTTCAACGCCGTTCTTCCAGTTGTTTATTGATTCGCTGTCGAGTTTCAGCGACTGAACCAGGTTAACTACATCCTGGATTGGCATTTCGTGACGGAGCACACCGGATATCAGCTTGGCATAGTTCCAGAATTCGGGCTTGAACATATGGGAAAGTCCTTCTATGGTCTTTTTGTACCCATACTTATCCGTATACTGGAAGTCGTATCTCGTTTTTCCGTCATCCATTTTTACCTTGATGATCTTTCCCTTGACGATGGTCTTTGGTATCGGGAATATTTCCTCATCAGCGATACCTGTGAAGATCTCATAAGGTCTTCCTTCCTTGAGGCCGACGAAGGCAACCCATTTTTCCTCGTTGAAGTTGAACCGTATGACATCGCAATCGAGTACTCTCGGACGTTTAGGTCTTTCAGCCCTGGCTTCGTTCTTTCCTGCTATCAGGACCCCGTCGCGTGATCCGTCGCGGTAAACGGTGGCTCCCTTGCAACCTGATTTCCATGCTGTCAGGTAGAGTTCGCTTACCAGTTCCTCCTTTACATCGGAAGGAAGGTTTATTGTGACGCTGATGGAATGGTCGACCCATTTCTGGATTGCTCCCTGCATGCGCACCTTGGCCACCCAGTCGACATCATTTGCTGTTGCCTTGTAGTATGGTGACTTTTCTATTATGGCATTTATTTCCTCGTCGTTCATTCGTGTCACCTCATCGGGATCATACCCGTTGAGCTTCAGCCAGTCGACAAATTTATGATGGAATACTATAAATTCTTCCCATGAATCGCCCACCTCATCCTTAAATGTGACCTTCACGCTCCTGTCGTTCGGATTCACCTTTCTGCGGCGTTTGTAGAATACCGAGAATATGGGTTCGATACCGGATGTTGTTTGTGTCATCAGGCTTGTGGTTCCCGTGGGTGCTATGGTAAGGAGCGCGATGTTGCGGCGACCGTATTTTACCATGTTGTTATACATCACCGGATCTGCCTCTTTCATTCTGAGGATGAAGGGATTGTTCATCTCCCTTTTTGCATCGAATATGGTGAAGGGGCCTCTCTCCCTGGCAAGGTATGTGGATGATTTGTAAGCCTCGAGTGCAAGTGTCTTATGAACCTCTACCGAGAAATTGATCGCTTCCTCGCTGCCATATCTTAATCCGAGTGCAGCAAGCATGTCGCCTTCTGCTGTTATGCCTATACCTGTCCTTCTTCCCTGTTCTGATTTCTTCCTGATGTTCATCCAGAGATTCTTCTCAACCATTTTCAGCTCTTCCCGCTCAGGATCTGCATCGATCTTTGCCAGGATGGCATCAATCTTTTCAAGTTCCAGATCGATGATGTCATCCATCATTCTCTGGGCCAGCCCGACATGTTCTTTATACAGTTCAAAGTTGAAGGTTGCCTTTTCGGTAAAAGGATCCATGACATAGCTGTACAGGTTGATTGCCAGTAGGCGGCAGCTGTCGTACGGGCAGAGGGGTATTTCTCCGCACGGGTTTGTTGACACTGTTGTGAAACCCAGGTCTGCGTAGCTGTCGGGAACGCTTTCCTTTATTATTGTGTCCCAGAACAAAACACCCGGTTCGGCCGATTTCCACGCATTATGGATTATCTTGTTCCAAAGCTGGAGTGCATCAACGTCCCTGACGAATTTCGGATTATCCGAAGCAATCGGGTATTGCTGGCGGAATACGGACTTATTCTCAACAGCTTTCATGAACTCATCGGTGATCTTAACAGATACGTTGGCTCCGGTGACTTTGCCGCTTTCCATTTTAGCATCGATGAACCTGCCGCTGTCGGGATGTTTAATGGATATAGATAGCATCAATGCTCCCCTTCTGCCGTCCTGTGCGACCTCGCGGGTGGAGTTGGAATATCTCTCCATGAAGGGTACGACGCCTGTTGATGTAAGTGCGCTGTTCAAAACCGGAGAACCATTGGGCCTGATATGGGAAAGGTCGTGTCCGACTCCGCCGCGCCGCTTCATAAGCTGAACCTGTTCCTGGTCGATTTTCATTATACCGCCGTAAGAATCGGCAAGGCCGTCATTGCCTATCACGAAGCAGTTCGAAAGAGATGCGATCTGGTAGTCGTTGCCTATTCCGGTCATGGGACCACCCTGGGGCACTATGTATTTAAAATCCTTGAGGACACTGTAAATCAGTTCCTCGGGGAGAGGGTTCTTGTATTTGAGTTCTATCCTGCGAATCTCCCTGGCCAGTCTGCGATGCATATCATCGGGGGTAAGCTCATAGAGGTTCCCGAAAGAATCTTTCAGGGCATACTTGTTTGCCCATACCCTGGCTGCCAGCTCGTCGCCATTGAAATAATCAATACTGGCTGCAACGGCTTCATCATGAGAATAAGTAACCTTGTCAGGCTTCTTCCCTGCCGGTTTGTCAGGATCCTTCATTTCGGTTCTTTTCTTGTTATCTGCTGCTGCCGCATCATCTGCCTTTTCGGATGCGACGACTGACTCCTGGACAAATAGATCTCCCATTTTTGAAAAAAATAATTCTGTTAACTTTTGATAATGTTACGATTATACGACCGTTGATTTTTGAAGCGGGTAATCGCTAAAATAGATAAGCATCCAACCCGATGCAAGATTAAAATTTCAACTTTATTAACATTTCAAGGTTGAGTTATTAACTTAAGCTCATGTCGCTGTCATTCAGCATGTTAGCATTAGAGATGACGTGAGCGGCTATGCCAGGCGTCGTCAACCGGCCTAATTATTAGAACGTTGGCGAAAGGGTCAGGCTTAAGCCGGCTAAAATATTCAACAGCCTGGCAAGGGTGAAACAAAAGTCAGCTAACAGATAAAAAAAAGGCGCCTGAATAAAGGCGCCCTTTATAGTCGGATTGAATTAATCTTAGTTGAAGATGTAGCGAAGGCCAACCTGCAGCATCCAGCACTGATTGATGTTCAGATAGGTGTCGTAGGTTTTGGTCGGATAAGCGTCTTTCACCTTCACCATTGAATAGGTGGGAATGTTGGATTCGTCACGGCCTTCATACTTCAGGATTGATCCATAGTTGCTGGCAGCCATGTTCTTGTAAACACCCCATTTTGAATTGATAAGGTTGGCTGCGTTGAGCACGTCGAGGCTCAGCTGCAAAGTATTCCTTGTATTTCCGGCCTTTACCGAGAAGTCCTGGACAAAGCGGAGGTCAATCCGGCTCACCCATGGTGCTCTTGCGGCATAGGCTTCAGCATATTCGCCCTTGTGTTTTTTCAGGTAACGATCCTGTTCCATGAATGCGAAGAAAGCATTTTCGTCGGCTGCGGTCAGGAACGAAACTTCACCTTTCTGTTTAGGTATGTAGATCAGGTCGGTTGTTACTGCATCGCCGTTCATATCGTTGCTGTAAGTAAATGAGTTGCCGTAAGGAGTGAACCCTGAGTAGAAGAGGCTGATGGTTGATGCCATATGATCGTTCAGGTAAGGAATCCGGTAGGATAATGATCCTGTCACCCTGTCGGGCATCACATACTGCGATCTCTGAATTGTGGGAACGTTGGGGCCGTCAACAGAGTAAACCCCCACCCATGCGGAGTTGGCGTTGCTTCCGGGCATGCCCGACAGTTCCTTCATTTCAGTTTTAGTGTATGCAAGCATAAGGTCGAGATTCTTGACAGGTTCGGTATTGACAGTCAGGTTAAGTGTGTAACCGTAACCTTTGTTTGTATTGACAAGAACGCAGGCATCCTTGATGGTGCTGGTGTAAAGATAGTCGGACGGATAAATGTAACGCTTGTCAGGTCCTGCAAATCTGTCCCATCCGGATGAGGGATTTTTAACAGCGTAATTCTCAATCATTACTGCATTTATGTTCTTGGTAAACATACCTTCAGCCGTAACCGACAGCGGGAATTCCACGGGAACTTTATAATCGACTGCCAGTGAGGATTTCCATACCTGCGGCATTCTGAAATCAGGATCAACTCCGGCAATTGAGCTTGGCACGCTGCCATCCTCCGGGGTTACCACTGTCTGGAAGCCGAGCCTGTCGATCATTTCATCAACATCGGTTATCATATCACCGGCAAGCAGCGCCAGTCTCGGATCGACTGAGGTGGCAACGCCCGAAGAGTTGAAGCGGGTCTGCAGCTTCATCAATATCTGGTTCATACCAGCATTCGAAGGCATGTTGGTAAAGAACACCAGGGGCAGACGTCCGGTGAATATTCCCGTTCCGCCTCTTACCACAATTGATTTGTTCGAATTCACGTCCCATGTAAATCCAACGCGGGGTGAGAGATTGATCCTTGATTTTGGCCATTCGCCGGTATCGATGTGCCTGCCTCCGAAGTCGAGTTCCTTAATTGCGTTATTAGTGATGATGTCGTCGATAAACGAAAGGTTATCTGCGCGGAGTCCGACGGTAAGCTTGAAGTTCTGAAGGGGGCTCCACTCATCCTGGATATAGGCGCCGATCTGGTTGAATTTTACAGCATTTGAAGGAACAAGATTTCCGTTGGTACCGTAGGTGAGCGCAAAGTCGACCGGAGCTGCGCCACTGAGAAAATCGCTGAGACTGTAGTAACGATAGTAGCCGGTTCCGCTGCGCATGTAGTTATTGTCGGCCATCTGGTATTCAAAACTAACTCCGGCTGTAAGCTTGTGTGCATCAAGATAATAGGTAAAGTTGTCGGTGGCGGTTATAATCTTGTTCTTTACGCCGTTATTCCAGGTGAACAGTTCATATCCTGCTGAGATATAGGGAGCAAGAGCATCAATCCCGGTTGCCAGGTCGCCGCTCATAATGTCAATGAAAGGGAAAGGCGAGGAGGTAGATCCGCGTACGTCCTTGATGTCGGAATAAGTTACGAGCAGCTGATTTGACATGGTGTTGGAGAATCTGCTGTTCAACTCCAGTGATCCGGAATTAACAATATTATCCATCGAGTACATGGAATTTGCATAGGAGAATGAAAATTCTCCGACGCGGTCCTTACTGCGGTCACGATAGCTTCCGTCTGTTGAGTTTCCGTTGGGCGGGTTCCAGGCGGTGTTTTTTGTATGATTGTAGCGGACACTCAGTTTGTGGGCATCAGTAATGTTCCAGTCGAGGCGGGCCAGGTATTTCAGGTTCGACTCGTCGGCGGGGAAGTCTTTGAACGAACCCGTCTCGTAACCGTATTTGTTCCTCAGGTAATCGGATACGGTCTGAAGGTCAGCTTCGGTAGTGCGTGAAATGGTTTGCTGGTCTGACACCCCATTGGTTGAAGCCCTCCAGCGGATAACCTGCTGGGGAGTTTTTTCATACTCAAGGTTACCGAAGAAGAAAAGTTTGTTTTTGATTATAGGACCTCCCACGGTAAAGCCATAGATAGAATTCGATTCCTTAACGCGATCGCCGAAATCATGGTCGCCTATCTTGTTACCTCTCATGTTCTGGTTTGTATAATAGGTATAGGCAGTGGCCTTATAGGTGTTGGTTCCTGATTTGGTGATGGCATTGATACCTCCCCCGATGAAGTTGGTCTGGCGGACATCGAAGGGAGCAATTACGACCTGGACTTCCTCGATGGCATCGAGCGAGATCGGGTTGCCGCCGCCGGGAAGGTTGCTGCTGAGTCCGAAGTTGTTGTTGAAGTTTGAACCGTCGACGGTGAAGTTTGTTGAACGTCCGTCGCCGCCCGAGAAGCTCATTCCGTTTGCATAGGGAGAAACCCTTGAAATGTCGCCGATATTCCTGTTAATGGTCGGCATCATTGTCATCTGGTCTGCAGAAATGTTTGTGGTAGCACCTGTCTTAAGCGTGTTGAATTTCGAAGGTCTGGCTCCGACAACAGTCACCACGGTGAGTTCGGTGCTTGATTCTTTCATGTTGACATTCAGCCCGAAGGTTTCCCCGAGGAGAAGATTGATGTCAGTAAATGACTCCTTTGAGTAGCCAATAAAGGAAATGTCAACCTTGTAGGGACCGCCGGGACGCATCCCCTGGATTGAAAACAAACCCTGGGCATTGGCGGTTGCGCCGTAAGTCGTTCCCGAAGGAACGTGTGTTGCGACGATCGTGGCTCCGGCCAGGGCCTCTCCCTGCGAGTCGGTGATACTACCGCTCATGGAGGATGTTGTGGAACCCTGACCGAAGGAAATCACAGCTACGGACAGGAACAACAGTACTGTAAAAAGACTTTTGTAAAGTTTTATCATAAGATTCAGGTTTTATTGTTTGTTTACAAATTGAAATTATACTTAACTATCTGATTTTATGGTGTCAAAAAAAAATACCCTATACATAAGCCGGGCGGTTGAATTTACACTTACTAAAATTATACCTCCCAAAATTGAATTGACTAGTTGTTAACAAGTTTTCCTCATTCTTTGTTAATATCTTTTATGGCAATCAAATCCATGATCCTGCGCGTGGCTCCGGCATTTTCGCTCACATACCGGGAAGCTGAATCAGCTGCTTTCCTGTATAGTTCCTTATTGTAAGCGAGGGCCTCAAAAGCTGCAACAAATTCATCATAATTACTGTACGACCGGGCAGCCCCAAGGTCAATCAGGTCAACTGCTTCGCGGAATTTCCCGTAATTGGGTCCGAACAGAACAGGGATACCCCAGCAGGCTGGTTCGAGGACATTGTGGATCCCTTTGCCGAAGCCCCCGCCAACCGCGGCAATCCCTGCATATCTGTATGCCGAGGAGAGCATCCCCATGTTGTCGATTATCATGATCCGGGCATCTGCCTTTGCCGTGCTGAATTCAGAGTACCTGACAACATCCTTTCCAAGAAGTTTTTCAAGCCTTTCAATATTGGGTTTATCGATTTCATGAGGAGCAAACACCCATTTCAAAGGGCCCGGATGACTTATTATATACTTTGAGATTATTTGCTCATCCTGAGGCCAGCTGCTTCCTGCAAGGAAGAGTGTGCTGTTTCCCCTGAAGGCTTTCAACACCGCTATGTCCCCGGCTGAAGAAGCTATCTGCATCACCCTGTCGAACCTGGTGTCGCCTGCAATAGTTACATTGCTGATCCCCAGGCCCTTCAAAAGACTTTCAGAACGTTTATCCTGAACGAAGATATGGCTGAAGCTGAAGAGCATCTTCCTGAAAAATCCGCCGTACCACCTGAAGAAATGCTGCCCGGGTCTGAAAATCCCCGAGACGAGGTAAAGAGGAATGTTGTTCCTGCGGATGACTGAGATATAATTATTCCAGAATTCATACTTGACAAAGATGACAGCGTAAGGATTTGCAGCCCTGATAAATCTGTCAGCGTTCCCCGGGGTATCAGGCGGAAGATAGCAGACATAGTCGGCTCCCTGGTAATTCTTTCTTATCTCATAGCCGGAGGGTGAAAAAAAGGACAGGATAATCCTGCATCCGGGTTCCCTTACTCTGAGTTCCTCTATCAGGGGTCTTCCCTGTTCGAATTCCCCCAGAGAAGCACAGTGCACCCAGATGTTTTTTCTTCCATCCCCGGCTTTTTCCCTGAGTTTTCCTTCCCATCCCTTCCAGCCCTTCAACATAAGCCGAGCTTTTGAGTTGAAAGGAGATAACATCCTTACTGCCAGGGAATAAAGGAGGATGCCGGTATTATAGAGCAACTTCATATTTCAAGATGAGGCGTCAAAGGTAATAAATATGGCAGAAAACAATTAAAAAAATTGTGCTGGTTAATGGCTGGGGGCATGGAGCGGGGAGCAGGGGGCAAAGCACAGGGCTCAGTGCACAGGGCTCAGAGCTCAAGACCAGTGACTTACCGAATACCCCATTCTGCCTGCCGATACAGCCAGTCAGGGGATACTGAATACCGAATACCGAATACAGGTTACTGGTTGCTGGTCGTGGAGCGTGCGGTACGGAGTGATTACGTTGTATGTCGCAAATTCATGTTATTTTTGCAATACATTGCTCCTGATATGGTAAGACTAATTGCTCTCATCATTTCCATTGTCCTGCAGATCATTGCCGCCTCGATAGCCCTGCGTTTCATGAAACTCACCAAATACAGGCTATCATGGATACTTCTTTCAATCTCGTTCGTTTTCATGGCCATCCGAAAAATACTTCAGCTTTTCGAGTATTTCAGGGGGACTCCTTCTCACACATGGCAGATGATAGACAACTGGCTCGATGTTATCATTTCCTTCATGATTATCACCGGTGTGGTTCTGATAAGGGAGCTGTTTTATTCGCTCAAGCGGGCCGATATCGACAGGATGAAGGCGGAAAAGCGGGTGATCAGTGCCATAATAAACACCGAGGAGAATGAAAGAAAACGATTTGCCAAGGATCTTCATGACGGCCTCGGACCTCTGATGTCGACGGTAAAGATGTCTCTCTCGGCCCTGGGAGGCAGGATCAAGGATCCGACCGACACTGTGATCCTCAACAACACCAGCCATCTCATCAACGAAGCCATCAACACTCTGAAGGACATCTCCAACAATCTCAGTCCCCACATCCTTTCAAACTTCGGCCTTTCGAGCGCTCTTTCGGCATTCATAGCCAAGATCAACCAGACCAAAGCAATTGAGATCGAGTTCAAGTCGAATATGGAAAACACCAGGATCGATCCCGAGAAGGAGGTGGTAATGTACAGGGCAGCCTGTGAACTCATAAACAATTCCATAAGGCATTCAGGAGCGTCAAGAATAGAAATCGAGCTTAACAGGCTCGAAAAATTCATTACCTTGCAGTTCTCCGACAACGGCCGCGGATTCGACATGACATCTCTCAGCACAGATGACAATACTAAAGGTATGGGATTGTCGAACATCGACACCCGGGTAAAGTCGGTGGATGGTGTCTTTATCCTTGAAAGCAATCCCGGGAAGGGCACCAGTGCACTCATTAAAATGATTGAATAACCTTTCTATGGATAAGATCAGGATAATCATCACCGACGATCACCAGCTTTTCCGCAACGGGCTGAAGATCCTTCTGAACGCTTTCCCCGAATTTGAGGTTACCGGTGAAGCTTCGAACGGGGAAGAATTTCTGAAGCTCATCAGGGAAAATCCTGCCGATATTGCCCTGATGGACATCAACATGCCTGAGATGGACGGAATAGAGGCAACCAGGAAAGCCCTGAAGATC
Source organism: uncultured Rikenellaceae bacterium (assembly GCA_964429295.1). GTDB lineage: Bacteria > Bacteroidota > Bacteroidia > Bacteroidales > VadinHA17 > LD21. Next base: position 26,341 of record CAYSBL010000015.1, read on the forward strand.
TGTCCGGGTATCGAAATCATTGCTCTTTCGATGTACGGCGAGGAGGAATATTATTACAAAATGGTTGATGCTGGTGCCAAGGGTTTCGTGCTTAAGGATTCCGATATTACTGAAGTCAGGGAGGCCATTCTTACCGTCAGGAAAGGAGGCAGTTTTTTCTCGCAGGAGCTTCTTTACCATGTAATTCAGAAGATCAAGCACAGGGAAAACGAAAGCAGGTCAGCCAATCTTTCAAGGAGGGAGAAGGAGATCCTGCTGAAGATATGCGAAGGGCTTTCAAATCAGGAAATAGCTGAAGCATTGTTTATTAGCAAGCGCACCGTCGACAAGCACAGGGCTAATCTGCTGGGCAAGACCAACTCCAAGAACACCGCCAGCCTGATTCTTTTCGCAATCAGGCACAAACTAATCGAGATATAATCCCGTTCTCTAGTAAATAATAGAGAATTAAATGAGTGAGTCGTCATCTCTCGGCAGAAAAGGGGAAGACCTTGCAGCGTCGTTTCTTGCCGGGAAAGGCTACCAGATAAGGAACAGGAACTGGAAAGCCGGGAAGCTCGAGGTGGATATTATTGCCGAAACAGGTGAATTCATTGTTTTCGTCGAGGTAAAGACACGTTCGGAGGACTTCCTGGAGTCGCCGCAGGATGCTGTGACCAGGGACAAGCAGAGATCGCTGGTCCTGGCTGCCGACAATTACATCAGGTGGCACGACATAGCAAAAGAGGTCAGATTTGATGTAATAACAGTTCTTGCCAAAGGACAGACGCTCACTATAGAAAAGCACATAGAGGATGCGTTTTATCCAACGCTGAGGTAGGTATGAAGCATGGTTTCGGGATCATAGGAGCAGGTTCGATAGCCGAGGTCCACGCAAGGGCTGTTGATACGATCATGGATGCAGAACTGGTTGGAGTCTTTGATCATAATCCGGGGAAAACGCTTGCATTTGGTACCAAATACAAATGCAAGGCTTTCGAGTCGGTTGAAGAACTCTGCAGCGACGACCGTATCGACATGGTTTGTATTTGTACGCCCTCTGGCAAACATCTCGAACCAGCCCTTGCCGCCATCACAGCCGGGAAACACTGCATCATAGAAAAACCTCTGGAAACCAGCATTGAGCGCTGCGACAGGATTATCGAAGCTGGAATAAAGCATAATGTTCTCGTTTCCGGAATTTTCCCCATGAGATTCAGCAGGGTCAATTTAGAACTGAAGAAAGCCATCGACCAGGGACGCTTCGGGAAACTGGTTATGGGCGATGCCTATGTAAAGTGGTTCAGGACGCCGGAATATTACAGTGAGGTGAAGTGGAGATCCGACCTGGCCGCGAGCGGCGGGGGTGCGGTCATGAACCAGGCCATCCACTCTGTTGATCTTCTCAGGTGGTTTATGGGTAAAGTATCGGCGGTATGCGCATTCTCAGGGCTTGTAGGTCACGAGGGTATTGAGGTGGAGGATGTTGCCTCTGCCACCCTTAAATTCGAGAACGGTGCCGTGGGTGTCATAGAAGCATCAACTGCCGTTAATCCGGGATTCTACAGGAGAATTGAGATCCTTGGAACAAAGGGTTCGGTAATCATAGAAGAAGAAAGGCTGCTGACCTGGAAATTTGATGAAGAGACAGCAGAGGACGACATCATAAGGGAAAAATACTCCGGAAGCAATGTTACGGGGGGAGGTGTTTCGGATCCGAAGGCAATAAGCGACCTTGGGCACCTGCGTCAGCTCCTCAACATCATCAAGGCAGTTGATAACGGATATCCGCCCGCAGTTGATGCCCCTGAAGCCAGGAAGGCCGTGGAGCTGGTGCTCGCAATCTATGCAAGCGCAAAAAACAAAAGAATAGTGTATCTCTGATCCTGATTACAGGAAGCCATCCTGCAATGTCATAAGGTTGCAGCCCCGGATGTCGGAATTGTCTATTCTTCCTGATATCTCAAATGATCCTTCACCGTGAAGCTTTCCATAATCGCCGGCCGCCAGGAATGAACATGAATAGTAATTGGCAAGGTCGATAATGTTCACCCCGCCTGTCCGTCCGGTATCATCTGCCACATCCAGGGGATCGTGAATGTCTCTTACCAGGATTTTCATCCATGGGGGGCAGCTGAAAATGCCGCTTCCGTATGAGTAAGCCTGGCTGAGGAGCTCAGTCATTCCGTATTCCGAATGAATCGACGTAACATTAAGTCCGGATGCAAGTATGCCGTGCAGTTCATCACGGGTGATCTCCTTCCTGCGTCCCTTCATTCCTCCGGTTTCCATCACTATTGCACCCGAAAGGTCGGGTGAAATCCCGGTGGCAAGATCGAGCAGTGCAAAACTTACTCCTATCAGGAAACGCTTCTTCCCGTCGTTCCGCTTCTTTTCAAGCATTGCTGCAAGCTCTTCCATTCTTCCCTCATAAAAACCACTGTCAGGGCACCGGCTTTCTTTTACAAGTCCTTCCATCATTGTTACCAGCGACGAGTTTGGGCGTTCCCTGTATGAGGGCAGCAGGGCTGCGATGACATAATCCGACGGCTCCCCGTAAAAATGCCTGAAGGAAGCCAGATAGCTAAGGCGATAGAGTTCAGGGTCGTGAACATAATGACGCCCCGGTTCGGCACCGGTTGTACGGCTGCTTTCGAAGACCACCACTGCTTCGGCGCTCCCGGTCATCACCCGGTGGCTCTTAAAGAATTCCACGGGAAGAAAGGGGATCTTCCTTATATCAGTTATTTCAGCCGGTTTAATTCCGAGAGCTGACACAAAACCTGAATAAACCGGGTTTTCTGCAGCCTGGTACCTGAATATTCCGAGGGCTGCGGAAGAAAATGATCCGGGATCCTTTAAGTCAAATATGCTTTCAGGAAGCATTCCCGTCATTTCCCCGGAAAGGTTAGCGTTCCGTCAGACTGGTATTGCCATTCGAATGTGCACTCCGCAAAAGGCTTTGGATCGCCGGGTCCGGTTCTGGTCGAAATGATCCTCATCTTTGCATAGTGATCATTCCCTGACGTTATGCTGCCGGCCCTGTAAATCCAGACCTGGTTTTCCTCGACGGGAATTGCCAGTCCCAGCCACTGGTTTTCGGTTATGGTGGCCGCAGTAAGGTTATCGAAAGCCGATTTGGCTGATGAGGCGTCATTATATTCCCCAAAAAGGCAGAATGAGTTTTTTTCATTCTCGGTCATGAACAATATGCTTGTCCCGTCGGTGTCGACCGTGACGTCGGGTCTGGGGGTATCCCTGGTAGTCACCTTCCTTGCCTCTGAGAAAAGGAAACCGTAGACAAAATAGGTAGTGCTGCCGAGGGTGGTTGTATTATCGATGGTTACCGTCCCGCGGGTGTCGGGCGTTTCGTCCTTTTTGCATGACCATGCAAGGAGAAACGCCGCGACCAGCACCGGTATCAGGATTTTCTTCATGTTTTGTTATTCCCCGCGGACAGCGGTTATTCCCGGAAGTTTTTTTCCCTCCATGTACTCGAGCATTGCACCGCCTCCGGTTGATACATAGCTTACCTTATCGGCAAGACCGTTCTTGTTGATGGCTGCGACCGAGTCGCCGCCGCCTATAAGGCTGAATGCTCCCTTCTGTGTTGCAGCTGCAATTGCCTTTGCTATTGCGGTGGTTCCCTTCGAGAATTTTTCCATCTCGAAAACACCCATCGGGCCGTTCCACAGAATCGTCTTTGAGTTTTCGATCACGGCTGAGAATTCAGCGATTGATTTTTCGGCGATGTCTAGGCCGAGCCATCCATCGTCTACTGCATCAACGGCTGTGACTAAGGTTTCCGCGTCATTGTCGAACTTGTTCCCGTTAAGGCTGTCAACGGGGAGGTAAAGGTTAACATTCTTTTCTTTTGCCTTTTTGAGGATCTCAAGTGCAAGTTCGAGTTTGTCCTCTTCGCAAAGCGAATTTCCTATTTTTCCGCCCTGAGCTTTTATGAAAGTGTAGGTCATTCCGCCGCCTATTATCAGGTTGTCGACCCTGTTAAGCAGGTTTTCGATAAGCATGATCTTGTCGGACACCTTTGCACCTCCCATTATTGCGGTAAAAGGTCGCTGTGCGTTGTTAAGTACCTTGTCCATGGCTTCAAGTTCGCTGTTGATAAGGAATCCGAACATGATCTTGTCCTTCGGGAAGTAATCGGCGATAACCGCTGTTGTTCCATGAGCCCTGTGAGCAGTTCCGAAAGCGTCGTTAACATATACATCGGCATAGCCGGCAAGCCTTTTTGCAAACTCCTTCTGTTTAGCCTTCAGTTCAGTCTTGGCAGCTTTCTTTTCCTCATCGGTGGCTGTTTCAGGGAGAATCGGTTTCCCCTCTTCCTCGGGATAGAACCTTACGTTTTCGAGAAGCAGGACCTCACCCGGTTTGAGGGCAGCAGCCATGGCTGCGGCCGATTCGCCTGCACAGTCGTCAGCGAAAAGTACTTTTATTCCAAGATGCTTTTCAAGAACCGGCAGTACGGGTTTAAGGGAATATTTCGGCATTACACCCTGAGGGCGGCCAAGATGCGACATCAGAATTGCCGAACCCCCGTCACCTGTGATTTTCCTTATCGTTGGAAGGGCTCCCCTGATACGGGTGTCATCTGTAACAGCCAGGGTTGCCTTGTCGAGAGGCACATTGAAATCGACTCTTACAATGGCTTTGATCCCTTTAAAATTGAAATCCTGAATCATTTTCATAGACATATGGTTTTTAATTAACTGACTTTTTATATCTGCAAACCTACGTTTTTTTTGGGAATTCCCGTTCAGGCACAGGTGAGTTATTCACGTTTTCTCTTCCGGAAAGTTTAACTAAATTTGGGGGGATTTTTGGCAAAGATTACATTAATAAGGGAAATCCCATAAACACATCGGAATGAAATTTTCGGAGATCCCGGGGCAGAGAGAAACGATAGACAGGCTTATCGGCACGGTAAAATCGGAAAGGGTAAGTCACGCACAGTTGTTCACTGGGCCGGAAGGTTGCGGAAGCCTTGCACTTGCCCTGGCCTACGCCCAGTACGTAAGCTGTGAGAACAGGTCGGGTATTGACTCATGCGGGACCTGTAAATCGTGCGTTAAATATGAAAAGATGATCCATCCGGATCTCCATTTCGTCTTTCCTGTTATAAAGGAGAAAAAAGAAACTGATCCGGTAAGCGACAAATTCATAGGCAAGTGGAGGGAGTTTGCCGGATCCTCTCCATACTTCGCCCTTACACCATGGCTCGATTTTATAGGGGCCGGTAACGCCCAGGGACTGATTTACACCTCGGAAGCATCGGAGATACTCCGGAAACTTACCCTCAAGTCGTTTGAGTCCGATTTCAAGGTTATGATAATCTGGCTTCCGGAGAAGATGCATCAGGTCACTGCCAATAAACTTTTGAAACTGATAGAGGAACCTCCCGAAAAGACACTATTTCTGCTTGTTTCAGATGAACCCGACAGGATTATTCCTACCATAATATCAAGGTGCCAGCTGATAAAGATCCCATCGTTCACCTTAGCCGATCTCTCATCCTACCTCATTGAGCGGTTCAGGATCCACAAGGGCAGGGCCGACGACATAGCAAGGGTATCGAACGGGAACATAATCAAAGCCATTGAGCTATGCGAGAATGAGGAATCGTCGTTCCAGGACCTCGACCGCTTCAAGTCGATGATGAGATTTGTATGGAAGAAAGATGTCCTTTCACTGATCACCTGGTCGGAAGAGCTGGCAGCCATCGGAAGGGAACCGCAGAAGAGATTCCTTTCCTTCGCTCTCCATCTCTTCAGGGAGAACCTGATGATGAACCTCGGGCAGGGAAAAAACGGGCTGGTCTACCTTACCGGCGAGGAGGAGGCTTTCTCTTCCAACTTCCATCCATTCATCAATGAAAGCAACATTGGTACCTTTGTGGAAGAATTCAGCCTTGCTCATTCCCATATTGAAGCCAACGGGAATGCAAAAATCGTTTTTCTCGACCTTGCCCTCAGGCTCATAGGTCTGTTCCGGCGCTGAAGCGAAACAGACTTTTTGAAATTGATACGATTATTAACTATTTTTGCGGGATTAATCAGAGGAGGAGTCTGAAATGCAGGAGAACGAAGAACTGGCAGCTGCTCATGCCGATGAGCCTAAGATGCCTGTTATCACATATAAACCGGGATTAAACAAACTTGATGCATTCAACTGGCTGAAGGATATTGCCTTCGTGCCTTCTGAAAATGATATTGTAGAGATACGTTTCAAGAATACAAGGAAGGGATTTTACAGGAATGTAAATGCGCTTCGCCTTGAAATAGGTGATATTGTTGCAGTTGAAGCCTCGCCCGGGCATGATATCGGCAGAGTGTCGATGGTCGGTCCGATCCTTAATGAACGTCTGAAGAGAGTTAAGATACAACCCTCGTCCGAGGACATGAAGAAAGTTTACAGGAAAGCAAAGGCCGTTGACATTATCAAATGGGAGGAAGCAAAGAAGCTCGAGACTCCCACCATGCTGAGGTCGAGGCAGATTGCGGAAGACCTCAGGCTCAACATGAAGATAGGCGATGTGGAGTATCAGGGCGACAGGACCAAGGCTATCTTTTATTACATAGCCGACGAGAGGGTGGATTTCCGTCAGCTGATAAAGGTACTTGCCGAGGAGTTCCGTGTAAGGATCGAGATGCGTCAGATAGGCGCGAGGCAGGAGGCAGGAAGGATCGGAGGTATCGGATCGTGCGGACGTGAACTCTGCTGTTCAACCCATATCACCAACTTCGTTTCGGTAACTACCACCCATGCAAAATACCAGGAACTGTCGCTTAATCCGCAAAAGCTTGCAGGACAATGCGGCAAGCTGAAATGCTGCCTGAACTTTGAATTCGACTGCTATGTCGACGCCCAGCGATCGTTCCCTTCGAGGGATATCCCGTTATATCTGTCCGACAGGACCGCACTCTTCCAGAAGATGGAGGTTCACAAAAGCATTTACTGGTACAGCGCCGATCCGGCTTCACCGACGAACCTTACACCGGTGCCGGTTAGCAGGGTAAGGGAAATCCAGGAACTAAACCGGAAAGGGATCAAGCCCGAAAAACTCATCATGGACGGCGAACATCCGGAAGTTGTCACTCACTCTCACGACCTGCTCAGCAGCGATAGTCTTACACGCTTCGACACCGTCGCGGCAAAAAACCAGAAGCGCAGGCATCCACACAAAAGAAAAAACAGGAAGTTCGATGACAGGAAGAATAAATAGGATACTAATTCTGCTCACATTAACATTGGTTGCGGCCTCGTGCGGCAGAAACGTGGTGTTCACAGATTCGCTTCCGGTTCCGAACAGGGTGTGGTCCCTCGACAATTCAGCCTCGTTCACCTTCAGCGTTGAAGACACCGTCAACAGTAATAATATTTTCGTGGTCCTGAGGACTGGATCGGCTTATCCTTACAGGAACATATGGCTTTTCGTAAAAACCACCGATCCGGGAGGCAGAAGCATAACCGACACACTGGCCTACGACCTTGCAGATGAAAAAGGGAACTGGTACGGCAGGGGGTTCGGAGACATTCATGAACTGAAGCTTCCATACCGCCTTGATGTGTTTTTTCCAAAAGCCGGCGATTACCGCGTAAGCATCAGTCATGGAATGCGCAATGCCGCTCTTGAAGGAGTCTACGATGTTGGCTTCAGGGTGGAACTTAACCAGAAATAGTATTCTTCAGTGGGGAAAAACAAGCTTGCCAGGTGGGCCGAACTTGAGACTTTCGAGAATGTGATCCAGCCCGAAGTGGGTTCAGACAGCCGGAATGATCACAGGATCAAGGGAAACTGGCGCAGGGAGATCTTCAAGAACGACAACCCGCTGATCCTTGAACTCGCGTGCGGTAAGGGAGAATACACGGTCGCTATGGCAATGCTTATTCCCGGCTGTAATTTCACGGGAATCGACATCAAGGGGGCAAGGATGTGGAGGGGAGCTCGCACCGCCCATGAAAAACAACTTAAAAACACTGCATTCCTGCGGACAAGGATAGAATTCATTAACTCCTATTTCGCTCAGGATGAGGTTAATGAGATCTGGATAACCTTCCCTGATCCCCATCCCGGAAAAAGGAATTCAAACAAGAGACTCACCTGTCCCTGGTTCCTGAACACCTATCGTAATTTTCTCACCGACAGGGGTATAATTCACCTGAAGACCGACAATGCCGAGCTTTTCTCATACACTGAGAAACTGGCTGCAGATAATGGTCTTGAGATCCTTGTATCGACAAACGATATGCATTCAATGGATCCCCGGCAGATCCCGATGTCGGAAGACATTATGTCAAAAATAAAAGGCCGGCCGGTACTGGAAATCCTGACGGAGATCCGCGACGTAAGGACTCATTATGAGACTATGTTCATGGAGAAGGGAATGAAAATCAATTACATGGCTTTCAGGCTTGACAGGGAAAAATTCATCACGCATGGATGGGAAAAACAGGAGTAATGCCGATTTCTTCAGTCAGGTGTATGAAGTGACAAGGCTAATCCCATGGGGCAGGGTCACTTCCTATGGAGCAATTGCCAGATACCTGGGTACCGGCAGATCGGCCCGGACGGTGGGATGGGCTCTTAACGCCAGTCATTCCGGAGGGGAATTCGTACCAGCTCACCGGGTGGTAAACCGTAACGGCCTGCTCACCGGCAAACTCCATTTTGGAAATTCAACCACAATGCAGCAGCTTCTCGAAAACGAGGGGATCATTGTTGAAGATGACAGGATAATCAATTTCAGGGAGAAATTCTGGGATCCATCGTCGGAATTGGATTGAATATTTGGACAGCCCCTGAAAAATTGCTAAAATTGCGACTTATTTATAATTGATTTAAATAAAAATTGAGCATCAGTAAAATTATATTTTATCATCAACCCGTATAGTCAACACCCCCTTCCCTCCCGATGGTTATCGGGATTCTCCCGGGGAGGAAGGAGCAGCGGGCTAAGCTTTTCCCCCCCGGGGCCTGTCTGTCGAAGCGGCAGTGCAGGCAGGGAAACGGGAAAGGGGGCAACCAAAAACACAAACCAAATATGTATTCAAAGGAAAAGATATTAAAAGCGCTCTCGAAAGTCGTTCATCCGGAGAAAGGAAAGAGCATAGTTGATCTGGGTTACATAACAGCCATTGAAACCGGTGAGGAGGGGATCTCGGTTACTATTACCACCGGAAAGCAGAATGATCCTTTTGCCTCCTCGCTGAGGAGCACTGCGGCAAGGGCCATCAAGGAAGATCTGGGTGCCGATGCTGTGATCAGGGAGATAAAAGTTGAATCCGGATTAAAGGAAACGGTTCAGAAGCCGAAGGAGAGGGAGATTCTTCCCGGAGTCAGGAACATAATTGCTGTTTCATCGGGAAAAGGAGGTGTAGGGAAGACCACGATAGCCGTCAACCTTGCCATAGCGCTTGCACGAAAAGGATTTTCAACAGGGCTTCTTGATGCAGACGTTTTTGGTCCTTCAGTACCAAGGATGTTCGATGCGGAAGATTACAGGCCTGATGTATTCAGGATGAATGACACCGACATGATAGTTCCGCTGACCAGGTACGGGGTAAAGGTTCTTTCGACCGGTTTCTTTGTCAATCCGTCGGATGCAGTGATATGGAGGGGCCCGATGGCCTCGGGCTTTCTCAAGCAGCTCATAACCCAGGGCGACTGGGGTGAGCTCGATTACCTTCTGTTTGATCTGCCTCCCGGAACCAGCGATATTCATCTTACATTAGTGCAGGAAGTACCGGTCACCGGGGCCATAGTGGTCACTACTCCCCAGGAGGTTGCACTGGCTGATGCCGTAAAAGGAATCGCCATGTTCCGAAGCCAGAAGATAGATGTACCGGTTCTCGGACTGGTTGAAAACATGTCGTGGTTCACCCCTGCCGAACTTCCGGACAATAAATATTACATTTTCGGCAAGGGAGGAGGAAGGGAACTGGCAAGGAAGACCGACGTACCTCTTCTTGGCCAGATACCCCTTGTGCAGGGCATATGCGAGGGAAGCGACAACGGCAAGCCTGTTGCTCTGGAAGACACGGTTACCGGGAAAGCCTTTATGGAGCTTGCCGCGGAAGTTGTTGAAAAGGTTGACAAACGAAACAGGGAATTAAAACCCACCACCAGGGTGGAGATACATACAAAATAATCAAATAAATAAAACAGGAAATGGAAGACAAAAACATAATAAGAGAAAAGGTAGTCAATGCTCTGAACAGGGTAAGGCCTTATCTGCAGAATGACGGTGGGGATATCGACCTGATTGATATTACCGATGATATGATCGTTAAAGTAAAACTCACGGGCGCATGCCATGGCTGTCCGTATGCAATGCAGACGCTTAAGGCAGGAGTTGAGCAGGCCATTATACAGGAGGTTCCCGAGATCCGTCAGGTGGTTTCAGCCTGAGGGGGTTACCCCTGTCCCAATTTTACTTACCTTTGGGATACTATACGGCATTTTGTCAAGTTATAGTATTAAATAACATTTATTGCATTCCGGGAGGATATCATATAAATATCTGATAGCTCTGGGACTCCTTTTGTTCCTGTCGGGTTGTTCCGTTGAAAAGAATACGGCAACGACAAGGTTTTATCATGGGCTTACCGCAAAATACAATATCTACTTCAATGGTTACGAAAGTTTCCGGGAAGGAGTTCAGAAGATTGGAAACAGTTACGCGGATGATTTCTCGGAGCTGCTGAGGGTTTTCGAGAACAGCGATCAGTCGACCGTATCTCTCGTCTCCTCAAACATGGAAACCGCTATCCAGAAAGCTTCCAAGCTGATTTCACTCAAGTCGATCACGGCCCGGCCGGAGATTGATGCACGCAAGGACCTCACTGAAAATGAGAAGGCCCTGCTGGAGATGAAGGAATTCAACGAATGGGTCGACGACAGCTACTTTCTTATTGGCAAAGCCAGGTTTTACAAGCATGAATTCAATGAGGCTGAATCGGTTTTCAACCATTGCATAACTGAGGCCAACGATCCCCTTATTAAGACTGAATCGTCGATCTGGCTCGCAAGGATTAGCTGTGAAAGAGGCAACTACACCGAAGCAGCAAGGCTTCTGAACGAAACAGTTCCCGAACCCGGGTCGCCGAAATCTCTCAGGGCGTTTTACCAGATGACCATGGCTGATGTGCTTATCAGGCAGAAGAAATACGGGGAGGCAATAGAACCGCTTAACGCTTCACTCGGACTGATATCGGGGAAAAGACCCAAGTACCGTCTGACGTACCTGCTTGCCCAGCTTTACGAACGGACCGGTGATTCTGAGAGAGCCGTATCAAGTTACAGGGATGTGGTAAAAATGAATCCGCCATATGAGGTTGAATTCAATGCCCGGATAAACATAGCCGGTGTCTTTGACGTAAACTCGGGTGATCCTGCGGAGATCCTGAAAGAGCTGGAAAAAATGCTGAAGGATTCAAAGAACAATGATTTCCGCGATCAGATTTATTTTGCCATCGGGAATCTTATGAAGAAGGAGGGCAGAGAGAAGGAAGCCCTTGAATATTACAGAAAATCGGCAGCCTCAGTCTCAGGAAACAGGAACCAGAAGGGTAAATCATATCTTGCCCTTGCAGATTACTGGTATGCCATCCCCGACTATATCAGGGCGGGTATGTACTACGACAGCACTGTTTATTTCCTTGAGGAAAATTATCCCGAATACAAGAGCCTGCAGACCAAGTCTCAGAACCTGAATGCGCTTGTAACCCATCTCACGGTGATCCAGACCGAGGACAGTCTCCAAAAAGTCGCATCGATGACTGAGAATGAACGGACCAGCCTCATAGCCGGTATCATTGCTGAGGTTACCAGTGCCGAAAACGAAGGCAGGACATCGGAATATTCCGACAGGGCTGCAATAGGCCAGTATTATGAAAATGCAAGAAGGTTCCAGGACAATATTCAACAGGAGGGTAAGTGGTATTTCTACAACCAGACGGCTCTTACTTTCGGTCGCACGGAATTTCGCCGAAGGTGGGGTGACAGAAGGCTGGAGGACAACTGGAGAAGGACGAACAAGGCAAGGGTAGCGACACAGCAGGCGGCAGGAATTGCAGAAGAGAACGGGAAGGCACAGGTTGACTCGGCTGAGACCACGGTGGATTATAAAAAGCCGGAATTCTATCTCAGGAATCTCCCGCTGAATGATTCTCTTCTCAGGATATCAGATGAAAAAATCGCATCGGCCCTTTTCAATGCCGGAAAAGTCTTTGAAGAAAGAATTGCAGACAGGGAAAAAGCGGCTGAATCGTATGAAGAGCTGCTTACCCGATATCCTTCCAATGTCCTGGTACCGGAAACATTATACAGTCTTTACAACCTTTACAAGGACAGCAATGCTGCCAGAGCGGAGGTCTCGCGTCAGAAGCTGCTGGAAAAATACCCGGACAGTGAATTTGCCAGGATTCTGTCGGATCCGGATTACTTTAACAAGAAGATGGCTGAGATCAGGATGTCGGAGCAGATCTACCAGAAAGCGTTTGAACTATACAACGCGGAGAATTATGTTTCTTCTGTAACACTTTGCGACAGCGCCCTTACCATGAATCCTTCCGGTACTCTTGTTCCCAAGTTCATGCTACTGCGTGCCTATTCCGTTGCAAGGATAAGCGATGAAAGAGCATTTAAGGACGAGCTCAGTCATCTTATAAAGACCTGGCCGGGAACGGAGGAGGCAAAGAGGGCACAGGTGCTTTCGGAATGGCTCAACCAGCAGATGCCCGAGCTGAAAGTGGAAGAGGATAAGGTTATCGCCTCAGAGATTTTTGTTGCCGACACAACGGCTCCGTACTCTTTCATGGTGATCATAATGGACCGCTCATTCAACATTAATCAGGCTTCTTTCGATGTGATAAGCCATAACATCGACAACTTCACTGACAAAAATTACAGAACCGAAGGACTGCTTGTCGACAACAGGTATATTCGTATTTCGGTCTCGGGCTTTGCCGGCAACCAGGCTGCATGGGAATATTTTGATTCCTTTGATTCAGGGACAATAATCAGAAACAACACAGGTGCCCGTATAATGACCTTCCTCATCAACGAGGCAAACCTCAGATCGCTTGAGGAGGATAAAAATCCCGAACGATATTTTCTTTTCTTTAACGAAAATTACCTGAAAGGACAAAAGAATCGGTAATTTTACATCCTGAATTTTAAAATCAGAGATGAGAAAGATCAGAATTTTATGGACCGATGACGAAATTGAGGTTCTGAAGGCGCATGTATTATTTCTGAGAGAGAAGGGATATGAAATTGATACCTGCACCAATGGCATCGACACTGTTGATCTTGTTCGCCATAATCCCTACGATCTGATATTTCTTGATGAAAGCATGCCTGGTTTGAGCGGTCTTGAGACACTTAAGCTGATCAAGCAGATACGGAACGACCTTCCGGTTGTGATGGTGACCAAAAATGAGGAGGAAGGAATCATGGAAGCGGCGATCGGATCGGAGATGGCCGATTATCTGATCAAGCCGGTCAAGCCGAATCAGCTCCTCCTGGTAGTTAAAAGAATCACCGAGCAGCGGAGGCTGATAACCGAAAAGACAACAACAAACTACAGGGAGGAGTTCGGTACCATTGGGAATCTGATATCCGCCGCCCGGACCCCCGGCGACTGGACCGACCTCTACCGGAAGATCACTTTCTGGGAATCGGAACTCGAGAAATCGACTGATCCGGGAATGGCAGGAATTCTTAAAATGCAGGAAAATGATGCGAACAATGCTTTCGTGAAATATATTACCTGCAATTATCAGACATGGCTCGACCCTGAGTCGCAGGATAAGCCGGTGTTGTCGCCCTCCCTCTTCTCGAAGAAAATATTCCCCCACGTCAACCAGGGAAGGCCTGTATTTTTCATACTGATCGACAACCTAAGGTTCGACCAGTGGAAGATGATTGCATCGGAACTTGCAGGTATTTACAGGGTTATAGAAGAAGACATCTATTTCAGCATACTTCCCACTGCCACCCAGTACAGCAGGAATGCAATATTTTCGGGGCTGATGCCTTCGGCTATAGCCGCTATTCTTCCGGAGTTCTGGGTTGAGGACGACGAGGAGGAGGGCAAGAACAACTTTGAAGAGGAGCTGTTCAAATACCAGCTTGCCAGGAAAGGCTTAAGGTACAAATGGTCTTATAACAAAATAATAAGCAACCAGGATGGAAGGAAGGTAAACGACAGGATAAGGCAGCTTCTCGACAATGATATAAATATACTGGTTTACAATTTTGTAGACATGCTTTCACATGCCAGGACGGAGATTGGTCTCATCAGGGATCTTGCAAACGATGAAAAGGCATACAGGAGTCTTACCCGTTCATGGTTTGTGCATTCTCCGCTTTATGAGCTTCTGACCGCCCTTTCTTCCCACAATGTAAAGATCATCTTCAGCACCGATCACGGCACCATCAGGGTTCAGAACCCGATCAAGGTTGTAGGCGACAGAAAGACCTCTTCTAACCTCAGGTACAAGATGGGGAGGAATCTCGACTACAATCCGAGGCAGGTATTCGAACTTAAATATCCGGAGAAGGCGGGGCTCCCGAAGACAAACATCACATCGAAATACATCTTCGCCCTTAACAAGGATTACCTTGTTTACCAGAACAACTTTAACTATTATGCTGGCTATTTCAAGGACACCTTCCAGCACGGGGGAATTTCGATGCAGGAAATACTTCTTCCAATTGCCCTCCTTGAGCCAGTCTCCTAACCTGTAAAAGCGACCGGGATGAGAATTCTGATCAACAATAAAAAGCATCTGCCCGCTGCCGCCAGGAAAATCATAGCACTTGCATCAGGTAAAAAGCATCTGGCCTTTTACGGCGCCATGGGTGCAGGCAAAACCACACTCATCAAGGCAATCTGCCGGGAACTGGGAGCGGATGACTTAGTGACCAGTCCGACATTCACCATGGTCAACGAGTACAGGACCGCCGGCGGTGAAACGATTTACCATATTGACTTTTACAGGATCAGAAAGACAGAGGAAGTTCTTGATTTCGGGATAGAGGAGTATTTCGCCAGCGGATCGTACTGTCTCATGGAATGGCCCGAGCTGATAGGGGCTTTGCTTCCTGCGGCGACTATGGATATAAGGATCACGGTCGGAGACGGGGAACAGAGGATCGTCGATATTTCGTGATCCTTGTCAGATTAAGCATTTTTTTTAATTTTGAAGAGACAACAAAATTCCCTAAATGAACGAGAAGGCGAAAAACGGCAGTCATGGATTCAGTAATGCCTCACTGCTTCCCCAGGAAGAACAGCTCGATACCGCGATAAGGCGAAGGAAGATCTCGATAGGGATCCCGAACGACAAGAAAAACGATGAGAAAAGGGTGGCTCTGACTCCCGAAGCTGTCAATCAGCTGGTTGAAAGCGGGAATGAAGTAATAGTCCAGAAGGGAGCCGGTGCCGGTGCAAATTATTCCGACAAGGATTATGCCGAAAACGGGGCCGTGATAACCGAATCGCCGGCAAGGGTTTTCAGTGCCGATGCAGTTATTAAAGTCGCTCCCTTCACAAACCAGGAGGTTGACTATCTGAGGGGTAACCAGATAGTCATGTCATTCCTGAATGTACTTCAGCTGAACGAGGAAACCCTCGCCAAGCTTATGAGGAAAAAGGTAACTGCGATCGCTCTTGAAAAGATAAAGGACAGTAACGGGGTAATGCCTGTCATGGAATCAATGAGCGAAATAAGCGGGGTGACTTCAGTCCTGATTGCATCCGATTACCTGAGCAATCATCATGGTGGCAAGGGTGTTCTTCTCGGCGGTATTACAGGTGTCACACCGACCGATGTGGTGATAATAGGAGCAAACACTGCCGGGGAATATGCAGCAAGGGCGGCTCTCGGCCTCGGTTCGCAGGTAAAGATATTCGACCAGTCGCTTCATAACCTCAGGCGTTTTCAGAATCTGATAAACCAGCGGCTGCAAACATCGGTTTTCCATCCTCAGGTATTGAAGAAAGCAATAAAGTCGGCCGACGTGCTTATCGGAGCCATTGAACTTGAAGATCTGCGGCCCTGGTATTACATAACCGAAGATATGGTCAAGACCATGAAGAAAGGATCGGTGATCATAGACCTCAGTATCGACAGGGGAGGATGCATTGAGACTACGGAATGCAGGGCACTCAGGGACCCTGTGTATGAAAAGCACGGAGTTGTCCATTTCTCAGCCTGGAACCTCCCGTCGAGAGTTGCCCGGACAGCTTCAATAGCACTAAGCAATATCTTCAATCCGCTTTTCAAGGAGATAGCAGAAGCCGGAGGCATCACTCATCTGCTTAAAAATGACAGGGGAATGCGAAACGGCGTCTATCTGTTCAACGGAATACTGACCAATGAAACACTCGGGCAGAAGTTCGGGGCTATATCAAAGGATCTTGATCTTCTTATATCAGCTTTCTGACAGTCATTCGTAGGCAAGCGTTGCGCTGACGCCATCAGGAATGATGGTCGCACACCGTCCCATGTAGAAAGCCCTGTTGTCCTTTACGTGGCCGGCGGGAAAACCAAAGAAAACCGGATAATCGTAGTCCTTTACAGCTTCGGCGATTGTTGTATGGGCGCTTTTCCCCCACCTTACCGAAGTATGGCGCATTTTCGACAATCCGCCCACAAGAAGGGCAGCCAGGCCTTCCAGCTTCCCTGCAAGCTTCAGCGACATCATCATCCTGTCAATATGGTAGTAATACTCTCCCACATCCTCAATAAACAGGATCTTCCCCCTTGTATCGGGCATTGCCCTGGTACCGGTAAGGCTGAACATCAGCGTCAGGTTTCCACCGGTAACTTCACCCGACACCCTTGAAGGGCGGAGACACTTCCCCTCCCATCTCAGCGGTTTGAATCTGCCGGTCAGGGCATCGTGAAGGGTCTCAAATGAAGCCTTTGTCTTGCCGGGATCCCCGAAATTGAGAGGCATTTCGCCGTGAACCGACATGATGCCGCAAACCTGATTAAGCCACAGATGAAGCACGGTGATATCGCTGAAGCCGGCATACCATTTCGGATGACGGGCCAGTGGCGAAAGATCGATCCGGTCGATTATCCTTGTAAGACCGTATCCTCCCCTCGAACAGAAGACGGCTTTTATCCTTTTGTCTCCGGTCATCTCATTGAGATCGTAAATCCGTTCCTCGTCGGTGCCGGCAAATGGGCCCTGCCTCTTAAGAAGGTTTCTTCCGGTCCTGACTTTCAGTCCCCAATCCTCAAGAAAGACAACTGCCTGTTTGATCCTGTCCTCGCTGATTGCCCACGACGGAGATACTATTGCAACTTCATCGCCTTTCCTCAGAAACGGCGGCTGTATTTTTTTCACTGACATCCGGAAGCGTATATCCCGTAAAAATAATCCATATCGCCAATCATTACAACTGCCTGAATAAACATTATCTTTGTGGTTTTTGAAAAATTACCATTTCCTGACGATGAAGAACTACAAGAGATATCTGATTACATCGGCTCTGCCCTATGCAAACGGGCCCCTGCATATCGGCCACCTTGCCGGAGTCTATGTCCCATCCGACATTTACACGAGGTATCTGAGGATGAAGGGTGTTGACGTAATATCGATCTGCGGATCGGATGAGCACGGCGTTCCCATTACCCTTAAGGCCAGGAATGAAGGGATCACTCCCCAGGAAGTGGTTGACCGTTATCATGCCATCAACAAAAAGGCATTCGAGGATTTCGGGATAGCCTTCGACATTTATTCACGCACCTCCAACAAGATACACTACGAGACGGCATCCGACTTCTTTCTGACGCTTTACAAAAAAGGGGAATTCGTTGAGAGGACCAGCGAACAATATTACGATGAAGAGGCCGGTTGTTTTCTGGCCGACAGGTACATTGTCGGGACCTGCCCTCATTGCGGAAACGAGAACGCTTATGGCGATCAGTGCGAAAAGTGCGGGACATCGCTCAGTCCGAACGACCTTATCAATCCACATTCAACAGTAAGCGGGAGCAAGCCTGTCCTGAGAGAGACACTCCACTGGTACCTGCCTCTCGACAAATACGAAGGATGGCTTCGCAAATGGATACTCGAGGATCACAGGGAATGGAAGACCAACGTTTACGGGCAGTGCAAGTCGTGGATTGATCAGGGGCTTCAGCCAAGAGCAGTAAGCCGCGACCTCGACTGGGGAGTTCCGGTGCCCGTAGAAGGTGCCGCCGGCAAGGTACTATATGTCTGGTTTGATGCCCCCATAGGCTATATCTCCGCAACACGTGAACTGACTCCCGACTGGGAGAAATACTGGAAAGATCCTGAAACGAAAATGGTTCACTTCATCGGGAAGGACAATATCGTTTTTCATTGCATAATTTTCCCCTCCATGCTCAGGGCCGAGGGATCATATATTCTTCCCGACAACGTTCCTGCAAACGAGTTTCTCAATCTCGAGAACGATAAGATCTCAACCTCGAGGAACTGGGCAGTATGGCTTCATGAGTATCTCGAGGATTTTCCGGGCAAGCAGGATGTGCTCAGATACACCCTTTGCTCCAATGCGCCGGAAACCAAGGACAATGATTTCACCTGGAAGGATTTCCAGGCACGCAATAACAATGAACTGGTGGCAATACTGGGCAACTTTGTCAACCGGACTCTTGTTCTTACCGGAAAGTACTACGACGGATATGTGCCGGAAAGGGGTGAGACAACCGAAAACGACAAATCGGTGCTGAGTGCTTTATCGAAAATAAGGGAAAATGTTGAAACGAGCCTTGAATCGTACCGCTTCAGGGAAGCTCTGAGGGAAGCCATGAATCTGGCCCGGCTTGGCAACAAGTATCTTGCCGATTCGGAACCCTGGAAGCTGGTGAAGACCGATCCGGAGCGGGTTAAGACCATAATGAACATATCACTTCAGATCACGGCCAATCTTACAATCATACTCCAGCCTTTTCTTCCGTTCTCGATGGAGACACTGAGGAAATGGATCAGCACCGGCCTGAGGAAATGGGATGATGCCGGAAAGGATGATTTGCTGCCTGCTGGTCACCGGATAGGGGAGCCAGGATTGCTTTTCGAAAAAATTGAGGACCCCGAGATCGAAAGACAGATAAACAAACTGGTATCGGCCAGGAAGGCCAATGAAGCTTCAACAGTTCAGGCAGCTCCATCAAAGGATCCTGTATCGTTCGATGAATTCACCAGGATCGACATAAGGACAGCAACAATACTCGAGGCTGCGAAGGTTCCAAAGACAACCAAGCTTCTAAAGCTCAAGATTGACACCGGTCTCGACGTCAGGACAATAGTATCGGGTATTGCCGAGTATTATGATCCTGCTGACATCATTGGCAGGCAGATATCAATAGTGGCCAATCTGGAGCCCAGGAAGATAAAAGGCATAGAGTCGAAAGGGATGATACTGATGGCTGAAGACAGGGAGGGAAAGCTTGTTATGGTTACCCCTGAAGCGCCGGTAAGCAACGGCAGCACTATAAAATAGGTTATTTTACTGCTGATACCCAGGCTCCGGGGAATTTACCTGCTATGCTGTCGCGTGTTTGCACGGCAAGTTCCTTGCTGGAGCAGGTCATGGCCGTCACCCTGAAGAAACCGTTTGAGGCCTGCTGCATCTGAGGTTCATAACCATCGGCTTTCAGTTCACTTATATGCGAAAGAGCATTTTCTTCCGATTTGAAACTTCCGGTTATTATTGAATACCTGATCCCTCTCACAGGTACAGGTTTATACTCATCGATAACCGGTATTTCAGATGCAGGTTCAGTAGTTTCTGCTGCAGCCTGCTGTGTTTCTGCAGCGGGTACTTCCTTTATCTCCTCTTCAATAGCCCTTCTGTTGTTTTCAAACTCAGCAGTGACCAGAGGGTTGAGGGATGTGGCCTCCACCCCCTGACGGAAGAGATCGGTCCGGAAAGGCACCGCTACCAGGAGAGCCAGAACGGGAATAAGAATTGCCGCTCTCCAGAGGTTCCTTCTTCCGGAATTCAGCCTGACAGGTTCCTTTGAAATGCGGCCCGCCACCCTCTTCCTTATATCGTATTCCTTTGGGGGATTCCACTGGAATGGTTCAAGCCCGAACGAACCCGGAAAGTAGTTGATCCCTGCTTCAGGTTCGAACTCCACATTGTTTTCGTGGTTGTTCACGAATGTGCCGATATGGTCAAACACTACCTGACGTCCCGATGAAAGCTGTGTCCTTATACCAGCGGAAAATTCCTCAACCAGCCGGCGTGAATCAGCATAATTGAGTCCGGTGACCATCGATATCCTGCCAATAAGAAGTCCGTCGTTGTGGTTCAGGTTCCTGTTGAAGGAGATCTGCTTGAGAGGGGGATGGAAAACACCTGTTTTATTATCGAGCCTGGCGGGTGTGAAATTACCAATAAATCCTCCAAATCCCGGTACGATGACGCAATCGTGACTGAACAATAATTCCCTTATGAAAGCTTTTATATCCAAAATCAGGCCTCCTTAACAGCGAACAAAATAAGATCATCATGGAGGGTTTCCCTAAAAAACCGGCTGTATGTTATCAACATTTTAACAACACGTTTTTATCAATTTGTCAGTAAGTATTCCGGTGAACTGACTAAATCGCATCAACAGCTATTTCCAGCGAAAAACATTATCTTCGTAACTTAATATTTTCTTTTCTCATGAGAGAGATCCAGATGGTCGACCTGAAGACCCAGTATGAGCGGCTCCGGTCAGATATTGACAATGCAATTTTCTCGGTTATCAGCTCATCATCATTCATAAAAGGTCCGGGGGTAAGGTTTTTTGAGGAGGAGCTCCGGGATTACCTCGGCGTGAGGAATGTCATTTCATGTGCCAATGGTACGGATGCACTTCAGATAACGATGATGTCGCTGGGGCTCAGGCCGGGTGATGAGGTGATTACCACCAATTTCACTTTTATTGCAACGCTCGAGACGGTAGCGCTTCTGGGAATGAAACCCGTGATTGTTGATCCCGATCCCGGCACATTCAATATATCTGCGGAAGGGATAGCCAGGGCCATCACAAAAAAAACCAGGGCAATAGTGCCAGTTCATCTTTTCGGCCAGTGTGCACGTATGGATGAGATCATGAAACTTGCAGCCGACAACAACCTGATCGTCATCGAGGATGCGGCCCAGGCCACGGGGAGCGATTATATCTTTCCCGACGGAACAAGAAAAAAGGCAGGAACTATCGGCAATGCCGGAACAACCTCCTTCTTTCCATCCAAAAACCTTGGATGTTACGGCGACGGGGGAGCAGTGTATACTGATGATGACAGCCTGGCTGCAAAGATCAGGAGCATTGCCAATCATGGTATGAAAGTGAGATATCACTACAATGACATCGGTGTCAATTCGAGGCTCGACACCATACAGGCTGAAATACTGAGGGTTAAGCTGAAACACCTCGACAGCTTCAACAGGGCGAGACAGGAAGTAGCCGGCTGGTATGACAAGGCGTTTTCGGGATGCAGCCAGATAATGATCCCTGAAAGAGAATCACAATCCACGCATATTTTTCACCAGTACACCATCAGGGTAGTGAACGGTTTAAGGGATGAGCTGAAGGGGTACCTCCAGGAACGGGGCATACCTTCAATGGTTTATTATCCCGGACCACTTCACATGCAGGAAGCTTACGGATATCTTGGTTATGCGGAAAATGACTTCCCTGTGACTTCAGGACTCTGCAGGGAAGTCCTGTCGCTTCCCGTTCACACCGAAATGGAACAGGACCAGCTGGAACATATATCAGGGACTGTGATTGAATTCTTTGAAAAGCATAAATAATGGAAAAGGAATACTTCGCCCATGAAACCGCCGTCATCGACGAAGGCGTCAGTATAGGAAAGGGAACGAAAATATGGCATTTCAGTCATGTAATGCCCGGTTCGGAAATTGGTGAGAACTGCAATATCGGTCAGAATGTGGTCATATCGCCCGGGGTGAAGCTGGGGCGCAATGTCAAGGTTCAAAACAATGTCTCTGTTTACACGGGCGTTATCTGTGAAGATGACGTCTTTCTAGGGCCGTCGATGGTCTTTACCAATGTTATGAATCCGAGAAGCGCGGTCAACAGGAAGAATCAATATGCAGAGACTCTGGTGGAAAAAGGAGCCACCATAGGGGCCAACTCAACCATTGTTTGCGGTCACACCATTGGCAGGTTTGCCTTTATCGGGGCCGGAGCCGTGGTTACCAGGGACGTCAAGCCCTATGCCCTGGTTGTGGGTAATCCTGCGCGCCAGACGGGATGGATGAGCGAATACGGACACAAGCTTATTTTCAATCCCGAAGGCTTAGCAGTATGCCCGGAAAGCGGGGAGAGGTATTTGTTGAAAGATGGAAACGTAAGCAAACTTACTGAGTGACAAAACCCCCTTTCCCGTTTCTCTGCCTGCGCTGCCGCTTCGGCAGACAGGCCCCAGTGGGGAAAAGCTTCCTGCTCCTGCCCCTTTGGGGGAAGGTTGGGAAGGGGGTTTGGAAACAAAAATTGATAATTTTATACATTGTTGTAGATAGTCTTCATAATTTATTGTTAGTTGAGATATTATGGAATCCAATCCGAAGAATTTCGGTCTGATAGGAGTTGCGGGATATATTGCGGTCCGCCACCTGAAAGCAATCAAGGACACCGGGAACAACCTTCTCGCAAGCCTCGACAAGTTTGACTGTGTAGGTCTGCTCGACGGGTATTTCCCTCACAGTGATTTTTTTGTGGAATTTGAGAGGTTTGACAGGCATTTCGACAAGCTGAAAAGGCTGGGAACGAAGATTGATTATGTAAGCATCTGTTCGCCCAACTACCTTCACGATTCACACATCAGGTTTGCACTGAGGCATCAGGCAGAAGCCATCTGTGAAAAACCCATAGTGCTTAATCCCTGGAACGTGGATGCACTTCAGGAAATTGAAAATGAAACGGGCAGGAGGATCTACACCATTCTTCAACTTCGTCTTCATCCCGCCATTACCGCTCTCAGGGAAAAGATAATGAAAGGTCCGAAGGATAAAGTGTATAATATTGACCTCACTTATATTACGAGCCGGGGTAACTGGTATTACATTTCATGGAAAGGCGACATTCAGAAATCAGGAGGTGTTGCCACCAACATAGGCATCCATTTCTTCGACATGCTCGGATGGATTTTTGGAGATACAACAAAGAACATAGTGCATTTGTCTCAGCCCGACAAGGCGGCCGGATATCTCGAACTGGAGAACGCAAGGGTAAGGTGGTTCCTCAGCATTGATGCGACTGACCTCCCCCCCGCCGCCAGGGAAGCAGGAAAAAAGACCTACAGGTCGATCTCCATTGAAGGTGAGGAGATTGAGTTCAGCGATGGTTTCGGAGAACTTCACACAACATCATACCAGGAGATACTGGCAGGAAAGGGATTTGGCCTTAATGAGGCAAGGCAGTCGGTAATAACAGCTTTCACCATAAGAAATTCCAGTCCCGCAGGGCTTGTCGGCGACTATCACCCCATGCTAAGAGGTGCAGACAATAAATAATCAATCCGGAATAAATCATGAAGAAAAACAAAATACTTGTAACAGGAGGAACGGGATACATAGGCTCCCACACAGCTGTGGAACTGATCGAAGAAGGATTTGAAGTTGTAATAGCCGACAACCTCTATAATTCGGAAGCTGTGGTTGTCGACCGCATTGCTTCAATTACGGGAGTCAGACCTTCGCTTGCAGTGTTTGATCTCTGTGACCGCGAAAAGCTTGATGCTTTTCTCAATGAACACGGTGATATCTCCGGCATAATCCATTTTGCCGCTTATAAGGCTGTCGGAGAATCAGTTCACAAACCTCTCGAATATTACCGCAACAACCTGGTATCTCTCATGAATCTTCTCGATGCAATGAAGAAGCGGGGAATTTCCTATTTTGTTTTCTCATCTTCCTGTACCGTTTACGGACAGCCCGACAAGCTTCCGGTTTCAGAAGATGCACCTGTCAAGCCGGCAATGTCACCCTACGGGAACACAAAGCAGATAGGGGAAGAGATCATCCGCGACACCGTATCATCCGGTGAAGGAATAAATGCCGTATCGCTGAGGTATTTCAATCCGATAGGAGCTCATCCCTCGGCACTGATAGGGGAACTTCCCAGGGGTGTCCCTGAAAATCTGGTGCCATATATAACCCAGACTGCTTACGGACTGAGGAAGGAACTGAAGGTATTCGGCAACGATTACAACACCCCCGATGGTTCATGTGTCAGGGACTACCTGCATGTGGTCGATCTTGCGAAAGCACATGTCACTGCTGTTAAAAGACTTATTGAAAAGAACAACAAGGCGCCCTATGAGGTATTTAACCTTGGCACAGGTAAAGGTGTCTCGGTACTGGAAGCAATAAAATCGTTTGAACGGGTATCGGGTGTGAGCCTGAACTATCAGATCACGGGAAGAAGGGAAGGCGACATAGAGCAGATCTGGGCTGATCCTTCCCTGGCGAACAGGGAGCTGGGCTGGAAAACGAAAAGTACACTGGATGAAGCCATGCTTACTGCATGGGAATGGGAGAAAAATATAAGAAACCAGCAATAAATGGCAATGTCAAAAACAGTTCTTATCACCGGAGGAGCCGGTTTTATCGGTTCGCATGTCGTAAGACGTTTTGTAAAGGGATATCCGGAATACAGGATAGTAAATGCCGACAAGTTAACTTATGCCGGCAATCTGGAAAACCTGACCGATATAGAGAATAGCGCCAATTATGTCTTCGAAAGGACCGATATTGTAAACAAGCAGTCGGTTCTGGAGCTGTTCAGAAAATACGACTTTGACGCGGTCATCCACCTTGCCGCCGAATCGCATGTCGACAGGTCCATAACCTCTCCCGACGATTTTGTGTTCACCAATATTGTAGGGACAGTCAATCTCCTGAATGCAGCTCTTGCTGCGTGGAAGGACAGATCCGCCGGCAAGCTTTTTTACCAGATCTCAACCGATGAGGTTTACGGATCATTGGGCGATGAAGGACTGTTCACCGAGAAGACTTCATACGATCCCAAAAGTCCCTACTCTGCATCAAAAGCCGGTTCCGACCACATGGTCAGAGCCTATGGGCACACCTTCGGCCTTCCGGTAGTGATCTCAAATTGTTCGAACAATTACGGGCCGAACCAGTTTCCGGAGAAGCTGATACCGCTTGTTATAAACAACATCAGGAACAACAGGCCGATCCCGGTTTACGGCAGGGGCGATAATGTGCGCGACTGGCTTTATGTTGAAGACCATGCTTCAGCCATTGACCTGATCTTTCACAGGGGAAAAACGGGCGAGACTTATAATATCGGCGGGAACAACGAATGGAAGAATATTGACCTGATTAAACTTCTTTGCGCCATCCTCGACAGGAAGCTTGGAAGGCCCGAAGGCACTTCCGAAAAGCTTATCACCTTTGTTAAAGACAGGCCCGGACATGATCTGAGATATGCGATTGATTCCTCAAAGCTTCGTTCGGAGCTCGGATGGGAACCCATTCCTGAATTTTCGAAGGGACTTGAAATAACAGTTGACTGGTACCTCTCCAACGACAAGTGGCTCACGGGAGTCGTTTCAGGAGACTATGAAAAGTATTACGAGAAAATGTATTCGGGAAGACAGCTTTCAACTTCTGATCCCGGATAACCTTTCTATCAGTTCATTACCAAGGGCTGTCTTCTGCTCGATATGATCCTGGATTGCAGAGACCACGCCATTCGATTCAAAAGCTCCCCTGACCTGTTCAAAATCGAGCTTTTTGATTTCCTCCCCGCCGTCAATCCCGAATCCTGTCATTGACGAAAGGGTAAATTCCTTCCTTGCGTCTTCATAAAGCATTTTATCGAGATCAATTACACTTTTCTTCCAGCGTTCAGTTATCCTTATGACATCACCGGCTATGAATTCCTTCACCGGCTTGCCTTCCTCCTGCTCAATCCTTTCGCAGGCCCAGGCCCACTCCCACTTGTAGTAAGATTCATGCATCTTCCTGAATGCCCCGGCGACTCCGGTTATACTGCTGATGACACCGCTTTCGATGTCGTCAAGAAGCTTATTGACAGCCTTCACGGGAGCTATCAGACCAGCAAGATCGACCCATTCGCCTTTGCCCATCGACTGATCGGGTTTTAGCCTTTGCTGAAGTTCACTGTTTGATTTGAATTCAGTAAGTTCAAGCCGTTTTATAAGTGAATTTCCCAGGAATTTATCGATGCCGGTCTGGTACATCCTTATCCCTCTGTCAAGGGAATCTCCCCTGATTTTCATGTTATTGTATGAATAGGAACCTGAAACAGGGCCCGAAACCGCCTTGAGTTTCCTCAGCAGTTCCCTTCCCTCGAACATCTTCCTGATGGTATATGGACTCAGAAGGTTGAAGTTTACGTGATCGAGTTTCTCGGGGTCTTTGCGGCGGTCGCGCAAGGGCCACTTCTGGGCATCCCTTATGGTTCCCACACTCCGGAGGTTAATTCCGGGAACCAGGATGCTTTCATCGTTGCTCTCAATAAGGTAAGAGAACGGGAGTGATGAAGTATCCATATTCTTGTAATGACGCCCCATTACGAGGGTGTAAGGTCCTATGCGTGCAGGCCAGAGAACATATGAATCGCTTGTGGTCTTTGAACCTCTTTCCATAATACCCTGATGTATCGGTCCGAGCTTGTACATATGGTTGCTCTGGTTCGAACCGCTGCCTGCATTCATGAATGAAAAGATCCCGGCAATAAGAAGCGTCGACTTATGGTGAGTGACCGTGTAGGGTCCTGCAAAGATAGAACAGGCTTCACCGTGGTATCCGCCGCAGTTTGCGAAGAACAATGAGTTTTCGGCTGAATAGTGCTTGCCCAGCACACAACCCTGACCTATAAAGCATTTGTCAATAAGGGTCGATTCGGTCACGATGGAACCGGAACAGACAATGAAATGCTCCATTATCACCCCGGGGCCTATGAAAACCGGATCCTCTGAGCAGCTGTTAACAGAACCCTCATAGAGGTTAATGGCACCATCGACTCTGGTATGCGGACCTATTCTGACATTCGTAATGTTGCGGCAGCTAACGATAGTCGATCCTTCGCCTATGGAACCCATGCCCGACCTTATTGATTCGGAATAATCGGTTACCATTTTTTCCATATTCAGGATCGCCTTGTACCTGTGCCGGTAAAGCGCAATAATATAGGCTTCGTGCGCCGACAGTTTATCCCAGATCCTTACGGTCCTTCCGCCGGTTTCATTAAGCACTGCCACTTTGGTCCCGTTGCCGAAAGACGATAATCCCTCAGTATGTATCTTGCTGCAGTTCTTGATAACCACATTGTCACCGATGCTGTAATTGGCGATATAGTCGCCTATATTGCATATTACGACGTTCGATCCGATGTCGCAATTGTGAATGCGGGCATTTGTTATCCCCGATCTTATCTTGACGCCTGATTCGTCGGTATAGGTGCCGTTAAGCCTTCCCAGCTTCACATCGCCTGAAAAGGTGACATTGAAATATCTCGAAGGATCGAAGCCCTCCGCGACATTTACCCGCGACCAGTCTTCACAGCTGCATCCGTTGCGCGTAAGTCCGGCGACTTCATCCTTTGTCAGTTTCCTGTGTTTTAATGTGGACTTCATAAGAGGGAGTGTTTTCTGTTATTCGACAGTTACGGATTTGGCCAGGTTACGGGGCTGGTCAACATTGCATCCTCTGAGCACCGCAATATGGTACGAAAGAAGCTGCAGCGGGATCACTGCCAGGATGCCTGAGAAGGGGGGCAGGGTTTCAGGGACCGCCAGAACGTAGTCGGCCATTTTTCTTATAAGTTCGTCCCCCTCGGCTACTATTGCGATCACACTTCCCTTCCGCGCCTTTATCTCCTGAATATTACTGACGATCTTATCATATGTGTCGTCGTTTGTTGCCACGACAACCACCGGCATGTCCTCATCAATAAGGGCTATAGGGCCGTGCTTCATTTCTGCTGCGGGATAGCCTTCAGCATGGATGTATGATATTTCCTTGAGTTTCAGGGCTCCCTCAAGGGCTACCGGGAAAAGATAGCCTCTGCCGAGATAAAGGGCATTACGCTTATTCTGGTAAATCCTTGCAAGTTCCAGGGCCTGTTCATTGACCTGCAGGGCCTTTTCAATCTTATCAGGAAGGGAAACCAGTTCATCGATCAGTTCCCTGTACCGGTCGCCGGTAATTGTGCTTCTGAGGAATCCTATCTCGAAAGCCATCATGGCGAGCACGGTCACCTGGGTGGTAAAAGCTTTGGTCGACGCCACTCCAATCTCAGGGCCGGCATGGGTATAAACACCGGCGTCAGTTTCGCGGGGAATGCTTGATCCCACCACATTGCATATCCCGATAACTTTTGCACCCTTTTCCCTGGCAATCCTGATAGCTGCGAGGGTATCGGCTGTTTCACCGCTCTGGCTTATTGCAATCACTATGTCGCCGCTTTTTATTATAGGATCCCTGTACCGGAATTCCGAGGCGTATTCAACCTCAACGGGAATCCTGGTGTATTCCTCGAAAATGTATTCCCCCAGCAATCCCGCGTGGTATGAAGTGCCGCATGCCACTATTATTATTTTCTCTGCCCTCGAGATGGTTTCAAGCTCATTGTGAAGCCCTCCGAGCATAATTCTGGAGTGATCGGGAAGAACTCTTCCCCTGAAGGTATCATGAATAGCTCTTGGTTGCTCGAATATTTCCTTGAGCATGAAGTGTGCATATCCTTCCTTGTCTATCTCTCCTATTTTAAGGTCTACCTCCTTCACTTCCGGTTCGATATTTTTCGGGCGGATGGTTTTAAGTACAAGCTCATCCTTTTTAATAACAGCCAGATCGTCGTCCTTCAGGTAGATCACGCGCTGAGTATACTCTACAATGGGAGTTGCATCGGATGCAATAAAGTTTTCGCCGTCGCCGACGCCGATTACCAGAGGGCTGCCCTTTCGTGCCGCAAAAAGCCTGTCGGTCTCCCTGGTGCATATTATTACCAGTCCGTAGGCTCCCTCCACCCTGTTCAGAGCCAGGGTTATTGCTTCCTCAGCTGTCAGGTCGCCCTCGACATAGAGATGTTCAATAAGGTTTGCCAGCACTTCGGTATCGGTCTGACTGCTGAACTGGATGCCCTTACCCTGAAGATGTTTCTTGATGAGAGCATAGTTTTCAATGATCCCGTTATGAACCACTATAAAATTTCCCTTATGCGACACCTGTGGGTGTGCATTAAGCTCATTCGGTTCGCCATGGGTGGCCCACCTTGTATGCCCCATGCCCAGGGTACCGTTAAAATCGCTGGTGTTCACCATTTTTTCGAGATCTTCCACTCTCCCTTTGCACTTAAAGATCCTGGTCTCGCCGTTAACAAGAGCCAGACCGGCGGAGTCATACCCCCGGTATTCAAGGAGTTTCAATCCCTTTATCACTATTTCTCTTGCAGGTTTGGATCCGATATAGCCTACTATTCCGCACATTTGTCTGAGTATTGATGGTTAAAAAACAGAAACTGACTTTAGTTTCGGTTAGCTAAAAAAACGGGAAAAAATAAGTAATTATTGCGGAAAAACAGATAAGATCCTGAAGACAATCAGGAGAGTATCATGTCATAGAAATCATTGTAGGCATCAATATATACTGACTCCTCCTGGAATGGAAGGACAGGTTTGCCGACAGTACTTAGATGTTTCACAAGCTCCGGATTTATTTCCTCACTGCCAATGATGACGGCATCAGAGTACTTGATAGCAAGTTTGGACACATTGATGAAATCCGGCGTCTTAACCAGTTTCAGACTCTCCCCGTCGATCCCGTCGTATCTCAGCTTATCGGCGAAACTGGATCTGAAAGGATGCTTGAAATCATTATTGTACAACGAATAGATGATCTTGTAATCATGGAACAGCGGATCATCGTGGTAGATGTTCCTGAGGTAAACCGGTACCAGGGAGGTCATCCATCCGTGGCAATGAACAAGGTCGGGGGCCCACCTTAGTTTCTTAACGGTTTCTATAACCCCGCGGGCAAAGAAGAGGGCACGCTCATCGTTGTCCTCGAACTCCCTGCCTGATGAATCGCTTACAGTATGCTTCCTCTGGAAATAGTCATCGTTGTCGATAAAATAGACCTGCATCCGGGCCGACTGGATTGATGCAACCTTAATAATAAGCGGGTGATCGGTGTCGTCGATGATGAGGTTCATCCCCGAAAGCCTTATCACTTCATGCAGCTGGTTCCTTCTTTCATTAATGCTTCCATACCTTGGCATGAAGGTCCTGATCTCCTTTCCCCTTTCCTGAATCCCCTGCGGAAGATACCTTCCGATCTTCGATAGCTTGGTTTCGTTTAAATATGGTGTTATCTCCTGTGAGATAAACAATACCTTTTTGCTTTCCATTTACCCTCCCGGATATGCCAATCCATAACAAACTGCAAAGATAATAATAAAAAATGATAATATAATCAATGCATTGCATATGCTTTCCAGCGATATTGACCTAATATTTTATTTGCCGGCGGTGCAACATGTTTTTTTTATTTCTTATAGGTTTGTATAAAATTAGTGTTGAATGAAAACAATCGGCACTGTCAGGGCGCTTCGCAGCGCTCTCACTAAGTCAGGTTCAGGTCCGGTCGGATTTGTTCCCACCATGGGTGCGCTTCATGAAGGTCATCTCTCGCTGGTCAGGAATGCCATGGCCGTATGCCCGGTAGTTGTGGTCAGCATTTATGTGAATCCCACCCAGTTCAACGACAGGAATGACCTGAAGAACTATCCCCGCACACCGGAAAGCGATCTCATGATGCTTGCAGATGTTATGAGGGACAATGATATTGTGTTCATGCCCTCTGACCGTGAGATATACCCGGAGGAGGACAGGCGGCAGTTCAGTTTCGGGAACCTCGACAATGTTATGGAAGCCAGCCACCGGCCCGGGCATTTCAACGGAGTTGCCCAGGTGGTGAGCAGGCTTTTTGACATTGTAAAACCCGGCAAAGCCTTTTTCGGTCAGAAAGATTTCCAGCAGCTGGCCGTGATTAGGGAACTGGTAAGACAGACCGGAAGCAGGGTGGAAATAATTGGCAATCCGATCATCAGGGAAGCCGACGGGCTTGCAATGAGCAGCAGGAACCGGCTGCTTGACCCGGAGCTGAGGAAAAAAGCCGGTGTAATTTTTTCGGCGCTTTCCGACGCAGCCCGGATGATAGGTGAAAAAGATGTCCCAGCCATTAAAGAGCATGTTAAAAAGAAAATAGAAGATGCCGGAGGCTTCAGCATAGAGTATTTTGAAATAGCCGACGATATTGAACTTATACCGGTCCGGTTGAAAGCTGAAATGAAAGCGGGAAGAAGATATTACGGCTGCATTGCAGTCAGAGCGGGAAGCATCCGCCTGATAGATAATGTCGAAGTTCCTGTGGTGTGAATTAAAAGGTTATTAACTTTGCACACTGTAACAATTAACGAGTTCACAGAATGCAAATTGAAGTGCTGAAATCCAAGATCCACAGGGTGAAGGTCACAGAGGCCAACCTGAATTACATGGGAAGCATTGCCATCGACGAGGATTTGATGGATGCTTCGGGCCTGATAGAGAATGAAAAGGTTCTGGTCGTAAACATAAATAACGGAGAAAGGCTCGATACCTATGTCATCAAAGGGGAAAGAGGATCAGGCATAATCAGCCTTAACGGGGCTGCTGCCAGAAAAGTGCAGATTGACGATATACTGCTTATCATGTCATTTGCATCAATGGATTTTGAAGAGGCAAAAAAGTTCCGGCCGAAGATCATCTTCCCCGACACAAATACCAATAAACTGATCTGAGCTTGAGAAAAACAATAATACAGGCCGCCAAGGTCATTGCATTTCTGGCCGCAGGCATCCTGCTCCTATGGATTGCTTTCAGGACTGTTGATTTCGAATCGCTCAAAAAAAGCCTTACCGGCGCCAATTACGTCTGGCTGGCAGTTTCTGTCCTTTTCGGGATCATTGCTTATCTGAGCAGAGCACGCCGGTGGGTGATCCTCATCAATCCCCTTGGTCACAACCCGGGATTCCGGAACACCTTCCATTCAATGATGTCGGGATACCTTGCCAACCTTGCCCTCCCAAGGATCGGGGAGATAACAAGGTGCATGGCTCTGGGAAAAAAGGAAAACATACCTGTCGATCAGCTTATTGGAACCGTTGTCCTGGAACGGACTATCGACTTTTTATCAATGATCGTGATCATGTTCGGAGTATTCTTCACTAGCGGAAGAAAAATAAGGGACTATCTGAACGAAGCCATAATGGACCCCTTCAGGGAAAAGGTACTTTCCTCTTTCGGATCATCCTGGATTCTCTGGGGAATCCTCATCATTCTGTCGGCACTTTTGCTTTTCCTTCTGATAAGGTACAAAAAAAGACTACGTACAATCCGTTTCTTCTCGAAGATGTTTGATGTAGCCAGAGGGGTGATAAATGGATTCCGAACCATTCTGAAGCTCAAAAGAGGATGGGAATTCATTTTTCATACCATTCTCATCTGGTTCAGCTATGCTATGATGACCTGGGTGGTTGTATTCAGCCTTGAAAGCACTTCTCATCTTTCATTTGCCAACTCACTCTTCATACTTGTAATAGGGAGTCTGGCCATGTCGGCGCCGGTACAGGGAGGTATGGGCGCTTTCCACTATTTTGTTTCAAGGGGGATAGCATTTGTCGAAGGCGTAAGTCTCGAAGATGCTTCGGCCTATGCAATACTCACCCACGAATCGCAGCTTCTCCTGGTTCTTGTGCTTGGAGGAATGGCTTTCTGGATGCTTTCACGAAAGAACCAAAAAGAAATAATAAATGGCTAAGCCGAAGACAGTTTTCGTCTGCCAGAACTGCGGTGCGGAATCTCCCAAATGGATTGGGAAATGTCCTGCATGCAAGGAGTGGAATACCTACCATGAAGAGATCATTACGCCTGTCTCGCCGGTTGACAGAACCTTTCTGGCCGGGAAAGAGAAAAAGAAGCCCGAACTGCTGAGCAATGTCAGGTCGGATGAGCAGAACAGGCAGTTTACGGGTGTATCCGAGCTCGACAGGCTGCTCGGAGGCGGCATGGTTCCCGGATCGCTCATCCTGCTTGGAGGCGAACCCGGTGTTGGCAAATCAACCCTTGCCCTTCAGATTGCCCTGGCAATGAACGACAAGAAGGTCCTCTATGTTTCAGGCGAAGAAAGCGAGGAACAGATAAGCCTCAGAGCCAAAAGGATTAAGAAAGCCAATCCCGCCTGCTATATTTACAGCGAAACCGATCTTGAAAACATACTGGTTCAGGCCGACAATCTGAAACCTGAACTCATTATTGTCGACTCCATCCAGACCATTCATACCGGTAATCTTGATTCCTCAGCCGGAACTGTTTCGCAGGTCAGGGAATGTTCGGCAAGGCTTCTCAAATACTCGAAAATAACCGGCACGCCTGTATTACTGATAGGACACATTACAAAAGACGGTACTCTTGCCGGGCCCAAGGTCCTGGAACATATTGTCGATGTAGTTCTTTACTTTGAGGGGGACAACAATTACATTTACCGTCTGCTCAGATCGGTGAAGAACAGGTTTGGTTCGACTTCGGAGCTGGCCATATTCGAGATGGCAGGCGACGGACTCAGGGAAGTGGCAAATCCTTCGGAAATGTTCATCAACCAGCACGACGATCAGCTGAGCGGTATTTCAATAGCTGCCACGATCGACGGGATAAGGCCTTTCCTCATCGAGACGCAGGCTCTTGTGAGCAGTGCAGTTTACGGCACTCCGCAGAGAAGCTCAACAGGTTTCGACATTCGCCGGCTCAACATGCTTCTTGCCGTCCTTGAGAAGAGAGCCGGTTTCAGACTGGGAGTCAAGGACGTTTTCCTGAATATAACCGGCGGCATTAAAGTGGATGATCCGGCCATCGATCTGGCAGTGATAACTTCCGTTCTGTCATCGAACCTTGATATTCCTGTTGAAAAAAATATTTGCTGTTCGGGTGAGATCGGGCTTTCGGGTGAGATCCGCCCCGTATCCCGGATAGAACAGAGGATCAGGGAAGCCTCAAAAATGGGATTCCGGAAGATCTACATCTCCAGGTTCCACAGGAATCTGTCGCTGAAAGGAATTGAAATTGAAGTAAAATCCGTCGGTAAGGTGGAAGAGCTTGTAAGGTCGCTTTTCAGCTGAACCGGGTTCTTTTTGAACAAATAATGCCCTGGCCGGCCGGTCTTAATTATGTGCCGGATTTCAGATGGCAGAGAGTTAATACCTTTCCCTTATATATCCTCCTCTTCGTGAGCTTTCCTTCTTTGCCTTGTCACAATCAAGTTCGATGTTGAAACTGGCGGGACGCTCGAACTCATCCGACTGTACATCGGCAAAAAGAGGGTCGCTGTACAGCTTCTTAAGGAATAAAGCGAAAACGGGAAGCGCCATTGCAGCGCCCTGTCCTTCGCTGAGAGTCTCAAAATGTATAGCCTGGTCTTCCCAGCCGCTCCAGACTCCTGCCACCAGGTTCGGAGTGACCCC
>CAYSBL010000016.1:0-43653 GCA_964429295.1 uncultured Rikenellaceae bacterium
TCCTGCCACCCCGACAAAAGAAAAAATCCTGAAATTAAGAAGTCCGGTAACATAAACTGTTTCCCGGACTTCATCCACATTCTGGAGAGCCACTTTTCCTGCTTCTGGATTTATTAGACTTTACTGATCAGAATGCGTGTCAATGCAGGAAGGTGACATCGCCGACCTTGTTGAAATAATCTCCGTCGGCATACCTCCCCGTGACCTTCCATACATAAACCCCCTGAACGGCTAGCTTGCCATCCTTGCTGTAACCATCCCATCCCTTGTAAAGGTCGTAGCTTTCGTAAATAAGCACTCCCCACCTGTTGAATATCTGAAGCTTGTATTCCGAAACATTTTCATAAAAAGGCCTGAATACAAAGTCCATCTCCGGATAACAGCCGGGACGCCATGCACCGCCGGTCGGACCGGTTTCATTCCACTTGAATACATTGGGAAAGTCGATGGAACCTATCTTCCAGTCAACCCTGACCGGAGTCGCAAGCTGAGCTGAATCAACACATCCGTCCTTCGATGTAACAGTAAGCGTCACTATGTAATTTCCCTGTTCCATGTACTTGTGATATGGATTCTTCTCCTCCGATGTCATCCCGTCACCGAAACGCCAGAAAGAAATGGAATCATACATGCTGTTGTTTGAGAAAACTACAATCTGCTCATTATTTATTACATCTGTAGGATAAGCTTCCGGTATGGCTGTCGGATTCTGATAAACCGTAATAATGCCGTTATGGACCGATTCTCCTGCAATATTATACACGATCAGTTTTACAATATAACTACCCGGGACATAATAGGTATGAACAGGATTTTCTTTTACAGAGAACTGCCCGTCTCCAAAACCCCAGATGTAGGTTTCACCATACAGGCTGTTGTTCGTGAATTGCACTGTAAGAGGGGAACATCCGACAGTGTCTGGTGAGAAATCAGCCACAGGCATCGGAGGCATGAGAACCTGAATATGTATAGTGTCAATTCCGTAGCAGCCATATCTGTCCATTATGGTTTCATAGGTTATCACGTGAGTTCCCAGACCGGCTGCAGCAGGATCAAAGACATAACCGGTAACCGCCGGACCCGAAAAGATTCCTCCTGCAGGCGTTGCATTCAGGTTGATTGCCGGACTGTTTATGTACACAGTCCCTACCCTGTCGATATCCACCACCGGTATCGGGACCACTGTAATATCCTCCGTGTCAGAATCGCTGCAATCGGGATTGGCAATACTATAGCTTATTATATGGGTACCGGGCCCTGCAACTGCCGGATCAAATATGTCGCCCGAAACGCCCGGACCTGACCAGACACCTCCGAGGTCATGGGCAGTAAGGGTAATGGGAGCATTATTGATGCACAGAGTATCGATAGGGTTGATGGTCGCATCGGGAGTGGCAACAGTTATTGTGATCTGATCAGTGTCCATGCAACCATTTGAATCAACAATCTTGTAGTTTATCAGATGATTGCCATACCCGGATATAGCAGGATTGAATGTGTTTCCCGTGACCCCCGGTCCGCTCCATAAACCTCCCATATCAACCGCTTCCAGGGTAATGATTGTATCTGTGATACACAATGTCGGAACAGGTGTTATGGTTGCATCAGGAACCGGAACAACTTTGACGATGGCTGTATCAACATCACTGCAACCTTCGGCATTTGTGATCTCGTACCTGATTATATGGCTGCCGACACCCGCAACAACCGGATTGAAAATATTACCCGATACAC
Source organism: uncultured Rikenellaceae bacterium (assembly GCA_964429295.1). Classification (GTDB taxonomy): domain Bacteria; phylum Bacteroidota; class Bacteroidia; order Bacteroidales; family VadinHA17; genus LD21. The sequence goes on from CAYSBL010000016.1 coordinate 1,735, forward strand.
CCCTGCCTGACCAGTCTCCTCCGGGATCGTGAGCTGTCAGAGTTACAGGCGGTGCATTGGCACACATCCTGTCAACAGGATCAATTGTGGCATCAGGATAATCGACTATCAGAATTATCGCCGTGGTGACAACCGGCGGATGATCCCCGTTCTGCCGGTCTCTCGGAGGACCCGGTATGTTCGGATCATCATAGGGGTTGCAATAATTCCAGTTTCTGAGGGTAACCTGGAAATACTCCCCTATCTGCTTGTCAGAAGCAACATTGATTACTTTCGACATAACACCGGAACCGGTTACAGGCCCGGTTAAAGTAATTACATTATCAGTAAACGGGTAGCTCCTCGATCTGCCATCAACAGTCACCGGCTGGCCGGTCATGGTGATCTCCGTGCCATAAATCCATTGAATCCACCTGGTATTGACATTAGGATTGTCACGCTCCTGCGGCGGCACGCAGTTAAATTGCGTAAGGTCCTGAAATCTGACATCAGCGCTGTTTCCAAAACAGACCGGATAGATCTCGGGACTAATATGCATGTGGCCGCCGTTGTGGTCATCATCATCCCAGACCGTTACAATCTGCTCCTGTGTTGATGAGGTACAGAGTGTTCCGTTTACAACAAGGGTGGCCTGAGGATGGTAATTGCAAACTCGCCCGGCCGAGGTATAGGTATTGGTTGAAGTTGCGGAAAAAACTCCCGGCGCCGATTGTATAGCAGGAACCGTAACTACATATCCGTTGTTCCAGTCAAACCTTATTTCAACAGGGGTTCCTGCATTGTTCACTCCAGTATAGCTGACATTCCATGATACTGACACCGGAGAGCACAATTTGTCGGGCGTAATATTGTTTGCCTTGGAAATAATTGTACATGTCTGTCCCGAAAGATCTGCTGACACTACACCCAGTAGCAGGAGGAGTAATAATTTTTTCATAGACCCTAGAGTATTCGTTCATACAATGAACCGCAACTTCTTAAGGTACACCGTGCCCGTTCTGATGCCAAGATACTTTGCCCTAACGACAAAAAACAGTAATTCTCAACCATTTAATGCTGATATTGACTTTCAATCTTTATCCCATTAAAAACGCACGGTTGCCTGAATTATTACTCAGGACACAATATTATTATGTGATTCAGGCTATGGCGGGTCAGGTTCTGATCCTGTGGGTGACCATGCCCGTAAGCTTGTTTTTAAGGATCAGTTTTACCGTTCCGTCGGGCATCGTTTCTTCCTTTACCAGGTAGTTATCCTTATCATAATCACGCAGCGCATTTATCTTTTCAGTAAATTCATTCCCCCGCCAGACAAGAAGCCTTACCGGCTCCCATTGCTTTGACTTTACTGACCGGTAGCAGGCATCCATTATCTCATTTACAATATAGCCGTCATAGAAACTCTCTCCTGGCTGGGTTCCGGCTTCAAACGCATTGAACATGTCGGTGAACATGTCGGTGTAACCAAGCTCCACCACTTCATCACCTACAGGGAAGAGCCAGCCTCTGCCGCTTTCGGCCTTTTCTGCCACATATCCCTTCTTGTCGGCTGCAGTAAATATCTCAAAACCGGTGCGAAGGAAATTATTCACCCATATTGTTCCATCAGTGCCCATCACTTCATCACGCAAGTCCATCCCTCCGCGAAAGGTCCAGCTAACCTCAAACTGTCCCACGGCTCCATTCTCGTACCTTATCCACCCCAGGGCATTATCCTCCGCCTCGATTGGTTTTACAAGGGTATCGGCCCAGCACATTACTTCCACTGGTTTAATGTTTTTTCCGATGTAGTTCCTTGATATCTCAATGCAGTGGCAACCCATATCGAGAAGAACACCTCCGCCGGAAACCTCCTTTGTCCAGAACCAGTCACTGTGAGGTCCGGGATGAGTCTCTCGCGAACGGGCCCAGATAACCTGCCCTATGTCACCCGAAGCTGCTGACCGCCTCGCCTTGAGAGTTTTTGGAGTATAAACCAGGTCCTCCATATAACCATGGGTGATCCCGGCATTCTCAACTATATCCAGCATACTCTTTGCCTCATCGGCGTTCCTGCCAAGCGGTTTGGTGCAGAATACTGCCTTTCCTGCCTCTGCTGCCAGGGCGACGGCCTCGAAATGAAGATTGTTGGGAAGTCCTATTATTACAACATCCACTTCAGGATCCTCCACTGCCTCCTTCATCGATGTCGTCCAGCGCGGAATACCGTGTTTCAAAGCAAAGGCTTTTCCCCTGCCTTCATCACGTGAATAGATGATCCTCACACTGTCGCGGTTTCGCTGTCCATGGATAGCGAAGGTGTAGAAATCGCCGATAAAACCGGCCCCGAGCATTGCTACTTTTGCCATATGCAGATGTTTTATGTTACTTGTTGCTGGTTACTTGTTACTTCAACTTCAGATTCCCGGATCCTTTGATTCCACCGTCACTGCGAGTCCCGCCTCAGCGGGACGAAGCAATCCTTTCCAATTACTGCCCGCTTCAAAAACCCACCCCAACCCCTCCCGGGAGGGGATCCGTCCAGGATAACCGTTCTGCCTTCAACCATTCACCCATTCCTGCCTTCACCCCTTCACCCCTTCACCCATTCACCCATTCACGCCGTTCGCATCCCCCACCAGTTCTATCAAATTTCCTTCCGGATCGAGAATAACGCTTTCATAGTAACCGTCACCGGTGACCCTTGGCCCGGACTTTACAATAAATCCGTCCTTCTCAAAACGGGATGTCATACTGTCTACTTTTTCCCTGCTTCCCACTTCAATTGCAAGGTGGGTCAGGCCTATCGCTTCTCCACCTCTGCAAACCGGAATATCATTCCTTTTCATCAGCTCTATTCTGGCCCCGGAAGAAAATGTAATGAAATATGAAAAAAATCCATTCCTGGCATTTATATACTTCCGACCTGAACTGCAACCGAAATATTTTACAAAAAAATCCCTTTCTCTTTCAAGGTCTTCAGTCCAGATAGCTATATGATCAATATGCATATAATCAATAAATTAAAAAGTTATTTTTAATATCTTACCCAAGTAAGCCCGGCGTCATTCGTCAAAGAAAGCCTGAAAAGCGTAACATTTGCGGAACCTTTCCGTAAAAGCATCCAAAGCACTTCTTAAATGCACAGTGCCGTCTAACCCAAGATGCATGAGACGCCTGCCCCGGGCGTCTCTTCCTTTTAATTCACCCTTACTTTAACAACCACCTTACGTACGGGAGAATTCTCCGCATCCTTCAGTCCGGGTCTGTGTGCATCGCCGGGAAAGAAAATAAAAAACCTGGAAGAATTGGCAAGCCGGTTTTCTCCTCCGTTCACAGTAAAGAATTCAATGTCGTTTGCCAGGTTATAGGGCTCTAGTTCTGTCGCTTTGGCCGACATGGGAGCAACTCCGATAAGCTCCTTTCCGCTGACTACATATTGAATATCAATATACTCCCTGTGAGCTTCAAAGCGGGCATCCTCCTCATTTTTTGTAAGATATTCACTAACCGGAGCATAAACATTATCTCCGTCTATATCATAACGCTTCAATTCGAGCGATGAAAGATCATTTTCACGAAGAAAAGCAAAAGCCTTGTCCCACCTCTCCCTGTTACTGAAATAGGATATCGCAAATGATTTCCTGTTAATCGTCTCATCGGGAACAACATTCCAGCCTCCAAGCCATTCACCTTTTTCAAACCACTGATCAATTTTCCTGCTGCTCCACCCTGAAGGATCTGAACCTCCGGAACAACTGTATAATCCAGTTAAACTTGCCATTACAATAAGTATTAAAAGTAATTTCTTCATATTATGATTTTTTTAAAATAGTACCAGATCCGGATTCAAGATTAACAAATTACTGTCAGGCTGTTTCCATTATCACCGATGTTCACAGGCTAGGGCATTGTGCTGCAAAAGTTATAAAAAAATGTGCAAAATTTCGTTTACAGAATAAAAATATCTGAATCCCAGTTTGGGAAATTGTAATTCCTTTCAGGGATCCTGCCTCCCTGTTTTTAAAAAAATTCAATCTTCTCAGAGATACGGCTGAATGAGATCGTGGCATTTGTTGCGGAAATCCCGGGAAGCCTCGGGATTTATTTCAGGGATCACTCCGACGCTTTTGCAAGACTTATACACAGCTCCGTTTATTATCCTGCCGCTTTCAATCACCCTCGCATATTCATCAGCTGCTCTCACCGGACTTTTCATAAAAGGAGATGCAATCCTGTAAAGCTTACTGAACCACCTGTGCTGCATCCTGTAAATTTCCGAACTGAATATCCCCGGATCAAATGCAAAACACTTAAGGTCATGTTCCGGATAAAGCTCCGGTAACCACGAACACATGAGAGCAAGGTACAGCTTTGAATTTGAATAGGCTCTCAGAGAGTTGTAATTGGAATTAATTAAATGAATATCAAGATCCTTATCCCCGATTATATAAACCATCGATACAGTTGCCGCTGCAATCAGCGGCAGGGCCGGATCGCTGTTCCTGATTACTATTTCACTGGCAAGAAGATGAGAAAGAAAATTGACCTGGAACGTATATTCAAAACCGTTGCCTGTAAGTCTTAGTCTGGGAGGACTCAGCACTCCTGCATTATTTATCACGATATCGAAACTTTTGTTCCGGCAGATTTCCTTTATGGCATACGAGGTTGATTCAAGATCACAAAAGTCAGCCTGAACAAATGTTAACCTGCCTTCCGGATCATCAATGTCCGGGATTTTTCTGCCGGTAATTGTGACTTCGCAGCCTTCATTGAGAAAAAGCCTTGAAAGAGCCAGTCCGAGTCCTGATGTTCCGCCAGTAAGAAATATCTTTTTCCGCTTATAACAGGGACTGTACATATTAACAAGAACTTTCTGAGGATAGCAAAATTAAAAAAATAAGCTGACCGTAATTTGCTAATTTTGTATAGAGTAAAAATAATGATTGGACTTAAGAAGCCTGTCAAATAAACAGTTTAACCTTATGACCATGAAGAAATTAATTATCTGCCTTTCCCTCTCCCTTTTCCTTGCCGTGAATGCTTTTTCCCAGCAGCTCTCCGAAGCCACACAGAGAGTATTCAAATCAGTCGAGAACATGCAATCGGTAATCAATCTCAACAAAATATCCCAGACAGGAATCACATTCGATACCAGGTATGAAGGAATCAGGGGGACCCCCAGACTGGCCGACACACTCCTGCCTTCATTCCTGAAGCTTCAAGGACAGGAATATTATTTTGAGATCAGCGCCGATCTTGATCTGGTGGGCAATGCAGTCATTTATGCAAAGTCAGGAAACAAACCGATGTACTCCATCCCGGCATCCAGCGTAAAGGAGATTATCATAAACATGAACGGGCGGGAACTCCTGTTCCGGACTACATCTGGACAGAAGTTTGAAAAGAAAATAAAGGAAGACCGCTTTTACCAGGTACTTGGCGGCATGGAATACGAATTCATAAAGGTGCCCGGGAAGGGATTTCTCAAGGCCGACTACAAGGGAGCCTATTCCGCCGACAGACGATACGACGAGTATGTTGATGAATCCAGATATTACCTCAGGGGAAGGGATGGAAGTTTCCATCAGGTACAACTTAATAAAAAATCACTTGCCAGGGTGGCTCCTGAAAAGAAAGATATTATTGATAAGGAATTCAACAGGGCTTCAACGGAAGATAAAGAATCCCTCGTTGTTTCCATCCTGGAGCAGTTCTGACAAACCGCCTGATGGGTCATGCTGTCAAATCTTTTCCCTGAGCAGGATCTGGCGGAGATCATTGGCAGTTATATTCTCCCTGATCTCTCCTCCCTCAGCCACCGTAATGTGGCCTGATTCCTCCGACACTACCACCACCAGCGCATCTGTATGCTCAGAGATACCAATGGCTGCCCTGTGCCTCATCCCAAACCTCGCCGGCAGATTTACGCTGTCGGTAATCGGCAGAGGGCATCTGGCTGCAAAAATCTTTCCGTCCTCAATAAGGACTGCGCCGTCGTGAAGAGGTGAATTCTTGAAAAAAATTGTTTCAATAAGTCCTGCACTTATGATGGCATCTATCCTCTCTCCTCCTTCAGAATAAATATCCAGACTGCTCTTGCGCCCCAGAACGATCAGCGCCCCGGTCTTCCTTGAAGCCATAGATTCGGCAGCCCTCACAATTTCCTCAGCTTCCCTTGGATTTCCTTTCTCTTCCTCAGTTGTGAATATCTTTCCGAAAGAAAACCTTCTCCGGTTCATATATCGATTTCCGATAACAAGCAGAAACCTGCGAACTTCCTGTTGAAACACTATTATAAGGGCAATAACTCCAACTCCTATGACCTGGCCCATCAGGGCGCCGATAAGCTCCATATTAAGCGCCTTGACCACCAGCCAGAACATGTAAATAATGAATATCCCGATGAAAATGCTCAACGCGGCAGTACCTCTTATAAGCCGGTAAAGCTGGTAAAGAATGATTGCCACCAGGATAATATCTATAATGTCGATTAGTGTAATATTAAGTATCATAATCAGTTACTGCTATTTTTCAGTTTCATCACAAGTTTTACCGCCTGGACCGCTTCCTTAACATCATGTACCCTGAGAATATCCGCCCCTTCAAGAAGTGCAATGGTATTTAAAACTGTTGTTCCGTTCAGGGCTTCTTCCGGCGAAATGTCCAGGGTCTTCCAGACCATTGATTTTCTCGAAACACCCACCAGAACTGGAAGTCCGATTATCGAAAAATCGCCGAGACGCTTAAGCAGTTCAAAGTTGTGTCCGGCATTCTTTCCGAATCCGAACCCGGGATCAACAATGATATCATTAACTCCCATCGATTGAAGCCTGACTGTCCTTTCGCCGAACCACCTTATAATATCCGAAGTTACGTCCTCATATGAAGGATTTTCCTGCATGAAGGAAGGTTTGCCCTGCATATGCATCATAATATAGGGAACATTAAGACGGGAAACAGTCTGGAACATCAGCCTGTCAGATTCCCCGCCGGAAATGTCATTTATCATTCCGGCTCCATGTTCCACAACCGCTTCTTCCGCAATTTCGCTCCGGTAAGTATCAATTGAAATGGCTGCTTCCGGAAATTCCCGGCTGACTGCTCTGACCGCGCTGATAACCCTGTTTCTTTCTTCTTCTGGGGGTATTTCACCTGACCCCGGCCTCGATGACCAACCTCCTATATCAATAAAATCAGCGCCGTCCTCAAGCATAACTGTGGCTCGTTCGACTATATCAGCCTCCGATTCAGCCCTGCTGCCGCTGAAGAAAGAGTCAGGAGTGACATTGATTATCCCCATAACCCTGGGAACCGACAGATCGATAAGCCTGCCCCTAATATTTATAAACACCGGTTTGTCAGCCATAATCCGATCTTTGAGGCTTCTAAATTACGATTTTTTTGCCCTCCGTCCCTTTTAGCCCGGCATAATCTTTTACACTGAATGTTAAGTAGATTGCAAGGGATTCATAATAAATTAAATCTCCATCAGTTTTCATCTTAAGCGATGATTATTACTTTTGCATCTGTTGAAATCAGGAACACATGAAGCTATTTGTCATTGAAGGTGTCGACGGGTCAGGAAAATCAACCCAGCTGAAACTTCTGAACGATTTTTTTGCCGGAAAGGGTTACAGTTGTGAATTCCTGCATTTTCCCCGAACCGACTCGCCTTATTTCGGGGAGCTCGTTGCACGCTTCCTCCGGGGGGAATTTGGTTCCATCGGAGATGTTGACCCTTACCTGGTTGCTATGCTCTATGCGGGCGATCGCATGGATGCTTCCGCAATGATAAGGGGCTGGCTCAATGAAGGAAAAATAGTCCTTCTTGACAGGTATACTTACTCGAACATTGCCTACCAGTGCGCAAAACTGGATGACCAGGAATCGCAGGAAAAGCTTATGAACTGGATACTCTCACTGGAATTCAGCCACTTCGGAATTCCCACACCCGATCTGAACATCTTCCTTGATGTGCCATTTTCCTTTACCGAAAACAAGCTTCGCTCAGGAAGATCCGGAAACGACAGGGATTATCTTAAAGGCTCCCGCGACATCCATGAGGAAAGCCTGATTTTCCAGAAACGGGTCAGGGATATATATCTCAGAGTTGCACTTACCGACAGTCGCCTTGCCGTTATTGACTGTTGCGACATCAAAGGCCAAATGCAGACCCCGGAAGAAATTTCATCGCTTATAATAAAAACAATCATAGAAAGAGTACAGATCTGAAATGAATTTCATAAAACTTGCAAGCAGAATAATAATTGGTCTTGTGTTCATGTTCTCCGGATTTGTTAAGGCAGTCGATCCGCTGGGTTCGGCATATAAATTCGGTGATTACTTTCAGGCCTTCAACCTCGGCTTTATGCAACCCCTCGCACTGGTCCTGGGAATTATACTTTGTACCGCCGAATTTATCGCCGGCTTTTCGGTTCTCAGCGGATACCGGATAAAGACAGGCATATGGGGTGTGATGTTACTGATGATTATATTCACTCCCCTAACCCTCGTACTGGCTCTTACAAATCCCGTATCCGACTGCGGGTGCTTCGGAGATGCCATCCATCTTACAAACTGGCAGACATTCGGTAAAAACCTTGCCCTTCTCATTCCTGCCCTATTTCTTTTCATTAACAGGAAAAACCAGGCGGAGCTGTGCGGACCTGAAAAGGAATGGATTGCCGTCATAAGCATTGCAGTGCTGTTCGTTATATTTTCATTGCTTAACCTGAGATACCTTCAGTTATTTGATTTCCTTCCCTACAGAACCGGAAATAACATCCCCGAGGGAATGAAGATACCTGAAAATGCTCCTGCCGATGAATACCTTACAACATTCATCTACGAGAAGGACGGGGTGCAGAAAGAATTTACACTTGAAAACTACCCTGCTGATGATACAACATGGGTGTTCGTCGACCAGAAATCTGTCCTGGTAAAAGAAGGCTATATCCCTCCCATTCACGATTTTGGTATCTCAACAATTCAGGGTGACGATGTAACCGACTGGATTCTTTCAAACCCCGGTTACACCATTCTAATGATATCCACAAAGCTGGATGAGGCTGATCAGGCTCATCTTGAGAAGGGTTTTGATCTTGGCGAATGGTGTGCCCGCGAGGGATTGAGCTTCTATGTTGTGACCGCTTCGGGAAGCGATCTGGCAAGAAGTTACCGGAACGGCCTTACATTCTGCACTGCCGACGAGATTACACTGAAAACCATTGTCCGCTCAAATCCCGGGTACATGCTGCTCAGGGATGGAAATATCATAGGAAAATGGTCATGGGCAACACTCCCTCCCAAAGAAAATTTTGTAAATGAGATGACGGCGGACCAGGTTCAGAAAATGACCCGACAAAGCCCTGTACTGGTCATCTATTCACTGGCTCTGGCTGCCATTGTCCTGCTGCTTGTTGCCAGTCCGGTTTTCCGGTCGAAAAAAACGGTAATATCAACCTCTGATAATCAATAAAAATATAATAATTACGAAATTATTGTTGAACTACTTTATAAACCAAAAAAGACTATGAGAAAGAAAATTGTTGCCGGTAACTGGAAGATGAACATGGAACTGGCTGAAGGATTAAAGCTTGCTGAATCGGTTGATACATATTTCAGGTCAAAACCGTCAGGAGCTGAAGTGGTGCTCTGTACGCCTTTCATTCATCTTGCAGGAGTTGCAGAAATAATAAAAAGCGGGAAAGTGCTCCTTGGAGCCCAGAATTGCGCATCAGAACCCTCCGGAGCCTATACCGGAGAAGTATCTCCTGCCATGATAAAGAGCACCGGAGCCGGATATGTAATCATTGGCCATTCAGAAAGAAGAAGTTACTACCACGAAGACAATAATGTTCTGAATAAGAAGACCAGACTTGCACTTTCTGGCGGACTGAAAGTCATCTTCTGCTGCGGTGAAATTTTGAGTGAACGGGAATCGGGCAAACACTTCGATGTTGTAAAAAATCAGGTAGAGAACGGACTTTTCAACATCCCGGCTGAAGATATTGCCAATGTGGTGGTCGCTTACGAACCTGTCTGGGCAATAGGTACCGGACTAACTGCCTCTCCTGAACAGGCACAGGAGATGCACCAGTTTATCAGGGGACTTTTCAGGGAAAAATATGGCAAAGAAATTGCAGATAATCTTACAATCCTCTATGGAGGAAGCTGCAAGCCGTCAAATGCAGCTGAGATATTCTCAAAACCTGATGTCGACGGCGGGCTTATCGGCGGAGCCTCTCTGAAGAAGGATGATTTCACGGCGATTGTTGAAGCTGTCTGAAGTTTTAAAATGGTCAGGGGCCCGGATCTTTGGTTGAAAAACTTCCGCCGGCCCCATTAATAAAATACATACATGGTCAGAAAGTTCATCGCATTTGGAATTCTTCTGCTGCTACTGCCGGCCGGCAGCATTTTTTCACAGGCAAAACCGACATTCAGCGGGGATCCGCTTAAATTCAGCGCTGAACTTTCTGTCTTTATGGGATCCGCTCTCTCGGAAGAAAACAAGGCCATTCTCACTGATTTTATCTCAAGGTGGGATAGCACAGGATTCAGAGACGAAAACAAGGAAAGTATCCTCAATATCTCCTCCCAGCTGGCTGAAAGGCAGATGAGGCCAACACCCCATTTTATACAATTACTGGGTGCTCTGATTGAACTCAGCGGATACAGCACCGATACAAGGTTTTTCAGTAACTGGCTCGCCGGCCTCACTGACATCATTCTGAAACCAGGAATAAGGAACGAGGCAATTCTCAGATACATTGGAAACACACAACTGCTTATAAAGGAAAACCTCCTCATCAGGACAGGTTCCGTTACATGGAAAGTAAAGGGAACAAACATTAAGTACTCCCGCGATACAGCTTTTTATGCTGTGCTCGACAAGGTAACACTTACCTGCTATTCACATCGCGACAGCACTGAGATTTACAATGCTTCAGGCAAGTATTTTCCGGACCTGCAGCAATTCTTTGGATCAAACGGGTTAATTACCTGGGAAAAAGCAGGATATCCGCAATCGGAAGTCTATGCTTCCATGACAGATTATGTAATAGACGCTACACGGAATTCATTCTCATGCGATTCGGCGCTCCTTACTCACCTCTCGTGGTTCAGTGAACCCGTAAGGGGTATACTCACTGACCAGGCTTCCTCGATAATCAGTAAGGAAAAAGCCACCTTCCCTCAGTTCGAAGCTTACAAAAAACAATTCAGCATAAAGAACCTGTACAAGGGCGTGGAATATGAAGGAGGACTTCTCTTTGAAGGCGCACTTGTAAAAGGAAAAGGCGAAAGAGCCTTCCCTGCAATGATAAGCCTTTTCAGGCACGACACACTTTTTATAAGAATTGCTGCAAACGACTTTGTATTCTCAACAAACGGAATAAACAGTCAGGAAACCGAAGCCACAATATACCTCGGGCAGGATTCAATCTACCATACCAGCCTGGGATTTTCATTTAATGGAAAAAATCGGAGGGTCAATCTGTTCCGTACGAACAATCCGGTTTCAAAAAGCCCCTATTACAATACATTTCACAATGTCGATATGTATTTCGAGAACCTGTCATGGAATATGGACGACAAAAATGTGATTATTTCAAGGCCGATGGGGGCCGCAATGGGACAGGCACTTTTCGAGTCGTCAACATTTTTCGATTCGAATGATTTTCTGAAGCTGATGAACCTCGATAATGAGCACCCGCTTACCAGACTGAAAAAATTCAGCGAGTGGTACTACTCTGAAACCTTCCCTGTAAGTGAGTTCGCCAAATGGCTCAAGAAATCAGAGGAATATGTGACGGCTTTGTGCATCGATATGGCCGCGAGAGGATTCATTTTCTATGACCAGTCAAACCAGGAGGTCACGATCAAACAAAAGACCATGGATTATATCGATTCTTACGCCGGGAAGAAGGACTATGATGTAATTTCCGTTTTCAGCGAAACCAAAGCACCTCTCGATAATGCATTTCTTGATCTTGACGACTACAATCTGACAATCAACGGCGTGGAAAGCATTTTCATAAGCGACTCCCAGAAAGTTGCCGTTTTCCCCTCAAACAAACAAATCATACTTGGAAAAAACAAGAGATTCAAATTTGACGGTGCAGTACTTGCAGGTCTGTTTACCTTTTACGGAAAGAATTTTCAGTTCAGCTACGATACATTCAAAATACACCTTCAGAGCATCGACTCCATACAAATGGCAGTGGAAACCGAAGAGCTCGATGCATATGGCAATGCCATTGCACTGTATATCAACAGTGTGGTTGAATTAGGCTCTGCTCAGCTTTACATTGACGATCCTAAAAACAAATCGGGACTCTTAAGCCTCCCTCAGTATCCAATAGTAAATTCAACAGCCTCATCCTATATATTTTATGACAGGATTGAAGGCCTGGAAGGAGTCTATAAGAGAGACAATTTCTATTTCAGGATAGATCCCTTCACTTTCGAGAACATCGATCACTATTCCAGTTCCGAACTGAGGCTCACAGGAGAATTTTACGGCGGGAACATAATTGAGCCTTCAAAACAATATCTGACCGTCCAGGAGAACAACTCCCTCGGATTCCAGATGAGCATCCCGAAGGAAGGTCTTAAAATCTACGGCGGGAATGCAGTATTGTTCGATCAGATTCACATGAGCAACAAGGGATTGATAGGCAGCGGGATCCTTAAACACCTTTCCTCAACAACCACCTCCGACGAGTACAGGTTTTTTCCCGACTCAATGCTTGCAAATGCTTCAACCTTCATGATAGCCAACGACGGTTCAGGACTTTTCCCTGAACTGACCAGCAATGACGTTCAGATAAAATGGTACCCGGGCAGGGATGAATGGCATGCAACCAATACCCGCGGAAAGAACTTTGACCTGTTTGCAAATGGAACCTCCCTTGACGGCAGTATTAACCTGCAAAGCAAGGGGCTCAGGGGGAGCGGAACAATTGACATGCCCGACTCAAGGATAACTTCAAACCAGTTTGCCTTTGCTGCCACGACCATAAGAGCGGACACGGCTGATTACAATCTGAAATCACAATCTACAAGCGGATATGCATTTATTGCCGATAATGCCAACGCCGATATTAACTTTGCAACGAAACTGTCGCGATTCCATCTGAACACCGATTCGTCGGTAGTGAAATTTCCTGAGATACAGTATATCTGCACCATGACCGATTTTGAATTCAATCAGGAAACCAGGATCCTGGCGATGGAACAAAAGGGAAGGAAGGCCGGCGGACTGATGCCGGCTGACGAACTCCTGAGGGTCAGTCTGGACTCTCCTGAAAAACCCACTTTTGTGGCAACCAATAATCTCAGTGACACGATCTCCTTCACATCCCTCAGGGCCAGATACAATTTAAATGAGGAATACATTGAAGCCGAGGACATTAACTACATTCGTATTGCCGATGCCCTGATTCAGCCCGACAAAGGTAAAATAACCATCAGGAGGAGAGCAGCTATCGAGAAACTGACTAATGCCATGATTGCGGTAAACAACCGTCACATACTTCATTCAGCCATTATAGAGATTGAATCTTCAAAGAGATATGCGGGAAGCGCTGTCTACAATTATATTGACGACAGCAAACGGGTTCAGCAGATAAGTTTTCCGGAGATCACTGTCGACACAATGGCGACAAGTGCAAAGGGATTCATAGCTCCCGATGCACAATTCATGCTGAGTCCGGCATTCTCCTTTTCCGGTGATGTGAATCTGTATTCAAACTCATCCAATCTGCTGTTCACCGGTTCGGCAGGGATCGTCCAGGACTGCGATCGTATCAGGAGCCATCCTGTTAAGTTCAAGTCGTTTATCGATCCGGCTAATGTCATGATAACAATCTCGGAAAAACCCAGGGATCCCAATGATATGATCCTGGTTTCAGGCTCATTCATCAATATCGATTCCCTGCATTTCTATCCTGCCTTTCTTTCTGAGCAGAAATCATGGTCAGACATAGGTCTGGTAAGTGCCACAGGCGTCCTCTGGTATAATAAGCCGGTGAACAGATATCAGATTTCCTCTCTTGAAAAGATAGCTGATCCGTTGCGCTCAGGTAACATGGTTTCCCTCGACAGAACCCGGTGTATCCTGAACGGAGAGGGCAAACTCAGTTTCGGGGCAAACTTTGATCATGTTCTTATGGGAACAGCCGGGAATTTCATAAACAACACCGACTCGGGCAAAATTGAGATCAGGACCATGCTGGGCCTTGATTTCTTTTTCTCTCCGGAAGCCCTTAAGATGATGAGCGATGAGATTAAGATGATGCCCACTCTTAAACCGGTCAGCCTGAATTCGGAATTTTATGTCAAGGGATTGAACGATCTTCTCGGAGAAAGCGCAGCATCCCAGATCCGGCAGGAAACCAGTCTGTTCGGCGCATCCGGAAATATGCCCAGGGAATTTACCTATGAGATACTTCTGAACGATCTGACCCTTTACTGGAATGAGGCATCATCATCGTTCCGCTCAAAAGGGAAGATTGGTATTGGTTACATAGGAGGCCAGCCCGTAAACGTGTATGTCGAAGGATATGTGGATATCCAGAGAAGAAGGACAGGAGATATGATAGACATCTATCTGAAGGCCGATCGTTCAACATGGTACTACTTCTCATATTTCAGGGGAGTGATGATGGCACAGGCCGGCAATCTCGAATTCAACAAGCTCATCAGCTCAATCCGGCTAAGAGACAGAAAACATCCCGAGGATACTGAAAGAAAGCCCTATACCTATATGATAGCCGTAGAGGACAGGCTCGACAGGTTTCTCAGAAGAATGACCGGGGCTGAAGAAGCAGAAATGGATCAGCTCGACGGAATTGTCAGATAAACAAACATTTAATCACTGGATGCAGTATGCAGATATTCTATGTTCCCGGAATCACCGGTGATTCGTGCGTGATGGACGAAATCGAGTCGAGGCATTGCATCAGGGTGTTACGCATGCCGAAAGGCGGCCATGTGAAGCTCGTTGACGGTACGGGAGGATACTACGAAGGGATTATCACCGACGCCGATTCTTCTGCATGCCGGATAAGGATAACTGAAAGCATTCCGGGATTCGGGAAAAGGAATTACAGGCTGCACATGGCAGTTTCGCCCATAAAGAATCAGGAAAGATTCGAGTGGTTCATTGAAAAGAGCGTGGAATTCGGAATTGACGAGATCACTCCCCTGATCTGCCGGAATACCGAGAAACATGGCATAAAGACCGCAAGGATTAACAATATTATTATCTCGGCGATGAAGCAATCACTCAAGGCATACAAACCTGTACTTAACGAACCGGCGCTTTTCGGGGAATTCATTCCCTTCCCGCATTCAGGAATAAAAATGATCGCTCACTGTGACCGCGGATATGAAGTAAAAAGAATGGATCTCGTTTACAGGAAAGGCATGGATGCATTGATCCTGATAGGCCCGGAAGGCGATTTCAGCAATGAGGAGATTGGCCTGGCCCTGAACAGCGGATATACCGGTATCAGTCTGGGTAAAAGCAGGCTGAGAACAGAAACGGCAGGCATTGCTGCCTGCCATTCAGTTTATTTCATCAACCAATAGGCTCACTTTCACCCGGCTCCCCGAGATCATCCCGTTTCCCCTTGTACCTTCCCGCCTTGCGGAGAGCCTGCTCAAGAAGGTATTCTATCTGTCCGTTGGTGCTGCGAAACTCATCGGCAGCCCATTTCTCAATGGCCTTAAAGGTACGGGGATCAATCCTGAGCAATATAGATTTCTTCTGACTCATATCAGGTGTGTAAAGTTCCTGTATTAACTACCGGTGTGGCATCCTTGTCGCTGCAAAGAACAACCATCAGGTTGCTTACCATTGAGGCTTTCTTTTCCTCGTCAAGATCGACTATATTCTTGTCCGACAGCTGGTCGAGAGCCATCTGGACCATAGAAACCGCGCCTTCGACTATCTTGTGCCGTGCAGCGACGACTGCAGATGCCTGCTGCCTCCTCAGCATCGCATTGGCAATCTCCTCCGAGTAGGCAATATAGTTTATCCTGGCTTCGATCACCTGTATACCGGCAATGGCCAGCCTTTCCCGGATCTCCCTCTCCAGCTCATCATTCACTTCCTCTCCCCCGCTTCTCAGAGTTATAATGGCCTCATGGTCCTCCAGGTTGTCGTAAGGATAAAGCCCTGCCAGCTTTCTGAGGGCTGCATCGCTCTGAACAAGAACAAAGTGCTGGTAATCGTCTACCTCGAAAACTGCCTTATAGGTTTCGGCAACCCTCCAGACAAGAACGAATCCGATCTTGATAGGGTTTCCAATTTTGTCATTGACCTTTATGGGCTCACTGTCGAAGTTACGGGCCCTGAGTGAAATCTGCCTCCTTGTATAAAAGGGATTAACCCAGAAAAAACCGTTTTCGCGGATAGTCCCCTTGTAGGCTCCGAACAGAACCAGAACACATGAACCATTAGGATCAACTATTGTAAGACCTTTAACGGCCAGGAAGAACAGCAAGGTCGACACTATGCCCAGCCAGATTAATTCAAAATAAAATCCGGCTATGGCTCCCCCGATGAAGATAAGAGCAGCCAGAAGGGCAAGGTAACCGGAAACTGGTTTTACTGTAAATTCAGCTTTCATAATATTATTGAATTGGTTAGATAATGCAAATATACTAAAAATATTTCAAAACAATATATATTTGATATATTTATATATTTTTATGATATCGTTTTGATATATCAACAGATATAAAAAAAGCACAGGATAATCCTGTGCTTGCTGATTTTCAGTTCATCTGCCTGACCCGCTCAATAAGTCGTTTAGTCAGTCTTTTCTTTGGAACAGGTTTCAACTGGTCCAGAAGGTTAAACACATCACCGAATTCCTGGTAGAGCCCGAAAGCATCTTCATAAATATCAATATCATCAACCTGGATATCGTGATATGAAAGAAAAGGAGTAGAGTTTTTTGCCATAGGCTTTCTGTTTTTATCTTTTGAATAAAAACGGCCTATGGCAAAAAATATTGTCGTGAGATCAGTTAAATGTGAGGCTGATTTTTTTCTCCTCCATCATTTTCCTCATGTTAATGAGGGCATATCTCATCCTGCCAAGGGCCGTATTAATACTAACATCGGTTATATCAGCTATTTCCTTAAAGCTCAGTCCTGAGTAGTGGCGCAGTATCACAACTTCTCTCTGGTCTTCCGGCAGCTGGCTGATCAGCTTCCTGATATCCTTCTGGATCTGCCTCTTTATCATATGATCCTCAACGTTTGCTTCAGCAAGCTTCTTTGAATTAAAGAGATCAGATTCATAGTCGTCATTCGATACAGTGTTAAGCTGCTTAACCCTGCGGAAATGATCGATTATCAGGTTGTGGGCAATACGCATCACCCATGAAATGAATTTTCCGTTGTCATAATATTTTCCTGACTTTACCGACTGAATTACTTTCAGGAACGTATCCTGGAACAAGTCTTCGGCCAAAGCCTGATCGCGTATATAAAGACTTATGTACGCAAAAACTTTACTCTTATGACGGCGGATTAATTCTTCGAAGCAGGACTGCTCACCTTTTACAAACTCTTCAATAAGTTCGTAATCGGACATCGATTTTTTCATAGCTCTCTCTTTATTTAAGTGTAAAAGAGTAGAGTTGTTTTATAGGCAGTCCTCCTGGTTTTAGTGGTTATTTGAACTGCAAAGAAAATTGAATTTTTCTAATTACAAAATAATTTGTTAAATTTTTTTAATTTTTTTCGTCAAAAAGATTACTCTTTACATCAATTAGTAGATGCAATCTGCCAAAATAAAACGTTTTGGGGGCTAAAGCCCCCGGAAAAGGGTGGGTGTTGTCCCTCACCGTTGGCTGAAGCCAACGGTAACACTTAAGAGATAATTCTCTGGTGAATTACCTGCATCGCCAGAATGAGTAAGCGTCAGCATCAGCAGGATCAGTTACCGTCAGTTTTAACTGACGGTAATGAGCCACACTCTCTGTTACAGGGACTTTAGTCCCTTTACGCATAAAAGGAAGATGAAGTCCACTTGAACCATGATGCAGAGTATAATATTTTTTGCCACCTTTGGGCAATCAAAAGGCAGGATAATAAGAGTACGCAGATGGATGGTTTTATTGAAATAAAGGGTGCAAGGGTAAACAATCTGAAAAATGTAAGTCTGAAAATTCCGAGAAACAAGCTGGTGGTTATAACCGGTGTATCAGGATCGGGTAAATCATCCCTCGCATTCGACACCATCTATGCAGAAGGACAAAGGAGGTATGTGGAAAGCCTTTCGTCATATGCAAGGCAGTTCCTCGGAAGGATGAACAAACCCGAGGTCGATTTCATTAACGGAATCCCGCCTGCAATTGCCATTGAACAAAAGGTCAATTCCCGGAATCCCCGCTCCACGGTCGGTACTTCCACAGAAATCTACGATTACATGAGGCTGCTTTTCGCCAGGGCCGGAAGGACATATTCTCCAGTATCAGGCAGGGAGGTAAAGAAACACAGTGCCGACGACCTTGTGAATTTTCTGACAACACTTCCCGAAGGAACAAAGGTTACTATTGTATCGCCCGGGGTCATCCCCGAAACAATCAGGATAAGGGAATATTTTGATTTTCTGGTCAAGCAGGGATTCACCCGTATCGAGACGGATGGCCGGATGGACAGGATTGACGAACCGCTTCCTGAAAATATTTTTCAAAAGGGTCAGAAGATCAATATCGTAATCGACCGGCTTGTTGTCAGTCATGACGCAGATAACCTCAGCAGGTCGGCAGAATCGGCCGCCGCTGCTTTTCAGGCGGGAAAGGGACACTGCCAGGTGATCATCCACAGGGAGGACGGGACGGATCGGCGCAGCTTTTCAAATAAATTCGAAGAAGACGGAATTGAGTTCGAAGAGCCGAACGAGTACTTTTTCAGTTTTAATAATCCTATAGGTGCCTGCCCTTTGTGCGAAGGATACGGTAAGATTATCGGGATTGATGAAAGCCTGGTAATCCCTGATCAGAATCTTTCGGTCTACCAGGATGCCATAGCCTGCTGGAGGGGTGATTCGATGAAGAAATGGAAGGAACGGCTTATCGCCACAGCTGACCAGTTCGGCTTTCCCATACACAAACCCTATTATCAGCTTTCTGAAGATCAAAAACAACTGTTGTGGACAGGCAACAGAAATTTCTACGGCCTGAACCGCTTCTTTGAACATCTTGAGGAAAAGAAATACAAAATACAATACAGGGTGCTTCTGAGCAGATACCGCGGAAAAACAACCTGTCCGCAATGCAGGGGCACAAGACTCAGGAAAGAAACTTCTTATGTAAAAGTTGCCGGTATTAACATCCAGGACCTCGTCTCAATGCCGATTTCTGACCTCTACGTTTTTTTCAATGGGATCTCCCTTGAAGAAACCGACATGAAGATAGCCGAACGCCTCCTGACTGAAATAAGGCAAAGACTGAAATTCCTCCTTGACGTCGGTCTTCCCTATCTCACTCTCAACAGGCTGTCATCCACTCTTTCGGGAGGCGAATCACAAAGGATCAATCTGGCGACATCGCTGGGCAGCAATCTTGTGGGTTCGATGTACATTCTGGATGAACCAAGCATTGGGCTTCATCCCCGCGATACACATCTGCTTATCGGTGTCCTAAGGGAGCTGAGGGACCTGGGCAACTCAGTCCTCGTTGTGGAGCATGAGGAGGAGATCATAAGGGCGGCTGACGAAATAGTCGACATGGGGCCAGAAGCCGGCAGACTCGGAGGTGAAGTCGTGTTTCAGGGACTTCCCGGTCAGACTGAATACAATCCTTCGCTTACGGCAGGTTATCTTTCAGGGAAACTCGAAGTTAAAGTGCCTGACAAAAGAAGGAAATGGAACAGCTATATAGAAATAAAGGGCGTAAGGGAAAACAATCTCAAGGACATCGACGTTAAGTTCCCTCTTCATACTATCACAGTCGTAACCGGGGTCAGCGGTTCGGGAAAATCGAGCCTTGTGACCGATGTCCTTTACTCAGTATTGTCAAACAGGTTAAACGGGAACAATCTTAAACCCGGAAAATTCAGGGAACTGGCAGGAGACATAACAAGGCTTACAGGGATAGAGCTTGTCGATCAGAATCCGATTGGCAAGTCAACAAGGTCGAATCCGGTCACCTATCTGAAGGCATATGATGAGATCAGAAAACTGTATGCAGAGCAGCAGCTTTCAGTTCAGAACAATTTCAAGGCTTCTCACTTCTCATTCAACGTTGAGGGCGGAAGGTGCGAAGAATGCCAGGGAGAAGGTATTATAAGGGTTGAAATGCAATTCATGGCCGATGTGGAACTCACCTGTGAAAACTGCAAGGGAATGAGATTCAAAAAGGAGATACTTGAGGTAAGGTATCACGGGAAAAACATTCACGACATTCTCGAAATGACAATTGATGAGGCCATTGAGTTCTTCGGCAATCATCACGGCAGAAGCGAGAAGAAGATAACCGAGAAGCTCCGGCCGCTGGCCGACGTCGGGCTTGGGTACATAAAAATGGGACAGTCGTCAAGCACACTTTCGGGCGGAGAAAGCCAGAGGGTGAAACTTGCCTATTTCCTGAGCCAGGAAAAGGAAAACGGACATATGCTTTTCATATTTGACGAACCCACCACCGGCCTTCATTTCCATGATATAAACAAACTGTTGAAATCGATCAACGCCCTGGTCGACCACGGCCATTCGGTAATTCTGATCGAACACAACCAGGAGGTTATAAAATGCTCCGACTGGGTAATTGACCTCGGACCCGAAGGCGGAGAAGCCGGAGGCCATGTTGTATTTGCCGGGCGCCCTGAAGACCTGGCGCTGCGACGGGATTCCCATACGGGCAGATTCCTTGCCCGCAAGCTGAACCTATGACTTGATCCTGAAACCGAACATTATTGAAACGCATCCCTGTGCGGGCACACCTTCATTCTGACCTGAAGGCACTTTTAATACAATCCTCAGCTGCTGGCTCGACTGGAGCCTGAAGTCCCAGGTTCGGCTGTTATTATTATCCTTGCTCGAGTAAAGAATGTTTCTGTCAGCATCGAGAACCAGAAATTCAACAGGAGGAAGATTTTCGTCACTGCAAACCGACATCCGGTATTCCATGTCGGAGAAAAAGGTTTTATACAACTCTGCCTCCTCCCCTTCCGAAAGTATTGTAGCATGGTAATTGCCGTCATGTGTATAGGACCCCAGCTCGGGAAGGCATGTTTTTTTTGCAAACGACTTGCACTGTGCATTTACAACTGTCCCGGCCGTAAAAACAAGAGCAGCCAGGATTATGACGATTTTATTGATTTTCATACGACTAGCTATTTAATCAGGTTACTTCTGATGGCTGCAACTGTTTCGGAGAGTTCCCTGAATACTTCGGGTGTCAGATCGGCGCTGACTTCCGACTTAAGTACAGTAGTATTGGTAGTCTGGTCAAATTCCGGCCTTACAGGGCTTGTTTGAAGAGTGATCTTGTCGAAAACAGTCTTGACCTGTGTTACCTGCCCGATCAGCTCATCAATTGCAGGGTGTCCTTTGCTGCTCGATAAAAGGTCGATAAGAATGTCGACCGAGAGCTTCTGGTCAATTATTCTGCCAACAAGTTTATTACCGTTGAAATCCTTCATATCCACAAGCTGTGTCGAGATGTACAGGCCTTCAAGCCATCCTCCTGCAAGAACCATCGCTGCAACTGCAGGCTGGCCGTTATCCTCGAGATAGGAATTGGAATTGAGGTAGGTCTGGGATACAATATCCATTATGACTTCAGTATTGTGAATGTTTTCCTCAAGCTGATCAATATCCTCCTGTGAAATCGCATCAAGGATACCCAGCCCGTCAGCCATCTGTTTGGCTGCATTCATATAATTGATAATAAGCTGCGTCTGGTCGTACAGACTTGCGAAGCTAAGGTCGGTGGTGTAAATTCCAAGGTTAAGGGCCATGCTCCTGTTCGTGTTATAGTTTCTCGAGTTTTCGATTGGATTCAGGAGATTATCATCAAACAGGGCTCCCGCCGATTTTATTAGCATTGCAGATTCGAGCGGAGAAGGCAGGGTATAGAAAATCTTCTCAGCCTGCTTGATGTCTTCATAGACGGAAGCATTTGCTCCGGTAACCTTCAGGCTATCAGCTTCATTTTTGACATCCTTTACGCCCGGGCGGCATCCTGCGAGCATCAATGCCGCGAAGACAGCCAATGCAAGAATCCTGTTGCTTAAAATAAGAAGTCGCTTCATAATAAGGTAAGATTTAAATTCTTTCCAGTTCAGAAATAGTTTATTCCATAATTAATTGCCCCAAATGGCTGTAAGCATCCAACCGATTTCTAACTTTGCATCAAACGATTAAAAATGAACAGCCCACTGAATAAACGCAAAGAACTTGAACATATTTTAAGCAAGGGTAACTTTGTTAAGATCAATGAGGCAATAAAGAGTCTCAGGGAAGAAACTCCGATAAGGGGAGCCATAGAACTTCTGGTTTCTCATTATGAATCAAGCAGTGATCTGGAAGTAAAGAGACTTATCAGGGATTTTCTCAATGATCTTAAGGATCAGGCATCATGCGTGGAAGTTATAGAAGAAATAAATAAAAACCATTCACCCGGTACAAAGGCTATGCTGATCGCTTCCTGCTGGGAGTCGGGGCTCGATTATTCGGGATTCATGAGCGACTTTGCCGAACTTTTTATCAGCGGGGACTATTCCACAGCCGTTGAATGCTTTACAGTCATTGAATCGTCGGCCGGGAACCTGACGCAGGTTGAAAAGGCAGCACTTATAAGGCAGATTAAGGAAAATGCTTCAAGAGTGTCAGGAGAAAAAACAGCCCTGGCCATGGAACTGCTATACTTTCTTGAACAGACGGATGAAGACTGATCTTAACTCCCTTCCTGATTGAAAAAAAAGGCTTCAATGGCCGTACCGTGACCACCGAATTTCCATGGTTTACCCGTAAGAGGAGAAATATTTCATAAACTGAGTCCTTTCGAAGGCTCCCGGCTTATCATAATTTGCATAATTAAGCTTTCCCCTGAAATCATCAATGCCCGAGAATCCTTTTGTCGTCATCCAGCCGGCTATCTGCTGGTTCATTGTTTTAAGGTAACCGATTCCCTTGCTGTAAAGTACTGAACAGACCTGTACAGTATTGGCGCCAGCCAGAATGTACTTTACTGCATCCTGTCCGGAATGAACCCCTGTGGAGGCTGAAATGTCAATCTTCAGTTTCTGGGCGCTTGCCATGGCCACCCACCTGAGGACGTACCGGCGTTCAATCTCCTGGCTCAAAACCGATGCAGGTATTATCTCAAGCTTGTCTATATCGATGTCGGGCTCGTAGAATCTGTTGAACATTACCACGCCATTTACTCCCCTGTTATAGAACTGGTCGAACATATAGAGAATATTCGAAAACCTGAAGCCAATCTTCAGGGCAACAGGGATTTTAATAGTCTTTTTAAGGTTTTCAATAAGCTCAAAATAGAGTTTTTCTGATTCAGCAGATGTCTTCTTCCTGTCGACAGGAAGGAAGAATACGTTAATTTCCAGAGCATCGGCGCCAGCTTCTGCAATGTTCCTGGCAAAACCGGTCCATCCTTTGGCCGTATAACAGTTAATACTGGGGATGACAGGTATGCCAAGGTTTTTCTTTGCCTGCCTGATCGTCTCCAGATAGTTCTCAACTGAATTGGAATGTAAATAATTTGAAATATAATCGTCGGCTTCGGGATAGTCAGAAGCCGATGAAACTGTGTGAACATAATAATTGATCTGTTCCTCGAAAAGAGATTTCAGGACTACGGCTCCGGCACCGCTGTCCTCAGCTTCCTTTAGATGTCCGAGAGTGGAGGTAAGACCGCTGCTGCTGATAATCAGAGGGCTTTTAAGGGTAAGGCCGAGGTATTTCGTAGTTAGCTTTTCCATGAATTACCGAATAAAATTGGTTTTAAAAAAACATAAAGGTATTTACAATTGATGTCTCTCTCCTCCCTAAATCCAAAGGGATCCCACAGGGGGAAAAGGCTCTGCCCCTTCCCCTTTGGGGGTAGGTCGGGAAGGGGGTATGGTAAGGAGAGAATAACAATTTCATGTATCACTATTGTGAAAGCCTAAAGTTAATAAAATTAACACTTATCTGTTTCTGCTTCCGAAGATCAGACTGCCTATTCTCACCATGGTGCTTCCCTCCCCGATTGCTATCTTATAGTCGCCCGACATGCCCATTGATATCTCCCTGAATGATTCATCATTTGCAAAAAAACGGCTTTTAAGCCGTTTATAACAATCCTCAAGAAACCTGAATTCCCTCCTGATCTGCTCAGCATCGTCTGTAAAGGTTGCCATTCCCATCACTCCGCATATCCTCACCGACTGCATCGACCGGAAATCATCAGAGTTGAGCATAGCCTCGGCTTCGTCGGGACTGAATCCGTATTTGGTTTCTTCATCAGCTATGTAAATCTGAAGAAGGCAGTCAACGATCCGGTCGATTTTTGATGCTTCCTTATTTATCACTTCCAGAAGCCGCTCGCTGTCGACCGATTGTATCATATCGGCAAAAGGCACTACTGACCTGACCTTGTTGGTCTGGAGATGGCCTATCAGGTGCCATGCGATGTCGGCAGGAAGCTGGTCTTTCTTCCGGAGCAATTCCTGAACCCTGTTTTCCCCGAATAACCTCTGGCCTGCATTATAAGCTTCCATTATTGAGGCTACCGGTTTGGTTTTTGATACGGCAACTATCTTAACCGAATGTGGTATCTGTTGCCGGAGGTTCCGGATATTTACAGCTATATCATTCATTACTTCCTTTAATCCAACAGATGGATCACAAGCCCGCTTCTGAGTTTCGGTTCGAACCAGGTTGTCTTGGGCGGCATAATGTTTCCTGAATCTGCTATCGTAATAAGCTGTTTCATGGATACAGGGTACAGTGCAAATGCAACCCTCATCTCACCGCTGTCAACTCTCTTCATAAGTTCCCCAAGTCCCCTGATGCCTCCAACGAAATCTATCCTCTTTGAACGCCTCAGGTCCTGAATATCGAGGATGGGCATAAGTATCTGATTTGTAAGGATTGTTACATCAAGACCTCCAATGGGATCATTGTCATCGTAGGTTTCGGGGCGGGCGGTAAGGGCGTACCAGCGGCCTCCCAGATACATCGAAAAATTGTGAAGTTTACGTGGTCTGTAAATCCGGGTGCCTTTTTCCCGGATAATAAATCCCTTTTCAAGTTTTGAAAGGAATTCCGATTCAGACAGCCCGTTAAGGTCCCTCACGGTTCTGTTGTAGTCAAGGATCCTGAGCTGGTTGTCGGGAAAGTGAACAGCCATGAAGTAGTTATAATCCTCATTTCCTTTATGATCCGGATTGTTATCGCGCTTCTCCCTGCCTACCAGCGCAGCAGCTGCAGTGCGGTGGTGCCCGTCGGCGACGTACGTAAATGGCACTTTTTCGGCAAAGAGTTTCTCGATCCTGAGATTTATTTCCCTGTCTTTGACTACCCAGAAAGTATGGCTGAAACCGTCTTCAGCCGTAAAGTCATATTCCGGATGCTCCGTAGAAGTTATTGATTCAACTATTTCATCAATCTGCTTAACGGCGGGATAGGCAAAAAAAACAGGTTCGATATTAGCATTATTTACTTTTATATGGATCATCCGGTCCTGTTCCTTGTCGGGTCGGGTAAGTTCATGTTTCATTATTACTCCGTTGAGATAATCGTCAACGGAGGCGCAGCCAACAATTCCATACTGGGTTCTGCCCTTCATTGTCTGGGCATATATATAAAAGTGCGGCTCCTCATCCTGAACCAGCCAGCCTTTCTTTCTCCAGATGGCAAAATTGCTTTTTGATTTTTCATAAACTTCTCCTGAATGGATATCCGTATCACGGGGCAGATCGATCTCAGACCGGGTGATATGAAGGAGTGAACATTCTTTGCCTTCCGCCATAAGCCGGGCTTCCTCGGTATTCATGACGTCATAGGGAAGGCTGGCCAGATCACCGGCGATCGATGCAGGCGGACGAAGTCCCCTGAAAGGTTTCACAACAGCCATTTAAAAACTTTTAAGATTATTTATTGACCCTGAATTTTTCGTTTCCCGTTTGGAAAAAATCGACTATCTGTTTTGCCGCGGCAATTCCGGCATTAATATTGGCCTCTTCCGTCTGTGCTCCCATCTTTTTGGCGGTAAAGAGAAATCTGCCGCCATGCTTCTCTTCCAGAACAGGTCTGCAGGTTGGTTCAACATCGGCAATATAGAAGAAATCCTTCCTGTCTTCAAAGACCTTAAGCAAATCATCCTCATTGATGACTTCCTTTCTTGCTGTATTTACTAGCACGGCTCCCTGAGGCATGCTCATCATCAGGTCATATCCTACAGATTTTATTGTCTCATCGTTGGCAGGCATGTGCAAGGTGACATACTGACTCGATGAATAAAGTTCTCCGGTACTGGTACAAACCTTTACCCCTGCAGCAGACATGACATCGGGACTAACGAAGGGATCAAAAGCATATACTTCCATTCCGAATCCCCTGCTTATTTCCGCTACATTTCTCCCTACATTGCCGAATGCATGGATGCCGATAGTTTTGCCCCTGAGTTCTGTTCCCGTTTTTCCTGCAAAAGCTCCCCTTGCCTGGTATAACAGCATGGCAAAAACAAGTTCTGCAACTGCGTTTGCATTCTGCCCGGGAGTATTCATTGCCACTATACCCCTGGCTGTAAGTGAAGGGAGGTCGAGATTGTCGTAACCTGCACCTGCTCTTACCACTATTTTCAGTTCAGGTGCCGCAGCCACGACTTCAGAAGTGACCAGGTCGCTTCTTACAATAAGTGCATCTGCATCCTTAACGGCTGCGAACATCTCTTCGGGACTCTTATAGCTCTCAAGCAAAGCTAATTCATATCCTCTGCCCGTAACGATAGACCTGATCTGTTCAATCGCCATCCGGGCAAAAGGTTTTTCTGTTGCGACCAGTATTTTCATGTGTAATTAATTTAATGGTCAATCGGAACCAATAAAGCCGGATCAGGATCGGGCTTCAAACTCCTTCATGGCATCGACAAGCGCTTTCACGCTTTCGACAGGCAGCGCATTATAGGTGGAAGCACGGAAACCGCCAACAGAGCGATGACCTGCAATGCCTAAAATGCCCTTTGACTTGGCAAAATCAGAAAATCCCTGTTCAAGCTCCTTGTATTCATCAGACATTACGAAGCATATATTCATGAGAGATCTGTCGTCAGGATCCTTAACCGTCGGAACAAAAAGCTTGTTCCTGTCAATCTCATCATACAGCATAGCGGCCTTTTCAATGTTAATCTTCTGTATGGCTCTGACACCACCGAGTTCCTTAAGCCAGCGAAGGGTCTGCTGTGCAGCGAAAACGGCAAATACGGGCGGAGTATTGAACATCGACTCGGCTTTGATATGTGTGCGGTAGTCTAAAATGGTAGGAATTGGCCTTGAAACCTTACCCAGCACCTCCTCCTTTATTATAATAAGAGTCACTCCGGCAGGCGCAAGATTCTTCTGGGCACCCGCATAAATAATGGAATACTTCGATATGTCAACAGGACGGCTGAAGATATCGGAAGACATGTCTGCAACCAGAGGAATACTGACGACCGGATCTTTCTTCAGCTCAGTTCCGTAGATTGTATTGTTCGTGGTTATATGAAAATAGTCGGCATCGGCCGGAACCACATAGTCTTTAGGTATGTAATTGAACAACTTGTCTTTAGACGAAGCTACCTCAACGGCTTCGCCATAGAACCTGGCTTCCTTAAGCGCCTTGCTTGCCCATTCGCCAGTATTAAGGTAAGCCGATTTTGAATTCATCATGTTCATAGGGACCATGGTGAACTGCAGGCTGGCCCCTCCGCCGAGGAAAATCACCTTATAACCTTCAGGTATATCAAGCAATTCCTTTACAAGGGCCATTGTATCATTCATGCAGGCTACAAATTCCTTGCTCCTGTGAGAAATCTCAAGAACCGAAAGGCCTGAACCTGCGAAATCCCTTATTCCTTCAACTGTCTTATCGAGGGTGTACTGCGGAAGTATTGACGGACCGGCGTAAAAATTATGTTTTTTCATTTTCGAATGATTGTTTTAAGGTTAGTTTGATCAAAATTGCGGTTAACACAAAATTAAGGAAATTTCGGTATTGACAAGGTAAGAATGGAAAACTGATGGATTATATTAGCTTATGAACTGATAATCAGCTGACCAGGACACCATTACGGTAAACAGGCACCTTGCTGGTGAAATCCATCCCCAGGCAGAATGGTATGCAATCATCGAGGCCCTTTTCCCTGAGCCGGGATCTCTGTGCCACTTTCTCTACATAACCTATCAGGTCAGCCCTGGCAAGCGACCAGAGGTCGAGTGCAGCATGTGTTGAATCGCATGAAGTTGAAAATCCCTTGCCGGATAACAGTTTTTCGGCCATTGCACCGGCACAGACAGTATCTTCGATGTTAAACCTGTTTTTCCAGCCGGAACAGAACAGGACAACATCTTTATTCTGCTTCCTGATCCATCGGACCACTGCATTTATGTTGAGGAACGACCCAATTATAATTGAATCAGCTGAAGCTGCCACCGAGATTATTCCCGTTCCGTTGGTTGTGCTGTAGACTATTGTCTTTCCTTCAACCTTTTCCGGGGTAAAATTAAAAGGTGAGTTGCCGAAATCTGCAAAATCGAGTACAAAACCATCCCGCTCGGCAGCAACCAGAAAACCTTTTTCCTTATATTCCCTGGCTTCATCCACCGTTGCAACAGGAATGATTGCCTCAGCACCATGTTCGAAGGCTGTGCATATTGCAGAGGTTGCCCGCAGCACGTCAATAACGACCACTACTGAACCTGCATGCCTTTCAGGTTCATAGAGGGCAGGTGAAAAACAGGTTTCGAGATTCAGTCTTTGCATCAATGGCAACCAGGTTAACCTTTATTATGGACAGGAAGGTTTACTACCTTGGCTTTCAAATCTTTATTTCTGATTCGAATAAAGATTTCAGTGTCCGGCTTCCAGTATCCTTTCCGGAGGTAAGCCATACCAACACCCTGCTTCATAACTGGTGACATGGTTCCGGATGTCACCTCTCCTATAATATTACCGGCTGCATCAACCACTTCATAATGCTGACGGGGAATACCGCGGTCGATCATAATAAATCCCTTCAGCCTGCGGCTCACGCCTTCTTCCTTGTGTTTAAGAAGTAAATCCTTGTCGATGAAATCCTTGCCGGGAGTGAATTTGGTTATCCAACCAAGTCCTGCCTCGATAGGTGAAGTAGTATCATCTATATCATGGCCATACAGGCAGTATCCCATTTCAAGCCTCAAAGTATCCCTGGCACCCAGTCCGGCGGGTTTGATTCCGAATTCCTTGCCGGCTTCAAAAACAGCATTCCATAATTTCGGGGCTTCTTCATTTCTTACATACACCTCACATCCTGGTTCGCCTGTATAACCAGTGGTTGAGAATATCACGTCCTTTATTCCTGCAAACTCGATGATCCTGAAAAAATAATTCTCCATTTCCGTCACCGGTGATGAAGTAAGCTTCTGCACCGTCTTCATGGCAAGAGGCCCCTGGATTGCAAGCTGGGCAATATCGTCCGAAGCGTTGATGAGGTCTCTGCCTGGTTCGATTCCGAATTTTCCGGCATTCTTTACGCACCAGGTCCAGTCCTTTTCAATGTTGGCAGCATTGACAACCAGAAGGTATTTGTCCTGACTGAACCTGTAAACCAGAAGGTCGTCCACTATCCCGCCATTACCATTGGGGAAGCAGGAGTACTGAACCTTTCCGTCCCACAGAGTGGCAACATCATTCGAGGTAATATACTGAAGGTAATTAAGGGCCGATGGACCGGAAACCCAGAATTCGCCCATATGTGAAACATCAAAGACACCTACCCCCTGACGGACGGAAATATGTTCCTCATTTATCCCGGTGTATTCAACCGGCATGTTGAAGCCCGCAAACGGGACCATTCTGGCTCCGGCTTCCTCATGGAATTTTGTAAAGACTGTATTCTTCATCAATGGAGAATTTTATTTTGTAACTCTTTATACTGCCCTGAATCAGGAAAAGGCAGCCTGAAGTATTAACTGATAAAAATAGAATATATTTCAGAACTCCAAAAGGATTATTCAACACTATATTAACCGTTCACACCAGTTAAAAGATAGCATAAGCAGGTAAAATAAAATCCTGTTATATCTGTTATATATACAGTTCTGATAAAAGATTTTTTAGGACCATCAAATCATGGATTTCAAATACATCAATACGGAATACCTCGAAATGGTAGCAGGCGGTGATTCCGATCTGCTGAAGGAACTGATCGGAATGTTCCGTGATCAGGTTACCGAGTTCAACACCGAGATGAAAGAGCTTTACGGAGAGCGGGATTACAAAGCGCTTGGCGATCTTGCGCACAAGGCAAAATCGTCGGTTGCCATAATGGGCATGGACAGCCTTGCCAATATGCTCAAGATCTTTGAGCTTGAAGCAAAGGATGGTAAGAATACTGAAAAGTATGAATCTTATCTGCTTCGTTTTGAGGATGAAACGATTCATGCGCTTGAGGAGCTTGATGAACTGATAAAAAGCCGTTAGCTATGACAGACATGATCAACATTGTGAAAAGGGATAAGATAGATATTATCACCTTTGCCGTTAAGAGAATTAATGCCACAACCATTGACGAGATCAAGGAAGGTGTAAGCAAGGTTTTTGATGCTTCCGGTGCCAGGGTGATCATCGACCTCAAGGGAGTGGAATACATAGACAGTTCAGGTTTCGCCTGTTTTCTGTCGCTTCACAAGGCAGCTAAAAGCAACATTGGAGTTCTTAAATTTGCCAATCCTGAACCGAGAGCAACAGAATTGTTCCATACCCTTCATCTGCATACCATATTTGATATTTATGACGACATGAACACCTGCATCAGGTCATTCAGGTAAAGGCTCAGGGCGCAGGGCACAGGGCGCAGGGCGAAGGGCGCAGGGCACAGGGCGAAGGGAGCAGGGCGCAGGGCACAGGGCACAGGGCGCAGGGCAAAAGGCACAGGGCGCAGGGCTCAGGTGAATATCAACCGGTCATTTTCAACATCTACCTTCACAGTGCTCTCTCTGGGAAACCTTCCGGAAATAATTTCCTTTGACAGTTCATTTATTATAGCTTTCTGGATCAATCTCCTGACCGGACGGGCTCCGGACTGCGGATCATATCCGTTAGCGGCCAGCCAGTCAATTGCTTCATCCGTAACCTCAAGCTTCATATTGCCCTCAGAAAGTACTTTTCTTACGCTGTTCAGCTGTATGATCACTATCTCCCTGATCTGATCAAGGTTAAGCGGGGTGAACATTACGATCTCATCAACCCGGTTCAGGAATTCAGGTCTGAGCGACCGTCTGAGCAGCATAAACAATTCCCTCCTCAATGCTTCTGCCTCTTTATCGGGCATATTGTTGTTCCACCTGTCCATCCTGTCGCGTATCAGATCTGAACCAAGATTGGATGTCATGATAATTATAACATTCCTGAAGTTTACAGTTCGGCCCTTGTTGTCGGTCAGTCTGCCCTCATCAAGGACCTGAAGAAGCAGGTTGAACAGGTCAGGATGTGCTTTTTCTATCTCATCGAGAAGCACTACTGAATACGGTTTATGCCTCACTGCTTCTGTGAGCTGGCCTCCTTCCTCATAGCCTATGTATCCGGGAGGCGCCCCAATAAGCCTTGAAACAGAGTGGCGTTCCTGATATTCAGACATGTCAATTCTTGTCATCAGGTTTTCATCATTGAAAAGAAACTCGGCGAGCGCTCTGGCGAGCTCGGTTTTGCCAACACCTGTCGTCCCAAGGAAGATAAATGATCCAACCGGCTTTTTTGCGTCCTGGAGCCCTGCCCTCGATCTTCTTACAGCATCCGAAACAGCCCTGATCGCCTCGTCCTGTCCTACCACCCTCCTGTGAAGCTCTTCCTCGAGCCTGAGAAGCTTTTCCTTTTCACTTTCGAGCATTCTGGCAACAGGGATTCCGGTCCATTTTGCAACTACTTCAGCGATGTCTTCCGACCTCACCTCTTCCTGGACGAGAGATCCCTTCTTACGTTTCCGGTTTATCTGCTCCTTAAGAAGCTCAATTTCCTTTTCAAGACCAATTATCTTTCCGTAGCGTATCTCGGCAACTTTGCCATAATCGCCCCTGCGTTCCGCTTCATCGGCCTCGAACCTTAAGGTTTCCACTTCCTCCTTCTTGTCCTGGACCTGTTCGATCATTTCCTTCTCCCCTTTCCATGAAGCAGTAAGCTCATCTCTTTTAGATTGCAATTCAGCCAGTTCAGCCGATATTTCATTCTCCTTTACTTTGTCCTCATCGCGCCTGATAGCTTCCCTTTCGATTTCCAGCCGGGTGATGGCCCTTGTAACCTCGTCGATCTCATCAGGCACCGAATTCATCTGCAGTCTCAGCCGTGAAGCAGCTTCGTCAATAAGGTCGATGGCCTTGTCGGGTAAAAACCTGTCGGTAATGTAACGGGTTGAAAGATCAACGGCAGCTATTATTGCTTCATCGCGGATGATGACTTTGTGATGGGTTTCATATTTCTCCCTGATGCCCCGGAGGATCGAGATTGAGTCTTCCCTGTCGGGTTCGTCAACCATTACCACCTGAAAACGTCTTTCGAGAGCCTTATCCTTTTCGAAATATTTCTGGTATTCGTTCAGTGTGGTTGCTCCTATAGCCCTCAGTTCACCTCTGGCCAGAGCAGGCTTGAGAATGTTTGCAGCATCCATTGCACCCTCTGATTTCCCCGCTCCGACAAGGGTGTGAATCTCATCGATAAAAAGCACAATTTCACCGTTGGCTGAAACAACTTCATTCACAACCGACTTAAGCCGTTCCTCAAATTCTCCCTTGTATTTGGCGCCTGCTATCAGAGCTCCCATATCGAGTGAATAGATTGTCTTCGATTTAAGATCCTCGGGAACATCTCCCCTGATTATCCTGTGTGCAATACCTTCAGCGATGGCAGTCTTGCCGACGCCGGGCTCGCCTATCATGATGGGGTTGTTCTTGGTTCTCCTGGTCAGGATCTGCAATATTCTTCTTATCTCCTCATCACGGCCAACAACCGGATCGAGCTTGCCTGTCCTCGCCCTTTCATTAAGGTTTATCGCATACCTGTTAAGGGAGTCAAACGTGTCCTCTGAGGTCGGATTATCGACTGTGGCCCCTTTTCGAAGCTCATGTACGGCCGATTTCAGGTCCTTCATTGTAATGCCATAGTCTTTAAGTAACTGGGATGCCCTGTCGGATGTCTCCAGCAGACCCATAAGTATGTGCTCTGTAGTGACAAACTTGTCCTTCATAGACGTAGCATGATCATTTGCCTTTCTCAGTGCTTCTGATGCACCTGATGACAAATACGGTTCTCCTCCGCTTACCCTGGGACAGGTATCGATTATCTTTTCAATGTCCTTTATTACCGAGGCAGTACTGACCCCAAGCTTTCCGAAAAGCCATTCAGATATGTTTTCGGCTTCGCTCATGACACCATGAAGCAAATGGGCGCATTCGACAGCCTGCTGCCCCTTTGCATCAGCGATCATGAAAGCTTTCTGTATCGATTCCTGTGCTTTAAGAGTGAAATTATTGAGATTCATATTTAAATAATGTTTTGAAAATTCTCTCTGTCTTCCTGCCGCAAAAGGATCAATTACTCTGCCAACCTGAAAAAGTGACTATCTGACACTTTATCACGACTGCTTAGTGTCATAATGACAAGTTCAGAGAACGCGGTCCGGAATATGATTCGATAGTGCTATATTTGAAAAAATAAGCTTTTATGGGAAAAATACTCTGGAAGCCCGGAACAATGATTTATCCGTTACCGGCCGTGATGGTCAGCTGCGGTTCGAATCCTGATGAATACAACATAATCACGGTATCATGGACAGGGACCATATGCACCGATCCGCCGATGTGTTATATTTCAGTGAGGCCGTCAAGGCATTCATACGACATAATCAGGAGGAATCTTGATTTCGTTATCAATCTTACCACTAAGCCGCTTGCTTATGCCACCGACTGGTGCGGAGTGAAATCCGGTGCCGCGCATGACAAGTTCAGGGAAATGGGACTTACACCGGTCAGGGCAAAAGAAGTAAAGGCGCCCCTGATAAAGGAATCGCCCGTTAACATTGAATGCGTGGTTAAAGAAATCAAGGAATTGGGAACGCATCACATGTTCATTTCCGAAGTTGTTGCAGTGAATGCCGAACAATCGTTGTTCAATGAAAAAACAGGCGCTTTCAGTCTCATCGATGCAAATCCGATATGCTACGTGCATGGCAAGTATTATGAAACAGGAAAGCTGACAGGCAAATTCGGATTCTCGGTCCGGAAGAAAAAGACCGGCAGAACCAGGAAATAAATTTCACATTGATTAAACAAAAACATACCGGTGATTTTTTTTAGGCTCATAAGTTCTAAAGAATCACAACAATTGATGTGAATGGCCGTTCTGTAGGTAATTAATATCTCAATAGTTTCATCTTTGAGAATTCCCTTTCGTCAATGAGTGAGAAGATTATTAATACCCTCATGCAATTGTTTGCCATTATTGCCAATCCTGAAGGGGATCAGGAAGAGAGGCGGGCAGTGGTCAAGGCATTTTTACATCAGCATCTCAACAATGAACTTGTAGAGAAATACCTGGCAATTTACGATAAAGCATACAGGGAAGCTCAGATCAAGCTTGAAAAAAGCACGAAGGAGAGACGCGAGGGAGCTATTGCAATAAGGATAACCAAACTCTGTCATGAGATAAATGAAGAAGGACTTCTTGGGCTGGATCAGAGGATAGTTGTTGCCCTGCTGGCTCTTGAATTCTGCAAATCAGGTAACGGATCAGTTACAACTCTTGAGAGGGGATTCATTGAGACCCTCGCCGAAAGTCTTAACATCTCAAGCGAGGAATATGAAATACTGGAAAAATTTGTACTGAATCCCTTCAGTGATATTCCCGCATCCCAGAATCTGCTTATCATTTCAGGGAATAAAACAGATGCAACCGGAAAAACCAAATATGCCTTCAGGGACCAGTTGAAGGGACAGATATGGATCCTGCATGTGCCCTCGGTGAACATGTATTTCCTTAGGTATGCACGGTCGGGAGAACTGACAATGAACGGCCTTCTTCTCAAGGAAAATAAGGTATACCCGATAAGCCATGGGGCATCGATAAAAGGATACAACATCTCTCCTATTTACCACTGGGATATCACCATGCTTTATCTGAAGGAGGACTTCAGGTCGTCGAGGGTTGTTTATGAAGTAAATAATCTTGAATACAGATTCAAGAGCGGCGAGGTTGGGATTCACACCATGTCGTTCAGGGCTGAGTCCGGGAGGATGATCGGTATTATGGGTGCAAGCGGAGCCGGAAAATCAACCCTGCTCAGCGTGCTGAACGGGACAAATCCGCCTTCGGAGGGAGAGGTCCTGCTAAACGGGATCAGCATCCACAGGGATAAGAATAAAATCAAGGGACAAATCGGATACGTTTCACAGGATGACCTTCTGATTGAAGACCTCACTGTTTTTGACAACCTGTATTTCAATGCCAGGCTTTGTTTCGGCAATATTTCCGACGAGGAGATACGTGAAAAGGTCGATAATGTGCTCAGGAACCTGGGACTGTATGATATCCGAAATATGAAGGTAGGATCGCCGCTTAACAAGAAAATAAGCGGAGGACAGAGAAAAAGGCTGAATATTTCACTTGAACTGATAAGGGAGCCGGCTGTTCTGTTTCTAGACGAACCCACTTCGGGACTTTCATCGAGGGATTCAGAAAACATCCTGGATCTGCTCAATGAACTTGCAAGAAAAGGGAAACTGCTCTTTATTGTAATCCATCAGCCTTCATCCGATATATTCAAAATGTTTGACAAGCTGATTATACTCGATTCAGGCGGATATCTTATATACAACGGGAATCCTGTTGATTCCATTGAATACTTCAAGAAGAAGATAGGACAGCCAAACTATTCCGACAGCGTGTGTTATGCATGCGGTAACGTCAATCCCGAGCAGATCTTCAATATAGTGGAGACCAAGGTGATGACTGAAAGCGGAAAGCCTACCGACACGCGCAGGATTTCGCCTGACGACTGGCGGAAACTATATGAGGCTGAGAAGAAGGAAGAGAAGCTTGAAAAGGGAGGAGCATTGCCTGAAATCACATTCAGGCCACCCCGAAAATTAAGGCAATTCCTCATATATGCAAAGAGAGATGTCCTTTCTAAGCTTTCTGATGCCCAGTATCTTCTGATTACCCTTTTTGAGGCTCCGCTGCTTGCCTTTTTCCTTGCATTCCTGATAAGATATTATGATGAAAGTGTCAAAAACCCGGAATATAACCTTATTGACAACAGCAACCTGCCCGTTTATATTTTCATGTCGGTGATTGTTGCGCTTTTTATGGGGATGACAGTCAGCGCAGAAGAAATTTTCAAAGACCGCAAGATACTTAAGCGAGAAGCTTTCCTTAATCTCAGCTGGAACAGTTACCTCATGTCGAAGGTCAGTGTCCAGTTTGGAATATCCGCCATACAGGCTTTTACGTTCGTCGTCCTGGGCAATGTTATCACAGGAATCAAGGGCATGACATTTGAATACTGGCTGATCCTGTTTTCATGCTGGGCTGCAGCCAACGTTCTTGGTTTGCTGATTTCCGACAGTTTCAAGGCAGTGGTGACAATTTACATTCTCATACCGTTCCTCATAATCCCCCAGATCATACTCAGCGGCGTGCTTGTAAAGTTTGAAAAGCTGAATCCAAATATATCCTCCCCTGTCACGATACCCTTTTACGGTGAGGTTATTACAGCCCGCTGGGGATATGAAGCGCTGGCTGTAAAGCAGTTTACCGACAACAGATATGCGGCTGTATTTTATGAGTTTGACAAGAAAATGAGCGAGTCAAGGTTTATAAAGGATTACTGGTGCTCAAAGGTAAAAGGTAATCTTGACAAGCTTCTGATCGATCTCAACAAGGGGCAAAGGGATGAAGATTTCAATTCCGACCTTGAGCTTGTCTTCAATGAAATAAAGAAGCTTCACAACAAAGTACCCGGGATTAGGTTCAGACATCAGGAGAGCCTGAAACCAGACCTGATTACTGCTTCTATTGTGCAAGAAGCCATCACTCATGTGGAAATGATCCGCAGGCATTATGTGAAGTTATACAACAAGGCCAACAATGAAAAGGATGTGCTTATCAGCAGAATGGAAGCAGAGAACAAGGAAGCTTATCAAAAGCTGAGAAATGAAAATTTCAATGTTTCACTGGATGAATTTGTAACTCTGAAGAATGAAACCCAGAAAACCATAGAATACGAAGGGGAACTCATCCAGAAATTTGATCCCATTTACATGGACCCCTCCCCCTGGTTTGTCAAGGCACATTTCTATTCTCCGACAAAAAAGATATTTGGTTTGAATGTTGACACCTACTGGGTTAATGTGATGGTAATCTGGACCGTTAGCATAATTACCTATCTGTTGCTCTATTTCAGGGTTCTGAGGAATATGCTCAGTTCAGGGGAGAAAATATTGAGCAGAAGGCCGAAGCTGTTGGACTAAAAACAGGGGGTAAAGGGCACAGGGCACAGGGCGCAGGGCGCAGGGCACAGGGCGCAGGGCACAGGGCGCAGGGCGCAGGGCACAGGGCACACACTGATCAGGGCAATAAAAAAAGAGTGCCGAAAAGACACTCTTCTCACGTAAGTGATAATCACAGCCGTTTACCGGCATTGAAATGCCGGAGCTATTTATTCTACGATCTCGATCATTTTGAAAGGCACCCTGATTATTGATTCATAATCTTCTCCTGCCTCAAGCATATCCTCATCATCTTCCTCATAATACCAGTTAACCTCCACTTCATTTTTTGCCTTGTGAATAGATTCCAGTTTCTTGAAGACATCAAGAATGCATTTTGATGAGCTTGTATTGAAATACTCAAGTTTTATATTAACAACAGTCTTGTCGTTGGGAGTCTCTTTATAGACATCAAGCCAATCAATAAGAGGCTTGTAGAAGTCTACTGAGTTTTCGGGGATCGAACGTCCCTTGATCTCAAAAACGCCGTTTGATGCGTCAAATTTGATCGTGGGTGTTTTTGGGGTTCCTTCAATCAGGATAGGTTCCATATGCTTGTTAATTTAGTTTGTTTTACTTCGTAGTGTTAACCAGGATATCGAGACAAAAGAATGAGGTATCTTCATCATAACTTTTTAAGACATATCCAAGTTTGTTTCCGGTTTTCCTTGCAATGTCCACAAGTCCGAGTCCTCCTCCTCCCTTTATTGAGATACGCTGATGATTCAATATGAATTTGTAGAGTTCAGTAATTTCGTTGTGTGTTGAGTTATTGATCCTTGTTATTTTCTTCTCCAGTTCTTCAGACTCATCTGTTCTGATGAAGTTCCCGGTAATTATCCTGTAGCCATCATGAACCTTGTTTACAGACAGGATACCGAACTTTTCTGAGGTCTGATCCTCAAAACCTTCAGGAACTGCACCCACGTGGTGATAAAGGTTCTGAAGACTTTCAACAAGAACATTATATACTCTCTTCCTCAGCTTGGGACTTTCATTTGAGCTGATAAGTTTTTCTTCTACCGTATCAAGCACCCTGTTGATCAGGTCTGAATCGATGCTTCCCTTATAATAAAGGATCGGATTCCCGCCGGACAAGCCAGAAAAATAACTTTCAACATTAAAGCTCATCTAAGCTTTGCTTTTAATAGGATCAAAATCTTCGTCAACAAATATATAAAAAATGTAAGCATTACTTTTTATGCCAAAACAATTATTACACCAAACTGGGCAAGTATCCGGCGTCCGAATCTGATAAACGTAAAAAAATAAAATAGATTGCATTATAAGGGTTTCTTTGAACCCTGGTA
This sequence comes from uncultured Rikenellaceae bacterium, assembly GCA_964429295.1. Taxonomy (GTDB): domain Bacteria; phylum Bacteroidota; class Bacteroidia; order Bacteroidales; family VadinHA17; genus LD21. The sequence goes on from CAYSBL010000016.1 coordinate 40,776, forward strand.
AAGCTTGTAATTTACAAGAAGACATTCGAGAGCCCCGTTGAACAGAGTTATCTTCCCTGATGGTTTGAGTCCGACATGCTTTAATGCCTCCCTGTCGGAAGAGATAATCCAGGCATCATAACCGGTAAATCCATGCTTAAGTGTGGTGCCTATCATGCCATAGAACTCATTGCTGTCACCGGTCTTAATCCTCTGACCGTAAGGAGGATTCATAATAACAACACCTTCTGAGGACGATGCCCTGAGATTACGGAAATCCTCCACCCTGCAGGTAATCATATCGGTGAGTCCGGCCGACCTGATGTTGGTTTCCGACAACTCCACGGCTTCTCCGGAAACGTCACTGCAGAATATCATTCCCAGGGATGGTTTTGTAAGAGATTCCGCATCTTCCTTAATTTTGAGAAAGAGATCCTGATCATAGCCGCTCCACTTCTGAAAGCCGAAACTCTTCCTGAATTTCCCCGGAGGGGTATTGGAGGCAAACAGGGCAGCTTCGACAGCTATGGTCCCTGAACCACACATTGGATCAACCAGTGGGGTAAGTGCGTCCCATCCTGAGAGCATGACAATCCCCGCAGCAAGTATTTCATTCATCGGGGCACTGCCCTGTCCCTTCCTGTAACCGCGCTTATAGAGTGGTATAACGGAAGAATCGATTGAAACAGTTGCCAGATCGTTACTGATATGAAGATTTATGAGGATATCAGGGTCATCGGTATCGACTGAAGGGCGGTGTCCCGTTTTGGACCGGAACCAGTCGGCCACAGCATCCTTCAGTCTGAGTCCGGCATATCCGGTGTGCCTGAAAAGTGGTGAATTGACTACCGGAACAATCGCAAAGGTTTGATCACTTCTGAGATACCGGCTCCAGTCGATTTTCATGCTTCTTCTGTACAGGTCATCGGCTGAGCGGATTCTGAAGACGGCAATCTGAAGAAGAACGGAAAGAGCTGTCCGCAGGCAGTAATTGGCTTTGTAAAGTATGTCCTTTTCACCTTCGAACATGACTGCCCTGTTCACGGCCTGAATATTTTCAGCACCAAGGGATGAAAGTTCCTTCGAAAGAATTTTTTCGAGTCCGAAGAGGGTTTTGGCGGTTAACTGCATGTTGCTGGTTGCTGGTTACGGGTTGCTGGTTGCTGGTTGTACCGAACATCAAATACCGAACACCGAATAATGGATACCGGCTCTTTACTGCCTACTGCCTACTGCCTACTGCCAGCTGCCAACTGCTTACCTGAGCCCGGTATACTGCGCCTTTCGTTTCCCTAATACCCGCGTATCCTGTCATATTCAGCTTTGTTATTAATTAGCTGAAGGGCTTTTTCGATAACAATGTCATCCTCGTTAAGGATCATGAAGTATTCGTTTGTTTTCCACCGGTTGGATGCTATCAGGGCTTTGGTTACATTTAAAATAGCGTTTCGTGAGATATTGAACTGCTCCTCATTATATTTAATTCCTTCCTTTTCAGCTTTCGAAATGAGGGCGTTTACCTCCTCCTGACTGAAGCTGAACCGGCTCCTGAAATCATCAAAAGTTAAATAATCTGAAGCAAGTTTTTTCCTGTTCTTATCGGAGTACTCAAGTGAAAATGAATTAAGGATCCCTCTTCTGACAAGGCTTCTGTAATAATCGGAATAATCAGATGTATCGGCCGGGACAAAAACATCAGGCATTATACCTCCGCCTCCATAAACTGTTCTGCCGTTGACCAGTGTCCTGAATCTGAGAGAGTCAGGCATATGAATGCTGTCAGCCGTAACCAGTTCTCCGTTGGTGTAACGTTTGTAGAAGTTCTCCATATATTTTTCATAACCTTCATCGTAAGGACTCTGGATCAGCCTGCCTGTAGGGGTGTAATACCGTGCTATGGTCAACCTTATCATAGATCCGTCAGTGAGATAGAATCCATTCTGAACCAAACCTTTGCCGAATGTTCTGCGACCAACTACCAAACCCCTGTCCCAGTCCTGGACAGCGCCGGCAAGTATCTCGCTTGCAGAGGCAGATCCTTCATCGGTGAGAACTGTGATTTTCGTGTTGGCAAGGGAACCTTTCCCGTTTGAAAAATAATCCTGACGCGGATTTCTCCTGCCGCGGATGAAGACAAGTAGTTTTTTATCGGGGAAAAACATATCGGCTATGTCGGTTGCGGCGACCATATATCCTCCCCCGTTGGATCTAAGATCCAGGATAAGGTTCTTCATATTATGCTGCCGGAGACTGTCAACCGCCGTGGTAAACTCCCTTGCAGTAGTCGCGGCGAATTTATTAAGTTTAACATATCCGGTCTGGCTGTCGAGCATATAAGCTGCATCCAGGCTGTTTATCGGAATCTTGTCGCGGATTATTGTAAAATCAAGCATTTCCTTCATTCCCATCCTGAAGACCCTGATATTCACCTTAGTCCCTTTCATTCCCATAAGCCGGCTCCGGACACCGGTTGTTGAAATCCCGACGCCGGCAACCTTCTCTCCGTCAATTTCAACTATCCTGTCGCCGGCGACAACCCCTACCTTTTCTGACGGTCCCCCTCCTATCGGTTCGATAACTATTATAGTATCCCTCAAAAGATTGAACTGAATGCCAATCCCTTCGAAGTTACCAGTGAGAGGTTCATTCATCTCCTTGACATCCTTTGCTGAGATATAAACCGAATGCGGATCGAGAGTCCTGAGCATTTCTACAATGGTCTGCTCTGTAAGCTTTTCAATATCGGTGGTATCAACATACCATGCTTCGATAAGCCCGAGCGTTCGGCCAATTTTGTAGGTGCTTTCACTCAGAGCCTGGGAGAATGCAGGGAAACTCAGAAGGAGGAATATAGTTGTTATAAATGTGAATTTTTTCATGTTGCTGCTGGTTGCTGGTT
>CAYSBL010000016.1:43753-57612 GCA_964429295.1 uncultured Rikenellaceae bacterium
TGCTGGTTGCTGGTTACTGGATGCTGGTTGCGGGTTGCTGGTTGCTGGTTTCCGAATACTGAATACTGAATACCGAATACCGAATACCGAATGCTGAATACCAGTTCCTTACTGCCAACTTCCGATTTATTACTTGAGCATTTACTTGTTAACGTTTATTTCGATGTTTTGTTGAAAGATTCATATTACTTCTCCCATTCACGTCTTCATGCCGTCACGCCTTACTCCCATTCAATCGTCGAAGGCGGTTTTGAGCTTATATCATAAACCACCCTGTTGATTCCCCTTACCTTGTTTATTATTTCATTTGATACGGTTCCTAGAAATTCATAAGGCAGCTGAGCCCAGTCAGCTGTCATACCATCTGTCGAAACTACAGCCCTCAGCACAGCGGCATTTTCATAGGTTCGTTCATCGCCCATCACACCCACCGATTGTACCGGGAGCAGTATCACCGCAGCCTGCCAGACCGAATCATAAAGACCATGTTTCTTAAGAGCTTCAATGAAGATATGATCAGCTTCCTTCAAAAGATCAAGTTTTTCCCTGGTCATCACACCCAGGAGTCTGATGGCAAGGCCCGGACCCGGGAAAGGATGGCGTTTGAGAATCGCATCGGGCAGGCCAAGGGCATGACCAACGCGTCTGACCTCATCTTTGAAAAGAAGGCGAAGGGGTTCAATTACCTTTAAGTGCATCTTTTCAGGAAGTCCGCCTACATTATGATGTGACTTGATGGTAGCTGAGGGCCCGTTGACCGAGACCGATTCGATAACATCGGGATAAATGGTTCCCTGGGCTAGCCATTTTACATCCCTGACTTTCCTCGCTTCTTCCTCAAATACCTCTATGAAAACCCTTCCTATTATCTTTCTTTTTTGTTCAGGATCTATAACCCCCTCCAGCTGGTCGAGGAACCTGTCACCGGCTTTAATCCCAGTTATATTCAATCCCATATCCTGATATGACTCCAATACCGTTTCATATTCATCCTTCCGCAAAAGGCCGTTATCGATGAAAATACATATCAGATTGCCTCCTATCGCCCTGTTCAGGAGTGATGCGGCCACTGAGGAGTCAACACCGCCTGAGAGGCCCAGGATCACCTTATCTTTTCCAATCTCCCCTTTGAGATATTCTGCCGCAGTCGAAATAAATGAATCAGGCGTCCAGTTTGGCGAACATCCGCAGATTCCAAAGATAAAATTTTCAAGCATCCGGGTTCCTTCGGTAGTATGATAAACTTCCGGATGGAACTGGATGCCCCATGTCTTCTCATCAGCAATCCGGTAAGCTCCGGTGCTTACCGTTGCCGTTGAGCCGGTGATTTGAAAGTTTTCGGGCAATTGTTCAATGGTATCTCCGTGAGACATCCAGACCCGAGTGCCCGGTTTAACACCTCTGAACAGCGGATCCGATTCATTAATGTGCACAAGGTTCGCGTTACCGTACTCCCTTGTTTTTCCGGGCATTACCTGTCCTCCATATTTCTGTGCCATCAGCTGGGCTCCGTAACACACTCCAAGGAGGGGAAATTTGCCTTTTATCCCCGTGAGATCGGGATCAGGATGGTCCTTATCCCTTACAGAGTATGGACTTCCGGAAAGGATAACACCCCTGACCGAGTCGTCAGGCTCAGGGTAATTATTGAAAGGATGGATCTCACAGTAAACGGACAACTCACGTATCCTTCTGGCGATAAGCTGGGTATACTGGGATCCGAAATCGAGTATCAGTATTTTTTCCTGCATATTTAAGCGATGGTGGCAAAGATAAGGATTCTTTGATTTAATACAGGCCGGCTTAAACAACATTAATCAGGTAGCTTTACCGGCCGAAAACTCCTTTACATTATATGTGGTTCCGTCAATTGCAGCAATAGTCGACGGGAAGATGGTTCTGGCCTCCTCGACAAGGTGCTGCACATCATCATAACGTGCTGAGAAGTGGCCGATCATGAGGGTTCCGGCATTTGCCTTCAGAGCTGTTTTAGCGGCATCGAGTGTTGTGGAATGCATCACTTTCCTGGCCAGCTCTGTCATAGATGCATCGAATGTGGCTTCGTGATAAAGAAGATCAACATTCTTAACAAATGATGACAATCGGGCAAAGTACATTGTATCACTGCAATAAGCATACGAAAGGGGATCGGGAGGAGGAACGGTAATATCCTTGTTTCTGATCACCAGTCCATCACTGTTTATAAAGTCCTGGCCTTTTTTGATCCCCGGTATCCTGTATGAAGGGATGGAATACTCTTCTATTTTTTCCTTTATAATATTCCTGTCGGCGGGTATTTCACGAAAAATAAAGCCAAAGGCTTCGACTCTGTGCCTGAGCGGAAATGATGTAACTGAAACATGCTTATCCTCATATATTGTACAGGGATCATTGCCTTTCAGCGGCACAAAATCAATCCCGAAGTTCAGGTGTATGTCAAAATCGCCGAGATGGGATTTCAGCATCAGATCATAGTTTGCAGGAGCATGCAGCCGGATCGGACTGGTCCGTCCCATCAGGTTATAGGTGGAAAGAAGTCCATAGAGTCCAAACACATGATCGCCATGCAGATGGCTGATAAAAATGTCGTTGATCTTACTGAACTTTATATTGCATTTCCTGAGCTGCATCTGGGTTCCCTCGCCGCAGTCTATCAAAAACAAACGCTCATGTGCATTGAGCACATGAGCGGATGGATACCTTTGCGATGTAGGCAATGCAGAACTGCTACCAAGTACCGTGACTTTCATCGGCAACCTGCATTGCTTTGATCATGATATCATTTTTTCAGCATCGGCAACTGACTGTGTTATAGTAAGTACCGTATCAAGTTGAGATATAGTGATCAACCTTTCGACTGCTTCACTGAGTCCGCAAAGTACGAAAGTTCCTCCGGCATTCTTGCACAGCCTGTTTGCAACAAGGATGGCGCTAAGACCGGATGAGTCACAATACTGACACTTTTCAAGATCAAGGATGATGTTCTTCTCTCCCTTTCCTGAAATAAGCACCAGCTCTGATTTCAGAGCCGGTGCAATGTGAGTATCAAGTTTTTCAGATTGAATCTGGATTAGAGTGCTGTTATTCCGATTCTCAATGTTGAAATCCATAGTTATAATTTTAACAGCTTAAATTTAAAACTATTTTCTATTTTTTTGAAGCTTTGCCAGCTTTTTCTTCCATTTCTTCCTTGAGAGCAGCCAGCTGAGTTATGTCACCAAGTGTGGTTTTCTCAACATTCGACTTGGCTTTCTTTGCAGATTTTTTTGAAGTTTCGCCATCGGCCTTCTTTGCAGGTGACTCGGCAGCTTTCTTCTCATCTTCAAACACTCTGCTGTGGGAGAGGATGATCTTCTTGGCAGACTTGTTGAATTCAATGACTTTAAATTCAAGCTTCTCATCTACTTTTGCCATTGTTCCTTCTTCCTTCACCAGGTGCTTTGGAGTGACAAAGCCTTCCACACCATAGGGAAGAGCAACAACTGCACCCTTGTCGAATACCTCCACAACTGTCCCTTCGTGAACGGAATCAATAGTAAACAGGTTCTCGAATACATCCCAGGGATTCTCCTCAAGCTGTTTGTGACCCAGACTGAGCCTCCTGTTTTCCTTGTCAATTTCGAGGACGACAACGTCAATTTCAGAATCAATTGATGTGAATTCTGCAGGATGTTTGATTTTCTTGGTCCATGAGAGATCTGAAATATGAATAAGACCGTCTACACCTTCCTCTATCTCGACAAATACACCGAAATTGGTAAAGTTCCTGACTTTTGCAGTATGCTTTGAGCCAACAGTGTATTTTTCCTCTATGTTCTGCCATGGATCGGGCTTAAGCTGCTTGATGCCAAGAGACATCTTTCTTTCGGTCCTGTCGAGAGTCAGGATCACGGCTTCAACCTCATCTCCTACCTTCAGGAATTCCTGGGCGCTGCGCAGGTGCTGCGACCACGACATTTCTGAGACATGGATCAAACCCTCAACTCCGGCAGCTATTTCAACAAATGCTCCGTAATCGGCCATGACAACGACCTTACCTTTGACTTTGTCGCCAACCTTGAGGTCGGGATCCACTGAATCCCACGGATGGGGTGTAAGCTGCTTCAAACCAAGTGCAATACGCTTCTTATCATCATCAAAATCAAGAATAACGACATTCAGTTTCTGGTCGAGCTGGACAATCTCCTCGGGATGGTTGACCCTGCCCCATGAAAGATCGGTAATGTGAATAAGGCCGTCGACGCCGCCGAGGTCGATGAATACACCATAGGATGTGATATTCTTGACAGTTCCTTCGAGAACCTGTCCTTTTTCGAGCTTGGCAATGATCTCCTTCTTCTGCTGTTCAAGTTCAGCTTCAATAAGAGCTTTGTGCGATACGACGACGTTCTTGAATTCCTGGTTAATTTTTACAACCTTGAATTCCATTGTTTTTCCAACAAATACATCATAGTCGCGGATCGGTTTTACATCAATCTGCGAACCGGGAAGGAATGCTTCTATACCGAATACATCGACAATCATACCACCCTTGGTCCTGCATTTGATATAACCGGTGATAATCTCATCTTTTTCAAGCGATGCGTTAACACGGTCCCAGGAATTTATAGCACGGGCCTTCTTGTGTGATAGAAGCAGCTGGCCTTTCTTATCTTCCTGGCTTTCAACGTAAACTTCAACCTGGTCTCCGACTTTCAGGTTCGGATTGTAGCGAAACTCGTTCAGACTGACAACTCCCTCAGATTTGTAACCGATATTTACCACAACCTCGCGGGGAGTCATCTGGATTACCGTTCCGGTAACTACCTCATCAACCGCAACAGTTGACAGAGTTTCATCATACTTGGCTTCATATTCCTTATGCTTTGGGGAGTTCTTCATTTCATCACTTTCAAAACTCTCCCAGTCAAAATCCTCAGCTGACGGGACATGAGCTCTTTCGGCTTTCACTTCAGGCTTCTTTCCCTTGTCAACGTCGGGAATGTTCTTGCGTAATCTCGCTTCAAGAACAGCTTCCTCTGTCTCATCGACAACTTTGGTAACAAGTTCTTCAGCTTCGGTCAGCGAAGCATCTTCCACAGGAAGAATTTCTTCATCAATTACCTGATTGACAGGCTTTTCCTTGGCTTTAGTTTTTTTTGCGGTCGTCAGACCTTCTTCTTCAATTTCAACCTTTTCTTTCTTGACAGGTTTCTTCTTGCTTTCAGTCATAATTGTAGTTAAAAAGACTAATAATTAATAAGTTAGACATTATTTTGTAAAAAAGTGGTTGCAAAGTTATGTTTTTTTATTGAAATGTCGCAATATAATTTAGATTTTCATGGTTTTGAAAAAGACGGAAAGGCATGAAGGCGTTAAGGCATTATTGCCAACTGGGAAAGGTGAGGCTGAAACATACGGATCCCCTCCTGGGAGGGGTTGGGGTGGGTTTATGAAAGCTTGCAGTAATTGAATAGGATTGCTTCGCCCCGGCAGGAATTCGGGGCTCGCAATGACAGTGTCCGCCAGCTACTTTATGCAGGCTGAACGCTGAACGCTGAAAGCTTTTGTTATATTTGCATTTAATCATTGAAGAAAAATATATGAAAATTGCAGTGATAGGAACCGGTTATGTAGGGCTGGTAACAGGGACGTGTTTTGCGGAGACAGGTGTCAATGTGGTTTGCGTTGATAATGACCTGAATAAAGTAAATATGATGCAGGCCGGAAAGGTGCCGATTTATGAGCCCGGACTGGAGCCGATGATGGTTAATAACATTGAAAAGGGAAGACTTTCATTCACAAACAGCATAAAGGAGGCTATTACAGGAGCTGAGGTGATATTCATCGCTGTGGGGACCCCTCCGGATGAAGATGGAAGCGCCGATCTGAAACATGTACTGTCAGTAGCTTCAGAGATAGGGACACTGCTGGATCACTATGTGGTTGTTGCAACAAAAAGTACGGTCCCGGTCGGAACAGCAGAAAAGATAAGGATTGCTATTAAGAATAAACTTGCGGAAAGAAATCAGGATATCCAGTTCGATGTTGCCTCAAACCCTGAGTTTCTTAAGGAAGGTTCGGCTGTTGAGGACTTTCTTAAGCCACAGAGGATAATAGTGGGTATCGACAGCGAAAAAGCCGCCGATCTTATGAGGAGACTTTATATGCCTTTCCTGCTTAACAACCGGACAGTAATATTTATGGACATCCCCTCGGCTGAACTTACCAAGTATGCTGCAAATGCCATGCTTGCAACCAGAATAAGCTTCATAAACGAAATAGCCAATCTGTGCGAGCTTCTTGGCGCTGACGTGAACAGCGTGAGAAAGGGAATCGGAAGCGACCCAAGGATAGGAAACAGGTTTCTTTATCCGGGAATTGGTTACGGGGGATCGTGTTTCCCAAAGGATGTCAAGGCGATACTGAAGACTGCATCAGACCTTGGATATGATCTCAAAGTCATATCAGGCGTGGAAAAAGCTAATGAATATCAAAAAAATGTGATATTCAAAAAGATCAGCAGGCATTTCAAAAATGACCTTCAGGGGAAGGTAATCGGAGTATGGGGACTTTCGTTCAAACCAAAAACCGATGATATAAGGGAATCTTCGGCTGTTTACCTTGTAAAGAAACTTTCCATGGCCGGGGTAAATGTGAGGGTTTACGATCCGGCTGCAATGGACGAAGCAAGGAAACAACTCGATGAAAGTGTATACTATGCAAAGGATCCGTATGATGCAATAAAAGAAGCAGATGCACTCGCCCTTATGACTGAATGGGCTGAGTTTCACCTTCCGGATCTCGGAATGATGGGAGAATTAATGAAAGAAAAAACGATTTTTGACGGAAGGAATATTTATGATCCCGAGGAAATGAGGCAGAGGGGATTCGTGTATTATGCGATTGGAAGGCGATGAGGAGAAGATTGCTTCGATCCGCTGAAGCGGATCTCGCAATGACGATGCTATTAAGTAACATTTTGGTGAGATGAAAGGAATAATTCTGGCCGGGGGTTCGGGGACTCGCCTCTACCCTATTACAACGGCAATTTCGAAACAGATGCTTCCGGTTTACGACAAACCGATGATTTACTATCCGCTGTCGGTATTGATGCTTGCAGGAATAAGGGAGATACTGGTGATTTCTACTCCGAGGGACCTGCCAGGTTTCATGAATCTGCTCGGTGACGGATCATCTATCGGTATTAAATTCAGCTATAAGGAACAGCCATCACCCGATGGTCTGGCTCAGGCTTTTATCCTGGGAGAAGAGTTCATCGGAAGCGACAATGTCTGCATGATTCTGGGCGACAACATATTCTATGGTCATGGATTCGGGGATGTCCTGCTTAAGGCGGCTGAGCTTACAAGCGGCGCTGTTGTTTTCGGGTATTATGTCAATGATCCCGAAAGATACGGAGTAGTCGAATTCGACAGGAACCTGAAAGCAGTGAGCATTGAAGAAAAACCTGAAAAACCAAAATCGAAATATGCTGTAACAGGACTTTACTTTTACGATAATACAGTGGTCGGAAAGGCTAAATCACTAAAGCCATCATCAAGGGGAGAACTTGAAATCACCGATCTGAACCGTCTGTACCTTGAAGAAGGCTCCCTCGAGGTAAGGGTGATGGGACGTGGAATGGCATGGCTTGACACCGGTACATACGAAAGTCTGCTTCAGGCAGCCAATTTCATCGCTACACTCGAACAGCGCCAGGGACTTAAAGCATCATGTATTGAAGAAATTGCATATAAAAGAGGGTTTATAAGCAGGGAACAACTAATTTCGCTTGCAGAACCGGTGAAGAAGAGCCAGTATGGCGTATATCTCCTGAAAATAGCAAATGAGGAGCCAGAGGGATTCGCAACCCTGCGATAACTGATAGCCGCGCGGGGTTAATAAATAAATCTTGCCTATGAACATATCAGAAACCGGATTTGAGGGATTGTACATTATTCAGCCAAAAGTATTCAGCGATAGTCGCGGCTATTTCTTTGAAAGCTTCAAGCTTGAAACTTTTCTCCTGTCGGGGATACCGTTTAATCCTGTACAGGACAATGAATCAAGGTCTGTAAAAGGTGTTATCAGGGGACTTCATTACCAGTTGAATCCTTTTGCGCAGGCAAAGCTTATAAGAGTGGTTGTGGGAAGGATCTATGACGTTGCAGTGGACCTCAGAAAGAACTCGGCAACATTTGGCAGATGGTACGGGATCGTTCTGGATTCCGAAAACAAGACTCAGTTCTTCATCCCTAAGGGATTTGCTCACGGATTTTCAGTTCTGAGTGATACAGCGGTAATCCAGTATAAATGCGATAACCTCTATAATCCAAAATACGAACGCGGCATTTCACTCAATGACCCTGATCTTGCCATTGAATGGAAGATTGAAGGGATCGAACCGGTAATCAGCGGAAAGGACCGGAAACAACCATTTTTCAGGGACGCAGATAAGAATTTTTAGTTGATCAGCATGGCAGCGATTTTAGTAACAGGAGCATTGGGGCAGCTTGGCAGTGAAATAGAAACTGCTTCAAAAAACTATTCAGGATATGAATTTGTATTTACGGATGCCGATACCCTCGACCTGACTGATCCGGACGCTGTCAGGAATTTTGTTTCAATTAATCAGCCTGACTGGATAATCAATTGCGCTGCCTATAATTTCGTTGACAAGGCGGAGAATGAGCCGGAGACTGCTTTCTTTGTTAATGCAAAGGCGGTAAAAAACCTTGCTGAAGCGATCGAGGGTACTGAAATCAAACTTATTCACCTTTCAACCGACTATGTTTTTGACGGCTCCTCAAATACTCCGTATAATGAAACCGCCCCTCCAAATCCCCAATCCGCTTACGGCAGATCGAAGCTTGAAGGCGAGAAATATGCCTTGCTGCACAACAAAACAATGATTATAAGGACATCATGGCTTTATTCATCCTTCGGGAACAATTTCATGAAGACTATGATCAGATTGGGAAAGGAAAAAGAATCTTTGAATGTCGTATTTGACCAGGTCGGTACTCCGACTTACGCTGCTGACCTTGCTGAAGCAATATTGCTTATTGTTTCCAGGGTAATCAGAAATCAGATTGCATTTGTTGCGGGCATTTATCATTACTCAAATGAAGGAGTCTGCAGCTGGTATGATTTCGCCCAGGAGATAATGAGGGAGGCAAAACTAAACTGCAGAATAAATCCGATACTTTCAAAGGATTTTGCATCGGCGGTAAAAAGACCTTCCTGTTCAGTGCTGGATAAAAACAAGATAAAGGAGGATTATAACCTCGTAATACCTCACTGGAGAAGCAGCTTAAAAAGGTGCATGGAGACAATGTTTAAAAATGACTTTCTGAAATGATATTTTTAAATTCAATTTTAAAAGTCACTCCCCCTACCCAACCTTCCCCCACAGGGGAAGGGGAAGTTGCAAAGCTTTTCCCCCCTGGGGAAACGGAAAAGGGGGTTAACGCGGATGACGAGAATCAAATTGACTCAGAAACTATTAACTGTTAATAACCGACATATGCTATCACTTGACCAGATCAGAACCAGAGCCCAGCAGTGGCTCGCACCCGAATTCAATGAAGAGACCCGAAAGGAAGTGAGGGAAATGCTGGAAAAAGACGAAAAAAAGCTCGTCGATGCTTTTTACCAGGACCTTGAATTTGGTACCGGCGGCTTAAGGGGAGTCATGGGTGCCGGTACCAACCGTATGAACATCTACACCCTTGGCATGGCAACACAGGGGCTTTCAAACTATCTTATAAAAGCTTTCGGAAATACCGGCATAAGGGTTGCCGTTGCACACGACTGCAGAAACAACAGCAGGTATTTTGCAGAAACTGCAGCCGATATCTTTTCGGCAAACGGGTTTGAAGTGTTCCTGTTCGAGGATCTGAGGCCTACTCCCGAACTGTCATTTGCAATACGGCACTACAAGTGCCAGAGCGGTGTAGTTATAACCGCTTCTCACAACCCTCCCGAATACAACGGCTATAAGGCCTACTGGGACGACGGCGGTCAGGTTGTGCCGCCTCACGACAAGGGCGTGATCGAGGAGGTAAGGAAAATAAACTCGGTCTCACAAATAAAGTTTGACAGTAAAAAGGACCTTATCAAAATCATAGGTAAGGAAACGGATCAGCTATTCCTGGATGAGGTGATTAAAATGAGTATCAACCCTGAAATAAACAGAAAGCATTCCGATACCGGTATAGTTTTCACACCCATTCATGGCACCGGAGGAACACTGGTGCCTGATGCTCTCAGGCTTTTTGGCTTCACTAACATCCAGACCGTTCCCGAACAGGATATTGTCGACGGCAACTTTCCCACAGTGAAATCGCCTAATCCCGAAGAACCGGCTGCCCTTTCAATGGCCATAGAAAAGGCTAAAAAGACTGGTGCGGAGATCGTAATGGCAACCGATCCGGATGCCGACAGGCTGGGGATCGCCCTTAGGAATCCCAATAATGAATTCGTGCTCCTCAACGGAAACCAAACCGGCGTTCTGCTGACACATTATATACTTTCGCAGTATAAGGCAAGGAACAAGTACAAGGGTAACGAGTACATAATAAAGACGATCGTAACTACCGATCTGATGGACAGGATTGCTGAGAGTTATAGAGTAAAGTGCTACAATGTCCTGACCGGATTCAAATTCTTCGCTGACCTGATCAGAAACCTTGAAGGAAAGGAAAAGTATATAGGAGGAGGTGAAGAAAGCTACGGATTCCTTCCAGGCGATTATGTAAGGGACAAGGATGCAGTTGCCTCATGCGCATTATTTGCCGAAATGGCAGCTTTTGCCAAGGAAAATGGAAAGACCCTGTTTGATCAGCTGACGGACATATACCTTGAATATGGACTATACAAGGAAAAACTTATCAACATTGTCAGGAAAGGTGCCGAGGGCGCCGGTGAGATAAAGGCAATGATGGCCGGTTACAGGAGCAAGCCTCCGAAGATGATCAATAACAGCCAGGTTGTAAAAATGAATGATTATTCGACACTGGTTTCGACCAACTGCCTGACCGGGGAGACTGAAAAGATCGATCTAGTGAAATCGGATGTTCTCCAGTTCTTCCTCCAGGACGGATCGAAAATCTCAGTAAGGCCCTCCGGAACCGAGCCCAAGATAAAGTTTTACTTCAGCGTTAACACACCGCTGGTTTCAGCTGACAAGCTTGAGGAGACTGAAAAGTCGCTGGATGAGAGGATATCGGGGATAATTAAAGATATGAAATTGGGATAATAACCTAACCCCTCCCCCGCCTCCCCTTAACAATAGAGTAGGGCTGAGATCGTGCATATGAGACTGTTTTGATAATAAGATAATAAAAAACATATCGTTTCAGGTAAATAAATTATCGAATTACAATAACCTGGTTATTGTAATTCGATAATTATTCGTATGATTATCTTGAAAATCAGTAGTTTACTGACGCATGGGAAGCTACTCACGACTCTAACCTCACTACTCATAACTTTTCTAATCGTCGCTGCCTGAGGCCTTTCTATTCACCTATAATCTTGACCAGTACGCGTTTCCTTCTCTTGCCGTCGAATTGTTTTGCCCCCAAACCCCCTAAAGGGGGCTTAAGAAAGAGGCCAGGGAGCAGTTAGCGATCGTTTTAGGGAAACAATTATTCTCCTATAATCTTGACTAATACCCGTTTTCTTCTCTTGCCGTCGAATTCACCATAGAAAATCTGTTCCCAGGGTCCGAAATCGAATCTGCCTCCGGTAACGGCAACCACCACTTCCCTGCCCATAAGGGTTCGCTTGATATGCGCGTCGGCATTGTCTTCAAATCCATTATGCCTGTATTGGGAGTATGGTTTTTCAGGAGCCAGTTTTTCAAGCCACACCTCAATATCGTGGTGCAAACCCGATTCATCATCATTGATGAAAACGCTGCTGGTTATGTGCATGGCATTCACAAGGATCAGTCCTTCCTTTATGCCTGATTCTGTAAGACATTTTTCAACCTCGGAAGTTATGTTTATGAAAGCTCTCCTGGTGTTGGTCTCGAACCAAAGTTCTTTTCGATATGATTTCATGGCGGAATGGGAGTATTATTTTAATATATTATTCTGGTTACGTTATTTTCGGCATGCCGTACGAGGCCTACAGGCCTGCAATGTTTTAAGTATAGATTGAGTTCTGTAAATATACGATTCAGGATTATTCCGACAAATTTGAAGGGAAATATTTGGTCCGTTGAAAAAGATCCCTCATCCCTCACTGGGGGGGTCAATTTACCAACCCTGAAAGTTCTGACAGGCATTGTTTGATTTGCAATGCCCGGGATGGCGCGATTCGGGATGACGTTATCCACGGGGCCATGGCGTGCCAGATAAAAAGAATTCATCAGAAAAATTAACCAGAAACACTTTATCGGTCGACCGGGTAAGAGCTGTATAGAACCATCGGAGGTAATCGATCGTGATCTCATTTCGGTTGAACATCCCCTGGTCGATAAAGACCCTCTCCCACTGACCACCCTGGGCTTTATGGCATGTTACTGCATATGCAAATTTGATCTGAAGGGCGTTGAAGTAGGGATCTTCCCTGACGGCCATATACTGTTTCCGTCTTGTCTTAAGATGAAGGTAATCGGCCTGGATATTTCTGAACAGTTCGCTGTTCCTGTCGGCCGGAAGAGCCGGGGTGTCCATCTGAAGGACATCGAGCATCACTTTCGATTCAATCTCCATTTCATAGTCAGGAAACCAGAGTTCCATTTCAGCAAACCGGAATCCATATATCTCCTCATATTTCCGTATCTTTTTTATTTCGGCAATATCTCCATTGGCAATGAATCGTCCGGGATCCTCTTCACTGGCAACTGAATAGTTATTTTTAACTACCATCACGATATCGCCCGGTGAAATCTCCTCCTCCCTGAAAAAAATCCTGTTACGTATCCCCTGGTTATAGCGGTTAGCCTGCTTGTTTGAGTTAACGACAATTATGGTTCCTTCGAGCCCGCATGTACTATAGGCAGATGAGATCTCCTCAATCAGATCCTCTCCGGACAATCTGACAATATCTTTGAAATTTGAACAGTCAAGTTTTGGCTTTTCAAGTATTCCGTCTGCGATCTGAAGTCTTATTTGTGTCGCATTCATAAGTATACCAGAACTCTCACTTTGCCTGACAACTTCTTTAAGTTCAGACGTTAGTAGGCCAAATCCGAATTCCTTAAGGGCGTCCGGATCGAGAGCGGGGCTCAAAACCGAGCCTACAGGGGGCAACTGGGCGGTATCCCCCACGAGGATGAGCCTGCAGTCGGTTCCGGAATAAACGTATTCAATCAGATCCTCAAGAAGTCTGCCGCTTCCGAAAATAGAACCATCATTTGAGCTGTTCGATATCATAGATGCTTCGTCCACAATAAAAAAGGCATCCCTGCTCAGGTTCCGGTCAAGAACGAAGCTTCCTATCCCCTCTTTCATAGATTTCTGACGGTATATCTTTTTATGTATTGTGAATGCCGGTTTTCCTGCAAATGATGACAGAACCTTCGCGGCTCTTCCCGTGGGAGCCAGCAATACTGATTTCATTCTGAGAAGATCCAACGTTTTGACAATGGCGCTGATAGCACTTGTTTTACCTGTACCGGCGTAGCCTGTGAGAAGAAATATTACATCATTGCTGCCCTGGGTAATATACCTGGCTATGAGCTTCAGTGCTTCGGACTGATCGGAAGTTGGAGTGTTGCCGAGGTTTTTGCAGAGGCTGTTGTATATGATGGTATCACGCATTATGAAGAGTTGCTGGTTGCTGGTTGCTGGTTGCTGGTTGCTGGTTACTGGTTAGTCAATGCCTAAATAACGTTGACCTTTTTGTTACTTATTTTCCTTCTT
>CAYSBL010000017.1:0-55882 GCA_964429295.1 uncultured Rikenellaceae bacterium
GCTGGTTGCTGGTGACCCACCCCTACCCCTCCCTGGAGGGGATCCTTGATTGCGTAATCCTGTCTTATGATCCTAAAATCTATGGTCTTCTAATCTTTTGATCTCTTCGTCTTTGCGTCTCTTCTTCTTTCCGACTTTCATCTCCTTCCCCTGAAGTAACTGCTATCGATATCTTTCACACATCTGAATCCAACAGTTGCATTCCGGTCGTATCCCTGGGATACCATAAGCATTATCTGGGTTTTGTCGAGAGGCTGCGGGCCTCCCTTAACATACCACAAGCTCGATTCGGGATTGAAGAAGCTTCCTCCCCTGATGACCATGAAATAGTAGGATCCGTTGTAATACATATCGTTGGTCATCTGCCATACATTACCTACCATGTCGGCAACTTCATACGGGCTCGCTCCCTTGCTGAAGGCATCAACAGGAGTTGGTTTTCCGAATGAATTGTTGCAGAGAGTCCCATGAAATTCATTTCCCCATGGCCATTTTCTTCCGTCGGTGCCCTGTGCGGCCAGTTGCCATTCTGCTTCCGTGGGAAGCCTTTTGCCGGCCCATTTGGCATAAGCCTTCATATCCTCGAGGCTCAGATAAACAACCGGATAATTCTCCTGCCCCTGCGGGTAGATATCGTATTTCCAGTGCCTTAAATACCTTGCGGTGTCAACCGGCCTGTATCCTGTGCTCTGCACGAACTCATAGTACCGGGCATTGGTAACCGGGTACTTATCGATCAGGAAGCTGTCGATGCTTACTGTCAGACCACTTACCTCAGGATAAGGAATAAAATCCTCCGCTGTGCTTACTTCATATGAAAACTCAGTACCCGGGACAAGGACCATATCCGGAGCGATCCCCGTGGCTCTGACGGTCTGTTCCACACTGCTCACCCGCCATGGGATGCCGCCCTTAAAATAGTGTATATTCTCATCAAGAAGGTTTTTGCCATCGAGAAGCTGAACCACTATCTTCCCCTGGTAGTTGCCGAAGTGTTCCCTTATGCTGACAATTGTGTCGCTGCTGAGATTGAATTCCTTATAGACAGTACTGTTTGAAGGATTTCCCTTCCAGACAAGCACCCTGTTATTTCCTGCCGATCTGAGGAGCAGTGAATCGCCCCTTAGTTTTGATCCAAGCAAAAGGGGAAATTCTGCAATACAATCCACAGATCCTTCCCTGCGTGTTCCGGAAGCTGAAGCCGGCCAGCCCCGAGCGGTTGCGGTCAGCCAGGTGAGTCCTCCCTCTGAGACCGGAATAATATTCTCATGATTCCAGAGCGACACATAATGCCTGGCGATATTTCCATCGATCCTGAACAGTTTTCCATCAAAGCCTTCAGGCTTCATATTCAATACAGTAAATATAGTCTTCTCCCCTGATTTCCATCTGTTTACATAGATTCTGTCGGCCATGGTTCCAATCATAGGAGTCCAGTCTTTATCAAGGAAGGCATCATTGTTCTGGCGGAGAATGAAAGTCGTCGCAGCCAGGTAATCCAGATCCTTCTGATAGTTTTCATCCCTTCCTCCGGGGCGGAACAGGTTAAGTTCTGTTCCATAGCCATTGAAAAAGGAAATCGCAATTTCACGGTGGAGGATATCTTCTCCCACATCACACACCCTGAAAATCGAGAAATCGGGTTTTATAAGTTTGTTGAGATTAAGTTCAGGACTGAGGAAGATTGCGTTATGGACTCTTCCCGACAGGATCCCGGGCATGTCGGCAGGAATTGCCATGCCTTCGGAGTACATCACGACTCCCTGTTTAACACTGTCGGCTGCCGACTGAAGCCTGGGGCTCGAGCTTCCTCTTGTATCGAGTACCACTCCATCGGCATCAGTTTCTGCAATCATACCAGCCATGCCCTTCATATGGTCTTCAGGTCTGGTGCTTGTATCCCACGGATTGTAGGCAATAAAAAGCCTGGTATTGTTCTGACGTGCCAGTCCTCCGAAAATCCGAAGCTGTCTGATCCCTCCGGGCAGATCCCTGTACAGGTCCCACTGATTGCGCTGATCAATACCAATGCGGGGCCATGTGGGCCATATGCCGTATACATCGATATGACCGAACTGATCGATCCCTTTTCTGAGCAGATCGGCAAAAGTGTATTTGCCTGTTAACCGGTCAAAGAACTCCCTGTCCCATGCCATCTGCAGCACTATCAGATAACTTTCCCTTATCCAGGCCAGATCAGGCCGCTGATACAATGTATTGTCAAAATCTGGGAGATCATAAAGGTACCTGTCCCTGAACATAAGCTTCAGACCATTCTGCCAGTCACCCCTGAAAATATCGGCATACAGCCTGTAACTGACCTTTGCCTTGGGCGGAAGCACAGTCTTGTATCTCCTTTTGATACCCTCCGAAGTCTCAGTGCGCCTCGCCAGTGCGCAGACAGAGATCCCGTTCTGAACATCAAAAGAGGAATAGCCAAGTTCCCAGGCATTGTCGGGAAGAATCACCCTTACCGGACTGTATCCCGGACGTGTCAGCCATGCCCTTGCAAGATTGTCGGGGCCCATTCCCGTTATCAGAACTGAAGCGCTGTCGCTGCCGAATGGGACCACATTGCTTATGGTAACTGTATCGGCCGAAATATTTTCAAATTCCACATCGCATTGCCATCCGCGGATATTTGCAACAGGCTGGCTTAACCTGAGCCGGACCGAATTACCCGAGAGCAGGCTGTAACCATCATCCTCAGCTACAACCTGAGCTTCGCCTGAAGATTGTATTTTTTCATTAAGAAGGAAACTTAAAAGAGGTTTTTCCCGTTTAATAAGTAATCCGGTATTGTCTGAAAGGGTCAGACTGTCGGTATTAAGCCCGTAAAGCGTTGAAAAATGGACCCTTGCCAGAGACTGCGACAGTACCGGGCATGGTATTATAAAAAGAAAAACAGGAATTATCCGGAATAATATCTTGTAGTTAAACATAAAATGGATCGAATAGTTATTCTAAAAACTGATGCAATTTAAAACATAAGCAAGATTTCTGCTATAGTTTTAAAAAGTATTAAGGAAATAATTCAAAAGATGGCACTTCTAAAGAAAATATCAAGACTTTTCTTTTTACTGCTCTTTTCGGTCAGTATACTGGGCGGTTGTGCTTCAACGCAGAAGAATCCTTATTATGAGAAGAGGATAAAGGCATCAAAGACCAACACAAAACAGCTTGGAAGGAACCGTTACTATTTTTCCAAGGACTATCAGAAAAAGCTTGCAAAAAGCTATAAAAGAAAGGTCAGGTATTAGTTCATTCGTTACACACAAAGCTAAGCCCGTCGTAGGCTAGCATTATACCCGGAGGCAGGGTTTCTGTCACTTCCCTGTGTAGTCCCATCTGATGGCTGATATGAGTGATGTAGGCTTTGCGCGGTGAAATTTCCCTTATTATATCTAATGCTTCCCTGAGACAAAAATGTGAAATATGTTTTTCCTTCCTTAATGCATTTACAACCAGATACTTGACGCCAAACAGCTTTTCCTTGGTCTCTTCAGGGATATAGTTAGCATCGGTAATATAGGCAAATTCGCCGGTTCTGAAGCCGAAAACGGGAAGCCGGTAGTGATAAACCCTGAGCGGGGTAATAACCAACTTGTCGACGGTGAAATTATCCTCGCTGATCTCATTCAGTCTCATTTTAGGTATTCCCGGGTACTGGTATTCGGCAAACACGTATGAATAATCCTTCCTGACTTCCTTCTGAACCCTTTCCTCTGCGTATATATCTATGGCATCGTGGCTTTTATAGTTAAACGCCCTCACGTCATCCATCCCGGCGATATGGTCCTTGTGTTCATGGGTAAGTAAGATAGCATCGAGCTTTCTCACATTTTCGCGCAGCATTTGCTGGCGGAAATCAGGTCCTGCATCAATCACAATGACTGTATCCTCCTTTTCTATCATGACGGAGGTGCGCAGCCTTTTATCGTGCATGTCCTCAGAACGGCATATCTTGCAATCACAAGCTATAACCGGCACACCCTGAGAGGTACCGGTTCCCAGAAAGGTGATTTTCACTTTAAACTATTTCCAGACAAACCTAAATCAAAAAACAATAAATGACAACAACACCTTAGATTTTTCTTTCCTCAATGTCTCATCACACTTATATAATATTACTTTTACATGGATCACTGCAAGATGGCTTCAGGAAAAATATATCTTATTCCCGTTACCCTGGGAGATCAGAATTTCCAGGATGTAATACCGCATGGAGTCCTCAGGATCACCAGATCGCTGAGGCTGTTCGCAGTGGAAAGCATTCGCAGTGCAAGAAGGTACCTGAAGCTCATTGACAGGGATTTTCCGATCGATGAAACGGAGTTCCTGGAGCTAAGCGAACACACGGGCGACCAGGAGATTGCTGATTACCTTAATCCTGTCATCAATGGCAGGGATATGGGACTGATGAGTGAAGCAGGTCTGCCGGGGATTGCCGATCCCGGTGCCCTGCTTGTGGCAGAAGCCCACAGGAACAAGATCAGGGTGATCCCTCTGGCTGGTCCTTCTTCAATACTTCTGGCATTAATATCCTCCGGGCTCAATGGACAAAGATTCACCTTTCATGGCTATCTGCCGGTCAAACCAACCGAAAGGGCAGCTGCCCTCAGGGAACTTGAAAAGAGATCACGGGAAGGGCAGGCCCAGATATTCATGGAAACTCCCTACCGTAACCAGAAGATGCTCGAATCAATCCTGTCGGTATGCAGCAACGAAACAAAGCTGTGTATAGCGTCGGACATAACCCTTCCATCAGAAAGCATCCGTACCATGACAATCCCGGAATGGAGGAAAAATATGCCCTCCATCAATGACAGGCTTACCGTTTTTATAATTCAGTGAAATACCTTCTCAGTCGGCGTGCTTGACCAGCTTAACCAGGTTGATCTGGAAAATGAACGGCGTATAGGGCGCGACATAGTAATTTCCCTCTTCACCAAAGGCAAGCTTTGACGGAACAACTATCAGTGATGTTCCTCCCTCCCTCATATAGGTTAGTGCTTCGTCAAAACCCGGTATAAGTTTACCTTCATTTACAGGTTTAATAAGAGTATCATCTGTTTCAAAGTTAGTCTCATAAATTGACCTGTTGATAAGGTGCATGGAATAGAAAATATATGCAGTATCATGAGTTTCAGCCTGTAGTCCGGTGCCGGGAATAAAGTCGAGATAATACAAACCACTAGTTTTCAGCTCAAAATCGAGGGTGTCGTTTTCGGAAAGGAAGTTCTGGATCTGAAGTTTCTCATTCAGTTCCCTGTCTTCAATATCGTTTGACAGGTCGCAGGATGGCAGTATAAACAAGGAAAGAAGGGCAGCCGTGAGAAATGGCTTCTGAAAATAAATATATTTCTTCATAACAGTTAGGTTAGAACAGATTCATATATCAAAAATCATTCCATTTGTTCTGATCCGGGTACTTTTACCCAGTAAACAACAATGGTCCTGGGGGGGATAAGCTTTCCGTCCCCAACCAGACCGTGGGCCAGAAAGGGAGGCAGAATGAATATGGCTTCACCGTCCGGCTTAAGCATTCTGAGTCCTTCATTGAGTCCGGGTTCAATATCCGATTTCCCTACGGTTATCTCCATAGGACCCGACTCATCAGAGGAGTAGCAGTAGGTCCCGTCGATAAGTTCACAACGGTATTCAATCCTTATTCTGTCATTTTCAGCTATCAGATCCCCTACTCCTTCCTTTTCAATCGCATACCATAATCCTGCAGGCGATTCCTTCATGGTCAGCCCCTTCCTTTCAATATAGTTCTCTATAATCTCCCTGTCTTTCTGCACCAGGAACCGGTTCATTTCAGCCATTTCATCCTTCCCCGGCTTTCCGGAATCTTCCACCGGACTGCTGTTGTTCCTGCATGAACAGGGGAGAAACATCAGGGCAATTAATATAATATTGAAGATCCGTGTCATGATTTCGTCCGGGATTATTCAGCCTTTTTCAGTATTTCCTCATTTTCCTTCAGTACTTCAAGAAAATAGCTGACTGTGTTTTCAAGGGTATCATACCGTTCTCCGCCCGACGCATTGAGGTGACCTCCCCCATCAAAATATCTTGATGCAAAATCATTTACAGGGAAATTACCTTTTGACCTGAATGAGAGTTTGACAAAATTGTCCTTCTCAATGAAAAATACTGAAAAGACAATTCCCTTTATTGACAGGGGAAGATTTACAAAACCCTCAGTATCACCCTTGACATGGTTAAAATCGGCAAGATCCTTTTTAGTAAGGCATATATAAGCGGTCCGGTACTCTTCAAGGATGGTCATGCGCTGGTTCAGGGCAAGTCCCATCAGTCTCATTCTTTCGGCCGAAAAATTGTTGTACACCGTATTAAGGACCTTACTCCTGTCGATACCGGTGTCGAGCAGGTCAGCTACCGCCCTCATAGTATTGCCTGTATATGTTCCGTACTCAAAATTGCCTGTATCAGTAATAATACCGACATACACGCTTTCGGAATATGACTTATCGTGAAAGGGACCTCCGTTTAAGATGGTCACTATCTCATGGACAAGTTCCGACGTGGAGCATTTGGAAGGATCAGAAATCATAAGATTCACGAAATCAAGCGGCTCCAGGTGGTGGTCTATGATAACCTTCGGAGCCCGGGATGAGGTAACGAACGATTCGGCCTCCCCCAGCCGGTTAGGCTGGTTGAAATCGAGCATCACTATCAGTTCCGCATCTTGTATTAGCTTAATACATTTCTTTCTTTTACGGATAAAGACATTGATCCTGTCCGAACCATCCATCCATTTAAGGAACTCCTGCAGGTTGTTCGGACACATCATTTCCACTTTCCTTCCCATTGAGGTCAGATACCTGTAAAGAGCAAGCTGAGAACCAATTGCATCGCCGTCTGGATTGATATGGCTTATCAGCAAGATATTCCCGGACGATCCCAATAGTTCCGAGAATTCTTTTGTATATTTGGCAAGATCTATCACTATTTACTTCTGCTGAATCAAGGGGTTAAAGATAGGAAATAATCTTTTAGGCATAGTTTTAACCTGGATTATCATCATTACGTATATGAACGGCAAATATACTTTTTCAATTATTAAACCCAATGCGGTAAGGACAGGGAAGACAGGTCCGATACTTTCAATGATCAACGAGGGAGGTTTCGAGATTGCGGCCATCAAGATGGTTCAGATGACCATTCAGCAGGCTGAGTCCTTTTATGAAGTTCACAGGGGGAAGCCCTTTTTTGAAGGGCTGGTGGAATTTATCACATCCGGCCCGGTTGTTGTACTAATCCTCAGGCACGATAATGCCGTAAATGAATTCCGCAAGCTTATCGGTGTAACCGATCCTGATAAGGCAGAGCAGGGAACTGTCCGGCGTAATTTCGGTGTATCTGTAAAGATGAATGCCATTCACGGCTCCGATAACGATGAAAATGCCGTCAGGGAATCGAACTTTTTCTTTTCCGACATTGAAAGATTCTGCTAATTTAATGAACATGCAAACATCACTAAATACTGCCGGCAGGAGGCAGATGGAAAAATATTCATCAGCCTTTACCCTGTCGGACATGGAGATCTTCATCTTCCCTGAACTGTTTTTTCCTCTCGTCCTGGCCAACATCATGTCGCCGCTTATCTGGAAATGGCGGGATGATCCGTGGTTTGAGGATATCGAAAAGAAGGGCTTCACATACAAGGTAAACAGGATCAAACAGTTCATAATCCAGAATTATGTATTTAATCTTGATCTTTCAACCTGGGGCCTGACCACCAAGACAAGGGAAATTGAACGTTTCAGCGATTTCTTCGATATTGCCGTGCTCCGGCAGTCGAATGCGCTTTTCGGATATGAGGGGGACAAATACTATTTCGACATAGACATAAGGAAGCATTTCGGACTTGACAAATTCACCACCGATGTGATCCCGTACTGGAAGACAGAAACGGTGGAGGCCATGACGGCTTTCAGGTACAGGGAGAACTACACGACCGGTGCCGGAGAATGTGTTTCATTGTCAGCTTTGTATGCAGCAGCCATGTTCATAGTGGGAAGGATCCCGCTCGAAAAGATATTCCTGATCGCCACACCGCTTCATTCCCAGAATTTCATTACCGAAAAGGAAGGACTGATCACCAACAACAGGAGAATTGTGACCAAAAACATGTGGTTCAACGGAACCTCACTTTCTGAAAAGGCAAGAAGGGCACTTGAAAATGAAAAAGTCACTGTTGTTTCCCATATATCGGGATACATACATACGATATATAATGAAGCGACAATTGATCCGGATGCCTACAGGATGTTTTCTGCAAGGCTCAGGGAATTCCTGCGAACAAACATTACCGACCTTATTTTTATCAACTTCCTCAGGTTCAAGCCCAGGTACAAAAGCCTCTTCCAGTACATGTGTGAGTGTTCCGGCAAGAAAAGATATATTTCGCTTGAAAAAATGTTTGAATACGAACATACAAGCAAGTACACCCTCTCGAAGGAGACCAGGGCCAGCCTGGTTAACGAGATCGAGGGAGATGAGTTCCATCTGAGCCCGCTTTATGGTAAGATAATGCTTAACGATATAGAGAATATCTTTGGTAATGACAGGGGCTGCAGCCTGGAAGAATTCAGGACAGAATTCACCAGATATTCCTGCGGTGTCAGCGACACAATTCTGGATGAAATGTTCAGTGATCTTGAAAAATTCTCTGTTACGGAACCAAGATTACCTGACAGCGAAAAGTTTTACACCTCTGAAGAGATACCGGCGATAACACCCGCTTACACCCGGGAAGAAATATTCAGATCGGTCATGGAACTGACCGGCAGATCAGAAATGGCCCTGCTGACAATGTATGTGTACAGGCAAATGGACCTGATCGACTGGATACCATATATCAAAGCCTCGATGGAAAGGAACCCTGTCTGCTTCAGTGAGCTCGAAGCGATGCTGGTGGACGAAGTTTACGGCATTCTCAGGGAACTTCCCGGCGAATCGATATATGACGGGAAAAGACTTGCTCTTCCTGATGAGGTGTGGAATTTCAAGCGTGGGGATGGTCTTGAAAAGGCTGTACTTCTGGCTGACTTTATCGGAATGAAATACCCCGGTTCAAATACGCAGATAGAGATTTCTGATTACAGGGCTGTTGTAAGATACAGGACAGAAGAATATCCTTTTCCGTCATCTATGGATTTCAGAAAACTGATTTCAATATCCGGCCGGGTTTATAGCGTGAAGGATCTATCTTAAAACAATTTCACGGACAATCTCCTTGCCTGCTTTCTCATTAAGTCTCTCTCTGAGGGCTTCCCTCAGCATCATGAGTTCATTCCTGGCAACCGAAGAATTAAGACGGATGTACAGGACATGATCCTTGATGTATACTTTTGAAGTTCTTGACGCAATGGCTTTCCCGACCATGGCTTCCCACGAACCAATAAGGTTCACTTCAAGCAGCTTGTCCTCAATGTTCATTTCCCTGATGTAATCCTTCATCGCTTCCGCGAGAGATATGGTCCTGCTTCTTCTCATGATTCGTTTTTGCCATTCCCTGTAACACCGCCGATGCCATCCTCGTTTATCCTGAAAAGCCTGTAATCCGTTTCAATGCTTTGCAGAATGTCATGAAGCCTTTCCTGGTGAGTGTCGGTAATAAAGATCTGACCAAACCGGTGATTGCCCACGAGCCTGATGATCTGGGCCACCCTGTCAGCATCGAATTTATCAAAAATATCATCGAGCAGAAGGATAGGCGGAAATCCGGCCTTTCTCTTTATGTAATCAAACTTGGCGAGCTTGAGTGCAACCAGGAATGATTTTTGCTGACCCTGCGATCCCAGAGATTTAACAGGATACCCATCCATTTCAAAGACAAGATCATCCTTGTGTATACCTACAGTGGTATACTCCAGCGCCCTGTCCTTCGAAATCGAAGAGGCCAGCAAAGACTGAAAATCACCTTCACCCAGGTGCGAACGGTATTTAAGGCTGACATTTTCCCTGCTGTTCGATACCAGAGTGTAATATTCATAGAAAACGGGAATGATCTCATTGATCAGCAGGCTCCTTTCGGTATGAACCAGGCTACCGTATTTTACCAGCTGGGCATCCCATATTGAAAGCATATCGGGATCGAACTGTCCGGAATCAGCAAAATCCCGCAGAAGCTTATTACGCTGCTGCAGGGCCTTGTTATAGTTCAGGACAGCTTCGAGATATTCGGCACTGTACTGGCTTATTATCTTGTTCATGAACTTGCGGCGTTCCTCGCTTCCTTCAATAATCAGTGAACTGTCGGCAGGTGATATCATTACAACAGGATACCTTCCGACATGGTCAGAAAGCCGTGCATATTCCTTACCGTTCCGTTTCAGCATCTTCTGCTTCTGCCTGTGGAAGGAACAGAAGATATTATCCTCCTCTCCGTTCTTCTCAAAGATCCCCTGGATTATGAAGAACTCTTCATCGTGCCTTATACTGGCACTGTCGATATTATTGAAAAAACTTTTTGTGAGTGAGAGGTAATGAATGGCATCGAGGATGTTTGTTTTTCCGACACCATTATTTCCCACAATGCAGTTAATCCTCGGGGAAAATTCGATGTCGGCCTGGCCGTAATTTTTGAAGTTTGTCAGGAGGAGTTTCTTAAGGTACATTTCAATGCACAGGATTCGGGTTAGGTATTAAATACAAAATTACAAAAAAGAACCCAAGACGGAAAATATTTGTTATCTGTTTGATATAATGCATATTACAAAGCAAGCAGACACTTCTTATTTTTTTGTTCATTTATTTCAAAATTACTATAAAAGAACTACTTTTGCGGAGTTATTTTTTTAAGTGATTTAAGCATAAACTGTTATGGCAAAAAGTAAGAAAGATGACAATCCACAGGGAATAAAGAACGTAGAAGAAACGCTGACCAGAACAGAACAATTTCTTGAGGAGAATTATAAACCGTTGCTTATCGGACTTGGAATCCTTGTTGTTATTGTCGGTATTTTCTGGCTGGGGAGAATGTATGTGATTAAAAAGAATGATGAGGCTCAGGCCCAGATGTATCAGGCTCAGCGATATCTCGAACTTGATTCCATCAATCTTGCTCTTAACGGTGACGGCAACTATCTTGGTTTTATTGACATTGCAAAGGAATACAGGTTCACCCGGGCGGGTAATCTTGCGCGCTACAGCGCAGGTATATGCAACCTTCATCTGGGCAACTACGAGGAAGCAATTGAGTACCTTAATAAATATTCAAAGAAGGACAAGGTTCTGGGATCTATTGCTATAGGGGCCACCGGCGATGCACTTGTCGAACTCGGGGAAACAGAAAAGGGAATTTCGAAGTACATCGAGGCAGCGGAATTTGCCGACAATGAATTCAACACGCCTCTCTACCTCATGAAAGCCGGAGAGCTTTATGAATCGACCGGAAAGTACGATGAAGCCCTGAAGATATATGAGAGGATCAAGGATTCATATCCGTCCAGTACCGAGGGATCCTCAATCGAAAAGTACATTGCAAGGGTAAAAGTCCTTACAAAACAATGAGCACGACTGACCTGTCGAAATACGACCAGGGATCGGTTCCCGATGCCGGCAAAATGAGATTCGGAATAGTCGTTGCCGACTTTAACAGCGATATTACTTCCTCCCTGCTGGGCGGCGCTCTGGCGACGCTTAAAAAACACGGGGCAACTGACAACAATATTGTTGTAAAGCATGTTCCCGGAAGTTTTGAGCTGACTATAGGTGCTCAGTTTCTTGCTGAATACGACGATCTTGACGCGGTGATCTGCCTGGGTTGCGTAATCCAGGGCGAAACACCGCATTTCACCTATATATGCCAGGGGGTAACCTACGGAATTACCAAGCTCAATCTGGAATACAACATCCCCTTCATTTTCGGCGTACTGACCACTCTCAATCATGACCAGGCCCGCGAAAGGGCTGGCGGTAAGCTTGGAAACAAGGGTGATGAAGCTGCTGTGACGGCAATCCGGATGGCAGCCCTGCAGAGGGAAATGGAATGACCGGCCCCCATTATCTGCGGCATAAACCCCTGTAAGGGCAGTAACTGCACCTGAAAACACTTTTAGTCATCCTGAAAGGCTCATCCGAGCTGAATATTGAAGCTACGATACCGGTTATTCCGGCCATGAATGCTTCCCTGACATCCCGGTAATCCTCCAGCATCCATTCATTTTTTCTGTCATCACCGATCTTCAGCGTATCTTCAGTATTCGCCTGGTTCAAGGTTTTGATCCTGTATATTGCAGGCCTGACAGGCTCCGCAGGGTTATTCGAAAGCCATGCTTCACAATAAATCAGCGTCTGGAGCCATGCGTCATATTCCTTCTTCCTGTCATCAGCGAAAAGATCATCAAGAGAAGCGATCTTCATCGCAACCTCTCCGGTCTTGTAATCCACTATCCGCAGCCGGCCCCGGGTCCTGTCTATCCTGTCAATACTTCCACCCGTTCTGATGCTAAGAACCTGACCCTCGCATTCAACCTTAATCCGGAACCTGTATTCCTTTTCAGTTCCGACCATACTGAAGGGAGCAATCTCCCTGTCGGCCGCCAGTATCCTCCTCAGGTAGTTAAGCAGTATATCTTTTATTATGACATCATTGCCGCTTTCAGGACGCATCATGTCAAGTCCGTAGACCGATTCCACCGAATTATCAATGAGACCTGCAAGGTAAGCCTGGTTTCCGGATATGGTGTCGATGTAATCAGCAGTAACAACCTTCCCTGGAGATACTTTGTAAATATCTTTCATTACATTGTGCAGTATCTGTCCGAATATCGCATGATCTATTTCAGGCGAAACTATATCTGGTTCCTTAAGTCCGCAGACATACCTGTAGTAATACCTCATCCTGCAGCCCAGCCATGTGTTTATTGCCGTTGGCGATAGGATCGAGATGGCCTGATCGCCGGAATATAGCTTCAGCAGCCGTTCCCTGTGGCTGACGGTTTTTTCAACCGGCGGATTTTCAGGAGAGCCTGCCCTTATGTCGAAATTCAGGTTAATAATTTCAGAATTCATCATCCTTGCAAACTTCATCTGGGTAAGGAAGCGGCTCATCTCACCCGTTCTCATGCCAGAGGAATCGGAGTTGTAAACAAACGTGACATTCTCAGCGCGGTGAAGGAGTCTGAAGAAATGATAGGCATAAAGCGATTCCTGGTGATTTATGACCGGAAGGCCAAAGGCTGACCTGATGCTGTAAGGGATGAATGATGATCCGGTGCTGACTGAGGGCAGATTTCCTTCATTGACTGAAAGCATGATTATATTTTTAAAATCGAGGACTCTGGTTTCAAGGAATCCCATAATCTGAATTCCCGACAAGGGTTCTCCCGAAAACGGCACCGACTGGTTCCGAAGTATTTTATCGAGAATGCGGATATAGGTTTCATTTCTGAAGCTCACATCACCTGAACCTGCTAATCTGTCAAGCCGCCTCAGGGTTTTCAGGACAGTATGGATGAATTCGTTCCTCAGCTTCCGCTGCATTAAACTGTCAGGATCCTCCATCTCATCCCGGGGTCCCCCGGAAGACACCAGTTCGAGAATGCCTGTGAGGTATCCGGAAAACTCATCGGGAGAAGCTGCTTTTTTGAAAAGTGCTTTCGTCAGAACGGTCTTGCAAAGAAAACCAGAGCTAATCCTGAAAAGGTTCCCGGACATTATGCCGGCTGTCATGTTTTTTTCCTCCCCGCCAGAAACCTCAGAAATCAGAGGATGCCTGAGGATATCAATGACTTCCTGACGGTTGAAAAGCACCTCGCCTCCTTCTGTTGAAGCATTCCGCTGGAGATTGAACAAATGTTTCACCAGGCTGTACACCCCTGTCATCTTCAGGGGATAGCCCATAGTTATGTTGATATCTCCAATATTGCCGGGAAGACTGGTAAGCAGGGGAACGATAAGGTTCTCATCAGCCAGTATGACTGCCGTATGATGGGCATCTTCGGCTGGCACGTCCGGCAAAGCACCAAGTAATTCCGGGATAAGCTTCACCTGGACTATATCCGAGGCAGTCGCGATAACCTTCCGGCTTTCAGCACACCCCGGAGCCGGGAGCAGGGTGTCGTAATTCCAGTCTTCGGGCATATCGTTCCTGAATACCCTGAGGTTTTTATTCATGAAATGGCCGGCCGAGTTAGTATTGCCGTCCCTGACGTAAGAAGAGTCGTAATCCCAGTAAAAGCAGGCCTTGCCCTGTTCCTGCAGAACACTCATAAGCGTGAGCTCGCAGTTATTCAGTGCATTGAATCCTATAAAATGGACCTTCTCCCATTTCAGGTCCTGCATCTTTCCGCTTCCGAATAGTCCGGCAACATCCCTCATTATCATTCCCTCGTATGCCAGCCCTTTTGAACGCAGCAAACTCCTGAAGCCGGAATATAGCTCTTCGAGTATCGACCAGACAGCTCTGAAGCCATCCTTCTGGGGAGACTGCTTTTCAGGTTCGAAATTGCGCCAGAATTGTTTTATTATTTCCGCCTTTTCAGGATCAATGTCACCGAACTTTTCATCAATGTTTTTAAAATCCTCAACATTACGGAAAACAGTCCGGGCATCAGCCAGATATTTGTCTACATCGTCGAAATCGTTGAGTAGCATGTCGCCCCAGAAATAAAACTCATCAAATCCCTCTCCCCCCTTGTTCAGGCTGAGATAAATCCTGTACAGCTCGAACAGCAGTATCTCTGTATCTGCTACCGTCAGGGTGGAAAAGGAACCGAAGAATTCATTCGATGTCATTGTAACCGGCGCCCAGGCAGGTTTTTCGAGAAGAGCCGAATAGTACTTAAGGAAATAAAGCCCGGCCCTCCTGCTGGGAAAAACAAGGCAGTGCCGGCCGATGTTGCCTCCGGTGCTTTCAAAAAGATGCCTTGCTATCCTTTCCAGAAAATATACCATAATTCTTTGTCTCTTCGTCTCTTCGTCTCTTCACTTCCTGCCCGTTTTGCCCCCTGCCCCCTAAAGGGGGTTCTTTCAACCATGGAGGATCTTCTCCCTGTCTCCGGTATTACATCATTCATACAATCTGCCCTGCCATGTATCGAGTTCTTCGAGCTGCTTTTCAATAAGTCCTATAATGACATCAGTCCGTTTGATTCCCCATATTTCCTTTGATAAAAACCTGGGAGGAGCCTCGCCTGTAAACCTTTCGATCTGAATTGACGGATTCAGACGTTCAATGAACCTTATAATAAAACTGAGGTATTCCTCCCATGAAAAAATCTCAAAATCGCCCGGAAGCATATTAAATTCCCTTTCCATAGAAGTTCCCTTTATTATCTGAAGCTGATGGAACTTTACCCTGTTCAGCGGCAGTGCCGAAATTATGTCAGCCTGCTTAAGCATGTCATCGCGGGTTTCACCCGGCAGTCCGAAAATAAAGTGGGCGCCGGTATTAAGGCCTCTCGAACTGGAGGCTTCGAGCGCCCTCACTGCATCGGCGAATGTGTGGCCTCTGTTGATCCTTTGAAGGGTTCTGTCGTAGCATGATTCGATGCCGAATTCAAGAAGAACGATGCAATGCTCCGACAATTCCCGGAGAAGATCGAGTATCTCATCGTTAACACAATCGGGCCTGGTCCCGATAACAAGGCCCCTGATATCCTTGTGGCCAAGGGCTTCGCTGTATAATTCCCTCAGCTTTTCCGGTTTAGCATAAGTGTTTGAATATGCCTGAAAATAAGCCAGATATGCTTCAGCCCTTCTGTAGCGCCTTTTGTGAAATTCAATTCCTTCATTTATTTGCTGAATGACCGTTTTTTCGGGAGTGCAGTATGACGGGTTGAAAGCTTTGTTGTTGCAATATGTACAGCCTCCCGTTCCCTTTGAACCATCGCGGTTAGGACAGGTAAAGCCTGCATCGATCGACACCTTTTGCATCCTCGAACCATAAGCTGCCCTGAAGCTGTCGGTGAAGGCATTGAACCTTCTCGGTGTGCCCCAGGGATAAATCGCCGGTATTCTGGTACTTCCTTCCATTCAGGCAGTTATTATCCTGTCGGCATCTACATACCATAAATATGCACCGCTTACCTCGTAGCCCATTTCAGTAAGGATCTTCCTGTAATTCCTGATCTGGGTAAGATGACTGCCGCTCTCCTCACCGAACTTGAAATCGACAAGGGAAGCCTTTCCGTCCCTTATTATGACACGGTCGGGTCGTCTGGTACCTGAATCAGGCATCAGTATAGTTGCTTCATTCAGGATCAGGTTCCCCTTCTCAAACCATTCATTTACTACAGGTTGACTGATAAGCGACTCGATCTTCCGAACCAGTGCCGGAACCTCATCAGCCCTGATCTCATCCGTAATCACCAGTCTGTCCACAGCTTCCTGAATGTCGTCAGGAGTTATAATGCGGCTGAACAGGTCGTGCATCATCCTGCCGTAAGAAATCCTTTCCCTGGCAACAGTTTTACCAGCGTAAAGGTAATCCTCCCAGTGAAGTCTCAGTTTGAGCGATCCGGCATAGTCGGTTACAGGATATGTATCTGTCATTAAACCCGTTACGATCGATCTTTCTTTTCTGATCTCCGGAAGAATTCCATATTCCAGAATACCCGTCTGAGAATTGAAGAAATTATTGAGGAAGGCGGGAGATCCGTCAGGATGATTTCCTGACCAGGTTACGGCATCCCTTAACACCGATGCTATCCTGTTCTCTTTACCCGGCAAGGCAGGGGCAAATCCTATGATGGCATTCACGGCACGTGTAAAAGCCACATAAAGGAGGTTTACATTGTCGAGACAGGCTGAGAGTTTTTCCCCGTAATATTGTTCCGAAAATATTGTCTCAGCCAGCTCGCTGCTGTATCTGAGGGGTACTATCCCAAGTTTGTTGAAAGGCGGGGATTGCGGCTCCGCCCACAGGATATTTGAGTGAAAGGATTTATGATCGAGGTTCCAGGAGAGGAAGGGCAGAATAACGATTCCGAACTCAAGTCCCTTCGACTTGTGAATTGTAAGCACCCGCATTGAATTCTGACTGTCGGGCACCGGGATTGACTTCTTGTATCCTTCGGTGTTCCACCATTCCAGAAATGAAGCAATTCCCGGATTCCTGGCTGAAGCATATCCGAGGGAGATATCCTGAAAAGCATTCAGATAAGGAACATTCCATGAATAATTTCCAAGTCCGAAAAAGCCAATTACCTTCTCGGTTATGTTCCACAATGTCTCATTTTTAAGATCTTCAAGAAACTCCTTGTAACCACCGGGGAAATAATCCTGTGAAAAGCTTATAAGTTCATCTCCCGGCAACGGGACCTGCCCTTCATTCTCCACTCCGGCAGCCAATAGGAAATTCCTGAGCATCAAAGCTCTGGCAATCATGTCCTCCGGATTATCAAGCGCCACGAGAACGGCAATTATAAAATTTACTGCCGGAGAATTTGACAGCAGAAGCGATTCACCCGATACAATATTGTAGTTATATTTTGCCTTTTTTTCCTCCGGACATGAAAGAGTATAGCTTAGGATTTCCTTCAGCACAAGTGCTCCTTCACGGTTATCCCTTACAAGGATCCCTATATCGGAAGCGCTGTAGCCTTTGTCCTGGATCGATTCGATCAATGCCGGGAGCCTTCCCAGAACCTCTTCCTGCCAGGTCGATTCTTCAGGGCGGTCAATGAATTCAAGTCTGACATAACCGCCGCTCTTTCTACCGGGGTCCTTCTGGACAACATCTGAAAAGAGTTCACTGAAAGCGGAGGCCTGTCCCTCCTCAGACAATTCAGAAGCCAGCTGTCCGGGGATTATGGAAAACAGGGAATTGTTAAACTGTATTATCTTTGAGCAACTACGGTAATTCGTTCCCAGAGGCATGGAAATTAACCGTTTACCGTCGACATCTCTTTTCAGGTCGCGGAGGGTATGCCAGTCGCTGTTTCGCCACCTGTAAATTGACTGCTTGATATCTCCGACAACCAGGTTGTCGAAACCCTGTGCCATGCTGTTGCCGATAAGCTCCCTGAAGTTTTTCCATTGGATCACAGAAGTATCCTGGAACTCATCGATCATAAAGTTCTCATAAGTGGTTCCCACCTTCTCGTAAATGAAGGGAGCCTGGTCCCTTTCGGTTATAAGGTGGATCAATTCGCCGGCGTCCGAAAGAAGAAACACGTTTTCATCCCTGGTGATCAGACGCACCTGAGAGAGTATATCAGATAAAATTCCAAGGATAAATATATAGGAAAGAATTGCTTTGGCTGACTTATAATCTGCCATGCTGTTATCATAGTGAGCTATAAGGTCGCTGACGACCTGAGCAAGTCCCGCTTCAAGGGCGCTTTCAAGTTGCGGGGCCGTTTTCCCTGATGACCATCTGGGAGGATCGGCTGCAGCTGACCTGACATAAGAATTCGGAGCCTTGAATTCCCCTGCTGCCGCAGCCCTGACGAATGAAGGAACGCCCTTGCCCTTCTGAAAGAACATGTCATCCGTCAGTCCGTAAGCATCAAAGAGGCTGATGGCCTTCTTCCCCGACTCCCTGGTATAGGAAGTGAAATCGGACATAAGGTCTTTCATCTCCCCAATATATGCTTTAAGGAATTCCTTGTCGCGGAGCTTCTCCTT
Organism: uncultured Rikenellaceae bacterium; assembly: GCA_964429295.1. Lineage (GTDB taxonomy): Bacteria > Bacteroidota > Bacteroidia > Bacteroidales > VadinHA17 > LD21. Next base: position 18,610 of record CAYSBL010000017.1, read on the forward strand.
TTCTTCAGGAGGAAGAAGCCTGAATTTTTCATTGAACAGTTCGCCGGCCAGACCGGTTATGCTCTTTTTAAGATCCCAGGACCTGCCCTCCTCGATGTTTGACCGTGCAAACATCAGCAGCCAGCTTTTGAGCGTGGGATCGCTCACTGCCAGGGAAATCATATTGTCGATGGCCTTCGACAGTATCATTGTATGATCGATCTCGATATCGAAACCGGCATGCAGGCCGATGTCGCGGGCAAAGGCCCTGACTATCTTCTGATAGAAGCTGTCGATGGTACTGACTGAAAATCTTGAGAAATCGTGAAGTATGGAAGTCAGGATGTCCCCCGCTTCCTTTCTTATTGAAGATTCAGCTTTGCCGGTGGATTCCTTTATCAGGTCAAGAAATGCGGATGGTTTTCCCTCTGCAAGCCTGTCGAGCTCATTCAGGATGCGGTCTTTCATCTCGTCTGTTGCCTTGTGGGTAAAAGTGACTGCCAGTATCCTCCTGTAGCTGAGCCGCGACCTGAACAGCTTTTCAAGGTAGATCCCGGTAAGCTGGTGAGTCTTGCCTGAACCTGCTGATGCGCTGTATACTGTTAATGTTCCGACGCTCATGACCGGATAAAGTTAGCCAATTTAATTAACTTTGCGTCGTGAAAAAGAAGGTGGTAATAGGATTATCCGGAGGTGTCGATTCGAGTGTTGCAGCCTGGCTGCTGATGGAAGAAGGCTATGATGTCGAAGCTCTTTTCATGAGAAACTGGCACGGCACTACCGGCTTGCTTCAGAGTGACTGCCACTGGGAAGACGATGCAATGTTTTCCGGTTTGGTTGCGAAAAAACTGGGCATTCCATGGCATTTCGTCGATTTGAGTGACGCATACAGGCAGAGGGTCGTCGATTACATGTTCTCAGAATATGAAAAAGGCCGCACTCCGAATCCCGATGTCCTGTGCAACCGGGAGATAAAGTTTGATTCATTTGCCCTCGAAGCAAGGAAGCTCGGGGCCGATTATGTAGCCACCGGACACTATTGCCGCAGGGAAGTCATTGAAACTCCCGGAGGGGCGGTTTACAGGCTGCTGAGCGGCAGCGACGACAACAAGGACCAGAGTTATTTTCTGTGCCAGCTTAACCAGGAACAGCTTGGTTACGCACTTTTTCCGGCCGGACATCTTACTAAAGGACAGGTAAGGGCCATTGCAGCTGATCTCACCCTTCCCACAGCCACAAGGAAAGATTCCCAGGGGATTTGTTTTGTGGGCAAGGTTCACCTGCCCACATTTCTTCAGCAAAAACTGAAAGCAAGGAAAGGAAAGGTGATAGAAATCCCGGCCGACTTCAACCATATTAAATGGGAATCCGGTTTTCCTGACTGCAGCATCGGTGATGAATATCTCATAGCGGCATCTGAACCACACCGTTTTGGAACTTCATCCGGTAAGGTAATCGGGGAACACGACGGGGCTCACTTCTTTACGGTAGGCCAGAGAAAAGGGATAAATATAGGGGGTTACAAGGAACCCCTTTTCGTATTGGGCACCAATATTACTGAAAACCTGCTGTTTACAGGTGAAGGACAGTCACATCCCGGGCTTTACCGAAAAGGACTCTTTATCAGGGATGACGAAATTCACTGGATAAGAAGGGACCTGGCCATGGAGACCGGGGAGTCGCGGGAATATGACGTAAGGATAAGATACCGCCAGCCTCTCCAGAAAGCAAAGTTGTACAGAAGGGAGAAAGGCATGTACATTATATTCCTTAAGATGCAGAGAGGGATCACACCGGGTCAGTTTGCAGCCTGGTACGACGGGGAAGAACTTATCGGATCAGGTACCATCAACGCCTGAAATTCATGTTATAACATTGTTATAACATACTAAAAACCATTAAAACCTGATAATTCAGGATATCAGGAAAGCCTGTTCCTGTAATCTTCATATCCGAATTCCCTTATCAGCCTGAATTTGTTATCGCGGGTCCAGATGCCAATAGAGGGATGCTGTACACCATTGAATGTGGTGGTTTTAACCATCGTGTAATGGATCATATCGAGGAACACGACCCTGTCGCCCGGTTTCAGTTCCTGATCGAATGACCAGTCGCCCATGAAATCGCCTGAAAGGCATGAATTTCCTCCCAGCCTGTATGAAGGTTTCCCCGGAACCGGATCGTATGCCCCAATGATTTGCGGTTTATACGGCATTTCAAGGCAGTCGGGCATATGAGCAGTAAATGAGGTGTCGAGGATGATGGTACGGATCCCGTTATTCTCAACTATATCCTCAACTGTAGAGACCAGTTCTCCGGTCTGCCAGGCAAAGGCGCTTCCCGGCTCGAGAATAAGGTGCAGCCCCGAACGTTCCCTGAATTCCTTAAGTATCGTAATCAGATGACGGGTATCGTATCCCTTCCTGGTCATCAGGTGGCCTCCGCCCATGTTGATCCATTTCAGATGCGGATAAAAAACAGCAAATTTATCATCAACAACTTTCAGCACTTTTTCCAGGGCAAATGAATCAGACTCGAACAGCACATGAAAATGCAGGCCTTCAACCCCTTCGGGCAGACCTGATTGCTTCAGATCCCCCGCAGTTATGCCAAGCCTTGATCCGGGAGAACAAGGATTATAGATATCATGTCCAATTTCTGAGAATTCCGGATTTATTCTCAAACCGGCTGAAATTCCTGACTTCTCAAATTCCACCCTGTTGTAGAACTTCCGGTACTGAGCCAGGGAATTAAATGTGATGTGCGAGCTGTATCTTATTATCTCACTGAAACTTTCCTGCTTGTAGACCGGCGAATAGGTATGAGCCCTGGAGCCGACTTCCTCGAAACTCAGTCTGGCTTCATGCGGGGAACTTGCCGATGCTCCGTTGAAATACTCCCTGAAAACAGGAAACACTCCCCACATGGCAAAGCCCTTGAATGCAAGTATGATTTCGGCCCCGGACTCATCCGAGACTTTACGGATCAGTTCCAGGTTGTTCCTGAACCTCTCTTCGTCGATGACGTAGCAGGGAGAAGGAATTTGTGAGTAGTCGATGCTCAAGGTGTGATGGTGATTTATAATTCCAGATCGATATCATGAAGTTCTACCCATGGGAGTCCCAGAAGGTTCAGTTGTTCCATGAAAGGGTCGGGATCGAATTCTTCAACATTAAACACGCCCGGTTTTTTCCATATGCTTTTCAAATACATCATTGTACCGATAGCAGCAGGTACTCCGGTGGTATAGCTTACTCCCTGTGCCCCTGTCTCCCTGTAAGCGGCTTCATGGCTGCAGTTGTTATAGATGTAATAGGTCTTTTCCCTTCCGTCCTTTATTCCTCTGATCCGGCAGCCTATCGAGGTCTGGCCCTTGTAATTCTCTCCAAGCCCGCCGGGATCGGGAAGCACAGCTTTGAGGAACTGTATCGGGACGATCTCGCATCCATTGTACATTATTGGTTTGATCCCTGCCATGCCAATATTCTGTATCACCCTCAGGTGTGTAAGGTATTCCTGCCCGAAAGTCATCCAGAACCTTGCTCTTTTTATAGTCGGGAAATTCTTCACAAGCGATTCCAGTTCTTCATGATAAATCAGGTAGGATTCCTTCGGTCCTATTTCCGGATAATTAAGCGGTTTGTGGATCTCGTGAGGTTCAGTATAAATCCATTTACCGTTTTCATAGTACTTGCCCTTCTGGGTAACCTCCCTGATGTTGATTTCAGGGTTGAAATTGGTGGCAAATGGTTTTCCGTGATCGCCTGCATTGCAGTCCACTATGTCGAGATAATGGATCTCATCGAAATGGTGTTTTGCCGCGTAAGCAGTGAATATTGAGGTTACTCCCGGATCAAATCCGCAGCCAAGTATCGCGGTCAGGCCTGCATCCCTGTACTTTTCATGGTATGCCCACTGCCAGCTGTATTCGAATTTTGCTTCTTCCGGGGGCTCGTAATTTGCGGTATCGAGATATGAAACACCCTCGGCCAGGCAGGCATCCATGATATGCAGATCCTGGTACGGAAGGGCGACATTCACCACTATATCGGGTTTGAAGCTGCTGATAAGCTTTCTGAGTTCGGGCACGTTGTCTGCATCTACTGCAGCCGTAAGTATCCGGTCCGAGCCGGTCCTTGCAGCTATTGCATCACATTTTGATTTAGTCCGGCTGGCAAGCAACACTTCGGTGAACACTTCGGGTAGTGATGCCATCTTGCTGATGACCACTGATCCCACTCCACCGGCACCAATTACCAATACTTTTCCCATGTTGTAAATAATGTTAGTGTGTTCCCAAATATAGTGATTTTTACGAAGTCAAACAGTGACCTGATGGCTATCATCTGTACTAATGCCAAAATCTGATTATATTTGATTTCTAATTTCAGGAACGAGGATGAAGCTGATCAATCCACTGGTTATTATTTTTATACTGAGCACTATACTTCTGATCACGGCTGCGTCATTTCTTCTTTGCATACCGGTTGCCATGATCTATGACGAATCGCCAGGTCCTTTCCTCTTGTCGGCAATAACAACGGCAGCAGTTTCACTCCTGCTTTATGGTATATCCAGAAAAGCCTTCCGAGAGAAGGCCAATATAAGGGAGGGCTCTCTTTCTGTCTCCCTTGCCTGGCTTGTTATATCAGCGGCAGGGGCATTGCCTTACCTTTTCAGCGGAACGATCCCATCCTTCACAAATGCCTTTTTTGAAACAGCATCCGGTTTCACAACCACGGGTGCTTCAATACTGTCTGATATTGAATCACTTCCTTATTCGATCCTGTTCTGGCGAAGCCTGACTCACTGGATTGGAGGATTGGGAATTATAATGTTCGTGATAATAATAATGCCTTCGCTTGGCATGACTGCAAATCAGCTTTTGCCGCTGGAGTCGTCGCTTAAGGAAAAGATCCATCCAAAGACAAAAGCCGTTGCGGTCCGTCTTTTCTATGTCTACCTGGCGCTCACTCTTACTCAGGTGCTCCTGCTTACTGCAGGCGAAATGAATCTCTTCGAAAGTATTTGTCACACATTCGGAACGGTATCTACAGGAGGATTTTCGACAAAAAACACCAGTTTAATAAATTACTCAGCCTGGTCACAGTATATAATCATTCTTTTTATGTTCCTTTCAGGTGTGAGCTTTGTAATCTATTATTACATTGTTAAATTCAATTTCCTCAAAGTCAGACATAACGATGAGCTTTGGTTTTACCTGGCAGTTACAATGGTTTTAGGAGTTCTTATGTCATGCATTCTTCTTGCCAATACGACAAAGCCGGCAGAGCAGGCTTTCAGGGAAGGGTTCTTCCAGGTGGTTGCCTTTATAACCACAACGGGATTTGTGTCAGCCGATTATCTGAAGTGGCCTGCTGCAGGTATTATCATATTGTTCCTTCTTTTCTTTGGGGGCGCCAGTACCGGTTCAACAACAGGTAGCATCAAAATGGTAAGGCATCTTCTGGTCATCAAGAATATCCGGAGTTCCTTTGCACGCCTGGTGCATCCCAATATGATCACCCAGATCAGGGTAAGCAACAAACCGATATCCGACCAGAGCAATCTGTCGGCAACCTCATTCCTGATCATATACATTTTCATTTTCCTTGTCGCTTCAGTCATACTGGTGATCACCGGACTTGATCTTTTAACCGCCACCAGTGCTGCCGCCTCGTCTCTTGGAAATGTCGGGCCGGGATTCGGGTCTATCGGACCTGTTTTCAACTACATGCACCTGCCTCCCATAAGCAAGTATATCTGCAGTCTGCTTATGATAATCGGGCGACTTGAGATCTATACCTTCTTCATCCTGTTTACAAGGTCGTTCTGGAGGATTTAAGAAACTCTCTCACATTTTCAAGGTTTTCAGGCGTCCCGACATTGAACCAGTAACCTTCATCAAAACGGAGGGTATGTATTCTGCCGGTCGAAGCAAGTTCAAGATAAAGATCCACCACGGTGTAGATACCCTCTCCCATGTATCTGAAAATCTCAGGATCAATAATCTGGACAGAGGAGAATCCCAGGGCCGTCAGTCCCTCATTCGATTCTGCCTTCAGGATTTCCTCTCCTGTGGAAACATTTCTCCAGCCCCTGAGAGTCCCGTCCTCATCGGTAAGCAGGAATCTGCTTCCGGGGCGCTCCCTGACAGCAAGTGTAGCCAGAGCTTTTTTCTCGATATGCCGGTCCAGAAGCAGGGAGAGATTGAGATCGGTCACTATATCGGCGTTATAGACAAGAAAAGGATTTTTATCAAAGAAATGCCTGGCCTTGTAAAGACCGCCGCCGTTTTCGAGAAGGAGTTCTCTTTCATCCGATACCGATATCCTGAATCCCTTTGCATTGAGGCGCCTTATTTCTTCCTCAACCATGTCTGCCATATAATGGACGTTTACAATGATATCGTCGAATCCGTGTCTGCAGCAGTATTCGACAGCATGTTGAAGAAGAGTCTTACCGTTGATATCAACGAGCACCTTGGGGATCGACTGTGTTATTTCGCCCAGCCGGGTTCCCTTTCCGGCCGACATTATCATTCCCTTCATCCGGTAGTCTTAGTAATGTATGTTTTCCTCCAGCTTCCTGAATATGGGAGTCTCAGGGATGGCCCTGGCAGCTGAATACAATTCGGGAAGATCAATATGCCCGGCCGCCATCAGGGCGATCTGATTAAGCAGTAGCACGCCGGGAACGATACTGTCGGTAAATGTCGGCTTTTGCTCGTACAGTCCCCTGAACCCGAAGGCTCCAAGGGCCTGCATTACCCTGATCATACTGAATCCGGTGTAATAGCCTCTGAACTTATCCTGGTCTTCCCCCGATAAAGCGCAGAAATTACCTGTATAGTAAGTAAGTAGAGATTCCCTGTCGGATTCGGCCATCGGAATCTTGGCGTCGTAGAGCATTGAGGCGACATCGTACTGGGGAGCTCCCAATCTCCCCCCCTGGTAATCGATGAACCAGGGTTCCCCGTCGACCACCATCACATTGGCAGTCTGAAAATCGCGGTAAAGGAAATAGTCCTGGCCTGTTTCCAGCAGGTAATCGGCAAGCGCATTGAAATCGTGTTCCAGGCGCCTCTCATTGAAAGGCGCAGCCAGAAGCTTGAGAAGCATGTACTTGAAATAGTTCATGTCCCACATCATCGACTGGCGGTCGAAGCTGCGGTGCGGATAGCAGAGATCAAGGTCGAGGCCGGTTATTCCCTGCGTCTGAAACAATATCAGCTTATCCAGAATTTTCCTGTAAAGTACGATTGTATCCTGATCAAAGGGAGCCAGGGCAGGTCGTTTGTGAAGCCAGGTATACAGATTATCATCGCCAAGATCCTGAAGAAAGTAAATGAACCGTTCAGGGAAAAAACCATATATTTCCGGAACCGGCAGCAGCTTGCTGCGAAAATGATGGGTAAATCCAATAAAAGCCTCGTTCTCCTCGCGGTTGGCATTAAAAGCCCCAATAATGCTTTTTCCGTCTCCCGATATCCTGTAATATCTCCTGTCGGAACCCGATCTGGGCAAAGGAGTGATTCCGGTTACGGCATCTCCAAACAGCTCCCTGTAAGCTTCTGAAAGTGATCTGATTATTTCAGTTTCCCCCATAATTTGCAAATACCTGTTTAGTTCTTCGTTCTTCGTTCTTTAAAAACCCACCCCTACCCCTCCAGGGAGGGGATCCTTACGTCTTGCGTCTTCCGCCCTGTGCCCTGTGCCCTGAGCCCTGCGCCTTCCTACAACCTTATCATTACCTTTTTCCTGTACAAAATTAAAGCAATAACCCATATCAGAAGCATCTGAATAATGGCAAACATAAGGCTTCCGTTCAGATTTCCGGCCACCGGCACGCAAATGTTTTCATAGAACCATTCATAGAGGCTGATTCCATGGTCTCCCTCCCCTATTTTTATATATTGCATCGTTTTTGCCCAGATTCCGGACAAAAAATATGAAAACAATGCATTTGTTCCGAAGACCAGGAAAAAGACTCCCCATTTCTTAAGTCTGGCAACATCGGCAATCCAGTAAATGAGTGAAAGGACCATCATGGCAATACCAGCCGAGTAAAGTACATAAGAACTGGTCCACAACGGTTTATTGATTGGGAACACCTTACCCCAAAGAAGCCCGAGTCCGGTCATTGCAGCGCCGACAAGCATGATCTTCAGCACCGTTTTTGTGGCTGCAGTTCCCTTCCCCAGGATTGAACCGGTGTAATAACCGATAATCACCGTGCCCAGGGAGGGAATGGTGCTCAGCAATCCAAGCGGATCAAACGGTATTCCGAAGGCCCTGTACAGTCGGGCTTCCCCAAGGACCATCCTGTCGATTTTCAGTACAAGATTGCCTTCGAGGCTGTAGGGATCGGCTCCGCCGAATAAAGCGAGAAGGGCCCAGTAAAGAAGAAGGAGAAATGCAGTAACAATCCAGAGGTAGTCGCGGTTTACCGACATGCAAATGATTGCTCCCAGCCCGTAAGCAAGAGCTATCCTTTGCAGAACGCCCATTATTCTCACAGTCGAATAATCGCGGTCAAACACGGGAAAGATATTAAGAAAGAGCCCAAGAGCGAATATTGTAACCGTCCGCCGGACTATCCTCACCAGTGAGCCTGTATTCAGTTCATGCCCGTACTTTTTAAATGAAAACCACATTGAAACTCCGACGATGAACAGGAAGAAAGGAAAAACCAGATCAGTGGGTGTACAGCCGTGCCATTCAGAATGCCGCAGGGGAGCATAAACATGCTGCCAGCTTCCGGGAGTATTTACGATGATCATGAATGCGATGGTTATGCCCCTGAAGATATCGAGAGAAACAATCCTTCCTGAAGTCTTTTTCATCCGGTTCCGTAAAAAGGCATAAAAATAAAAATAAGGGAGAGAATCTGTGATTATATTTACGCTTATTTGAGTCATTCCGGGTAAAATGCCTGCTTATTAAAGGAATACAACACATGAGAAAAAATATACGAACAACAACAGCTCACATTCTTACAACATTGTTACTGATTTCGTCGTGCTCAGCCCAGGCCCCGGGGGTCAGGACCGGCCTCGAGGTGCTCAGGGAAAGCGGTTTCACTGAACTCAAAGGGAAAAGAGTCGGTCTGATAACGAATCCGACCGGTGTCGATCATGAACTGCGTTCCGGAGTTGACATACTGTTCAGGGCTCCGGGCGTGAGGCTTGCTGCGCTTTACGGACCCGAGCACGGGGTGAGAGGCGAATATACGGCTGGCGAGATAATCGGCTCTGCCGATGATCCGTTAACAGGGCTCAAGGTTTATAGTCTGTATGGATCGACCAGGAAACCGACAAAGGAAATGCTAGAAGGTATTGACGTCCTTGTGTATGATATACAGGATATTGGATCGAGGTCCTACACCTTCATCAGCACCCTGGGGCTTGCCATGGAAGCGGCTGCGGAGAACGGGATCCCATTCATAGTGCTCGACAGGCCAAATCCGCTGGGAGGAGTCAGGATGGAAGGCCCCCTCGTCGAACCCGGTTTCACTTCATTTGTAAGCCAGTATCCGATACCTTATATTCATGGTCTTACAACAGGAGAACTGGCGATGATGCTGAACGGCGAAGGGCTGCTTGCAAAAGGCAGCAGATGCGATCTTAAGGTAATCAAAATGGAAGGATGGAAGAGAGGTATGGGATTCGGCGAGACAGGTCTTCCCTGGGTGCCGTCATCGCCGCATATACCCCATTCATCTACCTGCCTTTTTTACCCTGCCACGGGAATCATTGGTGAATTGTATGTGGCAAGCATCGGTGTTGGCTATACCACTCCTTTCCAGAATTTCGCCGCCGAATGGATAGATGCCGACTCCCTTTCGACGAATCTGAATAACCTGGGCCTCCCGGGGATCAGGTTCAGGCCTGTGCATTACAAGCCCTATTACAGTGTATCGCAGGGTATTATGGTTCACGGGGTTCAGATCCACATAACCGACGAAAAAGCAGCTCCTCTTTCCCTGATCCAGTTCTATATTCTGCAGGAAGTCCATAAGCTCTGGCCGGACAAGGACCTGTTCCGGATGTGTGAGCCGTCGAGGCTTGAAATGTTCGACAAGGTATGCGGAAGCGACAGGATAAGAAAGGAATTTACCCGCACCTTCAGAGTGGAATCCATTCTCGGCTTGTGGAACGGTCCGGCAAATGAATTCAGGACAAAGGCCCGGAAATATTTCCTTTACTGATCCGGTTGCCTCGCTGCAACTTACCGCACTTCTCCTTCCACACTCTTCTCCAGTTCGCTTGCATGCAGCAGGAATTCATCGAGCATCATCTCCTTGTGAAATATCATGCCATGGGTTGCACGTATCTTGGGGCTGTCGTTCTCATAGAAATAGTCCTTTCCAAGGATAAGCTGCACCCATTTGAACTGTTCAACCCAGATCTGCTGCGAAAGGTCGCTGAAAGGGCCGTCGAGCTCATAGCTCGGAAATGATGCATTTACCTGACTTATATAGCAGTCCTTGAATGATTTCTGAAGAACTGCCATTGAATTCAACGAAACAGGAGTAAACACATTTGCTTCCGATGGAGCAAACTTGAACCACACGTTCCGGTATCCGATTACCCTTAACCCCGACAGATCCTCCTCCTCCTTCCATACCCTGAGAGCCTGGGCAAGAGCTTTCAGAACCTTGTAGTGAGTGTCGGGTCCTGAGCCTTCGGGATCGTAAGCCATGCTCACAACCGTCGGTTTAACCTTCCTGAGCATATCAAGTATTGGCTCAACGTCGCGTTTTGCCGTAGGCTGGGGAGTAAAAATGTCTCCCGTGTAAAAGCCAAGTCTGAGATGCTGAATATCCCCGACCTTAACGCCGTAGTGAGCCCACACAAGTTCTTCCTCAAATTCCCTGAGCATCCCCTTAAGCTTCTGGATATCAGGCGGGTTTTTCTGTCCGCCATAACTCGACTTCAGTAATCCGATATTCTTCCCGAGCTGTTCTTCCAGTTCCTGCCTCGATTTAAGCTTGTATACATCCACCATCACCCTGACGATCCTGTGGCAGAAACCCCTGAGCTTTCCGGCTTCGTCGTTGGCCGCGATCTTGTCGAGATAGTGGCTTACATCCTTATCGAATTTATACATATATCCTTTTTCAAAGAAATCGGGATATTCAATCATGTTTATCTTGTCCTGCTGCACATGGGCAAGCGTTTCCTCCATGTAGTTCATAAGCATTTCATTCGTAACGGCAGTGAAGCCGGAGGTGCAGACCGTGAAATGGAATCTGTTTGAGGCTTCCCTGAGCTGGGGAATTATACATGGGAATATTCCAAGCATTATGTCATCATGATGAGGGCCTGTATGGAGAAAGACCTGGTCCTTTTCCTTCAGCAATCCTTTTTCTATCTTCTGTTTTGTAGCATCTATCACTTCCTGAACCCGATCCATGCCCAGGTCAGGTATCATGCTGCAATACCTGTCTTTTTTAAGGTCTTCAAGTTCCAGCTTATGGGCATACTTGTTTATTTTCTGGCACAGGTCAAACACTGCTTTTTCAGTCTTGGCAAAGGTCCATTCCCCGTCCTTGTAGTACTTCTCCACACTGTCGCTCAGCTTTACGGCAGCACCTTCCGTGATGTAAAAGCGGGCGTTGCGCTGGCGCTGAAGAACTGTTGCCGGATAAAGGTTATCAACCGGGTTCTCGAGGGCATTCCTGACCATGGGCGCTTTAGCCTCGCCAGCAGCAAAGATAAGCGTCACTCCTTCCGGATTGAAGGTGATAGTACCCAGTCCTATAGTAATTACCAGCCTGTTGCGGGATACTTCTATGCCACCGAGATCGCCGGCCGAAGCAGCCTGGTTCTCGAAGTTGGTTGCAGTAAGCCTGGTAGTTGAGTTTTGGTCACTTCCCCTGGTATTGGAAGCGACAGATCCGTCTGGACCCATTCCGCCCAGATAAAAGCCGATACCCCCCAGGTCCCTTATGCGGTTCTCGTAGGAGGTGCACCAGTTGTCGATCCTGAATATGGATTCCTGCTGCAGCTTCTCCAGCCTCGATCCGGCCTCCCTGTTTCTGAGAGACAGATCGATGATGTTATCAGGGAATATTTCAGTGAAATGTTTTCCCTGAGCCAGTTGTATCTCATTGGCATTTATCAGAAGCGATTTTGAGGGATCAAGATCAAATCCACTGATATAAAAGCTTGTTACATAATGATAATAGCTGTTATGCTGACCAGGGTCGATCGGGTAAAAATCCTCGGTCTGCACAAATCTCAGTCCCCGCAGCGAAGGCTTCCTTTGAAGTGAAAGGCCGTACCTTTCCATCAGGGCCCGGTTCTCCCTGTCGTCCCATCCATTGAGGAGCCTGGTTGTCCATTTGATAAAATATTCTGGAGTTTTGCCGGTCGGCAGACTTATCACACCTTCGGGATTGCTATCCACCCACTCCAGGAAGCGCAGGGAAGTAAGCAATCCAAGATCGGGGACATTGCGGACCACTATGTAAGGGGTTGGAGTTGTACAATCGTTCCTGCCGGAGGCATCGTAGAACGACTGTTCTACTTTTGAAAAGATGGCCTTCTTCATTGGGTTATGGTTTATTTTATGAGTATCGGTTTTGAATTTGAATAATCAAAAGTTTCATATGGTTTTCATTGACCCCCTTTCCCGTTTCCCTGCCTGCGCTGCCGCTTCGGCAGACAGGCCCCAAGGGGGAAAAGCTGCATACTCCTTCTCCCTTGGTGGAAGAGCTTCATGCTCCTTCCCCCCTGGGGGAAGGTTGGGAAGGGGGTAAGTACAAAATTTAAAAAATTAACTTTCACTGAAGTAAGCTTCATTTTGATTTAATTGATCCCTTTTCCCGTTTCCTTTTTTATCCCGAAAGCAGGATCAATTTTAAGAAATTTTATTGCCAGTATTCCTGGTATAGAACAGATTATAACGTAAATGAAGAAATTCTCATAGCCAAGGTACTCTTTCATGACTCCGGAGATCATTCCCGGAAGCATCATTCCCAGGGCCATAAGTGATGTTCCTATTGCATATTCGGCTGTTTTAAATTTACTTTCCCCCACGTAATGAAGCATATAAAGCATGTAGGCAGTAAAACCGAAGCCATAGCCGAACTGCTCAAAGGCAATAGAAAGATAAACCAGGACATCCCCCGGCATTGGCTGGAAATGAGCCAGATAGATATAGACAGCACTGGGAACATTAATCCATAATGCCATCATGAAGATGACCTTCCTGAGTCCTACCCTGGCTGCCATTATTCCTCCCAGAATACCTCCGACAGTAAGGCTCAGCATTCCGATTGTGCCGTAAATGATCCCGTATTGTGCCGAGGTAAGGCCTATTCCGCCTGCACTGCGTGAATCGACAAGGAAAGGGGTTGCCACCTTGAGCAGCTGCGATTCTCCGAGCCTGTAAAAGAGGAAGAACACCAGCGCCGGTCCAACTCCCGGTTTGGTAAAGAATGAGACAAACACTTCCTTGTAGACCTTCCATCCCATTCTCTCTTCTGTCTTTTTCTCATCGGGGTGCGGCAATATTATCCTGTTGTAAATTGCAATTGCCAGAAGAACAAATCCCAGTATTATAAGAGATGCAGTCCAGCTGAAGGCAATATTTCCTGCGGTTATCAGGAATTGAGTGGAGGTCTCTCCGGTAAGGTTATGATTCACCTTTACCGCAGCTGCCACCGGCTTATTCCAGTTACTGTTGTTAAATTCAAAACGGCCGGTTGTGTTTCGTGAAAGGTCGATATCCTTGCTTCCAGTCTCCCTGGAAAGGTTCACAACAACTGTTTCGCCCTCCTCCGGAGGTGCCGACAATGCGATGTAAACTACGGCCGAATCGATTACTGATTGGCCTTCCTGGTATAAAGGAACAGTGAGCTCAGAGGGAAAGATAAGCACGGCAGGCTTCTCCTGTGGCGGACCACTTCTTATCTCATCCGGATTTACCGGAACAAACTGTTCCGGTGAAACGGATCTGGCAGTGAAGGTAACCGGATCAAGCCCGGTATTCTTTTGGATTGTACCTGCCAGCACAGGCACCAGGCCAAGGGCAGTGAGCATTGCAAACCTGTAAAAGGTGGAGCGTATTCCCACAAAGAACGACTGCTGATGCTGGTCGAGGGCGTACATATAAAAGCCGTCGGCAGCGATATCGTGGCTTGCCGAAGAAATCGCAATCAGGGCGAACACTGCAAGGCTCAGGGGATAGAAGAAGGAAAGCGGCATTACCATTCCTGCCGCAATAAAGGCTGCCCCGAGCAGCAACTGTGTCCAGACCACCCAGTTACGCTTGGTTGATACCACATCGATATAAGGACTCCAGAGGGGCTTGATTGCCCATGGCAGATATAGCACACTGGTCCAGAAGGCGAATGAAGCAATGGAGATACCCATTGTCTTGTAAATCAGACCCGAAGTGGTCATGACTATACTATAGGGTACTCCCTGGAAAAAATACAGGGTGGGGACCCACGCCCATGGAGAGCGTTCTTTTCTCTGACTCATAAAACTGAAAGTTTCGTGTGTGACTATTCGCTTTTAAGATTATTCGTTTCAGGATCATAAATTCTTTCAAATTCCGCATCCCTGAAATAATGCATCAGGATGTCGCGGTATGAGTATCCCCTTTCGCCCATCATTGCAGCTCCTATCTGGCAAAGGCCCACACCGTGTCCCCAGCCGGCTCCTCGAATTACGAACCTGACCTCATCCCCTTCATCTTCCCTGTCCGCTACAAAACATGAACTGTAAAGATGCGATTTTGAAAGCGACTTTCTTATCTCCAGTTCCTTCCCAATCGTCATTGATTTCCTGCTCCCTTCAATCCTGAGCCGACTGATCCTGCCCGAAGGACCTCTCTGAATTGGCACCAGGGCATTGATAGTTCCAAAATCGATGCCTGTGCGTTCCCTGACAAGCCTGCTCAGCTCATCCTGGGAATACACCACTTTCCATCTGAAAAAATCATTTGTCTCCTGGTCATAATCGTTCAGCACCTGGGAGAGGACTTTTTTGTCAGTTGTGTTGCAGAAGGAGTCGGGATTTCCCAGAATCCACTCCCTGGCATTTTTCTCAACCGACAGGTCGGTTCTGAATCCCACCGGTGGTTCCGGATTATCTATTATTCCCTGCAGATATGGATGATTCACAGGTTCCCAGGTATTTTCGAAAAGCTCAGTAAAACCTCCGCAGCATTTATAATAGCGTGCGTCGCAAATAGATCCGTTGAAGGTAAGAACTTCGCCGAAGGTTTCATTTACAGCCTTCACCACCACGGGTGAAGATGCACGGGTAATTCCCTGGTATCTCTGGCAATGATCGTCGGCACATACATCGAAATCAACATGATCCTCACGGTCATACCATTTGATTATCTCATCGGCAGACCTTATGCAGGAGGTATACCTGCTACCCTCAGCCTGATGGACCCTATGCTGAGAGCCCCTATGCTGATGGCCCCCGGTCTGAAGACCGGGGTTCCCGGAAAGTTGGGCAAGGAGCCAGCTTCTTGAAGTGACCGCATGTGCCTTGAGGAGCTCCTCAGATGATGTTGCATTCATCTCCGAAGATATCACGCTTATCAGGTATTCTTCGACCGATACAACATTTATCGCGGTCAGTGTATCATTTTTTGCCAAAATCCTGAGGCTTCCCCTGAAAACCTGATCCTCCTGTCTTTGCCAGTGGAACCCAACGCCGATGGTCACTCCGTGCAGAACCAGCGATGAGGCCTTCTGATCGTGAGGAACCATGTCGACCGGGCTGTCTGCCAGGTATTCCTGATCACCGTTCGAGAGTCTTATTCTGTCACCATTCACGGTTGCAGTCCATAAGCCTGACAAGTTCTTTCCTGATGCCTTCTCAAGGAAAACACCATTAAGTGTAAATCCAATTTCTTTTTCTGAAAAAATACCAACCTGAATTTCAGGCACCCTACCTTTTTCAATCATACTATGCCTTTTATAACTTCCTCAATTTCAATATCACTAAAGCAAACCTGGCTGAAAATATCAACTACATCCCCGGGGGTAATTTTTTCATAATCCTCTTCCCTTGGTGTGATCAGGACTCCCCCAAGGTCGACCGCCGCAGGGCTTATCAGCAACCTGTCATCCCCTGATGAAAAAAACTGTTCAGGCCTGTGTTTTTTCCTGGGGAAGATGTGTACAGTCCATTCATCAGCTGAATAACCCGAAAGTATATTCAGCATAGGCTCAGGCCTTTCCGGCTGAAGAAGGGCAAGCTGTTCAAACAGTTTTACGAACGTCCGGGAAAGCTTTTCTCCGTCGTTCCCGTTCAGGGTAATTATTCCCCTTTTATAACTCTCCCATTTCCAGATATCAAGCCCGGGTTCCGAAGAAACAAGACTGGCATGCTTTCTGCCGGTAAAATCCATTTCGACAGGCAGGAATCCTATGTTACCTGCCTGGAAATGCAAATGGTCGGGGGCTGATGCTCCCGACTGAGGACCGTTATAAAACACATTATATAAATGCATTGCCTGCGAAACAGAGAGCAATTTTCTGAAGTTGTCATGGATCCTCTGATCGGTGTGGGATACGGAAGGAATCGTGAGATGACGCCGGAAGATGGGATAAGGATTAACAAGAATAATCATATCATCCCCGAAAGGGATTTCCTTTTGCTCCTTTGGCCGGTTATTGCCGCACAGGAAACATGGGCGCTGCTTAACAGAGCCTGCGTCCACTTTAGCTGAGGATGATGTTATCCGGGCAGGATTGAACTGGATCAGAATCTCGAAACCGTCAAAGGCAAGTTTTTTCGTTCTGACTTTGGAGAGTCCCATGTAATTCATCCTTGCCAGCTCCCAGTTGTTAAGCTGTTCAGAAAACAATTCGTTGATCCTGTCGGAGTACATTATCTAGGTTTTCTGTCCGGATTATTTTATCCTGTTCATTTTCTTCCTGGCAAGCAGCTCAATAGTCCTGAGCCTGTCCTTATAAAGGTTATGGGCGTTTACGGTTGCCGTATCGAGGGCCGCGTCGGTATTCCCCTCCCATCTGCGGCACAGGTACAGAGGTTCATAGATTCTTCCTATGCGATATTCACGGCTGATTGCAAGACCGACTGCATAATCCTCTCCGTAACTTACATTTGGCACCCTTATGCTCCTTAAGACAGGAGTGTAAAATGCCCTTGGAGCGCCCAGACCATTAATTCTCAGGGCATTATTCCTTCCGTTGCCGGGTGTCCATTCCCGGTGATCGATTATGCCAGGAGGGAGGTCCTCAAGGTTGAAATTCACCATTTTATATGATCCCACAACCATGGCGCATTTCTGGGTATAAAAGGCTTCGACTATTGTGCTCAGCACCTTATTGCCGGCATACAGGTCATCGCTGTCGAGCTGGACTGCAAATTTTCCGCAAAGTTCATGGAATACGCCCTCGTTCCAGCAACCGCCGATCCCAAGATCGAGGCGTTCCGGAATAATGTGAATTACCCTGTCGTCCTTTTCGCTGAACTCGCGGATCCTGTCAGTTGTACCGTCGGTAGAGTGATTGTCGATCACAATAAGATTATATTTGAAATCTGTTTCCTGCGAGAGAACAGAACTGATGGCATCGCCTATGGTTTTCACCCGGTTCCTGACGGGAATAATAACCGACGCTACGAAGGGGAACTCTTCAGTATCGAAGCTGATCTCCCTGAACTCCGGTGCAAGCCATCCGTTTATCCTTTTCAGATGTGAAGTGCAGGCTGCTTCCATTTCAATCTGAACCTCCCTGTTCTTAGGATCAACATAGTCAAACTGCTTTTCTCCTGACAGGCGCATGTCGGGTTCCACTTCAGTATAAAGCATTTCCGGGATACGTATTACAGGATGCTTTTCTGATACCCTGAGGCGGAGATCGTATAATCCGGCAAAATTGTAATCCTGATCCATTTCCAGGCAAGCTTCCTTAAATGCCGCCGCTTTCCAGAGCATCACCGATCCGAAATTGAAATCATCCCGAAGGCTGCCCTCCTGGTAATCGATAACCGGATGAGCGCTAAGTTCGCCTTTACGGTTTTCGCGGTAATCGGAATATACAATTCCGGCATCCGTGTCGCGGCAGACCTGCATCATTCGTTGAAGTGCGAACTGGCCAACCTGGAGGGGAAATGCTTTTGTGTAGATAAGAATATATTCGCTGTCAGCCAGTTCCGCCATCGCCTTTATGGCAGCTGTTGAAGTTATTACGGCAGCCTGCAGAAAACTGGTGTCAGGGCAGCATGAACTGCCCCGCGGGTCCTCCTCTCCCACTATCACAATGCTTTCAACCGTTCCCGACTTTCTCAATGAAACGGCGGTTTTGCATAGCCACTGGGTTTCTCTGTATTGTATGAAAGCTGTAATGAGTTTTTCCATGATGTATTATTTCTTATTTAAGAATTCAAGAATCTGATTCATTAACTTATCCCTGTCATTCTCATCCGGGATAGTTTCGAACGGGAAGCCCGTTATAACAATGTTATAACGTCCCCTGAATGCCACTCCGGCTGATGAGTTGTTTTCGGAATACCTGAACGAAGTCACAGCACCTTTACCCGAGGGTTCTATTGCATCGGGAGCCTCAACAGTGTAAACCGAAGGCGAAAAACCGGTATTGAAGCTGAAGGATCCTTCGAAATGAGGTTTTGCATAATCTGTTGCATAAACCTTTCCCGTCCTGACGGCATGTCCTGTACGAGGGATGAAATGAAGTGTCGATTCTGCAAACTTCAGAGCTATGGAGTCATTGTCTGCCATCAGGTCGGAACCCACATAAACGCCTGACATGAACACTGACTTGCCTTCAGCGGTGACCTTTCCAATCCTGTCCATAAATTCAGGAGTGTATATCCTGAAATCCAGCTGTGAGGTATCCCTGAATGAGGGAGTTGATTTCTCCTCTCCCAGAATGATGTCTAAAATATCGAAACCAGCCGTGCATTCGTCCGATGATTCAAAATGCTCGTCCGAAACCGAAGAAAATGAATAGCCCGCATTCAATATCGATTTCCCGTGGGTATAAGTGAAATCGAATGTATTACCCGGGGCCACCTTCCCTGTCATGTCGGAGTAAGATGCGCCCCATCCCGGGGCATCGTCGTCGAGCCATTGATTTTCCCTGTTGAAATCATACTGATCCCCTATGGAGATCATATCATATTTATAAGGCACCCCTCGATCGTCCCACCATGCGATACCTGAAATTCCTTTATCCACCCAGGCTGGTCCGCTGACACGATCAAAGCCATTCACCACCAGCACGTTCCCCATGCTGTTGCTCCTGATCCCCACCGACAGTTCCTCCGAATCGAAGCTCTCGCCTCCGTCGTTCAACGCAGTGACCTTAAATGAGAAAACCTCATCATAAGCCGGTAGTTCCATATCAAGACTGGTATCCTGAATCATAATTCCGTTGTCGAAACCATTGCAGCCCCGCTTCATGTAAACCCTGAACCCTGAAGGGGCCGATGAAGGTTCAGCCGCTTCGGTCACCGGCCTCCACGACAGCCGGATCTTTTTTCCTCCCGCCGTTGTGATGGCAAAACCTTTTACGGGCAGCGGCTGGACAACATACTGACGTTTTTCTGCAAACGCCAGGTATTTTAGAATGCCTTTGTAAACTGACCTCGAGACACTGAATCTGAACCGCGGATCAAGATTGAACTTCATATCGGCCAGGTTCTGATGAGAGAGAAGCTCAAGCAACATTGATGTAACGTTTGGACGTCTTGCCTCCGAGTAGGGCCTGTCCCAGAGCCCTCTCCTGGTCCATTCCGGTTCATAGTCACGCCTTATGTCTTCCACTATCTGAGTCTGGACTATATCTGCAAATTCCCTCGATGACAACCTTGAAACACCGGAAGGATAAATTCCGCCGTCGACGGTTGTATGGAATATTGCAAGGCTGCCAATTATCGAATCGCCGGGAGTGACTCCGGCATCGCTGTGAAAAGCAAGCGACAGGTCGACCGGTAATCCAAGTCCGCCGGTTTCTCCGCGGGAAGTCTTCGGGTATGGATTTCCCATCAGATAGTTAACCCACAAACCCCTCGACTGGTAATCATCATTGTAATCATTCCTGTTGCCGGTGGGGGTATAGACCAGCGAGTCGGGCATTCCTGCATACTGGAGCCAGTATCTTGATGCCTCGATGAACCTTGGCATCCCGCTGGTTTTCCAGGAGTAATCTGTTCCGGCCGCTGTAACATTTCCGCCGGTATCCGCAGTTCCGTCGAGGCGTGAGGGCAGGTTTTTTAAAATCTCCGGTGAAGGTCTGCGGGCAACGTTTCCCATTCCTCCTCCGAATTTCACAGCATCTATCGCCAGAAAGCCGGAGGCCCCCTTGTTGCGGCTTACCATTACCGAACCGGTTTTCGGGTTCAGTCCATTATGGAAATTGAAAGTCCCGAGATAAATCCAGGTCTCCCCTCCCATCGTCTGATCAACTGAAAAAACGGTCGAACCTCCGGTATGATTGACTGTATACCGCGCCTGTTCAGTGTTATCCGGGAAAAGGGGCCATGAAACATACACTGCATAATCGCCAGCCGACGGAATATCGGGAATATAGAAAGCAGTATCATCAACCACTCTCATGGAACTGCCATTTCTGAAAGGGTTGAAATCCGTGAAAACAGTATCTGTAAGGATGAAGCCTTTTTGAACAGCTTCTTTATCTTTCTCCGAAGAAAGGCTGAACACGGAACCAGGCGATGAACGATCGTTATCGACAATCACTTCCTCGGTCCGCATATCCCGTTCCCTTGGAATATGGACTGTTGCCCCCGCATTTTCAAGCATCCGTGAGAGGTAGGGCAAAACATATCCTGTAATGGAAACGTCCTCCACGGTGCCGAACAGCTTTGCACGCTGGAACTCCCAGCGGTCGAGCGACATCTCATAATAGTAGCCATGGCTGTGCCAGAGGGCTATGGAGTTGCCGTAAAGCCCTGCGGAAGGCTGATCGTCAGAAAGTTTTTTCACCAGGATCCTTTTTTCGCGATCAGCGGCCGGGAACCAGGACGAATCGACAGGGAAGTCCTTCCGAAAGTAGTTCGGAACGAGCTGTTCAATCCGGTAGGTATTTGTAATCAGCTCAATATCGTATTTCCTGAATTTTCTTCCCAGTGAACTGACTATCGATTCCCTGAAAAGCCTGCAGCTTTCCTCCCTGAAGGGGTAGTATGAAAGTCCGGGTGAAAACCATATCCTCATTGTTCTGTTTTCTTTTTCGACCTTCAGTGAATCGACAAGGGGTTTAGCGATATGGTTCCATTCTGTCAGGGGGTTCTTCCAGGCTTTGAGTTTGTCGGAAGCAGTTCCCGAAAGTTTCACATCAACCTGTGCATGAAGCAGATCAGAACTGGTTATGATCAGTGCCAGAAAACCTGCAAATAATCTGAACAGAGGCTTATTCATCAAGGGTAGATAAAGCTTGAAATATAGTAATATTGTATGAAAAAAAATAACCAGGAAAAACACAGGAAATCATGGAGAAAAAAACTAACCACGGAGAACACAGAGAACCACGGAGAAAAAAAATAAAAAAGAATCAACAAAATCTGATAATGTGAAATGGATTTCATCTCTGTGTACCTCTGTGCTCTCTGTGGTGAAAAAAAAAACTAACCACGGAGTACACGGAGATCCACGGAGAAAAAAATAAGAAAAAAGAATCAATAAAATCCCAATAAAAAGATATGCATCCAAGGTCATTCTTCATCGCTGCTATAATTACTCTGGGTATCGGAATCCAGTCGCTCAGTTCACAGGATATCCCTTATCCTTTTCTCGAATTCACTGATCATCCATGGGTTGATTCTGTATTCAGATCACTATCCCCAGAGGAAAGGATCGGCCAGCTTATATGGCTTGAAGTTCAGCCGGGTGATGAGATTGAGCAATACATAAGGATCAGCGACATTGTAAGAAAGAACCTTGCCGGCGGGATCATTTTACCTGCAGGAAAGCCTGAAAGGCTTGCCGCTATGGTAAATTATTACCAGGAAGCAAGCGAGGTTCCCCTTCTCATAATACGGAAAAATGATAAGAGGCCCGGACTGGAAATGGACAGTGTTATCAGTTTCCCGTCGAGGATCACCCTTGGATCGGTGCATAATGACGAGCTGATAAGGCTTATGGGCAAGGCTGTTTCAGAGCAGTATAAAAGGGCGGGTGTTACTGTTAGCCTCAATTCTCCCGGACAACCCGTGAATAACGAGATCCTGTTCAGGGAAAGCCTGCTGCGGAATGGCATTATTGCTGTCTCACGCGATTTTCCTCTTTCCCTGAAAGCCGGAACCTTCATTCCGCTTTCAACAGGTGATCCCGAAAACACTGTGAAGGAGATAATTGAGAAAGTAAAAAAGAAGATCATAACACAGCAGGAGATTGATGAACAGTGCCGAAGGATACTGTCAGCCAAATACTGGGCGGGATTGTCGCGATTCATGCCCGTTGAAGAGCATAACCTCAGGGATGAGCTGTCAAAGCCTTCGCTGGAAGCTCTTGTCATCGATCTGTATTCAAACGCCCTTACTGTGATCAGGAATGAAAGCAGTTTACTACCTGTCAGGGATCTGAAGGATCTGAAAACGGCTGTTGTAGCTTTCAACCATAAAGGGATCACCCAATTTCAGAAGCGAGTGCAGGATTATCTTCCCGCCGATCTTTTCAATAGCGATCCTTCAGATGAAACGGAGGCAGGAAAACTGGCAGAAAAGCTGAAGGACTACGACCTTGTGATAGCCGGCGTATTTGAAAATGCTGATTCTTCAGTACTTACCCGGGGAAACTCTGATATTTCCCTTATCCTTGACAAAGCGGGAAGTACCTCAAAAACGATTGTAGTGGTCTTCGGGAACCCTTACCTTCCGGGCATAACTGACCAATTTGCAAAGGCGGATGCCATTCTTCTTGCATACGAAGACAATAACTACACGCAGGATCTGTCGGCACAGCTTATTTTTGGGGGCATTGGGGCTAAAGGGACACTTCAGTCAGGGATAGCAGGAATAATGCCGGCAGGTTCAGGTATCATGACAACAGGTAATATCAGGCTCAGCTATGCTCTTCCTGAGAATGCAGGTCTGTCTACTCCCAGGCTTTACAGCAGTATTGACTCTGTTGTAAATACAGGACTGGAGGCAAAAGCATATCCGGGATGTGAAGTGATGGTTGCAAGAAAAGGCAAAGTGGTGTTTCATAAGACATACGGCTACCATACATATGAAAACCATACTCCGGTCTGGAAAGAGGATCTTTTTGACCTTGCATCTGTAACCAAGGTTTCATCAACGCTTGCCGGGCTGATGCTGCTCGACTCGCAGGGGAAATTCTCCGTCGACAACAGGCTTGGTGATTATCTCGATTATTTCAGGAATTCAAACAAGGAGAAGCTTCTCATGAAAGATATGCTTGCTCATCAGGCCGGAATGAGGGACTGGATACCCTTCTGGAAGGAAACGGTAAGGGCAGACTCGTCATTCAAGCGGCGGACTTTCAGTCATGAGCAGTCGGAACATTTTCCCATTAAAGTGGCCGATGATTTGTTCATACACAAAAACTACAGGAAGAAGATCATGGAGGAAATCAGGGAGAGTCCTCTCGGGCCAAAAAAATACGTATATTCTGATCTTACATTTATTATCTCTACTGGTATTATCGGCCATCTGACAGGTGAGAAGTGGTATGAATTCGTTACGGAAAATGTATATCACAAACTGGGAGCCTATGACATCTGCTTCAATCCGCTTCCAAAATACCCGCTGGAACGGATTGTTCCCACGGAGTATGATTCACTGTTCCGCCGTCAGCTTCTTCATGGCACCGTTCATGATGAAGGCGCCGCAATGCTTGGAGGGATATCGGGGCATGCCGGACTTTTTGCCACAGCCAACGACCTGATGAAGCTTATGGAAATGTACAGGCGTATGGGGGAATACGGCGGGGAACAGATAATCAGCAGGGATGTGATGGAGCGATACACCAGGGTACAGTTTCCTGAAAACGATAACCGCAGGGGACTGGGATTTGACAAACCTCTTCTCAACAACAGCGAAGTTAGCGATGCAGAATCCTATCCTGCAAAGGGCGCCCCGCCGGAAAGCTTCGGCCATTCAGGCTATACAGGCACTTTTGTATGGATGGATCCCGTGAATGAAATCACTTATGTATTCCTTTCTAACAGGGTTCATCCTACAAGGAACAACAACAAGCTGTCGGAGATGAATATCAGGTCGCAGATACTGCAGGCCGTGTATGATGCGATGATTTTCTGACAAACCCTCTGCAAACCTGGTATTACCTTAGATTCAACCCGCTGACCTTCAGTTTCAAAGATTTACCTTTCAGATCGCTGTTGTAGCAATATCCTTTAATGGTCCTCTTTTCCCCGGGTAAAAGCGAAAAGTAGTTATCATCAAGGTAAACCGGGGCAATGAAATGCCCGGTTTCAGCATCGAGAATCATCAGTTCCACCGATAAGGCAAGCAGTTCCGATGGATTCTCAACCACAACGGACAATCCGGTTTTATCGCCGCTATTCTCAGATTTAAGATCCGAATTCAGCTTCACATCCGGCAGGTTGTTAATCTGCCTGAGATCCTGTTGTCTTTTTGTCGGGGTATAATACCATTGGGTCCGGTCCCAGTCAGGTTCGTCCTTTGTAGTGGAAAGCAGGTATTGATTTATTGCAAGAGTCTCGCTGCTGTCAGAAGTGATCCTGAGGTCCAGAAAATACGTTTTGGTGAGTCCGTCAATATTATGCGGGAGACTGAATACCACCTTGCACTCATCTGAACCAAGGTCGAAAAGGATATCACGATTAAGCATTTCTGTCATATCGAGATTGAACACCCTCACCTTAAGGTTAAGGTTATCATGACTTTGCAGGGAAGTATTGGAAACAATTATCTCGTTTTTTCCATAGTCGTAGATTGCCTGCAGGGGCTGAAGGGCTTTTCTGGTCCCGTAGAGAGCCGCATTCGGAAGCAGGTCGAAGCCGTAAAGCTGCCAGATCAGTTTGGGCCATGAGGAATTCAGCATCCACTGAATAATACCGGAGGCTTCATAGCGGTTCACCTGGAAAGCTTCGAACATCGGTCTTATCGATTCATAGTTCAAAAGCTGGGCCTTTGTACAGTATTCATCCAGGGAAGCCGGAGTTCCAAACCTTTCATTCATGGCATTATTGTAGCGATCGAGAGTCTGGAACTGATTCCTGCCGCAATGGAACTCCCAGGTATCGTCCTGAGGCCAGAGAGAAGCTTCCGGGATCATTTCGCGTATCGACTCAACAGGAGGTACCTGGGCTCCGGGACCTGTTTCGGTATTAAAGCCGTAGGCTCCTCCATGCAGGGTATCGATGTACCAGTAAACCGGCGGAACATATTCGTACGGGCCTTCCATCTTCATTCCCGACCATCCCGAAACAGTGCTTTTCTTCATTGCCGCAGAAGTGACCATCGGCCGTGTCGGATCGTCAGCAGTAAGGATATCAATATATTTCTTTTCAAGCTCGGGAAGAGGCAGCATGTCGCTCCCGGTCATCCACATAAAGATGCTGGGATGATTCCGCAGCCATTTTATCATATCCTTCCACGATGCAGCAACGAGTGCAACCTCTTCAGGTGTCTGAACGCAGCCGTAAAGGTCGTCACATTCCTTTTTCCCGCAGTATTCGGGCCACTCCCACTGGCAGCTCCAGCCTGTCATAATAAGCACGCCCTGCCTGTCGCAGATATTATAAAGGTCGTGATTATTGCCCCAGAAACCCTCGGGACGTATAGTATTCAGATTCATATGCCTTACATACTCAACCTGACGCTCAAGCTTTACGGAGTCGGGCATCAGGAACAGCTGGTCGACCCAGCCACCACCTTTTATCAGTATTTTCTTACCGTTAAGGATATAACCGTTATGTTCCCTGCCGTATTTCGTGAAAGTATATTCTGAAATATCGCGTATACCAAACCTTGCAGAAACTATATCGCTCACTCCACCTGTAGTGACAAATTCAACTTTCATGTCATACAGTTCAGGTTCACCCAGATCGTGGGTCCACCAGACCCTTGGATTATCGATACTTAATTCCGGGTAATCCTCAGGAGTGAATTCAACCAGTTTCTTTTCACCGGGAGAAAGCATAACTTTTTGTTTCAGACTGATCCCATCTCCGATTGTCACATTAACAAATCCTGATGATTTTTTATTGCTGTTGTTTGTAGCTTCGCAGGTAACTGTAAGGTCAGCATGGTCCAGGTTAGCGGTATCGAGTTCAGTCAGGACGAAGGGGTATCTGAGGGAAACGTCGCCTGAAGAGCGGAGTCTCACCTCGCGCCAAATTCCCATTCCGCGGTCGGGGGCTTCGGGGTTCCAGTCGACAAAACCAACGGTCAGATCACCTGCCGCCGGTGGAAAAACCTCGAAGGCAAGAAAATTCTCAGAATCCTTCCTGATAAGATCAGTTACATTTATTGAAAACTGCCTGAAAGCACCTTTCAGAGTGTCGGCTGATGCGATCTGAATCCCGTTCAGCCAGATATTGGCCCTGTATATAATGCCATCAAAATCAAGAATATGGGTCGATGAAGAAGGGTTTCCGGTCCTGAAGCTTCTCCGGTACCACCAGGATCCATGAAACTCCGTGGCATCAACGTTTTCCATATTTTTCCCGAAGAAAACGTTGCCATAAAGACCGTTTTTAACGAGCGATCCGAAAACCGTTGAGGGCACTTCAGCCGGGAACCATCCGTCGAGTCCTCCCATGGAACCCGACAGATCTTCACCGGTCATTCCGGTCTTGGCGGAGGATTGGATCATCCAATCCTTATCGAGAAGCAGGACTGATGAAAATTCTTCATTTCCGGAGCATGACAGAAGTGCCAGGCAAAAAACAATAAACGATGCCAGTCTGAAAACACGGGGTTTAATGATTGATTTCATTGCAACGGGTTTAAATGTTATTGCTCCAGTCTCAACAAGCCTATAAATTTATTAAAAAAAGAAGTGTTTTCATCAATTCCGCCGAATACTTCTGCTCCAGGGCCATAGGCAAACACAGGAACCATTAATCCTGTATGGCCTGATGTGGAAAAGCGTCCGGTTATTTTTCCTGTTGACGGTTCACCGTCAACAAGAGTAAGTCCGCCAGTTTCATGGTCGGCAGTCACGACAACAAGGGTTTTGCCGTCTTTTTCCGCGAATTCGAGGGCTTTGCCGACAGCCTGGTCAAAATCAAGCATTTCCTCAACTGTAAAGGCCATGTCGTTACTATGGCCTCCACCGTCTATCTCCGAACCTTCAACCACAAGGAAAAAACCTTTTTTGCAGTCATCAAGAATGTCGAGAGCCACTCCCGTGGTTACCTTAAGCTGATCACCTCGTTTGTTCACCCTGTTCTCCGAAACAAAACCTGCGAGTTTACCGCTTCTTACCTTTACAATTTCTGTTATGGTATCACAAACTTCGTATCCCTTTGCTGTGAGTTCTGAAAGCAGGTCACGTCCGTCCTTACGGTTTTTGAAATATTCTTTTCCCGCGCCAATGAAAACATCAGGGCCGGTTTCTGCAAAATCGACAGCAATGTCAGCCATCATGCTCCTGTCGGGAACATGTGCGACAAAGGCGGCGGGTGTTGCATCGAGAATATTTGTTGTTACTACGATTCCGGTTGCAAATCCGGCAGCCTGTGCAGTTTCAAGTATTGATGGGACGGGCTTCTTTTCACTATCGACGCCTATTGATGAATTGTTGGTTTTATGTCCGGTTGCAATTGCTGTACCACCTGCTCCGGAATCTGTGACATAACGGTTTGCCGAGCTGGTTCTTGAGAATCCGGCATGTTTAAAATTATTCAGGAAAAGGTTACCCCTGTTTGCAGTCATACCTGCATAAATCTGAGCGATACCCATTCCATCACCGATCATCAGAATAACATTTTTCGGTTTCCTGTTGCTGAATTTCTGACGCACAGGGGCGACGTCATAAAATGCTGTATTCTGACAGGAGGATTCAATGGCTTCAGTTTTCCGGTTCTGTGCTGAAACAGGATTAATAAAGATGGCCGAAACGAATATCAGGACAAAATAAATTTTTTTCATTTTTATATATTTTATATCAGTTACAAATAAAATAATCTATCATTCTGTTTGCTAAATTATTACAAATCTTTCCCGGATAAATTATTCTTCAACATGTTCTATATAAAACCCACCCCTTCGGAGTAATGCCGGAGAGGTGGGTAAAAAATCATGTTGTAAAGAAAAGATACTTTTACAGAAATTCAAATTCTTTTCCTTTAGCTAATGTCCAAGTATCAATTAAACCCGGGATTTTGAGGCATATCACCAGTCAGGTTTGCATCTATTACCTCCTGAGGAATTGGATATAGCTGATCCCTTTCGGTAATAAACTGACCTCCGTTGAAATTATAAAGTTTTGCTCTCTCAATCAGCTTACCACATCTGATCAGAGTATATCTGCGATGTTCTTCCACAACCAGTTCCCTTGATCTTTCATCAAGAATAAAATCAATATTTACCTGATCCGGGGTTATTTCGCTGGCATGAGACCTGCGTCTTACAATATTCAACGTTTCAGCTGCTTCCGGTAATTTACCCAGGCGATACTCAGCTTCCGCTTTCAGAAGGTAGGTTTCAGCCAATCTTAAGTAAGGCTGATCATTGTACTGACGGCCATCTGAATCTACATTGTCCGGATCAGATCCTTCAGCTTTCCTCATGAATGGTCTTTTAACGTTTATTCTATTGGTCGGGCCAAGTTCATTTACCCCAATGGTGCCCCATTCACACCAAATGGTGTCACCATAATTATATCCCGAAGGCAGACGGTCGGCAGGGTAAGGTGCATTGGCAGCGGCATCATTCAGAATAAAGAATTTTCTCATTGCATACTGAGAAGCCCTGTCGTCCTGCGGTTCATAAATGCTTATTGCCCAGTTCGTCAGCGACATTCTGGTAGCTCCTCTTCCACCTCTTTCATAAGTATTTCGAAGAGGTCTGACCCCATTTACAACCATATCAGCGTACCTGCTGCAGTGTATTCTTCTCCACCCCCCACTGCTGCTTCCGCCACCAAGTGCATCTTTTTGGAACTGAAATACCCACAGAGCTTCTGTGTTGCCCTGGTCCCTGTTCTCATTCCCTTCATACCACATGTCCTGAACAGCTACTCCCGGCTGGTTTTTTCTTACGCCATACCTTTCGGTTATAAGTTTATAATTAGAAGTATTTATCACTTTATCAGCCCAGTAAAGAGCACTGTCAGGTTTGTCGAAATAAAAATACATTTCGGAGATATAATGCTGAACAGCGCCTTTTGTTATGCTGCCGCTCATGGTCGGCTCAACCGGTATGTGCTTTTCAGCAAATAAAAGATCGCTAAGGATTTGCCTTCTTACCTCCGCAACGGGAGTTCTGACCCAGTCAGTTTTTATTGTAGAACCTTTTGATTCTTCAAGATTCAAAGGCACATCACCCCAGGTTCCTGAAAGATGTCTGTAAGCCCATGCTCTCAAAGCTCTGGCTTCTCCCAATATTCTATTTTTATTTTCCTCAGCGGTTCCGCCAGAACCGTTCCAGTTAACGTCCTCCCGCGTTTGGGCCTGAACAACAATGGTATTAGCAGCGTTCACAACAGAATAAAGCCAGCGAAAATGGTTTCTTACTGCAACATCCTGAGCATTTAATCTATCTCCCCAGAATCTTGGTATCTCTCCCCAGTTTCCAAGGTCTTTTGAGTCGGAGTTTGGTGCTAAGTTGTCAGTACCATTCATAAATATCTCCATTCTGCATCCATTTCCACCCTCCCTTTCCATTCTGACAAGGTTATATACACCATTCAACCCGGCTTCAAATCCGGCCATGCTTGTATATAAAGTCTCAGTAGATATGAGATGAGGAGGATCTTCTTCCAGAAAATCTTTTGAGCACGAAAATGCAACTAACGATAAGACACTCAGAATTATCAAAGTTTTATTTATTTTATTTTTCATAGTAGTATTTTTTTGTTACAATTTATCAGAATCCAAGACTTAGTCCGAAAACGTACTCCTTCTGCAACGGAATCGCTTCCTGATCGCTAAGTTCAGGATCAAGTCCTCTCCATTTCGTAAAAGTCATAAGGTTTCTTCCGGTCAGGTAGATTCTCAGCCGTGACAAACCTGCTTTTTCAATCAGATCACTATTAAACTCATATGACAATGACACGTCTTTAACCCGGATAAAGCTTGCAGGATCATAGACATAACCTCTAATTCCTGACATGTATTCTGCCTGAAGGTTATTCATTACAAAATCGTTTGTGGGATTCGTAGGCGTCCACCAGTTCTTTTTCGTTGTATTTCTCCTGATAACAGAAAAAGTTTCCAGATCTGTCAACAGAGGGAAGATATTTTTCGTAACACCATGAACACCATGAATGAAGATATCGAGCTTGAAATTCTTATATGAAAATGAGTTGGTCAACCCCCACAATAACTTAGGATCTTGCTGACCAATTATCTGCTTGTCTTCAGCTGTAAGCTTACCGTCTTTGGTGACATCACGCAGTTTAACAAAACCAGGTTGAGATCCCCATTTTGCAGCTTCAGCAGCCTCATCAAGCTGCCAAGTTCCATCCCAGACAAAATCATAAATTACCCTTATTGGTTTACCAATGAACCAGCTGTTGACGACATCATCAACTTCATTTCCGTTTTCATCTTTTATACCATATAATGAAACAATTTTGTTCTTTTCATAGGCCATGTTCCCGGACAGGTTCCATTGGAATTTGCTTTTCTCAATAATTCGTGAGTTTAAAGAAAATTCGAAACCGGAATTTTGTGTTTCTCCAATATTTTGGGTAATAGAGTTAATGCCATGAACAGGGGAGATAGTCCGGTTAAGAAGGAGGTCTGTTGTACTGGTTCTGTAAGCATTTAGTTCTCCTGAAATCTTGTCGCTGAATATCCCAAAGTCAATTCCAAAGTTCAAAGTACTGGAGGTTTCCCATCCAAGCTCGTCCTGTCCCAAAACGCTTGGCGTATATCCCGCAACCGTCGATTCCCCGTTTACATAGTCAGATGATCCTAATCTTGAAATAGATTCATAAGCACCAACAGCCTGATTACCGTTTAATCCCCAGGAACCTCTCACTTTAAATCTGTTGAATATATCCTTGAATGGGAAAAATTCTTCCTCCTGGGCATTCCACCCCAGAGCAACAGATGGAAACACTCCATATTTTTTTTGTGAACCAAAACCTGAGTATCCGTCTCTTCTGGTTGTCAGAGTGACAAGATATCGGTTATTGTAAGAGTAATTAACTCTCAACATTTGTGAAACAAGCTTTGTATCATTGTAGGTGTAACCCGGTTCGATGGATCCAGCCTGTGCAGCAGAATAGAAACTCAGAAAATCATGAGGAAAATTTGAAGCTGATAACGTATTAGTGCCACTATTGTTTCTTTCATAGCTATAAACCGCTGTTGCAAAGAAGTTATGCTTATCAAAACTCCTGGTAAATGAAAGTATATTTTCAATTACAGTATTATCATATTGTCCACGCTCGGTATTGGCACTTCCCAACGAACCCAGGCCCGACGCTGTATTGCGGCCGCGATAAGTACTGGAATTAGTAAATCTCATTCGTAAACCAGTGTTAATACGGTAGCTTAATCCTTGTAAAAAAGGGAAATCAATAATTGCGAAATTATTGGTCACAATCTGATTTGATTTGTTGGTATTAAGGTATAGAATTGGAGATAAAGGATTACTTACAGTAAGGTCCTCAGGCCATGGATAAATAGTCAAGTCACCATTTTCGTCATAGGCAGTAGTGAGAGGATTTGTCCATAAAAGGCCAGACATGCTTGGGCCCTCGCCGCTCCTGTCATCCATGCTGTATTGAGTTCTTGTACCCAGACTCAGCCAATCAGCAACTTTAGTGTCAACATTTATTCTTGTAGTAATTCTCTGATAGTCGTCATTTATAGCAATCCCTTTAACATCAAGAAGACTTCCTGCGATATAAAACTTGGTATTTTGAAATCCGCCACTTGCTGATAAATTATGCTGCTGACTGTTACCTTTTCTAAGTCCCAAATCAAGCCAATCGTTCCAACTGCGTGTGTCATATACTTCCTGTTCTGAAAGAGTTATCTGATTGGCAAATCTTTCCTGCTTAAAGTTATAAAACTCTTCTCCTGTCATTATCTCAGGTAATGCGGCAAATTTCTGTACTGAATAGTAACCATCATAAGCTATTGATGTTTTGTTGACTGATCCGCTTTTTGTAGTTATCAGGATAACTCCGTTGGAGCCTCTTGAACCGTAAATGGCGGCTGCAGAAGCATCTTTTAATATCTCGATGGATTGAACATCATTCGGACTAATATCCCTGATCTGACCGCCATATGGTATACCATCAACAACAATCAAAGGACTATTATCAGCCAAAATAGAATTTCTTCCCCTGATCATGATCACTTCGCTGGGAGCTGCCCCTGCAGAGGATTGTTGAATCATAATACCCGGGACTGACCCTTGAATAGCTTGGGCAACGTTAATGTTTGGAGCATTTTCAAGTCTTTCCTTTGGGAGGGATGTAACTGTACCAGTTATATCACTTTTCTTCTGAGTACCGTAACCCACCACGACTACTTCGTCAAGTGTGGTTACATCAACAGCCAGGCTGACATCGATCTTTATCCTGCCCCGTACAGGTACATCCTGTAAAATATATCCAATAAATGAATAGGTAAGAATTGCATCCGTATTGGAAACTGAAATTGAATAATTTCCATTTATATCTGTATTGACTCCGGTAGTAGTTCCTTTTACCACTATACTCACTCCGGGCAGTCCTTCTCCGGAAGATGCATCAGTAACTTTCCCGGTTACAAGGTTTTGCTGCATCTCACCCTCAGGAGTCACAACAATGAGATTGTTTTCCAATACCCTGTATCCCAAGCCAGTAGATTCAAAGAGCTTTTCAAGTATCTGTTCAATGTTCTGGTCTGATACATTCATATCGACCAGCTTATCGACAGAAATCAGATCGTCATTATAGAAAAAGCGGTAATTTGTTCCCTTTTCAAGGATCTCAAAAACATCCCTGATGGACTTGTTTTTAGCCTCAAATGAGATCTGACCGAATCCTGTTGCTGAAAGATTCAAAGTAAATACAAGCATCAGAATAGTTGAAAGTTTCATATATAGGAGCATTTTGTGAATTCTTCGGGACGAAGAATAATAAATCAAAAACTTATTCATAATTTTGAAATGTGTTAAGTTTAACATGAGTGGCCCATAGACAGAATCTGGCCATAATTGTAATTAACATGAACTTAGTATCCGGGAAAAACAGCCGTGAACTGTTTTTCCCTTTTTATTTTTCCGGATTTATCATAGGCAGGAAGTTTAAGTTAGTTTTCAGGGTCATTTTATTTAATGTATTTTGAAAAATCAATAAGGGAATGCTGATCGGAGCTCAGGTATACTGTTTTGCCGTCGAGCGAATAGCTAATCGGAGCAGTCAGTTTGATGACATTGAGTACCTGTTCCAGTGTTTCATCCAGAAGAACACCGGTAAATCTGAAATTCTTTATACCCTCTTCCCTGAAGATGAAGGTAACATCATATTTTCTCTCCAGCTCAACGCAAAGCCTGTCCAGGCTCTCTCCTCTTAATATAAGCTTACCTTCTGTCCAGGCAACTACCTGATCAACATTGATCTGAGGTGCAATCAGAATATTTGACATGATGGTCTGCACAGGCTCTATTGTGGCTTTACCTGTATCTTTTGAATCTTCAAGCAGGAAGCCCCCTTCATTCCTGATAAAAATTGCTTTCTGGTTAGGATTCAGATCAATAGCTTGAGTTTCATCGCCAGATACTTCTCTAGTAATTGCAACCTTACCTGTTACAAGTGTTGTTTCAATTGAGTTTTCATCATCGTAGGCCTTGACATTGAATTCAGTCCCAAGTGCTGTAATGTTAAGAGGACCAGCATTTACAACAAAGGGTATATTTTCATTCCTCGCGACCTTGAAATATGCCTCCCCCTTAAGGGTTACATTCCTGTTGGAATTGTTGTAATCGTTCCTGTAACTTAAAAAGCTTCCTGCATTCAGGATCACTTTCGTTCCGTCCGGAAGCCCGATCTCCGACCTTGAACCGTATGGAGCCTTTACCTCATACGTTGAAAAAGAATCTTCAGTCTTTGCTGCCTCATTCCGGGTTGACAGTCTTCCTGAAATGAAAGCAATTACAAAAACAGCTGCTGCTGAAGTGATATTTATTAACAATCGCCTGTAGATTGATTTTCTTCTGATGGCCCTGAGTTCTGCTTCTTCAGAATCCCTGAGATCGATCTCCTGAATTATCCTGCCGTAAATGTTTGAGAAATCCTTCTCCTTATCTGTTCCGATGTTTGTTACAGAGGAAGAATCGATGTTTTTCATCAGGAGGTTCCTGAAAACAGATTCATTGGCGCTGTCGGCCAGAAGATCAAAAAACTGGTTCTTCTCTTCAGGGCTAAGGCGTCCTTCGATATATCCTGCCAGCAATGATTCAATGATGCTACTTTTTGACATCAGTTGTATGTGTTCATTTATTCCAAATACACCTCAGGGATGGAAACTACTCACACGAATAATAAAAAAAATTCGGGGCTTTACTAACTAACAGAACAGCTATGGTTTAACCTCAGAACGGAAAATGTCCTTAAGAAGCCTGGTAGCCCTGTAAATCTGGTTTTCAACGGTCCGGACGGAGATATTTAGCTTTTGGGCTATCTCTTCAGATGACAGGCCTTCCAGACGCCTGTAGTTTAAAATCTTTTGCTGCCGGGGAGGCAGCAAAAGGATAATATCGTCCAGTTTATCCCTGAAATCATTATCAAAGATCTGAACATAAGGATCAGATGAGCCTTCAGGTTTTGAAATTTCCCTGATCAGATAGGCCCTTCTTACTGCCCGCTTTTTGAGAGAATTATAGATAGCGTTAACCACCGATCTGTAAAGGTAGTTTTTAAGCGATTTCTTCCTGTCGATCAGACGCCGGTTCTCCCACAGACTTACAAATACAGACTGGACAAGTTCATCCGATTCATCGCTGTCGCCAAGGTATTTCAATGAAAAGTAATAAACTAACCTCCTGTATTTTTCAAAAAACTGTGAAAAAGCCTCACGGTCGCCTTTCCGGATCCCGGAAGCTAGTGCATCATCTTCAGGCAGGTTTTTCAGCATAAAGTAAACAGGTCTTTATATCCGTTGCAGAATCATGACAAGGTTATCGAATATTACTTACCAATTACTTATGGATTCGGGCAATATTAAGCTTTATTTTTTAAAAAACTGAAGTTGAAAAATAAATATATAGTCATAAAAAATCAATAATCGTCCCTGTTGCTCTGATTGGAGTGTTTAAACCGGTTCATATCTGTACAGTATCCTACAGTGATTGAATCGAAAGAGAGATTCCTTATGAACATCCCCAATAGCAACCAGGGTACCGCCACTCTCCTGCTGACAATTGCAACTGGTAAAAACAGCCATGATTCGGAATTATCGATATTTTTGCAAAGCCCGGATATCCGAAATAATGTAAACAAAAGCCTCCGGCACATGCTGAAAGCCAACATAATTTTCAGGTCGCTTCGTCACCGCAACTACAGGCTGTTTTTCAGCGGGCAGAGTGTCTCGCTGATAGGAACCTGGATGCAGAGGGTAGCGCTTCCCTGGGTTGTCTACAGGATGACCGGTTCGGAGGTGCTGCTTGGCGTGGTAGGTTTTGCAGGCACTATCCCCTCATTTCTTCTGGCGCCTTTTGCAGGTGTTATGATTGACCGCTGGAGCCGTTACCGTGTGATGCTTGTGACTCAAATTATTTCGATGATCCAGGCCGGCATCCTGGCATGGCTCAGTATCAGCGGGAACCTGGAAATCTGGCATATATTAGCGCTGAGTCTTGCATTGGGCTGCATCAACTCCTTCGATATGCCGGCCAGGCATTCCTTCGTAATAGACATGGTTGAGGGCAAGGAAGACATCGGCAACGCCATAGCTCTCAACTCCATGATGTTCAACGGCGCCAGGCTTATAGGACCGTCTGTTGCCGGGTTTGTCCTTGCTGCCATGAGTGAGGGATCATGCTTTCTCATCAATGCTGTGAGTTACGTCTTTGTCATTGCCTCGCTTTTGATGATGAAAGTGAAGGAGACACGTGAAAGAAAAGAAAAGGTTCCCATTTCCCGTGAGCTGAAGGAAGGTCTCGGTTATGTATTCGGTTTTGCCCCTGTAAAGCACATTATTTTACTGCTGGGACTTGTCAGCCTGATGGGTGCATCTTACCAGGTGCTGATGCCGGTATATGCCAAGGATGTCCTGATGGGAGATTCGCACACTTACGGTTTTCTGATGGGCGCTGCAGGAGCAGGCGCGCTCATCGGAGCAGTATATCTTGCTTCTCTCGACAAAGTATTGCAGCTCGGACGGCTGATACCAGCGGCCACGGCGCTTCTCTCGGCAGGACTGATAGCGATTTCGCTCAGCAATTCGTTTGTCATATCGATGTTCATGATATTCTTTACCGGGCTGGGAATGATGGCTCATACTGCTGCCAGCAACACTATTATTCAGACTATTGCTGATGACGACAAGCGTGGAAGGGTAATGAGTTTCTATACAATGGCTCTTATGGGCACAGCGCCCTTCGGAAGCTTGCTGGCCGGGTGGATGGCAAAGGTTATTGGAACACCATGGACAATCTTTATAGGCGGGGCGGCATGTCTCATCGGAGCGCTGGTATTTTTCAGACGTCTCCCGGAACTGAAGAGGCTTGTGAGGCCGGTATATGTAAAGATGGGCATTCTTCCCGAGGTGGCGGAGGGGATACGTTCGGCGTCCGAGCCCGGGACAGGAACCTGACCCGCAAACAAATTACCGTTTTGGCGGTAAATATCAGTGTATTTATTGAATTCTACCAGTAGTAGTTTAATATTTACTGTTCAAGCAGTAATTTTGTATCAATTGCTTGGTGATTTCACTAAAATATTTATTTCCTGTTTTGTGCGGTTTATAGGAGTTAAAAATGGTAACTGGCAGATATATGGGTTCCCTCGCCTCGTAGTCACTGATTACTCATATTTCGCTTTGATTGTTTTCCAATGTGTGGGTTCTCAACTTTTCCCGATATGGTCCGGCGAGGGATGACAGGTCGCTTTTGGGGGGGGTGGGGGTGAGTCGTGAGTTGTGAGGCGTGAGGTTGAAACAATTACGAACATTATCGCAACAATTTGTACTA